>NCEA01000044.1 GCA_002280515.1 Rhodobacterales bacterium 32-67-9
GTCGTCTTGCCATGGTCTTCTCCTCGCTCGCAGCATCATGCTGCTGTTACGCGGAAAATCCACTTATCCCGGCTGTTCAGATTTCCGCAGCCGCCTCTGTCTTATGTCAGTCATAAAGCCTCCGCGCCCTTACCCGTGAATGGCATGCGCTAGCTCACCCCCAAACCCCCTCAAACTCCCGCCACTCGCCCTTGCTCATGCCCGACGTCTCCTGCGTCACCGCCTCCCCCGCCAGCCGACGCTTCAACACCTCGATGGCCTTGCCCGAGAGCGTCGCCCCACCCAGCCGGTAATCCTCGAAGGCCCCGTAGGCCAAGGGCACCCAGTCCCGCACAATCGAACACATCGTCTCGGCATAGACCCGGATCTCGTATTGCGCGTGGGTATCGGCCCTGAGCCGCAGGAAGTGGAAGAGGTTGTGCAAATCCACCTTCCAGTACCATTGCGTATAGACATTGGCGGGCAGGTTCATCCGCGCCAGTTCGCGGGCGAGGCCCTTCTGGCCCTCGGTGCTCAGCATGTCCTCGTAGTGGTCGTAGCTGCGCATCGCGTCGTCACGGAGCGTGTCGAGGACGCGCTGCGCCTCCTCGCCTTCCAGCAACTCGCCCCGGCCCTGGTTGTTCACCGTCGACTGGGCGGCGAGGTTTTCCGGCGCGGGGATGTAGAATTCGCGGTCGAGGATCGAGTAGCGGGCGGAATATTCGTTCACGTTGGCGGTGCGGTGGCGGATCCACTGGCGGGCGACGAAGACCGGCAGCTTGACGTGGAACTTGACCTCGCACATCTCGAAGGGCGTCGAGTGCCAGTGCCGCATCAGGTAGCGGATCAGCCCCTCGTCGTTCGAGACCGCCTTGGTGCCGCGCCCGTAGCTGACGCGGGCGGCCTGGGTGATGGCGGCGTCGTCGCCCATGTAGTCGATGACGCGGACAAGCCCGTGATCGAGCACCTCGTGCGCGACATAGAGGTGCTTTTCCATGCCGTCGGCTGTGGCGCGGAGGGTCTGGTGCGCGTGGCTGCGGGCCTCGGCGATCTCGGCCTTTTGCTCAGGGGTCAGGGTCATGGCGCTCTCTCCTCGGTCACGAATCGCGCCTACTATATCTATGGGCGGCGGGCCGGGACACTACGATAGACGGTGTGACGGCGGAAATTTAAGCGCGACGACCGGAATTCGGCGGAGACGGCGCTTGGCGGCGGTGGCGGCGGGCTGGTAGTCTTTCCCGGAACGGCCGGCAGGAGGATGAGGATGGCGCTGAAATATCTGCACACAATGGTGCGCGTGAAGGATCTGGAGGCCTCTATGGCGTTCTACCGGCTCCTCGGGCTCGAGGAGACGCGGCGCTACGACAACGAGGGCGGTCGCTTCACGCTGATCTTCATGGCGCCGCCGGGGCAGCCCGAATGCCCGGTGGAACTGACCTGGAACTGGGATGGGGACGATGGCCTGCCATCCGACAGCCGGCATTTCGGCCATCTCGCCTACGAGGTCGACGACATCTATGCGACCTGCGCCCATCTTCGGGCGAACGGCGTGGTGATCAACCGGCCGCCACGCGACGGGCACATGGCCTTCGTGCGCTCGCCCGACAACATCTCGGTCGAACTGTTGCAGAAGGGGCAGGCCAAGGCGCCGGAGGAGCCGTGGGCGAGCATGGGCAATACCGGGCACTGGTAGGCCTGATCGCGGCTCTCGCCGCGGGGCCGGCGACGGCGGATTGCCGTCTGGCGCTGTTGCTGGCGCTCGACGTATCGGCCTCGGTCGATCAGCGCGAGGATGCGTTGCAGCGCGGCGGGCTGGCGCGGGCGCTCGTGGCGCCGGCGGTGGTCGATGCCTTCCTCGCCGATCCGGGGAACCCGGTCTGGCTTTCGGTCTACGAGTGGAGCGGGCGCTACGCGCAGGCGGAAATGATCGGCTGGGTGGAGATCGCGTCGGAGGGCGACCTGGCGCTGGTGGCCGGGACCCTTGCAGAGAGCAAGCGCAGCCGGGACGACCAGCCGACCGCGCTCGGCAATGCGCTTGGCCATGCGGCAGGGCTGTTCCGCCACGGCCCGGACTGCGCGGCGCGCACGCTCGACGTGTCAGGTGACGGGCGCAATAACGACGGCTTTCCACCCGCCTCGGCCTACCGCGCCTTTCCCCTCGACGGGGTGACGGTGAACGGCCTCGCCATCGTCGGGGGCGAGGCGGGCGTGGCCGAGTATTACCGGACCGAGTTGATCCGTGGGCCGGGCGCCTTCGTGATCGAGGCGGAAGGGTTTCGCGATTACGAGCGGGCGATGCGGGTGAAACTGCTGCGCGAGTTGCAGGGGCCGGTGATCGGAATGCTGGCGCCGGGTCCGGGCGGATGATCCGGCTGGCGCTGATCCTCGGGATGCTGGCGGCTCCGGCGGGGGCGGCCTGCCGGCTGGCGCTGGCGCTCGGCATCGACGTCTCCCGCTCGGTCGATGCGCGGGATTACGCGATCCAGCGTGACGGGCTGCTGGCGGCACTGGCCGACCCGGTGATCGTGGCGGCGTTCCTGAAGCCCGATGACCACGTCGCCTTCGCGGTCTACGAATGGTCCGGGCAGGCCTATCAGGAGGTGATCGTCGACTGGGTTCAGGTCGAGAGCGCGGCCGATCTGACCGGTATCCTCGAGCGGATCGCCAGCCATGCGCGCGGCGCCGACCATCTGCCGACCGGACTTGGCGCCGCGCTCGATTTCGGGCGCGAACTGATCGCCCGGGCGCCGGTCTGCACGGCCCGGACCCTCGATATCTCGGGCGACGGGCGGTCAAATGACGGGCGGGCGCCGGAAGAGGTCTATGCCCGCGAGGATTTCGGCGACCTTCTCGTCAACGGGCTGCCGATCGGCGGGCACGAGGCCGATATCGCCTTTTACTACCGCGCACGGGTCATTCGCGGGCCGGGCGCCTTTGTCGAGGTAGCTCGGACCGAGGACGACTTTCCCCGCGCGATCCGGCGCAAGCTGGAGCGCGAACTGACCGAGCAACTTCTGGGCCGTGCCGCGACGGCAAGGCGCGGTGCGGGATGAGGGCGCTGTTGCTGGCGCTTCTCTTTGCCGCCGGTCCCGGGCCGGGACTGGCCGCCTGCCGTCAGGCGCTGGTGATCGGGCTCGACGTGTCGGGATCGGTCGATGCCAGGGAGTTCCTTTTCCAGGTGCGGGGGCTGGCGCAGGCGCTCCGCTCCGACAGGATCCGCCCGCTGCTTCTGGAACGGCCGGAGGTGCCGGTCATGCTTGCGGTCTTCGACTGGTCAGGCGAGGCCGATCAGCGGCTGATCCTGCCCTGGACGGCAATCGGCGATGCGGCCACGCTCGACCGCGCGGCGGCGACCATCGCAGCGACGATCCGGATCCCGCGCTCGCCGGCGACCGGGGTCGGCGCGGCGTTGCTGTTCGGCGACGGGCTCCTGACCGCGCAGGAGGCATGCTGGCGGCTGGTGCTGGACCTCGCCGGAGACGGGCTCAACAATTCCGGGCCGCAGCCCCGGGATGTCACGCTCGCGCCCCGCGCGCGGCCGGTAACGGTGAACGCCCTCGTCGTCGGCGTCAACCGCGATGCCGGCTGGGACGGGGGCGATCCCGGGATCGCGGAGTTGACCGCATGGTTCGCGGACGAGGTGATCCGCGGCCCCGATGCGTTCGTGGAGGCCGCCCTCGGCTACCAGGATTTCGCGGCAGCAATGGAACGCAAGCTCCTGAAGGAGCTGTCGGGCATCGAGGTGAGCAGCTTGAGCGCGCCGGAGAGAAGCCGAGCCGGGGCTGGGGCTGGGGCTGCCGCAATGCCCAATGCGCGGGCGGGCCCGGAACCGGTCGCCCGGCAATAGATGCGGTCGTCGATCAGTATATGTAGCGGATCTGGTCGGTCCAGAACCGCTCCATCCGTTTCAGCGCGACATTGACATCGTCGGGGCCGGAAAAACCGATGACGCCGCGCGTCTTCAAGACCTCGGCATGGCGGCGGAAGAGGGTGGAGACGGCGTCGCGCACAGCCCTGCCCTTCGCGGTCAGCCGCACCCGGACCGAACGCCGGTCGACCTCGCAGCGTTCGTGGTGCATGTAGCCCGCCTCCACCAGCTTCTTGAGGTTGTAGCTGACGTTGGAACCCTGGTAGTAGCCCCGGCTTTTCAATTCGCCTGCCGTCACCTCGTGTTCGCCGATGTTGAAGAGCAAAAGCGCCTGAACCGCGTTGATCTCGATCTGGCCGAGCCGCTCGAATTCGTCCTTGATCACGTCGAGAAGCAGCCGGTGAAGCCGTTCGACCAGACCGAGCGTCTCCAGATACTGGACCATGACCCCGTCGCGGGTCTGGTCCTCGACCGTCGTATGAAGGCTCATCTCTCTCTCCGCCTGCTCAACTGCCCGGGCGGCAGATTGGGCGGAAAGGGCAAAATTTCGGTTAAAGGCTCAGAAATCGCTGATCAGGGCGCATTCCGGCGCCCAGAGCGGGCGAAGGTACCGATTTCGGCGACGAGACCGGCGAAGCGCGCCGGCGGCTCGGCGGCGCCGGTGATCCAGGGGTAGAGGTCCTGATCGTTCTCGGCCAGAAGCGCGTCGTAGAGGTCGAGCGCGGCGGGGGACATTGCCGCCATATGCGCCTCGGCGAAGGGGCCGAGGATCAGGTCCATCTCCTTCATGCCTCGCCGCCACGACCGCATCGTCATCCGCTTGAGCCGGTTCAGCGCCGCCTCGGTCATGCGGCCTCGCTCGCCAGCGCCAGCCGGAGCCGGGATTCGAGCCGGCCGAGGCGGTCGGCCAGGTCGCTCATCTCGGTCCGGATCTGGCGAACCTCGGGCAGGAGCGCGGCGCTCTCGGCCGACATCGTCGGCCGCGCGTCAGGCGCGTCGATGCCGTCGCCCTCGCCGGTCAGGAGCCACATGAGCGAGACGTTGAGCATCCCGGCGAGCATCTGCAACCGGTTGGCGCGCGGCTCCTTCAGGTCTTCCTCCCAACCCTGGATGACCTTGGTGCGGACGCCGAGCCGCTGGGCCAGTTCCTTCTGGCCGAGGCCCATCGCCTCGCGCGCCCCGGCAAGCCGGTCTCCAAAGGTCGCGGTTTCCTCGCTGTACCAGTTGTCGGTCTCTCCGGCGGTGTCGTGCGTTGCATGCTTTGTCATCTGGCGAATCCTTTCCTGTGTCTCGGGCCATATGGTCACGACCCGAAGTCGCTTGAACGGGATGCGCCTGCAAACTATGACATGAGCCCGGCGAATACAAACCGGAGTTCCGACCCATGCCGTTCATTTCCGACACGCTGGCCCGCGTCAAACCGTCTCCGACCATCGCGGTGACCAACAAGGCGCGCGAGCTGAAGGCGGAGGGGCGCGACATTATCGGCCTCGGCGCCGGGGAGCCGGATTTCGACACGCCCGACAACATCAAGGCGGCGGCAAAGCGGGCGATCGACGAGGGCAAGACCAAGTATACCGCCGTCGATGGCATTCCCGAGCTGAAGGAGGCGATCTGCGCCAAGTTCGCGCGCGAGAACGGGCTGAGCTACAAGCCGAACCAGATCACGGTCGGCACCGGCGGCAAGCAGACGCTCTACAACGCGCTGATGGCGACACTGAACCCGGGCGACGAGGTGATCATCCCCGCCCCCTACTGGGTCAGCTATCCCGACATGGTGCTGCTGGCCGGCGGCACCCCGGTGCCCGTCGCCTGCGGGATCGACAGCAAGTTCAAGCTGACGCCGGGGCAGCTTGACGCCGCGATCACGCCGAAGACCAAGTGGTTCATCTTCAACTCGCCGTCGAACCCGACCGGCGCCGGTTATTCGCGCAGCGAACTCAAGGCGTTGACGGACGTTCTTATGAAGCATCCCCATGTCTGGGTGATGTCGGACGACATGTACGAACACCTCGTCTTCGACGATTTCGAATTCGTCTCGCCCGCGCAAGTGGAACCCGGCCTTTACGACCGCACGCTGACCTGCAACGGCGTGTCGAAGGCCTATGCGATGACCGGCTGGCGGATCGGCTTTGCGGCCGGACCGGTGGAGCTGATCAAGGCGATGGGAACGGTGCAGTCGCAGTCGACGTCGAACCCCTGTTCGGTCGCGCAATATGCCGCGGTCGAGGCGCTGAACGGCCCGCAGGAGTTTCTCGCCGAGAACAAGGTGACGTTCCAGCGCCGCCGCGACCTTGTCGTGTCGATGCTGAACCAGGCCAAGGGCATCAAGTGTCCGCGCCCCGAGGGCGCCTTCTACGTCTATCCCGACATCTCCGGCTGCATCGGCAAGACCTCGGCCGGCGGCGCGCGGATCACCGATGACGAGGCCTTCGCCACGGCCCTGCTGGAAGAGACCGGCGTGGCGGTGGTGTTCGGCGCGGCCTTCGGGCTTTCGCCGAACTTCCGCGTCAGCTACGCTACCTCGGACGCGGCCCTAGAAGAGGCCTGCGGACGGATCCAGGCGTTCTGCGCCGGTCTGCGCTGAGGGGAGAGGCATGGCGGGCGATCTGCCGGACTATTATTTCCGTGTTCGCGAAAACGGCGCGGCCGTGTTCCGGGTGGATACGGAAAACCGCCAGCGTCGGATCGAGATGGACCAGATTGCCCTCGTCAACGTCAAGAACGGCGAAATCCGGCCGCATGGTGACCGGACGCTGTCGGATCAAGACATTCAGGCGATCCGCGACTGGATGGCGGACCGGCAGGCGCTGCTCGCGCGGCGCGACATCGACGATATCCACCGTGCGGTCGACCATCTCAACCTGACCACGCAATGGGCGCAGTCGAAGGCGTCGGACACGCAGCTCGACGAGGTGACGGACGCGCTCCTCATGGCGATGCACGATCTGCGCACGGTTCTGGTGCGCAAGAAGTCCGAACGGCTGATGCGGGCTGAAACCGGCGCCGGAGCGGACCAAGGCTGACGGCGCCCCCCCCCCGGACGGGCGGCTTTCCGAATGCGGCGCCCATCCGGGCGCCACGAGATATCTCGCCCCGCCTTCGGCCGGGGCTCGGGTTGCCTCCGGCGGGGATATTTGACCCAAGTGGAAACAGCGGCTCAGCTTCCCTTTCATCTTGCCGGAAATATCCCCGCCGGAGGCATCCGCCGCGCGGCCTGGCGGCACGGATGGAAGCGGGGGCGCCTTCACCCGGCGCGTGCCGCTTCCCTGCCCCAGCGCCCCCAGAACCGCGCCATCAGCGCCGCCGCCGCCACCGCGAGCCCGACGACAAGGCCAAGCCAGAGGCCGGTGCCGCCTAGGCTGAGCGGGAAGGCCAGCACATAGCTCGCCGGGATGCCGATCAGCCAGTAGCTGACCGAGGCGATGACCATCGGCACGCGGGTGTCCTGCACCCCGCGCAAAAGCCCGAGCGCCATGACCTGGGTGCTGTCGGCAAGCTGGAACAGCGCCGCGACCGCGAGCAGTGTCGACGCATAGGCGGTGATCGCCGGCGCCTGCGGGTTGGCGCGGTCGATAAAAAGCCGGACCAGCGATTCGGGCACGGCGAGGAAGACCGCCACCACCATAGCGGCGACGGCCAGCGACAGGCCGATCGCCGTCACCGCCCCGCCCTTCAGCGCGGCGAAGTCGCCCGCGCCCTGCGCCCGGCCCGCGCGCACCGTGGCGGCGTTCGAAAGCCCGAGATGGGCCATGAAGGTGATCGCCACCAGCTCAAGCGCGATGCCGTGCGCGGCGAGTTCCATCGTGCCGATCCAGCCCATCATCACCGCCGCTGCCGAGAAGAGTCCGCCCTCGAAAAGGCCGGTCAGGCCGATCGGCCAGCCGAGCCGGTAGACCTGGTGCAGGGCCGGCCAGTCCGGCCGCCAGAACCGCTGGAAGAGGTGGAAGCGGCGCAACGCGGGATGAAACTCGGCGTAGACCGCCATGACTGCGAGGGTCAGGATCTGGGTGGCGACCGAGGCGATGGCGGCCCCCTTCACCCCAAGTTCGGGCGCGCCCCAGTGGCCGAAGATCAGTGCCCAGTTGAGCCCGGTGTTGAGAACCACCCCCGCCAGCGTCGCCCAGAGCACGACGCCCGCCCGCTCCAGCGCCGAAAGGTAGCTTTTCAGCGCCATGATCAAAAGCGCCGGCACCATCCCCGCCCCGGCGACGCGCAGATAGTCCTGCGCCAGCGCCGCCACTTGCTCTTCCTGCCCGAGGGAGCGCAGGATCGGCCCGGACCAGAACATGGCCGGATAGATCGCGACCCCGTAGAGGATCGAGAGCCAGAGCCCCATCCGCGTGTCGCGACGCACCTGCGTCTCGTCTCCGCGCCCGAGGGCGGTGGCGACCATCGGCATCACCGCCTGGGCAAAGCCGGAACCGAGGATGAAGAGGACAAAGAAGGTCGAGGCCCCGAGCACCACGGCGGCAAGTTCGGTGATGCCGTACCAGCCGACCATCACCGTATCGGTGACATGCAGCGCCATCTGCGCGAGGTTCGAGCCGATCAGCGGCAGGCCCAGCGCCAGGAGCGCCCGCCCGTGGGCGGCATATGTCATCCTCTCCGTCATCACCGACGCTTACGCCGGGGACCGGCCAAGGTCCAGACCGGCCAAATCAACACAGGTCTCGGTCAGCCCGGCAGATTCGCTGGCGGCCCCTTGACCGGCACCGGCAAGGGGGCGGTGTTCCACGCCGCCGCCTCGTCTTCAGCAAGGGACCGGCCGAGATGGGCGCTGACCATCGCCGGGTCGGCATCCTCGATCCGGGTGAACCCGGCGCGTTCGGAGATCTTGCGGATCGCCAGGTTGGACTTGAGGTAGAAGACCCAGATCTCCCTCACATCGCGGGTCCGGGCGGCGCGCACGGCGCTGGCGAAGAGCGCGGCACCGATGCCGCGCCGATGCCAGGCGTCTTCGACCGACAGCGCGATCTCGGCCACCGGCCACGGGCCGGGACGGACGTGAAGCTCGGCCATGCCGCAGAGATGATCCCCCACCCGCGCCTCGATGAGCGCCACCGGCGCCGTCCGCGCGGCGTATTTCGCGATCGCCGCGTCAGAGGTCCAGCCGAGGAAACGGTTCAACCGGGTGTCGGGGCCAAGCCGCAGGAGGTGATCGCGAAGCCGGTCGCGCCAGTCGGCCCGCTCCGGGCAGGAGCTGGTCGGCAGCGTCGAGAGCGTGAGGTCCGGTAGGGTCTGGGCCGGCATGGGAGCCCCGCTTCTGCGCATGCAATGCTGCATTGCAGAAACAAGATGGGACCGGCGCTGCTGGAATGGAATACCCAATACCCGCAGGCGGCGCAGTCCCGCCATGCGCTGCGCGACACCCCGCCGCCCTGCCCGGTTTTCAGGCAGGGCGGCGGTGAATT
This sequence comes from Rhodobacterales bacterium 32-67-9, assembly GCA_002280515.1. Taxonomy (GTDB): domain Bacteria; phylum Pseudomonadota; class Alphaproteobacteria; order Rhodobacterales; family Rhodobacteraceae; genus Albidovulum. Next base: position 9,262 of record NCEA01000044.1, read on the forward strand.
TAAAGGCGCAGGGGCCGGCCCGGCCGACCTTGGCGCGTTTCAGCCGGGGATCTTGTCCTCGGCCGGCGCTGCCTTAGACGCAGATTTCGACCGGCGCGGACTGGACGGCGCGGCCGCATCGACCGGCGCCTCCTCGGCGCGGGCCCGCCGCATGTCGGGATGCAGGGAGGCGCCGAGGATATGTTCGGCGCCGTGAACGACGTGGCTGGCGCGGCCGACGATCAGCGGATCGGGCGACTGCACCACCTCCTGATCCTTGCCGGGATAGTCGAGCGAGGCGAGGAAGTGGCGCATGCAGTTGAGCCGCGCGCGCTTCTTGTCGTTCGACTTGACGATGGTCCAGGGCGCGTCGGCGGTGTCGGTGTAGAAGAACATCGCCTCCTTCGCTTCGGTGTATTCATCCCACTTGTCGAGGCTGGCCTTGTCGATGGGTGAGAGTTTCCAGCGTTTAAGAGGGTCGGTTTCCCGGCTTGCAAACCGCTGGCGCTGTTCTTCCTGCGTCACCGAGAACCAGTATTTGTAAAGCCGGATGCCCGACCGGACGAGCATCCGCTCCAGTTCCGGCACCTGGCGCATGAATTCGAGGTAGTCGGTCGGCGAGCAGAAGCCCATGACCCGTTCCACTCCGGCGCGGTTGTACCAGGACCTGTCGTAGAAGACCATTTCGCCGGCGGTCGGCAGATGCTCGATATAACGCTGGAAGAACCATTGGCCGCGTTCCTGGTCCGACGGCTTGTTGAGCGCGACGACGCGGGCGAACCGCGGGTTGAGATGCTCCATGAAGCGCTTGATCGTGCCGCCCTTGCCGGCGGCGTCGCGACCCTCGAAGAGGATGACGAACTTCTGCCCCGTCTCCTGTGCCCAGAGCTGGACCTTCAGAAGCTCGGCCTGAAGACGCGCCTTTTCGGCCTCGTAGGCAGCCCGCGCCATCCTGCGCGCATAAGGATAGTTACCGCTTTCGAAGGCGTGGCGGATGTCGTCGGCGTTGACGACCGGAAAGGTCTTCGGCCCCTTTGCTGCCGCGCCATTGGCCGATTTTCGGCCCTTTACAGGTGGTGCGGACCCGTCTGTCGGGCCGGACGATGCGACCGGTTCCGAAATCGCCTCCACCACGTCACTCGGCATTTGAGTCACCTCTACTGTCATCGCGCTTCTCCTTTCCTGTGCGAACCGGTGGATTATGTCACATTCCGGCGCGAACGGCCTTGATACGGGTCAAATTGCGGGCACGATGGGCCGGGTTTGGCCGATCGTCGCGGGCGCCTTGGGGGCTACCGTTTCACGCGGCTTCGCGCTACCGATTGGGCAGTCAAGACCGGGAGAAGACCATGCTGACCATCTACGGCGTCTACCGCAGCCGCGCCTCGCGCAATTTCTGGCTTCTGAACGAGATCGACATGCCCTTCGACCATGTCCCGGTGATCCAGGGCTACCGCCTGCCCGATCCCGAGGCCGAGAATGCGCCGTTCAACACGCTCTCGCCCGGTTTCCTGTCGATCAGCCCGGCCGGCGCGGTGCCGGTCCTGAAGGACGGCGATTTCGTCCTGTCTGAATCGCTGGCGATGAACCTCTACGTCGCGCGGAAAGCGGGCGGGCCGCTGGCCCCCGCCGACGCCCGGGAGAACGCGCTAATGGAACAGTGGGCGCTTTACGGCGTGACGGCGATCGAGGCGCATGCCCTCGCCATCATGTATGCCCATGCCGAGGGCCGCGCCAAAAGCCCCGAGGGCGAGGCCGAGATCGCCGCCGAGGTGGCGCGCCTGCGCCGGCCGCTCGGTGTCCTCAACTCGCATCTGCGCGAACACGGGCACATGGTCGGCGGCCGCTTCACCGTGGCCGACATCAACATGGCCGAGATCCTGCGCTATGCCCAGGCCGAGCCGGGGCTGCTCTCGGGTTATCCCGAGATCGAAAGCTGGCTCGCCGCCTGCCACGCCCGACCCGCGTTCAAGGCGATGTGGGAACGGCGGCTGGCGGAGCCGGCATAGGGCGGAGGTCGGGGCAGACCGGTCAGGGGCGGGTTTGAGCTTGTAGCGGGTGAGGCGCGCCCTTTCCAAATGCCAAGCCCGGGCGACCAGCCCGGGCCGCGCCCGACCCTCCCCCCGGGAGGGCGCATTGCAACGTCTGACATATGAAATCCGTCGGAGGCATATGGCGCCATAAAGCGCCCCGCTCTCGGTAGCAAAGCGCCCACCCAGGGTCGGGCGCGGCCCTCCGCACGTCGGCTAGGTCGGCCCACTCCGCCCCGCTCCGCGACCTCGCCCCCCTCATCCCGGTTTCCGCGCGACGAAGTCGATCAGCGCCGAGCGCCCCGAGTGGCCGCGACCTTCATCGACCTCGGCATCGAAATCCTCGGCCCTCAGCACCTCGTAGCCGGCGAACGCCCCGCGCAGGAGGTCGAGAGTGTACATGTTCGCCGGATCGGGCGGCCCGCCCGTCGCGTAGCCCACCTGCCTCGGCGCGTATCCGTGCAGGAGGAGAAGCCCGCCGGGCCTGAGCGCGGCGTCGATCCGTTCGAAAAGCGCGGCCCGGTCGGCCGGGCCGACGAACTGGATGAAGATACCCGCCACGACATCGAATTTTCGCGACCAGTCCCAGCCGTCGAGGTCGCTCAGGTGGAACGCCACCTCCACGCCGCGCTCCGCCGCGAGCTTGCGCGCCTTCGCGATGGCATTCGGGGCCGAATCGAAGGCGGTGACCCGCAGCCCCTCTGCCGCGAGCCAGACCGAATTCCGCCCCTCGCCATCGGCGATCGCCAGAACCGTCGCGTCCGGCGTCAGCCATTCCGCAACCCTGGGCAGGAAATCGGCGGGCTCGGTGCCGAAAAGATAGTCGTCTCCCGCGTAGCGCTCATTCCACATTGCGACTCTCCCTTGTGGCGCGAACCGCGCCGGGCCCAATATTTCGCGGGTCTACGGGCCGGTTCGCCCGCTCACCGCTTGCCCCTCCGGCCCCCGCATGGTCTAATCTCGCCTCAATCATAAAGACGAGCAGAGCGCATGGCGAACGACTTCTTTTCCGGCCAGCCGGACGACTACAACGCCTCCTCCATCGAGGTTCTGGAGGGGCTGGAGCCTGTCCGCAAGCGCCCCGGCATGTATATCGGCGGCACCGACGAACGCGCGCTCCACCACCTCGTGGCCGAGATTCTCGACAACTCGATGGACGAGGCTGTGGCCGGCCACGCGACCCGCATCGAGGTCGAGCTGAACGCCGACTTCTCGGTCACCATCCGCGACAACGGCCGCGGGATGCCCGTGGACGAGCATCCGAAATTCCCCGGCAAGTCGGCACTCGAGGTGATCCTCTGCACCCTCCACGCGGGGGGCAAGTTTTCCGGCAAGGCCTACGAGACCTCCGGCGGCCTCCACGGTGTCGGCGCCTCCGTCGTCAATGCGCTCTCGGACTCGATGGTGGTCGAGGTCGCCCGCAACAAGGAGCTTCACGAACAGCGCTTCTCGCGCGGCATCCCCCTGGGTCCGGTGCGGAAAGTCGGCGCCGCCCCGAACCGGCGTGGCACCTCCGTCACCTTCCACGCCGACGAGGAGATCTTCGGCCACCACCGTTTCAAGCCGGCGCGGCTTCTGAAGATGGTGCGCTCCAAGGCCTATCTCTTCTCCGGGGTGGAGATCCGCTGGAAATCCGCCATCGACGACGGCGAGACGCCGTCTGAGGCGGTCTTCCACTTCCCCGGCGGGCTATCCGACTACCTCGCCGAGAACCTCGAAGGTTCCTCGACCTATGCCGACCGGCCCTTCGCCGGCAAGGTCAGCTTCGCCGACAAGTTCGGCGAGCCGGGCAGCGTCGAATGGGCGATCAACTGGACGCCGTCGCGCGACGGCTTCATCCAGTCCTACTGCAACACCGTGCCGACGCCCGAGGGTGGCACCCACGAGGCCGGCTTCTGGGCCGCGATCCTCAAGGGCATCCGCGCCTACGGCGACCTCGTGAAGAACCGCAAGGCCGAGCAGATCACCCGCGACGACCTGATGACCGGCGGCTGCGCGCTCGTCTCGTGCTTCATCCGGGAGCCGCAATTCGTCGGCCAGACCAAGGACCGGCTCGCCACCGAGGCCGCAGCAAGGATGACCGAAGGCGCGGTCAGGGACCATTTCGACAACTGGCTCGCCGCCGACACCAGGTCCGCCGGTGCGATCCTCGATTTCCTGGTGCTCCGCGCGGAGGAGCGCCTGCGCCGCCGGCAGGAGAAGGAGACGGCGCGCAAGACCGCGACCAAGAAGCTGCGCCTGCCCGGCAAGCTCGTCGACTGTTCCGCCACCAGCCGCGAGGGGACGGAGCTTTTCATCGTCGAAGGCGACAGCGCCGGCGGCAGCGCCAAGATGGCGCGCGACCGCAAGACCCAAGCGCTGCTGCCTCTCCGCGGCAAGATCCTCAACGTCCTTGGCGCCGCCTCGTCGAAGCTCGGTAGCAACCAGGAAATCTCCGATCTCTCCCAGGCCCTCGGCTGCGGCATGGGCACCCGCTTCAACATCGACGACCTGCGCTACGACAAGGTCATCATCATGACCGATGCCGACGTCGACGGGGCGCATATCGCGTCGCTCCTGATGACGTTCTTCTTCACCCAGATGCGGCCGATGATCGACAAGGGGCATTTGTATCTCGCCTGCCCGCCGCTTTACCGGCTGACGCAGGGGTCCAAACGCATCTACGTCGCCGACGATGCGGAGAAGGAGCGGATGCTGGCCAAGGGCCTCGGCGGCAAGGGCAAGATCGACGTCCAGCGCTTCAAGGGCCTCGGCGAGATGGACGCCAAGGACCTGAAGGACACCACCATGAACCCCTTGACCCGGAAACTGATCCGGGTCAGCATCGACGACGAGTTTCCCGGAGAGACCGGCGATCTGGTCGAGCGGCTGATGGGCAAGAAACCCGAGCTGCGGTTCCAGTATATCAGCGAGAACGCGCGGTTCGTGGAGGAGCTGGATGTGTAGCAAAACCGCAACACCGATTGACTCCGCCATCGGCACCCCCTAGATCTTGTGGCACCTCCTATGTGGGGGCAGAAAGGAGCGATCCACATGGACGCTTTTATATCTGCTCTTAACTCGAGGCGGTGGAGACAACGCTTCGCCGGAGCGCCGATAAGGTGTTTTGGGTAAGGAACAAATCGTTGCCTTGCAGCGTTATCTGCAAGGTCCAGAAAAACGGGCGATAGCTGCCACGACGGCGCCGGCAAATAGCCGGAAAACCCGTCGAGGCGGTTGGTGCCGCCGGCCCGCTGGATAAGTTTCGAGGCGTCTCGTCTTGGCGCTCTCGGGTTAACGCGAAGCACTCGGCCTCTGGCCGAACAAGTGGAGCAGGAACCCGACTTAGAGAGGCGAGACGCCACCCCACCTTCCGAACTTAAGATGACCCCTTGCCGTCCGGCTTGCGCCTCCCGGCAATCGGACCGGGGAAAGGTCCACTGGACCTTTCCCTTTCGGTCCTCGGTCCCAGTTGAAACCCTTGCCCCCCTCCCCCACACTCGCGCCCGAACGGACTCGGGGGAGGCCCACATGACCGAAGTCACCGGCGGATGCCTTTGCGGGGCGGTGCGGATCACGGCGGTGGGGGAGCCTTATCGCGTCGGACTCTGCCATTGCCTCGACTGCCGCAAGCATCACGGCGCCTTGTTCCATGCCTCGGCGATCTTCCCCGAGGGTGCCGTGACCGTCACCGGGACGACGCGGGCCTACAGGGGCCGCCATTTCTGCCCCGAATGCGGCTCCCCGGTCTTCGGGCGATCCGGCGACGAGGTCGAGGTCAACCTCGGCGCCCTCGACGCACCCGACATGTTCCGCCCCACCTATGAGCTCTGGACCGTCCGCCGCGAAGGCTGGCTGCCGCCCTTCCCGCTCCGCCACCATTACGAGCGGAACCGCGACAGCGGGGGCCGGACGGAGGACTAGGAGCGGGCCCGGGGGCGGCAGCCCTTCGACACCCATTGCGGCCCCCGCGCCGCAAGCATAGATTCGCGCCTGCAGGCCGGCGGATACAGGTCCGGCCGCCTGCTGCCCATCGGGATCATCGTCCTGCCCCCGGCCCCGGGGCGCAGGCTCCCCTGACACCCCCCTGAGCATCGGACCGGACGGCATGGGCCGCCCGGAACTCACGCCAAAGGGAAGCCAAATGTCGAAGGAAAAGAGTCGCGGCAACAAGGAAGCCAAGAAGCCGAAGAAGGAAAAACCCAAGGTCTCCGCCACCGCCCATTCCGGCGCCGCCAAGGCCGATACGGTGATCGCCGGCAAGAAGATCAAGTAACGCGGCATGGGCGCGGACCCGCGCCCTGCCCCGGCTCCTGGGAGCGGCCCGCCCGGCCCGCCACAAGTGCGCAACGCCCATCACGCCGATCTGATCCGGCGTGCGTGCGGCCCGGGCTTGCCATCGCCCCGCGCCGCCGTCACGGTATGGCCCAGTCAGGCATCCCGGGACCGATGGACCTCGTCAACGACAACCAGCTGCCACTCATCCTCGCCTGCTTCCTTCTCGGCAGTCTTGGCGCGGCGCTTCTCTTCCGGCGCGGAATCGCCAGCCGGGCCTGGAAGATCGCCGACCTGGTATGGATCTGCCTTGGCGGCATCGGGGCGCTGACCGCCGTCGTCGCCGGGGTCTATACCACCGACCGCTCGCAGCTCGACCGGCAGATCGACCTCGCCTATGCGGCGACCGGGGCGTTCGACCGCGATGCCGCGCGTTTCCGCCTCGCCCATTGCGAGACCGACCACCCGAGCCCGACCTTCCGCACCGCGATCCGCGACCTCTGCGAGAAGGTGGAGTTCCTCTCGGCCTCCACCGCCGAAAACAGCGATCTGCCGCTTTTCATCGCCGTCACCGAACGGGCGGCGCCGATGAGCGGGCTGCGCCTCTTCGGCTCGGGCGGCAAGGAGCGGAAGGCAGCGGAGGCGGCGGCATTCGAACCGGCGAGCTTTCTCGCCTTCGCGGCCGAGGACGAGGTGACCCGTGCCGCCGTGGCGCTGCTGCGCGCCGCCCCCTCGACGGCCGGGATCGCCGGCGAATACCAGGTGATTGCCCGCTCCTACGAGGAATTGATCGAAGAGGTCATGCGCCTGGGCGACGCATGGGACTTCCTCCAGTCGCGCTCCGGCATCCTGACGCTTCAGATCCTTGCCGTCTGCCTCGTCGCCTTCGCCGCGCCGTTCAGGCTCGGCAAGTCGATCGTCGACCTTATGTGAGGGTTAGGGCGCAGGTTTCGACCGGTCGGACCTAGCGCTGCAGGCCCTTCAGATACTCCGCGAGCGCCACGAGGTTGACCGGCGTCGGCGTGACCACCCCGTCGCCGGTGTCGACCATCACCAGCGGGCCTTCCTGCAATGCGATGCCAAGCTCCGGCATCACCGAGGCGCGGTCGCCGCGCCGGGTGTAGCCGTCGATCGTCGACATGACCTTCACCATCGGGAAGCTGCCGCCATTGCGGGCCGCGATCGTGGTGAGGTCCGCCGGCGCCTTGCCGAGCCCCGCCGCCGCCGGCCCGTCGCCGGTGCCGCCAACGCCGTGGCAGGATGCGCAGTAATCGGAGTAAAGCGCGCGGCCCGAGACCTGCCGTTCCGGCGCGCAGGCCACCAGCACGGCAGCCGCCGCGAGACTCGTTGCGAAAATCCGGATCATCTCGACCTCCAGCCGGTTTTTGCCACTCTGCCCCGGCCGGGCCACGGCCGCAACCGGCTCACTCCGCCACCTGGATCGAGGCAAGGTAGTCGGTGACCGCCAGAACCCGCGCCGAGGTGATGACCGGGCTGCCGTCGGGCGCGTCGGCCGCCTTGGTGTCACCGGCGAAGAGCGCGCCGAAAAGCGGCATCGGGCCGCCGTGGCCGCGAAGGCCGGTGCGGCCGTCGATGATGTGGACGATCTTGAGCCAGGGAAACTCGCCGCCATTGCGCGCGGCGATGCGGGTCAGGTCGGGCACCGGCAGGCTGATCAGGCTGCTCATCGGGCCGTCGCCTTTCGCCTCCGCCCCGTGACAGGCGGCGCAGCCGCCGTGATAGGTGTCCCGGCCGAGGACGAGATCGTCGGCGGCAGAGGCCGGGCCGGTGGCAAGCAGCATCAGAAGAACGGGTTTCAGCATCGGGACCTCCGGTTCGCGTCACTGCATCCTGCGCACCGATGCCGGGGCCGCGCCTTGATCCGGATCAGATGGCGCCGCCAGGGGCAAGGGCTCTCTGCCAGAGCCGCCGGGCCACCACGGATAAAGAGCCGGCCGAGATCGCGCGGCGGCCCCTCGGGCGCTGTCAGGGCATCATCTCGAGCGCGGGCGCGCCGGGCTCGGGCTTCCCTGCCGCCCCCAGCCGCATCGAAGCCGCATCGGCGCGGCCTTTCGCTTCAGTGAAGCACCCCGTTGTCGAGGTGCACGACGCGGTCCATCCGCGCGGCCAGTTCGAGGTTGTGGGTCGCGATGAGCGCCGAAAGCCCGGTGTCGCGGACCAGCTCCATCAGCGCTGCGAAGACCTGATCGGCGGTCGCGGGATCGAGGTTTCCGGTCGGCTCGTCGGCGAGCAGCAACTTGGGGCCGTTGGCGAGCGCCCGGCAGAAGGCGACGCGCTGCTGTTCGCCTCCCGACAGTTCCGCCGGCCGGTGATCGGCGCGGGGCGCGATGCCGACGCGGGCCAGAAGCTCCCGCGCCCGCGCCTCGGCCCTGGATTTCGGCACGGCATTTGCGAGCTGCGGCAGCACGATGTTTTCCAGCGCCGAGAACTCCGGCAAGAGGTGATGGAACTGGTAGACGAACCCGACCTCGCCGCGCCGAACGTCAGTGCGGGCGCGGTCCGACAGGCCGGCCATCGCGCGCCCCGAAATCGTCACGGTGCCGGCATCGGCGGTATCGAGAAGCCCGGCGATGTGGAGAAGCGTCGACTTGCCCGCGCCCGAAGGTGCCACCAGCGCCACGACCTCGCCGCGCCTGACCGACAGGTCGAGGCCGGACAGCACCCGTACTTCGCCGGGCGTGCCCTTCAGGTAGGATTTCGCGATGCCCTTGAGGTCGAGCACGATGTCACTCATAGCGCAGCGCCTCCACCGGGTTCATCCGCGCCGCACGGCGGGCGGGAAAGATGGTGACGACGAAGGAGAGGATGAGCGAGAGCCCGACCGCGCGGCCAACATCCCAAAGCCGCAACTCCGCCGGAAGTCGGTAGATGCCACGGATTGACGGATCCCAGGCGCCGCCGCCGCTAAGGTAGTTCACCGCCGACATGATGCCGTCGATGTTCCAGGCGACGAGGCAGCCGAGGATCACGCCGGCCACGGTACCGATCACCCCGGTGAAGGCACCGCAAAGGAAGAAGACCCGCAGGACCGAACCTTCGGTCAAGCCCATCGTGCGCAAGATACCGATATCGCGGCCCTTGTTCTTGACCAGCATCACCAGACCGCTCGTGATGTTCATCGCCGCGATCAGCACGAGGATCGCGAGGATGACAAACATGACGTCGTCCTCGATGGCAAGCGCGTTCAGAAAAGCGCCTGACGCATCCCGCCAGGTCCAGAGAAGCGTGCCCTCGCCCGCCGCACTGAGAAGCGGCACTGTGTAATCGTCGACCGCCTCGGGGTCGGCGACATAGACCTCGATCTCGTCGGCGCCCGCCTCGCGGTTGAAGAAGGCCTGCGCCTCCTCGTAGGGCATGTAGATGCGGGTGCGGTCGATATCCCAGCGCCCGGCGGAAAAGATGTAGACCACCTCGTAGGCATTGACCCTCGGCGAGGTGCCGAAGGCTGTCTTGACCCCGTTCGGTTGAAGAAGCTTTACCTTGTCGCCGATGCCGATGCCGAGATCGCGGGCGATGCCGGAGCCGACGGCGATGCCCTCCTCGAACCGGCCGATATCGCCCAGCGCATCGTCGGAGCCGCCGACCCTCGGAATGGTCTTCAGGTCGGCGAGCGAAATGCCGTAGACTTCGGCGACGTTGGAGCGGTCGTTGGCGGTGGCCATCGCCTGACCCCGGATGATCGGCGCGGCGCGCGTCACGCCGGGAATTGCACGGATCTTGGCGGCGACACCCTCGGGGTTGACGATCGCACTTGTCGAGACACCATTCTCATCGACATAGGTCGCGCGGCTGACCGAGACATGGGCATTGGCGCCAAGGATCGTGTCGACGAACTCGGCCCGGAAGCCCGCGCGCACCGCCATCGTCGCCACCAGCGCCATGACGCCGAGCGCGATGCCGATGAGACTGATCCAGGTCATCACGCTGACCCCGCCCTCGGCGCGACGGGCGCGCAGGTAGCGCCAGGCGATCATGAATTCGAACGGGGAAAACGGCGCGGTGCGGCTGGCCATGCTGGCTCCGGTCGGAAGGGCGCACGCACGGTGGCGGCGCGGCGGCGAAAGGTCAAGGGCGGCAGACCCTCAGCGCGGGGCGCGGCGCCGGAACGGCGTGGCGATCAGGGTAAGAAGCCCCATCACCGCCGCCCAGCCACCGAGAAAACCGATCCCGGAGGTGGTCAGCCCGGTCAGCGTCACCGGCACCGCCGGCTTGAATTCGGCGAGCGTCGCCTTGAAGAGATCGGTGTCGGCGAAGCGTTGCGGCATGAAGACCCGCTCCACCGGCCCGGCCGCGCGCAGGAGTGTGAGGTCGGCGGAGAGCCGGTCGAAGCGCGTGAAGGCATTGCGCATGTCGTCCTGCCGGAAGCCGAGAAACTCGGTCCCGGTCATCGAGTCGAGCGCCTTTTCGCGGTCCATCCCGGCCTTCGCCGCCGAGGCGTCGAAATCGGCGGTGACGGCGGCCAGCGCATCGACCTGCCCGCCGAGACGCTGGAGGTATTGCTGCGAGAATTCGGGGAACTGCGACAGCGTCCCCGCCCCGGCCAATCCCCCGACGAAGGCGAGCAGCCTCAGCATCAGCGGCCCTCTGAGATCTGGGCGTAGATCTGGGCCACGCGGTCGATCGCGGCCTCGGGCGACATCTCCTCGCTTGTCCCGCTGCGGCGCGAGGTCAGCTCGACCTTGCCGGCGGCAAGGCCGCGCGGGCCGACGGTGATCCGCCACGGCAGGCCGATGAGGTCCATCGTGGCGAACTTGGCGCCGGCGCGTTCGTCGCGGTCGTCGTAAAGCGGCTCGAGCCCCTTGGCGCGCAGCCCGGCATAGAGCGCGGCGCAGGCGGCGTCGGTGCCGGCATCGCCCTGCTTGAGGTTGACGATCCCGACCGGGAAGGGGGTCACGCCCTCGGGCCAGATGATGCCCTTCTCGTCATGGCTCGCCTCGATGATCGCGCCGAGCAGGCGGGAAACACCGATCCCGTGCGAGCCCATGTGGACCGGCACCCGGGTGCCTTCGGGGGCGACCACGGTCGCGCCCATCGGTTCGGAATACTTGGTGCCGAAGTAGAAGATCTGCCCGACCTCGATGCCGCGCCCGACCTTGCGGTGCGCCTCCGGCACCCCGGCGAAGACCGCCTCGTCATGGGTCTCGTCGGTGCGGGCGTAAAGCGTGGTGAACTCGGCGCAGACCTTCGCGACCTGGTCCTTGTCGTCATAGTCGATGATGCGGGCGCCGAGCTTCAGCGCGGTGACGCGGTCGTCGTAGAAGACCTCGCTCTCGCCGGTTTGCGCCAGGACGAGGAATTCGTGGGTGTTGTCGCCGCCGATCGGCCCCGAGGCCGCGCGCATCGGGATCGCGGTCAGGCCCATCCGCTCGTAGGTCCTGAGGTAGCTGACCATGTGGCGGTTGTAGGCGTGAAGCGCGTCTTCCTTCGACACGTCGAAATTGTAGCCGTCCTTCATCAGGAATTCGCGGCCGCGCATGACGCCGAAGCGCGGGCGGATCTCGTCGCGGAACTTCCACTGGACGTGGTAGAGTGTCAGTGGCAGGTCCTTGTAGCTGCTGACATGGCTGCGGAAGATGTCGGTGATCATCTCCTCGTTCGTCGGCCCGTGGCGCGGATCTGTTCCTGGTGCACGATCTCCTCGATCCGGCGCAGGACCCGGAAGCCGAGCGGCAGCCAGGAATAGATGCCGGCGGCCTGCTGCTTGATCATGCCGGCGCGCAGCATGTAGCGGTGGCTGACGATCTGCGCCTCGGAGGGGTTTTCCTTTAGGACGGGCAGGAAATAGCGGGAAAGGCGCATCGGGGTCACGGTCCTTGGACTTCGGGTTGCCCCGGCTTATGCGAAAGACCGGCGTCAGGCAAGCGGGCGTCGGGCGGGAGGGCGGGCGTCGCGTGATCCGACGGCGGCCCGTTCCGGGCCGTTCCTTTTGTCGCGCCGCCTTGTGGCGGCCCGGTTGCCTCCGGCGGGGATATTTCGGGCAAGATGAACCGGCACCGGGCTGGCGTGGCGGTCAGCCGGCAAGGAGCGCGCGGGCAGCGTCGCGGGCGGCGTCGGTGACGTTCTCGCCCGAGAGCATGCGCGCAAGCTCGCCGATCCGTTCCTCGGGCGCGAGAGCCGTGACGGTCGAGGTCGTGGCGCCCTTTGCCACCCGCTTTTCCACCCGCCAGTGATGGGCGCCGCGCGCCGCGACCTGGGGGGAATGGGTGACGACGAGGATCTGCGCGCCTTCGGCCAGCCGTTCGAGCCGGCGGCCGACGGCGTCCGCCGTGGCGCCGCCGACGCCGCGGTCGATCTCGTCGAATATCATCGTCAGCGTCTCGCCCCCCCTTGCGAGGCAGACCTTGAGCGCGAGGAGGAAGCGCGAGAGCTCGCCCCCCGAGGCGATGCGGTTCAAGGGGCCGGAGGGCGCGCCGGGATTGGTGGCCACGGTGAAGGCGACCTGGTCGCGGCCTTCGGGGCCGGGGTCGCCGGGCTCGATCTCCGTCGCAAAATGGGCGCGCTCCATCTTGAGGGGCGCGAGCTCCCCGGCGATGGCCTTGTCGAGCCGCTCTGCCGCCTTGCGCCGCAGGTCGGTCAGCGCCGACGCTGCCGTGTCATAGGCGGCATCGGACGCGGCAACCCGGTCGCGCAGGCCGCGGATATTCGCCGCGCCACCATCGAGCGCCCCGAGACGCGCGCGAAGGTCCGCCGCGAAGCCGCCGAGGTCGTCGGCGAGGACCCCGTGCTTGCGCGCCAACGCCCGGATCGCGAAAAGACGTTCCTCGACCCGCTCCATCTCCTGCGGGTCGAAACTCAGCCGGTCGAGCGCGGTCTCGACCCCCTGCGCCGCCTCGCCAAGCTCGGTCAGCGCCCGGCCGAGCGCCGCGACGGGTTCGTCGATCAGCCCCTCGGCCCTGTCGGCGGCGCCTTCGAGCCAGCGCACCGCGTCGCCCATCAGCCCCTCGGCGCCGTCCGGCCCGAGCGCCTGCAAAGCCTTCGCCACGTCCTCGCGGATGCGGGCGGCGCCCTGCATCATCCGCCGCGTCGCGTCAAGCTCCGCCTCCTCGCCCGGCTCGGGGTCGAGCGTGTCGAGTTCCGCCACGGCATGGCGGAGGTAGTCCTCCTCGGCCCGCATCGCCGCCAGCTCCGCCTCGGCACCGGCGAGCGCCTTCGCGGCGGCGGCACGGTCCGTCCAGGCGCGGCGCACCGGGGCAAGGTCTGCGCCGGCGAAGGCGTCGAGCAATTGCCGGTGGCCGCGCGGATTGAGCAGGCCCCGGTCGTCCTGCTGGCCATGCAGTTCGACGAGCGTGTCGGAGAGCGCGCGCAAGACCTCGCCGCTGGCGCGGCGGTCGTTGACGAAGGCGGTCTTGCGGCCATCGGCGGCGTTGACGCGGCGCAGGATCAACTCGTCGGCATCCGGCAGGCCAGCCTCCGCCAGCACGGCACGGGCGGCGTGACCTTCAGGCAGGTCGAAGACCGCCATGACTTCGCCCTGCGCCGCCCCCGCCCGCACCAGTTCCGCCCGACCACGCCAGCCGAGGACGAAGCCGAGGCAGTCGAGAAGGATCGACTTGCCGGCGCCGGTTTCCCCGGTCAGCACATTGAGGCCGGGCCGGAAGTCGAGGTCCAGCCGGTCGATGATCAGCATGTCGCGTATTTCAAGCGAGCGCAGCATGTCCGCCCCGTAGGGTGCGTGCTTGCACGCACCATCCGTCCGTCACAGCCATTCGCCCCGGATCACCTGCCGGTAGACCTTGGCGAGCCAGCTGTCGCCCTTCGCCTCTGGCTTGAGGCCCTTGCTGGTCAGAAGACCGTAGCTGTCCTGATACCACACGGTCGACTGGAAGTTGTAGCCGAGGATCGCGCCCGCCGTCTGCGCCTCGTCGGTGAGGCCGAGCGAGAGGTAGCTTTCGACAAGCCGGTGCAGCGCCTCGGGCACATGGGTCGTGGTCTGGAAATTCTCCACCACCACGCGGAAGCGGTTGATCGCGGCGCTGTAGTGCCCGCGCTTGAGGTAGTAGCGGCCGATCTCCATCTCCTTCGCCGCGAGATGGTCGAAGGCGAGGTCGAACTTCAGGATCGCCGAACGGGCATATTCGCTGTCGGGATATTCCTCGATCACCGCGCGCAAGGCCTGCAACGCCTGGAAGGTCAGGCCCTGGTCGCGGCCGACCTCGTCGATCTGGTCGTAATAGGAAAGCGCCAGCAGGTACTTGGCATAGGCCGCGTCTTCCTCGGCCGGATAGGTGTCGATATAGCGCTGCGCGGTGGCGCGGCTGTTCTCATAGTCGCGGTCCTTGTGATAGGCGAAGGCCTGCATGATCAGCGCACGTTTGGCCCATTCGGAATAGGGGTAAAGCCGCTCCACCTCGGAGAAATACTTGACTGCGTCCTCGCCCTTGCGGCTCGTCTCCAACTGGAACTCGCCAAGCTTGTAGATCGATTCCGCGTCGAGCGTTTCAAGCGCGGGTTCGCCGCCGCCGCCGCCACAGGCCGCAAGCAGGGCGACAAGCGCGAGGCTGCCGACAAGATGCGCCGCTTTTCCGCCCCGACCCATTGCCCGCCTACCCCGTTCCTGCTTCACGTTTTTCCGCTGCCGGGGGCCTCCAGGGCCGCCGGTTCGCCTCGTCCTAGCACAGAAAAATCCGGGGCGCAAAACGCCTTTCGCACCGCCCGGCGATCAGGCGACGGCGGGTATATCGGAGCGGTTGATCCCGGTCCCGGGGAGCCGCCGGCGGCGCGCGTCGTCGCATTCGACAATGCGGTAGGCAGCGGGATTGGCAAAGAGCGCGCGCAGGAGCCGGTTGGTCATCGCGTGACCCGCCCGGTTGCCGGTATAGCGGCCGAGGATCGGCGCGCCGGCCAGCGCGAGGTCGCCCAGAGCATCGAGCATCTTGTGGCGCACCGGTTCGTCGGCGCGGCGCAGGCCACCGGGGCTCAGCACCTTGTCGCCGTCGAAGACGACCGCGTTCTCGCCCGGATTGCCGCCGAGCGCGAGGCCATTGGCCCGCATCGCCTCCACATCCGCCTGACGGCAGAAGGTGCGGCAGTCCGATAGTTCGCGCAGGAAGGCGCCGTTCGCCATGCTGAGGCGTTTGTGCTGGTGGCCGATCGCGGCATCGACGAAGTCGATCTCGAAGTCGATCTCCAGCGTGTCGGCCGGTTCCAGCCGCACGACAGCCGCGCCGTCGCGGATCTCGACCGTCTCGAGGATCTCGAAGCAGCGGAGCGGCGCGTCAAGTTCGCGCACGCCGCGCGCGAGGAAGGCCGCGGCAAAGGGCGCGGCGGAGCCATCGAGGATCGGCACTTCCGGTCCGTCGATCTCGATCAGCGCGTTGTGGATGCCGCAACCGGCAAGTGCTGCCATCACATGCTCGATGGTCGAAACGCTGGTGCCGGCGGCGTTGGAAATCTCGGTGCAGAGCTTCGCGTTCGAGACCGACGACCAGTGCGCCTGCACCATCGCATCGCGGCCAATCACGTCGGTGCGGCGGAACCAGATGCCGTATTCGGCCGACGCCGGGTGCACGGACATCCGCGCGCGAAGGCCGGAATGCAGCCCCCTGCCCGTGAATGTCACTGCCGATCTGAGTGTCGTCTGCACGTCTCAACCTCGAGTTAACGAAGGTTACGCCTTCGGTAGCGTTGAGGTAATGGGCGGGCGGGGGAAGCTCAACTCACTCTTTGCGACGGAATGTAACATTCAACGCAAAGTTAAGCGAAGCTCTGCCAACAACACAAAGTCCGCAATGCAAACCATTGTGACACAAAAGAAAAGGACCGGATTTCTCCGGCCCTTCAAGGTAAATCGTGACCGTGCGTCAGTTCGCCTGACGACGCAGGAAGGCGGGAATTTCGATCCGTTCCTGGTCCGGGTCGATCTCCGGTTCGTCGTCATAGGCGGCCGAGGCCTGCGGCTGCTGGCGCATCGGCGGGGCGGTGCGCTCGACCCGCTCTGTCGTCTCGGCGGGATGGCCGGCCATGCGGTTCAGGAGCGTATTGATCCCGAAACGCGGCTTGTCGGCCATGCGCGACTGCGGCTGCGCAGCCGTGGCCTGTGTCCGGGTCGCCGGCTGGGCGGCGCGCTGCTGCATGCCGGGCGCGCGGTTGACCGCGGCCTGGAGCCGGGCCATCGCCTCGGGCGTCGGGGTGCCGGGCGCGCGCGGACGCGGGGCGACGAAGGCCTGGGCCTCGTCCTCGACATGGACCGCAGCGGGCTGCGGTGCGGGGGCCGGGCGATAGGCCGGCGGCGGCAGGTCGTCGCCGGCGCTCTGCGCGTCGAACAGCGACCGTTCGTCCTCGCGCTCGGCCCGGGCCGGTTGGCGGGCCTCCTCGCGCGCGGCTGTGGCGGCCGAAGCGGCGGCCTGAACCGGGGCCGGCTCGGGCGCCCGTTCGTCGGCGCGCTGGTCGAGCACCATCGCCGGCTGTTGCAGCGGTTCGGACAGCCGGCGGCGCGGCGTCGGGATCTCGGCGTGCGACAACGTGGCGTCGATGCCGGTCGCAACGACGGAGACACGCATCATGCCTTCCATCGCGTCGTCAAGCGTCGAACCGACGATGATGTTGGCGTCGGGGTCGACCTCTTCGCGGATCCGGTTCGCGGCCTCGTCGAGTTCGAAGAGCGTGAGGTCGGAGCCGCCGGTGATGTTGATCAGGACACCCTTCGCGCCCTTGAGGCTGATCTCGTCGAGCAGCGGATTGGCGATGGCCTTCTCAGCCGCCTGCACTGCGCGATCCTCGCCGGTGGCCTCGCCGGTGCCCATCATCGCCTTGCCCATCTCGTCCATCACTGCGCGGACGTCGGCGAAGTCGAGGTTGATGAGGCCCGGACGCACCATGAGGTCGGTGACCCCCTTGACGCCTTGATAAAGCACGTCGTCGGCAAGGGCGAACGCCTCGGTGAAGGTGGTCTTTTCGTTGGCGAGGCGGAAGAGGTTCTGGTTCGGGATGATGATCAGTGTGTCGACGACCTTCTGCAGGGCCTCGATACCGTCATCGGCCTGGCGCATCCGCTTGGCGCCCTCGAACTGGAACGGCTTGGTGACGACGCCAACGGTCAGCACGCCAAGTTCGCGCGCCGCCTGGGCGATGATCGGCGCCGCGCCGGTTCCGGTGCCGCCCCCCATGCCGGCGGTGATGAAGCACATGTGGGCGCCGGCGAGGTGATCGACGATCTCCTCGATCGTCTCCTCGGCGGCGGCGGCGCCAACCGAGGGGCGCGCACCGGCGCCGAGCCCTTCGGTGACCCGGACACCCATCTGGATGCGGGCCGTCGAATGGCTTTGCTGCAGCGCCTGGGCATCGGTGTTCGCCACAACGAATTCGACGCCTTCGAGCCGCTTTTCAATCATATTGTTCACGGCGTTTCCGCCGGCACCGCCTACCCCGAACACCGTGATCCGCGGCTTCAGGTCCTCCTGCTCGTTCAACGTCAAATTCAATGCCATTTTATCCGCCTGTCATGTCCCCGGCCTGACTTGGGCCGCCTTTTCCGCATTAGCGCGATTTTAGTGAGAGATTCCCGTCAGGTCACGCAAAAAACACCCCTGCACCACAAAATCTGGGGTCTTCGCCATTTGGTTAAGCGGCATTTCGCCTACCTCTCAAGATCGTGCGGTTACCAGTTGTCTTTAAACCATTTAACGGCCCTGCGCAGCGAGCGGGCCGGGTAGCGTTCGGCCGGAATCTCGAAATCCCACCACTCGTCCTGCGGGTTCGCCGCAAAGAGACACATGCCTACGGTTGAGGAAAACGCGGCACCCGTCGCCGCCTGCGGCAATCCCTGGACGCGAAGCGGCCGGCCGAGTCGCACGTTCTGGCCGAGGATTCGCGCGGCCAGCATGTCGAGGCCGGGGATCTGGCTCGCCCCGCCGGTCAGCACGATCTGCTGCGACGGCAACTGGTCGAAGCCGGCGGCGTCAAGGATCGTGCGGACCTCTTCGAGGATCTCCTCGACCCGCGGCCGCATGATACCGATCAGCTCGGTCCGGCTGACCTTGCGGCGATCCTTCTCCCAGTCGCCGCAATCGGCGCCGATCTCGATCATCTCGCGGTCGTCCATCCCGGTCGCCTGCACCCCGCCGTGGATCGTCTTGATCCGCTCGGCAGTGGAAAGCGGCACCTGAAGGCCCTTGGAAATGTCAGAGGTGACGTGATCGCCGCCCATCCGCACGCTTTCGGCAAAGATCATGTGCTTCTTGATGAAGATCGACAGGCCCGTGGCGCCGCCGCCCATGTCGATACAGGCGGCCCCCAGTTCCTGCTCGTCCTCGACGAGGCTGGCAAGGCCCGAGACATAGGACGAAGAGGCGAGCCCCGCGATCTCCAGATCGCAGCGGCGGATGCAGTAAAGCAGGTTCTGCACCGCGCCGGTGTCGATCGTCAGCAGGTGCATGTCGGCCGCAAGCCGGTTGCCGACATGGCCGCGCGGATCGCCGAAGCCCGACCGGTGGTCGATGGCGAAGTTGACCGGATGGGCATGCAGCACGTCGCGCCCCTGCCCGAAATCGGGAACGTCACAGGCGGCCAGCACCCGGGCCACGTCCTGCTCGCTCACCTGCCCGTCGTGCAGCTCGATCTCTCCGGCCAGGCCATAGCTCCTCGGATGGGCGCCGGCGAAGCAGGCGATGACATGATCGACCCGCGTCTGCGCCATCTTCTGAGCCGCCTGCACGGCGGTGCGGATCGCGCGCTCGGTCTCCTGCATCGCGTCGACCTCGCCGAAGCGGACCCCGCGCGACCGCGTCGTCGCTGCCCCGATCACCCGGAACTGCGACTGCCCGGAGAGTGGGCCAAGCCCGTCCTCGCGCGCCTCGTCGGCGTTGTCGAACCTGAGGACGAGACAGGCGATCTTCGATGTGCCCACATCGAGCACCGCCACCACACCGCGCTGCAAAGCTGCGCGCCGCATGTTCCGCATCGCCCGTTGCGCCTGATAGAGATCGGTCATTGCCCTGCCACCTTGGTTTCAAGTTCATCTAGACCGCCCGGAGCCGCGAGGCGGATCGTCGGTCGGTTGGTATTGCGCATGTCAACGTCGGTGATGGCGCGCCCCAACATGTCTTCGGCCTGATCGAGCGCGATCACCCGCCGCACCGCCTCCACCGGCCCCGTCTCGGGCAGGAGGATGCGCTGGTCACGGTCGAGGATGATGTCCCAGCGCCGCTCGCCGACGCGGACAAGGCCGCGGATGCGGGCGTGGATCGGGCGCGCGGCATCGAGGATCTCCTGCGCCTCGGCCACGCGGGCATCCGCACCCTCGCCGGCGATGACCGGCAGGTCGGGCCGCGCGGTCCGGTCGAGCAGCGTCGCCACCCGGCGCCCTGTCGCATCGAGCATCTCGAGCCCCGTCCCGGTGCGCCAGAGAACCGCCGGCTGGCGTTCGGTCACCGTTACCTGAAGGATGCCGCCCTTGCGGATATACAGGTCCGCCGAGGCCACCGCGTCGATCTGCGCGATCGTCGCGCGCAGGGCAGCAAGGTCGAGCCGGAAGGACGAGGCGGGAAGAGTCACCGGCAGCATCGATCGGATCGCGTTCGCGACCGGCTCCGACGCGCCGTCGATCGCCATCAGGCTGACCCGGAATTCCGGCCGGTTCTCGACACTTTCCCTCAGATCGGCGAGCATCGTCTGCAACGCCCCGCGCCGGTCGGCGTCGGCAAGATAGCCGACGACGGTCGCGACGATCAGGAAGGACGGCAGGCCGACCCGCACCACCTTGCGGAACGCCGGCGTCAGCCAGAGCCGTTCCACCCGGTAGGAAAGGCGCGACGGCGCCGGATCGCGGCGCGGCGGTTCGGCATGGCGGCGTTCGGGTCCTCTCAGCGGTTGCATGAGGCATCCTCCACGATCCAGGCGCAGAGATCGGCAAAGCTCATCCCCTCGGCCGCCGCCTGTTCGGGGCTGAGCGATGTCGGCGTCATCCCCGGCTGGGTATTGGTCTCGAGAATGAAAAGGCCGGCGAGGCCGCGCGCCTCGTCCCAGCGGAAATCGCTGCGGCTGAGCCCGCGACAGCCAAGCGCCCGGTGCGCGCGCAGGGCGTAATCGCGGCAGGCCTCTGAAATCTCTTGCGGCAGGTCGGCCGGGCAGACATGCGACGACCCGCCGGGCGCGTATTTGGCATGGTAGTCGTACCACCCCGCCGTCACGATCTCGGTCACGCAGGTCGCGCGGTCGCCGAGGACAGAACAGGTCAGTTCGCGCCCCGGCACATAGGCCTCGACCATCGCGATGTCCGGCATCTCGGCACCGAGATGGGGCGGTGAATTGGCGTCCCGGTCGACGATATAGACCCCGACCGAGGAGCCTTCGGCATTCGGCTTCACGACGTAAGGCGGCGCCATCACGTGGCGGGCCATGACCTCGACCTTCGGGGCGAGAAGGCTCTCGACCACTGGCAGCCCGGCGGCGCGGAAGATGTCCTTGGCGCGGGTCTTGTCCATCGCCAGCGCCGAGCGGCATCGAGCTCGACCACCTGATATCCCGCCTCCCGCAGGGCGTTGACGCACTCGCGTCCGCTTGACAGAGACACCTCCCGCTCTGCGGAAGGGCCGCCCATCAGTACCGCCACCTTGGGGGCTGTCCTGCTCGACCTGCCCGCCAACTATGCCTCGTCCCGGTCCTTTTGCGGACCGCTGTTTTTCACGTTTCTACGCGTCTGCCTCGGGCGTCTTTTCGCCCACGCGCATGATTTCCCACTCTAGCGTCAAACCGCTGATTTGGAAAACCCTTTTTCTGACATCCTCGCCCAAACCTTCCAGATCGGCGGCGGTGGCGGTACCGGTGTTGATCAGGAAATTCGGATGCTTCTCGCTCATCTGCGCGCCGCCCCGCCGCGCGCCCCTGAGACCGGCGGCATCGATCAGCGACCAGGCCTTGAGATCGTGGACATCGTCCGCCCGTCCGGTCGAGGAAAATCCCGCAGGATTGCGGAAGGTGGACCCCGCCGAACGGTCCTTCACCGGCTGCGTCGCGTCGCGTTTGGCGATCTGCTCGGCCATCCTGGCCTCCAGCGCCGTGGGGTCGCCCTTGGGCCCCTCGAACACCGCCTCGACGATCACCGCGCCCTCGGGCAGCGCCGAGGAGCGGTAGCCAAAGCCCATCCCGGCAGCGCCGATGGTCCGGAGCGTGCCGTCCCGCATAACGACCGTTGCCTGAACCAGATGATCGGCCGTGTAGCTGCCATAGCAGCCCGCGTTCATCCGGACAGCACCGCCGATGGCGCCGGGAATGGTGCGCAGGAAAGTGAGGTCCACCCCCGCCTCTGCCGCCTTCCGCGCCACATGCGCGTCAAGCGCCGCCGCCCCCGCAGTCACCCGGGTGCCCGCGACCGAGATCCCGTTGAACCCGCGCCCGAGCCGGATCACCACGCCCCGTATGCCGCCGTCCCGCACGATGAGGTTGGAGCCGACGCCCATCGGAAAGACCGGCACATCACCGGGCAGCGCCGCAAGGAAGGCCGCGAGGTCATCGGCATCGGACGGCTGGAACAGCACCTCCGCCGGCCCGCCGACACGCAGCCAGGTCAGATCGGCGAGCGGCCGGTTCGGGGTCAGCGTGCCCCGGACGGAAGGAAGCGTCAGCGTCATGACCCGAGGAGTTAGAGCGCCGGCAAGGAAGCCGCAAGCCCCGGGGTCGGCCGGGTGCCATCAGCCTGACGCAAAAGTATCGCGAAAAGACACCCTCCCGGGCACAAAACCGCCCGCGGACCGCCCGATTTTGGCGCGAGCATCATCCCAGGGCACACTATTGGGAGAATGGTGATGAGAGTTGTCCAACACACACCGCACCCGCCGGCAGGCATCCGGTCCTATACCCCCCCGTCCCACGTCATCGCGGAACGGGCACGACGCCTCGCGCTCGCGCAGGACGCGGAACTGGATACCGTCGACCTCGCGAAAGACCCGGGCCTGATCTACCGGCTCTACGCGATCCTCTACGGCTGAGACGGCGGACAGGGCGCGTTCGCCGGGCGCCCAAGTGCGGCGCCCTGAGCCGGTCTTTTGCAAGGGTTAGTGCGGGCCGGACAGCACCGGAACTCCGGGCGGGATGGTCACTCGCCGGCTCTGGCACAATACGGACATTGCAAAAGCGCGCGCCCTGAGGCGGTTGGTCATTGCCCTCAGCGCGCCGCTTTCCGCCGCAGCCAGCGCCAGAGGTAGATCAGCGGCCAGCGCAGGATCGAGGCTCCGGCGGCGAGCACGATGAGGCCGATCCAGGGGCCGTTCTCGTAGGTCACCCAGCCGAGGATCGGGATGCCGGCGGCGATGAGGAGGTAGGCCGCGCGCCAGTGGTGGTCGCGCGACGGCAGCATCGCCGTGGCGGTCGCGATGATTGCCCAGAGGCAGGCAAGGATGATCGAGAGGTTCATTCGCCACCCTCACTATCGTTCCGCCCAGCCTTTCCAATCGCCTTTTTCACCAGATACCGCAAGGGGTTGCGGAACATCGACACGAACCCGGCGAAGGCGGCGAGGCCGATCCAGACGTTGGTTTCGACCGCCAGCCAGACGATCAGCACCGGCGCGGCGATCAGGAGGGCGAGGCCGGGCACGAACTGGCGCCGCATCGGCAGGAAGGCGATGATCGTCGCCGCCAGCACCCAGAGGCAGGCGAGGACGATCGGCAGCGTCATCCGAGCCGCCCCCAGATCGCCGCCGCGAAGGCAAGAATGCACCCTGCCATGCCAAGCCAGGGCACAACCGGCGCCACGGTAAAGGGCGCCTCCGACCGTTTGCGCTTGGCCCCGATGAGCGCCGCGTTGACGATGGTGAAGACGATGAGAAGCGCCAGCGTGGTGACTTCGGCCAGCACCGCCACCGGCAGCGCCAGCGCCGCGACGATCACCGCCACCCCGACGAAGAGCGTGGCCCTGACCGGGGTGCCGAAGGTCGGATGCGCGCGGCGGAAGGTCATCAGCGCCGGCGACCACTTGCCAAGGCCGAAGAGGACGCGCGCGGCCATGACGATCTGCGCGAGAATGCCGTTCAGCGCCGCCGCGACGGCGATGGCGGCGAGGAAGGAGGCGCTGGTGCCGGTCCCGGCCTCCCACACCAGGGCGAGCGGCCGCTCGGAGGCGCCGAGCACATCCTGCGGCACCGCACGGACGGCAGCGAGCGAGACCAGCGCGTAAAGCGTCGCAGTGATCGCCAGCGACCAGAGGATCGCGCGCGGCAGGTTGCGTTCCGGCGCGTGTGCCTCCTCGGCCATGTTGACGAGGTCGTCGAAGCCGATGAAGGCGAAGAAGGCGAAGGTTGTCGCCCCGGCGATGCCGGCCCAGTCCGGCGACGGCAGAGGCAGGTGCCAGTCGGCCACCGGCTCGGCACTGAAGCCGGCGCCGATGACGAGGAGGAGGCCCGCGACCTCGATCGCGGTCAGCACGGCGGCGAAGGTCAGGCTTTCGAGGACGCCGATGATGGCAATGCCGGTCAGGGCCAGCCCGAGCCCGATCACCGCCCAGTCGAACGGCACCGGCACGATTGCCGTGAGGTAGCCGACCCCGCCGCGCAGCACGGCGGCGGCCGCGACGGTGCCGGCAAGGACGTTGATCGCGCCCACCAGCATGGCGAGCCCGTGCCGGTTCAGCCCGACCTCGACATAGGAGCTGTCACCGGCGGCTTCGGGAATCCGCGAGGCAAGCTCGGAGAAGGAGAGCGCCGAGGGCACCGCGACGAGCCCGGCGAGAAGGAAGGCCAGGGGCGCCCAGAGGCCGGCGGCCCCGGCGGCGGCGCCGGTCAGGACGTAGATCCCCGCCCCTACCATCACGCCCACGCCGTAGGCAATGAGGAGCCCGAGCCCGAGGCGGCGTTTCAGCGCCCCGGCCACCGGATCAGCCTTTCAGGCGTTGCGGCAGGGCGTTGGCCCAGGCCGAAATCGTGCCGGCGCCGAGGCAGACGACCATGTCGCCGGGCCGCGCCTGTTCGCGCACCAGCCGCACCAGATCGTCCTCGTCGAGGATCGCTCGGGCGTGGCGGTGGCCGTGGGCGACAAGGCCTGCGACCAGATCGTCGCGGCTGGCGCCTTCGATCGGGTCCTCGCCGGCCGCGTAGACCTCGGCGATGGCGACGACATCCGCCTCGTTGAAGCAGGTGCAGAAGTCTTCGAAGAGGCTCGACAGCCGGGTGTAGCGGTGCGGCTGGTGGACCGCGATCACGCGGCCCTTCGTCGCTTGCCGCGCCGCCTTCAGAACCGCCGCGATCTCGACCGGGTGGTGGCCGTAATCGTCGATGACCGTGACCCCGCCCAGCACCTCGCCGACCTTGGTGAAGCGCCGGTTGACGCCGCCGAAATTGGCCAGCGCCTCGCGGATTTCATCCTTCTTCATGCCGAGGTGGCGCGCGACCGCAACGGCGGCGAGCGCGTTCGACACGTTGTGGTCGCCCGGCATCGGCAGGGTGCAGCCCTCGATCACCATCCCCTCGCCCTCGCCCTGAAGAGCGATGTCGAAATGCGCCACGCCGGCCTCGTAGCTCAGGTTCATCGCGCGCACGTCGGCCTGGGTGTTGAAGCCGAAGGTGATGATCCGCCGGTCGGTGACGCGGCCGACAAGGGTCTGGACCTCGGGATGGTCGGTGCAGCAGACGGCGACCCCATAGAACGGGATGTTCGACACGAAGTCATAAAACCCCTGCCGGAGCGCATCGAAAGAGCCCCAGTGCTCCATATGCTCGGGGTCGATGTTGGTGACGATGGCGATGGTGGCGGGAAGGCGGTTGAAGCTGCCATCGGACTCATCCGCCTCGACCACCATCCATTCGCCGGCCCCGGCCCGCGCGTTGGAGCCGTAGGCGTGGATGATGCCGCCGTTGATCACCGTGGGATCGAACCCGCCCTTGTCGAGAAGCGTCGCCACCATCGTCGTCGTCGTGGTCTTGCCATGCGTGCCGGCCACCGCGACGTTGGAGCGCAGGCGCATCAGTTCGGCCAGCATCTCGGCGCGGCGCACGACGGGAAGGCCGCGCTTGCGGGCCTCTTCCAGTTCCGGGTTGCCCTTCTTGATCGCCGAGGAGATGACCACCACCGCCGCATCGCCGATATTCCCGGCGCGCTGGCCCTCGAAGAAGGTGGCACCGAGCTTCACCAGCCGGTCGGTGATCTTCGACGCCTTGGCGTCCGAGCCCTGCACCCGGTAGCCGAGCGTCATCAGCACTTCGGCAATGCCGGACATGCCGATGCCGCCGATGCCGACGAAATGGATGGGGCCAAGTTCTCCGGGCAGTTTCGTCGCGGCGTTCATCGTCTACTCTTTCACTCTCAGGGCTTCGACCATCGCGACCAGCCGGTCGGTGGCGTCGGGGATGCCGTAGGCGAGGGCCGCATGGGCCATCCGCGTCGCGGCATCCGGGTGTTCAAGGATCGCGGCGACATGCCCCGCCAGCGTCGCCGCGTCAAGCCGCGATTCCGGGATCAGGATTGCCGCCTCGGCCTCGACGAGGCCGCGGGCATTGGCGGTCTGGTGGTCGCCGGCCGCGGCGGCGAAGGGGATCAGGATCGACGGTCGGCCAATCACCGAGATGTCGGCGACCGAGGAGGCGCCGGAGCGGGAGATCACCAGTTGTGCTTCCGAAAGGCGGGCCGGCACGTCGTCGAAGAAGGGCTTCACCTCGGCGCGGATACCGGCACCGGCATAGCCGGCGGCGACCCGGTCGAGATCCTCGGGCCGCGCCTGATGCGCGACGCGAAGGCGGTCCCTGAGAGCGTCCGGCAGGGCGGCAAGCGCGTCCGGCACCACGTCCGACAGGATCCGCGCGCCCTGGCTGCCGCCGATCACCAGCAGGCTCATCGGGTAGTCCCCCGGCGGGATATAGGGCGCACCGGCGCGCTCCGACACGGCGGCGCGGACGGGATTGCCGGTGTGGATCACCTCGGCACCACCCGGCACCTCGGTGGGCCAGATGCCGCAGGCGACCGCGTGGATACGGGACCCACGGGCGAAGAACGCGTTGACCCGGCCGAGAATACCGTTCTGTTCGTGCACCATCCGCGGCAGTTTCAGGAGATAGGCCGCCGCCAGCGCCGGGATCGAGGGGTAGCCGCCGAAACCGACGACGACCGCTGGCTGGTCACGCCGCATCCCCGCCCAGGCCCCCGCCACCCCGGCGAAAATGCGGAACGGCGCGACGAGCTTCGCCAGCACCCCGCCCCGCGCGAAGGTGGCCGAGGCGACCTCCTCGATCGCGACCTCCTTCGGGTAGCCGCCGGCATAGCGCGCCCCGCGCGCGTCGGTGGAAAGCTTCACCCGCCAACCGCGCTTCACCATCGCCTCGGCCAGGGCCTGGGCGGGAAACATGTGCCCGCCGGTCCCCCCGGCCGCGATGAGAAGAAGGGGGGCGGCCATCAGCGGCCCCGCTTGATCAGGAAATCCTCAATCCGGCCCTGCGGGCGGGCGCGGGTGAAGGCCAGAAGCATTCCAAGCGCGATTCCCGACGCGATGACCGAAGATCCGCCGTAGCTGACAAACGGCAGCGTCATGCCCTTGGCCGGCAGAAGCCGGACCGCGACGCCTATGTTGATCATCGCCTGCACGCCGAAGGCGCAGGCAAGTCCGGTGCCAGCGAGCCGGGTGAAGGGATCACGTTCCCGCATCAGCCGGAAGAGCGAGCGCGCGGTGATCGAGGCGTAGAGCGCGATGATCAGGAGAACGAGGATCAGCCCGTATTCCTCCGCCGCGACGGCGATGATGAAGTCGGTATGGGCATCCGGGAGCGACCATTTCACCGTCCCCTCGCCGACCCCGACGCCGAAGAATCCGCCCTCCTGGATGGCGTTCGTCGCATAGCCGATCTGGGTTCGCGGATCGACATCGGCCGAAAGGAACCCGTCGATGCGGCGGGCGAAATGTTCGGACGCGTCATAGGCGAAGATGCCGCCGGCGACAACGAGGCCGCCGACACCCGTCAGCAGCATGATCGGCGCGCCGGCGACGAAATACATCACGCCCCAGGCGAAGAGGATCAGGCAGGCCTGGCCGAAATCGGGCTGGAGGGCGAGGAAGACCACGATGACCAGTGTGAGGACGAAGCTGTAGAGCCGCCCCGGCGGGCCATTGATCTCCTGCGCGGCGGCCATCAGCCAGGCCACCATGATGACGAAGCCCGGCTTGAGGAATTCCGATGGCTGGAAGCTCGCGAAGCCGAGCGAGTACCAGCGCACCGCGCCCTTGCCGAAATCGGTGCCGAAGACCGGCAGCAGCAGCAGGGCGACAAAGGCACCGAGAAACCCCACAACGCCGAGCCGGCGCACGAGATCGGGCGACATCATCGAGGTGACGAGCATCGCGAGAATGGCCATGCCGCCGAAGAACGCCTGCCGCGTCACGTAATAGAAGGGATCGAGCCCGTTCTTCTCGGCGAGCGGCACCGAGGCCGCGAGACCGAGGAGAAGCCCTATTCCGAAGAGCACCAGAACCCCGCTCAGCGACCATTTGTCGATGGTGCGCCACCAGCGGGGCAGAACCGGCTCGCCCGCCCTTACGGGCACGGTGCCGTAGACCATTTCCGTCATGGATTACCGCTTTCACTGCCTCAACGTCGCCCGTTTGCCGGGTCTGGCACCAAGTGTAACGCGAAACGCGCGGCGGCGCTAGGGAAAGATCGGCCCGCAGGCGATCCGGCGCCGTCCCCTCAGCGCGCCAGAAGGGCGTCCCGGCGGGCCAGCGCCGCTTGGGGCCAGTACCGCGTCCGGTCGTAGTATTCCGGCACGGCAGGCACCCCCTCAGGGATCACATACCAGGGCAGTTTCGTCGAGGTGAAGATATGGATGTCGGGTGGACAGGCGGCGGGATCGACAAGCGTGCCGACCCGGACGAAGGCGACCTTGCGCCCGGCGCCCGCGTAATGCGACCAGAGTGCCGTGTGACAGTCCGGGCAGCGGAGGATGATCTGGCCCTTGCCGGAGGCCGAGAGGGTCGCGACCTCGACCGGCGCGCCGCGGACAAGCTCCAGCCGGTCGCTCTCGATCATCGCGTTCAGCACGTGGGCGGAGCCGGTTTCGCGCTGGCACCAGGTGCAGTGGCAGGCATGGGTGAACAGCGGGCGGTCGGTCATCCGGTAGCGGACACTCCCGCAGGTGCAATGGCCTTCAAGCATGGCGGATCTCCCTGTCATGGGACCAGCCTAGCAGGTCAAGCCCGGACCAGACGAGACAGAAGATCGCGCCGCTCAGGCCAGGATGATGTCGTCCACGTAGAACTCGTCGCCCGCCCCGGCGATCACGTTGAACTGTATGACATCCGTGGCATTGGCGAAGCGCAAGACCCCGTCGGGATCGACATCGGCCGAGGTCACCGTCACCTGTCCGATCGCGTTGCCGGCGGCGTCGGAGAAGACGATCTCGGCGGTCTCGCCCGCGTCGAAGCCGATCATCGCGAATCCGCCGAGGTCGAAGGGTGCGTTGTCCTTGTGCTTGACGTTCATCTCGTGGGTCGTCCCATTCGGGTCGGTCCAGATCCGGAACTCGTCGTCGCCGTCGCCATCGTAGTCGAAGCTCGAAGCGCCCTCGTCGCGCTTTTCGAAATAATTGGTGGCGGAACTCAGCTGGCTGATCCAGTAGCTGCCGTTCGGGCCGTCCTGATAGATCCAGATCCCCATCAGCTCGGCGGTGATGTCGTCATAGACGCCGACCATGTCCTCGAACTGGATGTCGCCGGTCTGTGCGGGATAGGTGACCTGGAAGGTGACGTCGCCGTATTGCACGTTGCCGGCCCCGTCGCTCGCCTCGTACCAGAACTGCACGACCGGCGGCGCCTCGCCCGCGCCGGGTTCGGTGTTGTAGACGCCGTTCGGGTCCCAGGTCAGCGTGCCGTCGGGATTGAGCGTCA
This sequence comes from Rhodobacterales bacterium 32-67-9, assembly GCA_002280515.1. Lineage (GTDB taxonomy): Bacteria > Pseudomonadota > Alphaproteobacteria > Rhodobacterales > Rhodobacteraceae > Albidovulum. Next base: position 38,340 of record NCEA01000044.1, read on the forward strand.
GGAGCGAGCCGTCGTTCAGAAGCCCGCCGCCCGTGTAGTAGCTGAGCGGCTGACCGTCCGGAATGAGGTCGAGATCGTTGACGCCGTCCTGATCGAGGTCGATCTGCACGTCGAGAATGGCGGTCAGCGTCAGCCCGACGCCGGGTTGTCCGCCTTCGAGGTAGTCATTGGCCAGAACGTCCACGGTGGCGGTGCCGTCGAAGGGCGCGTAGTCGAAGTCACCCTGGGTGATGATGTCGCCGGCCGCCGGCAACTGGACGAAAAGGAGCTCGTCGACATTGGTGATGATGTCCACGTCCCCCGACCCGTCGAGCGCCGTGACGGTGAAGCCCGTGACCACGGTCTGCTGGTTCTTGCCCTTGCCGACGGTCGTCGTCTGGATCGTGTAGTCGTAATCCACCCCGGCCTCGCCGTAATAGATCACCGTGTCGATCCCGCCATCGGTGCCGCCGTCGATCGTGTCGCTGCCGGTCCCGGCGATGATCACGTCACTGCCGTCGCCGCCGTTGATGACGTCGTTGCCCGCGCCGCCATAGATCGTGTCGTCCCCTGCCCCGGCCTCGATCACGTCATTGCCGTCACCGCCGTCGATCTCATCGTCACCGCCGAGTCCCCAGATCACGTCGTCGCCGGGCGTCGCGAAAATACCGGAAGAGAGCGGCGTGATGAGGTCGGCGCTGTCGGTGCCGACGATGGCGCCGGCGGGCGGCGTCGGCGCGGTCTTTCCACCACCAGAGCTGGACGGTTTCGGCATTTGGGGCCTCCTTCACATCTGGGTGCCGCTACGTAAGCGGATCATACGGTCCTAGCCCGCTCATTCCGACTATTTCCTGTCGAAACTGCGGCCATTCCTGGCCATTGGCCGCGCTGGGGCTGCAATCCCGCAAGTCCGGCCGGGACTGTCCCCCGCCGCCGGACGAACCGGGGCTAGGCCCGCGCCAACCAGTCCGCCACACGCGCCGCGAAATCCTCGCCGCGCTTCTCGAAGTTGGGATACTGGTCGAAGGACGCCGCCGCCGGGGCGAGAAGCACGGTTTCCCCCGCTTCGGCCTCGGCCGCCGCCCTTTCGACGGCACGCTCCATCGTCTCGCAGATCTCATGCGCGGTGTCGCCGAGTTCCAGCGCGAAGTCGCGCGCGGAATGGCCGATGAGATAGGCCTTCACGACCGAACCAAGATGCGGCTTCAGCGCCGCGATGCCACCGTCCTTGCCGAGGCCCCCGGCGATCCAGCGGATCTTCGGGAAGGCCTGAAGCGCCTTGGCGGCACTGTCGACATTCGTCGCCTTCGAGTCGTTGACGAAGCGCACGCCACCCCTCTCGCCGACAAGCTGGCTGCGGTGCGGCAACCCGGCGAAGGAGTGCAGCGCGCCTTCGATCAGCTTCGGGGCAAGGCCGAGGCTGCGGACGGCGGCATAGGCCGCACAGGCGTTCTGGTGGTTGTGGGCGCCGGGAAGGCCCCCGACCTCGCGCAGGTCGATCGCGGCGACCTGCCGGCCCTTGCGCCATTCGGCGAGGAATCCCTTGCGGGCGAAGACGGTCCAGCCCGCGCCGTCGAGCTTCTGGCCCGAGGAAATCCGGATCACCCGGTCGTCCGCCGGCCCCTGCGCCATCTGGTTGGCCAGGAACTCTCCTTCGACCTCGTCCACCCCGATCACCGCCCGGTCCGGCCCGCCTTCGGCAAAGAGCCGCCGCTTGGCGGCGAAATAGCCACCCTTGCCGCCGTGCCGGTCGAGGTGATCGGGCGAAAGGTTGGTGAAGACCGCGATGTCGGGGGTCAGCGCGCGGGCAAGCTCGGTCTGGTAGGAGCTCAGCTCGAGCACCACCACCTCGCCCTCCTCGGCGGGATCGAGGTCGAGAACGCCGCGCCCGATATTGCCGGCCATCTGGGTGGGGCGCCCGGCTACCTTGAGAATGTGATGGATAAGCGCGGTTGTCGTCGACTTGCCGTTCGACCCGGTCACCGCGACGACTTTCGGCACCTGGTCCATCTCGTCCCAGTCCGGTGCGGACCAGGACCGGAAGAAGAGGCCGATATCGTTGTCGACCGGCACGCCGGCCGCCATCGCGCGGGCGATGAGGCGGTTCGGCTCGGGGTAAAGGTGCGGAATGCCGGGCGAGACGATCAGCGCCGCGACCCCGTCCCAGGCCGTGGCGCGCGTCAGGTCGGTCAGCCCGAAGCCCGCGGCCTCGGCCGCCGCGCGCGCCTCGGGCGCGTCGTCCCAGAGGCAGGGCTCCGCCCCGCCCGCGACCAGCGCCCGCGCCGTCGCCAGACCCGACCGGCCAAGCCCAAGCACGGCGACCTTGCGGCCCTCGAATCCCTGCACTGGAATCATGACACGACCCTTCTCCTCATGCCCGCGGACAATGCCGCGCGCCTCTGCCGCCTGCAAGTCGGTGGCGGCCCCGTGGGTATCCCGCCCCCCGGGGTCGGCCACAATCATGCTCGGATTTGGTCGCCTTCGCGCTTCATTCAGATGTCAGACCGATCCTCGGGGAAAGTCATGGGGGCATCGATGGTCGGACTTGTCGCAAAAAGGCTTCGCGCAGCGCGCCACCTGATCCTGTTCGCAACGCTCATGGCGTTCGCGGCCGGTGTCATCGGCTTCCTGCGCCACGACATGACCGTTCACGGTGTGCCGCTGCCGCTTTTCACCGGCCTGATCACCGCCCTCATCGTCGGCACCGCCGCCACGGCGATCAGCGTTTTTCTGCCCGCGCACGCGGCGTTCGTCGAGGCAACCGCTATCGCCCGGCTCGGCGCAGCCGTCGCAGCCTTCGGCTACCCGGAGTTCGGAACGGCTTTGCAGCAGTCGCCTCTCCTGTCCGCGACGGTGGTCGTGGGTGGCGCGATCGCGCTCCGCCGCCTTGCCAGCCTTCCCGCCGCACGGCGCTCGCCGGTGCTTGCGGCGCTGCCGTCCCGCCGCCTCGCCGCCTGACCCTCCGCGGTCCGGTCGCCCAGCCGCGCACCGTCCGCCGCGCGCATCAGCGCACCTTCAGCGTCGCGAGCCCGATCAGCGCGAGGATCAGCGAGATGATCCAGAAGCGGATGACGATCTGCGGCTCGGCCCAGCCCTTCTTCTCGAAGTGATGGTGGATCGGCGCCATCAGGAACACCCGTTTGCCGGTGCGCTTGAAATAGGCGACCTGGATGATCACCGACAGCGCCTCGACCACGAAGAGGCCGCCGACGATGGCCAGCACGATCTCATGTTTGGTCACCACGGCAATGGCGCCGAGCGCGCCGCCGAGCGCCAATGACCCGGTGTCGCCCATGAACACGGCGGCCGGCGGCGCGTTGTACCAGAGGAACCCCAGCCCGCCACCGATCAGCGCGGCGGTGAAGATCAGGATCTCGCCGGTGCCCGGCACATAGTAGACGCCGAGATATTCGGTGAAGTCGGTCCGGCCGACGGCATAGGCAATGACCCCGAGCGTCGCGGCGGCGATCATCACCGGCATCACCGCCAGCCCGTCGAGCCCGTCGGTCAGGTTCACCGCGTTCGCCGCCCCGACGATCACCACCGTCGCGAACGGGACGAAGAACCAGCCGAGATAGAGGAGGGCGTTCTTGAAGACCGGGAAGGCGAGCTGGTTGGTGAGGTCGGCGGGGTGGACATAGGCCGCCATGCCGCCCGCGACGGCGGCGATCAGCAGGCCGAGAAGGAACCTGACCCGGGATGACACGCCCTTGGTGTTCTGCTTCGTCACCTTCGCGTAGTCGTCGGCGAAGCCGATCAGGCCGAAGCCATAGGTCACGAAGAGGACGATCCAGATATAGGGGTTGTCGAGCCGCGCCCAGAGCAGGGTCGCGACGAGGATCGCCGACAGGATCAGGAGGCCCCCCATCGTCGGCGTGCCGGCCTTGGCGAAATGCGTCTGCGGGCCGTCATCGCGGATCGGCTGGCCCTTCTTCTGCTTGCGGCGCAGGAGGTTGATCAGCGGCTGGCCGAAGAGGAACCCGAAGACCAAGGCCGTGAAGAACGCGGCCCCGGCGCGGAAGGTGATGTAGCGGAAGAGGTTGAAGACATCGCCCCCCTCGGCCAGACCGGACAACCAATACAGCATCTACTCCGTCCCCCGCGCTTCGCCCGCGCCCGGTTGCCCGAGTTTGCGGAGTGCGTCAACCACAAGGCTGACCTTCGATCCCTTGGAGCCCTTGACCAGCAGAACATCGCCGGCGTCGGCCAGATGATGGGCGCGGGCGGCAAGGTCCGGGGCGGTTTCGTGCCATTCCCCGCGCTTCGGCGCCGGCAGCACCTCCCAGAGGTCGCGCATCCGCGTGCCGACACAATGGACGAGGTGAACCCGACCGAGGGTCGGAAGCGCCGCGATGGCCCGGTGCATCGCGGCCTCATCCGGGCCAAGCTCCAGCATGTCGCCAAGGATCGCGATGCGGCGGCCTTCGAGGATGCGGCCGATGCCGTCGCGCGGCGTCGCCGCCGCAAGCACGTCGAGCGCGGCCTCCATCGAGGCCGGATTGGCGTTGAAGGCATCGTCTATGAGGTCGAAGGACAGGTTCTCGTCGACGATGTCGAGGTAGATCCGCTCGCGCTGGCCGCGCCCCGGCGGCGGGCTCCAGCGGCCGATGTCGCAGGCGGCGACGGCCGGGTCGGCGCCGGTCGCCTCGGCCACGGCGAGGACGCCGAGCGCGTTGGCGGCGAAGTGGCGGCCTGCGGTCTGGACCTTGAAGAGGATCGGCGCGCCGAGGCGGGTCGCGGTCACGATGGTCGTGTCGTCGGCCAGCCGGACGCCGGTCAGGCGGTAGTCGTCGTCCGCCTCGGAGCCGAAGCGGATGACGCGGGCGGCGCGCGCCGCGCCGGCGGCGAGGATCGGCGTGACCGTGAGGCCCGACGGGATCACCGCGATCCCGTCCGGTTCCAGCCCGTCGAAGATCGCGGCCTTTTCACGGGCGATCCCGTCGAGCCCGTCGAAAGCTTCGAGATGGGCGGGGGCGATGGTGGTGATCATCGCCACATGCGGCCGGGTCAGGTGCGCGAGGGGCGCGATCTCTCCGGGGTGGTTCATGCCGATCTCGATCACCGCGAAATCGGCGTCGACCGGCAGCCGCGCCAGCGTGATCGGCACGCCCCAATGGTTGTTGAAGCTCGCCTCGGCGGCATGGACACGGCCCTGCCCGGCAAGGACCGCGCGCAGCATCTCCTTGGTCGAGGTCTTGCCGACCGAGCCGGTCACCGCGATCACCCGGGCCTTGGTGCGTGCCCGTCCTGCAGCGCCGAGGGCGGTCAGCCCGGCCAGGACATCCGGCACGATCAGGAGCGGATCGGCCTCCGAGCAGCCTTCCGGGATGCGCGAGACCAGCGCCGCCGCCGCGCCCTTGTCGAGCGCCTGGCGGACGAAGTCGTGGCCGTCGCGCACATCCTTCAGCGCGACGAAGAGATCGCCGGCCTCAAGGCTGCGGGTGTCGATGGAAATTCCCATCGCGTCAAAGGGTTGCGTTGCCCGCCCGCCCGTAGCGGCGGTGGCTTCTGCCGAAGTCCAGAGCGCCGCCATCAGATCCGCCCTTCGAGGGCTGCGACAGCGACGCTGGCCTGTTCGGCATCGTCGAAGGGATAGACATCGGTGCCGACGATCTGCCCCGTCTCGTGCCCCTTGCCGGCGATGAGCAAGGCATCGCCGGGTTGCAGCGCATCGACGCCGCGCAATATCGCCTCGGCGCGGTCGCCGACCTCGGTCGCCTCGGGGCAGCCGGCCATCACCTCGGCGCGGATCGCGGCGGGGTCTTCGCTGCGCGGGTTGTCGTCGGTGACGATCACCACGTCGGCATGGGCCGCCGCCGCCTCGCCCATCAGCGGCCGTTTCAGCCGGTCGCGGTCGCCGCCGGCACCGAAGACGACGACGATGCGGCCCATCACATGCGGGCGCAGCGATTGCAGCGCCGAAGCAAGCGCGCCGGGCTTGTGGGAATAGTCGACGAAGACCGTCGCGCCATTGTCGCGCTTGGCGGCAAGCTCCATCCGCCCCCGCACTGTCACGAGACCGGGCAGGGTGTCGATGACCGCTAGCGGTTCAGCGTCC
>NCEA01000005.1 GCA_002280515.1 Rhodobacterales bacterium 32-67-9
GTGATCGCCGCCGTCAGCGTCGTCTTGCCGTGATCGACGTGACCAATCGTCCCGATGTTCACGTGCGGTTTATTCCGTTCAAACTTTGCCTTTGCCATGTCGCGGGCGCCTCGTGGTCTGGGGGGGCCTGAATGCCCCGTGTCAATATCGCGCGCTGCCTATCGGCTGGCCCGCGAAAAATCAAGCGTCAGTTGGCGGGGGCCGCCTGCGACGCGGCAGGCGCGGCTTCTGTGGCGGGCAGCGGGGCCGCGTCGGGTTTCGGCAAAAGGGCGCGGGCGGCGACCGCCTCGAGGGTGAACCAGGCCCCGTTCTCGATCAGCCAGTTGTTGATCAACCGCGCGGCATTGGCCGAAAGATTGGCCATCTGCTGCTCTTTCGTCTGGGTCAGGCCGGAACCGACGACGGTTTCGCCGGACAGCCGCTCGAAGACGGTGAAGGTCTTCGGCTCGGCGTTGATCTTGCGGCCGGCCGTGTCGTCCCAGACATCGACGGTGATCGCCAGCACCGATTTCGGGCTGAGGACCACCGGCACGCCCGGCACGGCGAGGGCATAGCCGTCGACGCCGATGCCGATGTGATAAAGCTTGTCGCCGTCGTAGCGGCCGAACCGGGCGCCGATCGCCTCCTTCAACACCGTCTCCCACTCCTCCGCCGTCGCGGTGCGCGACGGGCCGATGGGCTTGGCGTTCTTCGCCACGACGATGTTGTAGCCGAGCGCGAATTCGCCGAAGTCGGTCGGCGGCTGGCTCAGATCGTCGGCGGCGCAGGCCGCGAGGAAGGTTAGCGCCAGAACGGCGAGAAGGCTGCGCATCTGCATGGTGTCCCCGGTTTCGCGATGCCAGCCTTAGCCGAGGCGGGTCATCGCGGCAATGGCCGGGGCTTGGCGGCTGGGGCTTGGCCGACCCTGCCCCGACCCTATATAAGAGTGGCTCAAGGAGTTGGCCGATGGACATGCCGCATCCCGCCGCCACGCCCGTGCAGGTGCCGCTTGGGACCCGACCCCTGGGCGTCTGGGACAGTTTCCGCACCGGCCAGCGCAACCTTCTGGAACTGATCCCGGAGATCGCGACCCGGCAACCGATGGTGTCGGGGCGCACCGTCAAGCGCTGGCACATGGTGATGGACCCCGGCGCGAACCGGCGCATCCTCAAGGACCGGGTCGAGGATTACCCCAAGTCCGACGTGACGAAGATGATCCTCGGCCCCGCCATCGGCGACAGCCTGTTCATCGCCGAGGGCGCGCACTGGCACTGGCAACGCCGCGCCGCGGCCCCGGCATTTTCGGTCAGGAACGTTCAGGCCCTGGCCCCGGTGATGACGCTTGCCGCCGAACGCGCGGCGGAACGGGTGGCGGCACAGGCCGGGCGCGCCGCGAACCTCTACGACGAGATGGTTACGACGACCTTCGAAGTGATCTCCGACGTCACTTTTTCAGGCGGCGAGGCCTTCGACCGCAGCGGCGTGCACCGCGCCATCGACGCCTATATCGCCGGCTCCGCGCGGGTCTCGCTTCTCGATATCATCGGCGCGCCGGCCTGGGTGCCGCGCCCGTCGCGGATGGTCAACGCCCCGGCAATGCGGGCGATGAAGGCGATGGCCGATGCCGCGATCGAACACCGGCGCGGAGCCGGGCCGGGGAAGGTGCCGGACCTCCTCGACCTGCTGCTGGAGGGCGAGGACCCGGAGACGAAGCGGCGGATGAACACCGCCGAATTGCGCGACAACCTCCTGACCTTCATCGTCGCGGGACACGAGACGACGGCGCTGACGCTGGCCTGGGCGCTCTATCTCTCGGCCTTCGATCCCGGCGTGCAGGACCGGGCGCGGGCCGAGGCGAAGGCGGCGCTCGGCGCCCGCGCGGCGACGGTCGCGGACCTCGCCGCCCTGCCCTATTGCCGGCAAATCGTCGACGAGGCGCTGCGCCTTTACCCGCCGGCCGCGTTCCTGTCGCGGACCGCGCGGGCACATGACACGCTTTGCGGGCGCGAGGTGCGCCCCGGCGACACGGTGATGCTGCCGATCTATGCGCTGCACCGGAACCACGCGCTCTGGCCCGATCCGCACCGGTTCGATCCTTCCCGCTTCACCGATCCGAAGGCGGTGGACCGGTTCGCGTACCTGCCGTTCGGCGGTGGCCCCCGGATCTGCATCGGCGCCTCCTTCGCGCTTCAGGAGGCGGTGATCATCCTCGCCACGCTCCTCGCCCGGTTCCGCTTCACACCGGTTCCGGGGCGCGATCCGAAACCGGTGCTGATCCTGACCCTGCGTCCCGAAGGCGGGGTCTGGCTGAATGTCGCCGAAAGCTGAAGCCCGCACGGGATTTTTCCCCCTTATCGGCGCGACCCGCTAACCTATCTTCTTTCAGTCTGAGTAGAGAGGGACGCTACATGAGTCTTATGGGAACACTGGCCAAGGTCGCCATCGGCGTGGCCGTCGCCAAGGGCGTTGGCAGCATGATGCAGAAGGGTGGCGCGAGCAGTTCCGGCGGCGGCGGGCCGTTCGGCGGCAGCTATTCCCCGGGGGGAAAGGGAACCGGGCTTGAAGACATGATGGGCGACCTCTTGGGCGGGCGCACAGCGCAGGCACCAAGCGGCACGACCCGTGCGGGCACCAACGGAGACGGCGGCATTCTCGGCGGTTCCGGCGGCGGGCTCGGCGATTTCCTGGAGGAACTTGGCCAATATGCGCCCGGTGGCGGACAGGCGGCGGAACCGTCGCGCCGCAGAACCGGCGGACTTGACGACCTCATCGGCGGACTTGGTCAGGGCGGCACGCAAGGCGGAACACAGGGCGGCGGGCTCGGCGATCTGCTCGGCGGACTTCTCGGCGGGCTGGCGGGTGCCGGCGCCGGCAGCACCACGGGCCGGGGCGGCAGCTTCGGCGATATCCTCAACCAGTCGCTCGGCAACCGGGGCGAGCCGGACGTGCAACCCACCCGCGAACAGGACGCGGCGGCGGCCCTGATGCTGCGCGCGATGATTCAGGCGGCGAAATCCGACGGCAAGATCGACGCGCACGAGCGCGACAAGCTGCTCGGCAACCTCGGCGACGTGTCGCCCGAGGAAAAGCGCTTCGTCGATGCCGAGATGCGGGCGCCCGTCGATATCGACGGCCTCGCGCGTCAGGTGCCGCGCGGGCTCGAGGCGCAGGTCTACACGATGTCGGTCATGGCCATCGACCTCGACAACCGGAACGAGGCGCAATACCTCCACCAGCTTGCAACCGCGATGGGCATCGACCAGCGTCAGGTGAACCAGATCCACGCCCGACTTGGCGTTCCGGCGCTCTATTCCTGAGCGCGCCCGGTCATGGGCGTGGCGGCGGGGCGGAGCCTGGCTCTGCCCCGCCAGCGGTTTTGCAGTTGGTCGAAATTAATCTGACTTTTTTTGTCGGATTATATTGACCGCGGACACCCGCTCTTTTACCTGTCTTGCGGTGAAAGACTGTGAGGCTGCATATGACCGATTCTTCCAATACACCGCGCCGCGTATCGCCTTCCGCCTGGACCACGTTGACCCTTGCCGGGGCGGCTGTCGGGCTCGCCATATCAGGCCCCGCCGCTGCCGCAGGGTTCGGCAACGGACCGGAAAAGCTCTGGCTCGCCCAGGCGACCGAAGGTGGCGAGGGCGGTGAAGGCGGCGAGGCCGGAGCGTCCGCGGGTGGCGACGAGGTCGTCGAATTCCTCACCGATCTCGGTTTGATCGAAGGACACCTCAGGGCGGGTGTCGCGCTTTATCGCGCGGGGCTGGCCGATCAGGCGGCGACCCACATGAAACACCCGCAAGATGAGATTTATGACGAGTTGTCCTATCACATCGCCGACTTCGGCGCCGAGGGCTTCGCCGAGCAACTCACGGCGCTTGCGGGCGCGGTCGAGGCCGGCGCGCCGGTTGAGACGGTCGATGCGGCGCTGGCCGATGTGCTGAGGGAGATCGCCGAGGCGCGCGAACATGCAAATGCGTCGGAAGCGGCCGAGGCACAGGCGATGGTGGCGATCCTGCGTCAGGCTGCCGACGAATACGCCGAAGGCGTCAAGGACGGCACGGTGACTGAACTTCACGAATACCAGGACGCATGGGGTTTCGTCGAGGTTGCGCGCGAACAGGCGGTGCATATGGCCGGCGAGGACGACGCGGTCGAGAAGGCCTTTGGTGAAAAGGCGGTGGCGGCGCTCGACGAGGCGCGCGAGGCCCTGCCTGACGTTTCACCCGAGGGCAAGACGCTGGGCGATGCCTCGATCCTTCACTCGGCCGCCGCGAAGATCGAACTGGCCGCCTACAAGCTGAAGTGAACGCGATGTTCCTTGCCATCGACGGCATCCTGGCGCCTGCGGAAGCAGCGGCCCTGCGCGGGGCCGCCGAAGCTCTTACCTTCGCCGACGGGCGGGCGAGCGCGGGCAGGTTCGCGCGCGAGATCAAGGCGAACGATCAGGCCGTCGCCTCCGACGATCTCGACGCGATCCGTGCCAAGGCGATGGACGCGCTGACGGCCCACCCGGTCTTCACCGCCGCCGCCCGACCCAAGGCGATGACGCCGCTCATCCTCTCGCGCTATCGCGAAGGGCAGACCTACGGCATGCATGTCGACGATGCGCTGATGCAGGGCCTTCGCACGGACTTGTCGTTCACGCTCTTTCTGAGCGAACCGGACAGCTACGAGGGTGGCGCCCTGATCGTCGCCGACACTGCCGAGGAGCGGGCATTCAAGCTCGCTCCCGGCAGCCTCATCCTCTATCCATCGACCACACTGCACCGGGTGGAACCGGTAACGCGCGGCACCCGGCTTTGCCTCGTCGGCTGGGTGCAGAGCTGGATCCGCGACGCGGGTCAGCGCGAGGTGCTCTTCGATCTGGATCGCGCCATCGCCGATGTCCACACCCGCGAAGGCAAGTCGGCCCTGCTCGACACGTTGACGAAGACGCGGTCGAATCTGATCCGAATGTGGGCGACCTGAGTACCTGCCAAGCTCGCCAGGCTGATTCCGATCTGCGGGAAACGTGAAGGCACGGGCGCGGACGCATCAGCTGCCGCTTGTTTCATGTGCCTCCGCGCGCAAATCCCAAACCGTAGGTTTTTGCTGACCTGCCTTACGACGTATGCTTTTCCCGACGTCGCCCTCACACCGCAAGGCAAAGCAAGGCGAAAGGGGATCCCGTGCTGCTACTGCGTCGGGATGGACACCAGCTCCGCCTGCACCCGCCGGCGCCACCCATCAGAAAATCGCCGAGGCGGTCCCCTCAGGTAAAGCGGTTGTCGCGCGGGAAGCCGTGCGGCGGCGCCTTGCCGACGCCGGCACGGCGGCCGATCCAGTCGGCGATGGCGGTCTCGGTGCGGGTATTGCCGTTCGGCATCGCCCAGCTCAGCCCATCGGCAAGCGTGAAGGTCGTCACGTCCGACAACCCGCCGTCAAGCTCCAGCACCCCTTGCCGGCCCCGCGCCATGTTGTACTTCTGCAGGCGAACGCCCTTGCCGCGCGTCATCTCCGGCAGTTCCGCCAGCGGGAAGACCAGGAGCTTGCGGTTCTTCGACACGATCGCCACGTGATCGCCGGAGACCGGCTTGCAGACCACCATCCTGACCCCGTCAGAGAGGTTCATCACCTGCTTGCCGGCCCGCGTCTGCGCCACCACCTCGTCGACCGGAACCGTAAAGCCCTCGCCCGCCGAGGAGGCGACGATGAGCCGCTCGCCGGGCCGATGGATCAGGAGATCGACGATCTCCGCCTCGTTTGGCAGGTCGACCATTAGCCGCACCGGCTCGCCCATCCCGCGCCCGCCGGGAAGGTTGGCGCCAAGAAGCGTGTAGAACCGTCCGTTCGAACCGGCGAGAAGGATCTTGTCGGTGGTCTCGGCGTGGAACACGAAGCGCCCCTCGTCGCCGTCCTTGAACTTCACCTCGGCGTCCAGCGCCTGATGGCCCTTCATCGCCCGGATCCAGCCCATCTTCGAACAGATGACGGTGATCGGCTCGCGCTCGATCATCGCCTCGAGCGGTACCTCCTCCACCTCGGTCGCGTCGGCGAACGTGGTCCGCCTGACACCGCCGGGCGCGTCCTTGCCGAAGGCCTTGCGGGTCTCGCGCAGCTGCTCGGCGATCTTCGCCCATTGCAGCGCGTCGCTCGCCAGAAGGTCGTCGAGTTCGGCACGTTCGCGCATCAACTCGTCCTGCTCGCGCAGAAGCTCCATCTCTTCGAGCTTGCGCAAGGACCGCAGCCGCATGTTGAGGATCGCCTCGACCTGCACTTCCGATAGCCCGTCATCGGTATGCGGCAGCGAAAGGGGCGAGACGTAATCCTTCTCGGAGGTCGCCCGCACCTGCTTGCGCCCCCAGTCCTCGGCCATCAGCGCCGCCTTCGGATCGGCATCGTAGCGGATGATGTCGATCACCCGGTCGAGGTTCAGGAAGGCGGTGATGAAGCCTTCCAGCACTTCCAGCCGGTGGTCAATTTTCTCCATCCGGTGCTGGCTGCGGCGCACCAGCACGTCGCGCCGGTGGTCGAGAAAGGCGCGCAGCACCTCCTTCAGCGAACAAACCTTCGGGGTCCGCCCGTCGATCAGCACGTTCATGTTGAGGCTGAAGCGGGTTTCGAGGTCCGAGTTGCGAAAGAGCATCCCCATCAGCATCTCGGGGTCGACGTTCTTCGATCGCGGCTCCAGCACGATGCGGATATCGTCGGCGCTTTCATCGCGGACATCGGCCAGAAGCGGGATCTTCTTGGTCTGGATCACCTCGGCCAGACGCTCGATCAGCTTCGACTTCTGCACCTGATAGGGGATTTCCGTGACGATGATGTTCCAGGTGCCGCGCCCGGTATCTTCCTTTTCCCAGCGCGCGCGGGTGCGGAAGCTGCCGCGCCCGGTCCGATACGCCTCAAGGATCGCCTCGCGCGGTTCGACGATGACGCCGCCGGTCGGGAAATCCGGGCCGGGGATGAAGCCGACAAGGGTTTCGTCGCGCGCGTCGGGCGACTTGATCAGGTGCAGGCAGGCCTCGATCAGCTCGTGGAGGTTGTGTGGCGGGATGTTCGTCGCCATGCCGACCGCGATGCCACTGGAGCCGTTCGCCAGAAGGTTCGGGAAGGCCGCCGGCAGAACCACGGGCTCTTCAAGCGTGCCGTCGTAGTTGGGGCGGAAATCGACCGCGTTCTCGGCCAGCCCCTCCATCAGCGCCTCGGCCGCCGCCGTCAGCCGCGCCTCGGTGTAGCGCGAGGCTGCCGGGTTGTCGCCGTCGATATTGCCGAAGTTGCCCTGCCCGTCGACCAGCGGGTAGCGCATGTTGAAATCCTGGGCGAGCCGGGCCATCGCGTCGTAGATCGCGGCATCGCCGTGCGGGTGATAGTTGCCCATCACGTCGCCGGAGATCTTCGCCGACTTGCGGAACCCGCCGGTCGGCGACAGCTTCAGCTCGCGCATCGCGTAGAGAATTCGACGGTGGACCGGCTTCAACCCGTCGCGCGCATCCGGCAGCGCCCGGTGCATGATCGTCGAAAGCGCATAGGTCAGATAGCGCTCCCCGATCGCACGGGAAAGCGGTTCGGAGGTCGTCGCTGGCAGGATGTTGCGGTCTTCCGTCTCGTCACTCATGGATGTGGTGTAATTCGCGGACCCGGTCTGGTCCAGCCGGAAATTCCGCCGGGTGGGAATGCGCCGGCGTATTTCCCCGTGTTTCAAACTGCGCTAATAGGTAGGTGATGGCGTGAGGTCGCATGCGCGAACGCGTCAGGGGGTGCGGTGTTGAGATTGGCGATTTTTCTGGGTGTGGTGTTGGTTCTGTTTCAAGCAGGAACCCGCGATATCGCGTCGCCGCCTGAAACCGCCTCTGCCCGGACCGTCAGACTGACCCCCGAGAAGACCAACGTGCACGGGCCGTATCTGGCCGCCAGCGTCGCCCCCGCGATCACCTTGCCGAGCTGGGAGCCGGCCCCCGATCCGGCCCCGTTCGACCTTTCGACGACCACCGGCGTAGATCCGCGGCTGCTGGCCGCCGTGGCGTCGGACCAGTCCGAAACCGACAATATCTGGCACGTTGACGTTCTGCGGCTGCCGCTGCGCGCCGGCCCTTCGTTGGTCTACCCGGAACTCGGCGCGCTGACGCTCGGGCAGAAGGTGATCAGTGACGGGGTCGGTGACGGGGACTGGATCTGGGTGCGGACCGAGGATTACTCGATTTCGGGTTACGTCGCCTCCAATCTCATTTCCCGCTGACCGCTGCGGCATCGTGGCATCGGCCGGCGGCATCCGCGATTGCAAGCGTTGCGAAAACCGCCTAGCCAGAACCGACTTTGCGAGGCAGGCATGACAAGAAGCATTCTCATCACCGGGTGTTCGTCCGGCATTGGCCACGACGCCGCGCAGCGGCTGGCCGGCGCGGGCTGGCGGGTGTTCGCGACCTGTCGCAAGGCCGAGGACTGCGAACGGCTGCGGGCCGAGGGGCTGGAAAGCTTCCCGCTCGACTACGAGGACGCATCAAGCATCGCCGCCGCCGTCGGCGAGGTCCTGTCCCGGACCGGCGGCACGCTGGACGCTCTGTTCAACAATGGCGCCTATGCGATTCCCGGCCCGCTGGAGGACCTGTCCCGCGATGCGCTGCGGACGATCTTCGAGGCGAACCTGATCGGGTGGCACGACCTCACCAACCGCGTCATCCCGGCTATGCGGGCGCAGGGCGGCGGGCGGATCGTCAATTGCTCGTCGGTCCTCGGGCTTGTCGGCATGAAATGGCGCGGCGCCTACGTCGCCACGAAATTCGCGCTGGAAGGCATGTCCGACGTCCTGCGGATGGAGATGGCGGAAACCGGCATCAAGGTCTGCCTGATCGACCCCGGACCGATCGAGACGGATTTCCGCAAGAACGCCATCCTCCAGTTCGAGAAATGGGTGGACTGGGAAAACTCGGCCCGGCGGGAGGAGTACCGGGCAAGCCTTCTCGACAAGCTCTACACCGGCAGCGGCAAGGGGCCGCAATGGCCGGCCTCGGCGGTAACCGACAAGCTGATCGTGGCGCTGACCGCCCGGAACCCGAAGCCGCGCTATTACGTGACGACGCCAACCCATGTCATGGCGCTGGCCAAGCGCGTCCTCCCGGCGCGCGCGCTCCACTGGATGCTGGCGAAGGGCTGAGCGCCAGAAATCCCGGCCACGGCGCTGGTGCAGGCCGCGCGCAGGGAGTAGAACGTGCCGGACCAAGGAGACAGCCATGACCCGTGACCCGCTCTTCATCATCGCGGCCGTCGCCTGCCTCGCGGTTCTGGTGATCCTGATGATCGGGATCGGCGGCTTCGCGAAGGGCGGCGACTTCAATCGCAAGCACGCCAACCGGCTGATGCGCTACCGGATCATCGCCCAGGCTTGTGCGGTGGCGCTGATCCTGCTCTTCGTGGTGATCCGCGGCGGGATCGGGGGGCGCTGATGGTTGTCCTGAACAAGATCTACACCCGCACCGGCGATGCCGGGGAAACCGCGCTCGGCGACGGCGTCCGGGTGCCGAAACATTCCGCGCGCGTCTCCGCGTATGGCACCGTTGACGAGACGAATTCCGTCATCGGCCTTGCCCGCCAGCATGCGGAAGGGGACATCGACGCCGCCCTCGCCCGCATACAGAACGACCTTTTCGATCTTGGCGCCGATCTTTGCCGCCCGGCGATGGAAAAAGACGCGGAGGCCGGGTACCCGGTGCTGCGCATGGTCGATGCCCAGGTGGAGCGGCTCGAGGCGGAGATCGACGCGATGAACGCCCGCCTCGCACCGTTGCGCAGCTTCATCCTTCCCGGCGGCTCGGCCCTTGCCGCGCATCTGCACCTTGCCCGCACCGTCTCGCGCCGCGCCGAACGCCTGGCGGTGGAACTTGCCGGGATCGAAACCGTGAACCCGGCCGCGGTGAAATATCTCAACCGTCTCAGCGACTGGTTCTTCGTCGCCGCCCGCATCGCCAATGACGACGGCCGCGCCGATGTGCTTTGGGTTCCTGGCGCCAATCGCTGACCGGCGCTAACAGTCGCAAACATGGCGTCGAAGCGACACCCCGCGTCGATTTTTCGCTGTTTTCGCCTGCGCGGAACCGCTAAGGGACGGGGCGAGAGCTCATCTTGCCGCCCCTCAGGGGGCGGTGTCCGGTTAAGGGAGATTGCCAGCCATGAAGGTATTGGTGCCTGTGAAGCGGGTGATCGATTACAACGTGAAAGTTCGCGTGAAGGCGGACGGCACGGGGGTCGATCTCGCCAACGTCAAGATGTCGATGAACCCCTTCGACGAGATTGCCGTGGAAGAGGCGATCCGGCTGAAGGAGAAGGGTCAGGCGGAAGAGATCGTGGTGGTCTCGATCGGCGTGAAACAGGCGCAGGAGACACTCAGGACCGCGCTTGCCATGGGTGCCGACCGGGCGATCCTGATCGAGGCCGCGTCCGACGTGCATACCGATATCGAGCCCCTGGCGGTCGCGAAGCTTCTCAAGGCAGTCGTTGACGCAGAAAAGCCGGGCCTTGTCCTCTGCGGCAAGCAGGCGATCGACAACGACATGAACGCGACGGGCCAGATGCTCTCGGCGCTTCTCGGCTGGTCGCAGGCCACCTTCATCTCCGAACTGTCGATCGACGGCGACAGCGCCACGGTCACGCGTGAGGTCGATGGCGGCCTCCAGACGATCAAGGTCAAGATGCCGGCGATCGTCACTGTGGACCTGCGGCTGAACGAGCCGCGCTATGCGTCCCTGCCGAACATCATGAAGGCGCCGTCGTGAAGACGGTCGAGCCGGCGGGCCGCAAGGCGGGCGTCAAGGTCGGCTCGGTTGACGAGCTGATCGCCAAACTCAAAGACGAAGCGGGGGTGATCTGATGGCTGTTCTTCTTCTTGGTGAAGTGACCGACGGGCATCTTTCGATCGATGCGACCGCGAAGGCGGTGACGGCGGCGCTGAAACTCGGTGAGGTGACGGTGCTTTGCGCGGGCGCCCATGCTGCCGATGCCGCCGCCGATGCGGCGAAGATTTCCGGCGTGAAGAAGGTGCTCTGCGCCGAGGATCCCTCGCTCGGCCACCGGCTTGCCGAACCGACGGCGGCACTGATCGTCAGCCTTGCCGGCGACTACAGCCACATCGTCGCCCCGGCGACCACCGACGCCAAGAACGTGCTGCCGCGCGTGGCCGCCCTTCTTGACGTGATGGTGATCTCCGATGTCTCCGGCGTCGTCGACGGCGACACGTTCGAGCGTCCGATCTACGCCGGCAACGCGATCCAGACGGTGAAGTCGTCGGACGCGAAGAAGGTCGTGTCGATCCGCACCTCGACCTTCGAACCGGCGGCGTCTGGCGGCTCTGCCCCGGTCGAGAAGATCGGAGCGGTGGCCAATCCGGGTCTCTCGGAATGGGTCGAGGACAAGGTCGCGGCCTCTGACCGGCCGGAACTGACCAGCGCCGGCATCGTCGTTTCGGGCGGCCGTGGCGTCGGGTCGGAAGAAAACTTCAACCTGATCGAGAAGCTGGCCGACAAGCTCGGCGCCGCTGTTGGCGCCTCGCGCGCCGCGGTCGATTCGGGCTATGCGCCGAATGACTGGCAGGTTGGCCAGACCGGCAAGGTCGTGGCGCCGGCGCTTTACGTCGCGGTCGGCATCTCGGGCGCGATCCAGCACCTCGCGGGGATGAAGGATTCGAAGGTCATCGTCGCGATCAACAAGGACGAAGAGGCGCCGATCTTCCAGGTCGCCGATTACGGCCTTGTCGCCGATCTCTTCACGGCTGTGCCGGAGATGATCGAAAAGCTCTGACTGGAAGGGCGCGCGCCAAAGGCGCGTGCCGCGATCCAACTCCCGGAATCGAGGAAACCCCGCCGGCAACGGCGGGGTTTTCGTTTCAGATCAGGCGCTTCAGTACCGGGGCCAGCGCATCGGCCACCTCGGCATGAACCTGCGGCCCCGGCACAGCGGAAGCCGCCGGTTCGTCGAGCGGCACGAAATGCATACCCTCGGTTCCCGCCCGCATCGCCACGACACTCGGGGTGACGCGGACGAGGTCCGTGGCGAAGGGCCGGATCGCCGAAACCATGTCGGCATCGACCATCACCGGCTCGCTCCCCAGCCCGTCCTTGTCGTCGCCGGACGTTCCGGCAATCCACAGGAGCACCGTCTTGCCCTCGATCTTCTGCAAGAGATGCCGCATCCGCGCGACCCAGGCCGATTTCAACTCGTCCTCGACCAGGGCGTATTTGTCCGGCGCCTTCGCCTTCAGCACCGAGAGCATGTGCCGGGTGAAGTGGAACTCGGTGAAATCCACCTCACGGAAGATCGTCTTCATCAGCGTCGAGGCGCGCAGGAAGCGGTCATTGCGGCGTGGATGGACCGCATAGAAGCGGTTCGACATGTTCTGCGCGCCCATGAGCTGGATCACTGTGACGCGCGATTTCGAACAGGCATCGACGATTACCGGTTCACCGACGAAGACATCGGCCCCGGCATTCATGTAGCCAAAATTCACGACCGGCAGCCCGAGCGTACGCTCCAGCAGTGCCGGATAGGGTTCGGCAACGAATTTTCCATAAGTCTCGGTGCCGCCGAGAACCGCCGCATAGGCGCCTTCGAGCTTGCGCCGGGGACCCCGAAACAAGAGCTTCGATTGTCCGTAGCGGCACGGAAAATAGTCAAGGACGCTGTCGCCCGCATATTCATAAGCCATTGGTTCCCACCTTCATTTCGACTCACCCACGGGCAGATTGCGCCGCAAGCCTTGCCAAATGGCTAAGCCGTCAATTCGAACGGTTTCGAGGCCGCGTTATGCCTTGCGCCCGGGGCGAGGCGGTGCCTATGGTCTTGCGCAAGGACAATGAGAGGCGGGCAATGGATATCCAGTTGGTCGGGGTCGTCGGCGCGGGTCAGATGGGCAATGGCATCGCCCATGTCTTCGCTCTGGCTGGGTTTGACGTGCTGATGACCGATATCAGCCAGGAAGCACTCGACAAGGCAGTTGCGCTGATCGACCGCAACCTCGAACGCCAGGTCAGCCGCAGCAAGATCACCGCGGAGGAAAAGGCCGCCGCGCTTGGCCGGATCCGCACGACGCTGAAACTGACCGACCTTGGCCAGACCGACCTGGTGATCGAGGCCGCGACCGAACGCGAGACGGTCAAACAGGCGATCTTCGAGGATCTGCTGCCGCATCTGAAGCCGACGACGATCCTCACCTCGAACACCTCGTCGATCTCGATCACCCGCCTTGCCAGCCGCACCGACCGGCCGGAGAAGTTCATGGGGTTCCACTTCATGAACCCGGTGCCGGTGATGCAGCTGGTCGAACTGATCCGCGGCATCGCGACGGACGAGCCGACCTACAAGGCGATGCTCGCGGTGGTCGAGAAGCTTGGCAAGACTGCGGCGAGTGCCGAGGATTTCCCCGCCTTCATCGTCAACCGGATCCTGATGCCGATGATCAACGAGGCGGTCTATACGCTTTACGAAGGGGTCGGCAACGTGAAGTCGATCGACGAGTCGCTGAAGCTCGGGGCGAACCATCCGATGGGGCCATTGGAACTGGCCGACTTCATCGGCCTCGATACCTGCCTCGCGATCATGAACGTGTTGCACGAAGGGCTCGCCGATACCAAGTACCGGCCCTGTCCGCTGCTGACGAAGTACGTGGAGGCTGGCTGGCTCGGCCGCAAGAGCGGCCGCGGGTTCTACGACTATCGCGGCGAGACGCCGGTCCCGACGCGCTGAGCGCGGCCCCTGAGCGTTTCAGCCGGTCAGGTTCAGCGTCGTCTGCCGCAGCCAGGCCAGAAGCCCGCGCGGATCGTCGGACCAGGGGCGCAGCGCCTCCGGCCCGATCGGGTGGCCGATCACCGGCGCCTGGGGTTTGTTGAGCGCCCGGTAGATCTCGTGCAGCAGGAGGCCCTGCCGGAAGGTCGCGGAAAGCTTGTCGGCGACATGGTAAAGCCGCGTGTTCTGACCGGGAAAGAAGATCGGCAGCACCGTCGCGCCCGACCGCATCACCATCTTCGCGGTGAAGGGATTCCACTCCGGTTCGATCGCCGGGCCGAAGAAGCCCTTGGTGGTTGCGACCCTGCCGGCGGGAAAGAGGATGATCACGCCCCCCGCCTTCAGGTGTGCCATGCAGATGGCGCGCATCTCGAGGCTCTGTTCGCGGGCGTTGTCCTCGTGCGGGAAGGGCACCGGCAGCATGTGCTCCTCGATCTCGGGGATGCCGGTCAGGAGCGAGCGGGTGAGGATCTTGTAGTCGGTTCGCACCCGGCCGATCAGCTCGCCCATGACGAGCCCGTCGACCAGCCCGTGCGGATGGTTCGCCACGACGACGAGAGGACCGTCCTTGGGGATCCGCGCGACCTGTTCGGCGGGGGTCAGGACGTCGATGCCCATCGTCGCCACGGCCTTGGTGAAAAAAGGCTGGCCCAGCGGCACGCCGGTCCGTTCGAAATCGCGGATCAGACGCAGAAGCTTCAGCTTGCCGGTCATCCACTCGATGGTGCGGATCGTACCGGCCTTCAGCGGATTCTTGAAGGTTCCGGCATAGGACAGCCGCCGCATCTCGTAGGGTTTGGATACGGGATCGCTTCGGTCAGTCTCGGTTCCGTCGTGTAAAATCCGGGTGCCCTCCCATCACGGTCCCGGCTGGCTCAGTAGTCTTCCCCGAACCGCTTGGCAACAAGCGCCTCGAGTGCGTCGGCGAGTTTCGCCGCCTCGTTCCCGCTTGTCGTAACATCAATCATCGTGCCCTTCGATGCCGCCAGCATCAGAAGGCCCATGATCGAATCCCCCGATACGCTCATCCCGTCGCGGCTGACCTCTGCCGACGCGTCATGCGCCTCGACCACCTCGACGAACTTCGCGGAGGCCCGCGCATGGAGCCCCTTTTCGTTGATGATCTTCAAGGATCGCGCCGTCATTGGCTGCCCTGCCCCGAACCCACGTAGCAATTGATGTACTTGCGCGCGGCATCGAGCGCGGAACGGGCGGCCTCGGGCACAGAGAGGTGCCGCGATTTGGCAAGCTTGATGAGCATCGGCAGGTTGGCGCCGTAGAGGATTTGCCGATCCTCGCTTTCGCAGGCGCAAAGGGAAAGGTTGGAGGGTGAGCCGCCAAACATGTCGGTGACGACCACGACGCCATCGCCGGTGTCAACCGCATCGGCCGCGGCCCGGATTTCCGCCTGCTTGGCGGCGCGGTCGTGATCTTCCTCGATCGCGATCGCGCGGATACCGTTCTGCTTGCCCACAACATGTTCGACGGCGGAAAGATATTCCCGCGCCAGACCACCATGTGCGACGATCACGATCCCGATCACGCCCTGTCACCTTGCAAAGTGCCGGGCGCCCCACCTGCCCGTCGTTCCAGTTCCCGGTGCCTCTTAGACACCTGCCAACCGGCCTCCGCAAGCGCCTTGGCCATCTTTTCTGCAACTGCAACCGAGCGGTGTTGCCCTCCGGTACATCCGAAGCCGATGGCAAGATGGCTCTTGCCTTCCTCGACATGGGCGGGAAGCAGCATCAGGAGAAGATCGCGGGTGCGCGTGAAGAACTCGTCGAAACGCGGATCGGCCGCGACGAAGGCGGCCACCTCCGACGCGCGGCCGTCGAGGGCGCGAAGGGCCGGTTCCCAATGCGGATTCTTCAGAAACCGGCAATCGAACATCATGTCGAGCCCGCGCGGCGCGCCGCGCTTGTAGGAAAAGCTGTGCACCGAAACCGCGAGGCGCTGTGCCGGCCCCTGGCCGAACCAGCGGGCGATTTCGGCCTTGAGGTCGTGCGGCGACAGATCGGACGTGTCGATCAGAACCTCGGCCCGCGCGCGGATCGGCACCAGGAGGTCGATTTCGCTCGCCACGCCCTCGGCCGGAGTGTCGGCCCCGGTCAGGGGATGGCGCCGCCGGGTCTCGCCGAAGCGGCGGACGAGTTCCTCGGGCCGACAGTCGAGATAGAGGACCTCGGGCGCCACTTCCGGCAGACGCGTCAGCCGGTCGATCAGTTCGATCAGCGCGGTCGCGGAAAAGTCGCGGTTGCGGACGTCGATGCCGAGCGCCACGGGGCGCGACAGCGGCGGGCCGTCCAAAAGGCGCGGGATCAGGCTGAACGGCAGGTTGTCGATGACCTCGTAGCCAAGGTCCTCAAGCGCGTGGATCGCAGTCGAGCGTCCGGCGCCTGACGGCCCGGTCACAATCGGCCGCCGTGATGGCGGCTTTCGCCGGTATCCACGCCTATCTCCGTCATGCCGCCCGACCCGCCTTTAGATATTGCAGGATTGCGGCTGGAAAATGGGGGCTCTCGCCCCTGTGAAGAAGGGGCAGGTCGACGCCGAGCACGGTATGGACGCGCCAGGGCGGCAGGCGCTCGGCTTCAAGGTGCCCGAGGTCGACGGCCAGGGCGATCCGCGCGACCCGGACAGGCTCGGCGACCAGAAGCCCGACGCCGCGCGCTTCGATCCGGCCGCGGATCGCCTCGGGGGCGGTCGCGACCAGAACGCCCTCGCGCGCGGCGACCGCGGTCCGGTCATCGCTGACGAGATCGCAGCCGAGCGCCATGAGTTGCAGGGCGAGCCCCGACTTGCCGCTGCCCGACGGCCCGAGGATCAGGACGCCCCGGCCGGCCAGACAAACGCATCCGGCGTGAAGGATCATGCCCTTCGCGCCGCCCGCGCTCACACCGGCAGGCCCACGACGAAGCGGGCGCCAAGGGGTTCAGAGGTAATATCGGCGTCGGTCGGGCGGATATTCTCGGCCCAGATCACGCCGCCATGCGCCTCGACGATCTGCTTCGAGATGGCGAGGCCGAGGCCGGAATGTTCGCCGAACTGGCCCTCGGGCCGCTCGGAATAGAAGCGTTTGAAGATCTTCTGAAGCGCCTGATCGGGAATGCCGGGGCCGGTATCTTCCACGACCACCAGAACCCGGTTTTCCCGCTTCCGCGCCCAGACCCGGACCGCGTCGCCGTCCTGGCAGAACGAGACCGCATTGGTGATGAGATTGACGAAGACCTGCGCCAAACGACCCTCGAGCCCGGTGATGATGATCGGCTCGGGCGGCAGGTCGGAAATGAAGTCGACGCCTTTCGACTTCGCTTCGCCGCCGAGATATTCGGTGATGTTGGTCAGCATCTTGAGGAGGTTGAAGGTCTCTTCCTCCTCCTTCACCAGTTCGCTGTCGAGGCGCGAGGCATTGGAGATGTCGCTGACCAGGCGGTCGAGCCGCCGGACGTCGTGGTCGATGACGTTGAGCAACTTCTCGCGCTGGTCGTCGCGCTTGGCGACACGCAGCGTGCCGACGGCAGAGCGCAGGGACGCCAGCGGGTTCTTGATCTCGTGCGCAACATCGGCGGCAAACTGTTCGTTCGACTCGATCCGCTCGTAGAGCGCCGCCACCATGCCGCGCATCGCGCCCGAGAGCCGGCCGATCTCGTCCGGCCGCGCCGTCAGGTCGGGAATGCGGACGCGGGATGGCGACATCTTGCGGGCGTGCTTGTCGCGCCCCAGCTCGGCGGCGGCGGCAAGGTCGGAGAGCGGGTTGGCGATGGTCGAGGCCAGAACCAGGCTGAGGCCGATCGAGACGATGATCGCGATGACGAACATCTGCAACACCTGCTCGCGCTCCACCCGCACAAGCTGGTCGATCTCTCCGGCGACCGAGGTGATGGCGGCGACGCCGATCACCCGGCCGTCGTGCCGGATCGGCGTGACGACGGTGAAAAGCGCCTCGCCCGCGACATCGCGGCCGGTGCGGATCTGCGTCTGGCCCGCCAGCGCGCCGGGCACCAGGTCGCGCGCCAGTTCCTCTCCGCCATAGATCGGATTCTGGGCGTTCTGCGGCGCCAGCAGGCCGGCAATGACTTCCCAGATCGAATTCAGGATATCGGTGATCAAAGTCGAGCGGTGGTCGCCCTCGAGGCCGCCGACGAGTTCGCGTTCAGGCCGCTCCATTCCCACGGTCGAAACGACGAGGTTCTCGCGCGTGTCGAAGACAAATAGCTCGGCCCCTTCTGGAAGTTCGATCCCGCGCGCCACCGTCAGCACGTCGATCCCGTCGCCGGTGGCGAGGTTGGCCGGGGCACCCTTCGGCAACTGCGCCTCGAACACATCGGCGACAAGCTGCGCCTCGGCGACCAGGCCGCTTTCGCGCTGAAGCACGAGGCTGTCGCGGAACGGGTTGAGGTAAAGCACGCCGGCGACGAGGACGATCATCGCCATCAGGTTGAACGTGATGATCTTTCTCGCCAATGGCGAGCGGTTGAGCGATATGAAACCCCGCCGTTCGCGTCCGGCCTTCAGCTCGGACTCCACGAACCCTTCAGGCGCGGTCCAGTCCTCGCCGAGGACAACATCCGCGCGGCGAGACTCAGTTTGGTCGCGCAAATCGATCCTCGACGCCAGTGTCATTCTTCGTTGTAACGATACCCGATTCCATAAAGCGTCTCGATGGCCGTGAAGTCATCATCGACAGTCCGCATCTTTTTCCGCAGCCGCTTGATGTGGCTGTCGATCGTGCGGTCGTCGACATAGACCTGATCGTCATAGGCAACATCCATCAACTGATCACGGCTTTTCACGAAGCCTGGGCGTTGCGCCAGGGCTTGCAGCAGCAGAAATTCCGTCACCGTCAGGGCGACATCCTTGCCCTTCCAGGACACCGAGTGACGCAAGGGGTCCATGGTCAGGGATCCCCGCGTCATGATCTTGGTTTCCTCGGTCGTCGCGACCTCGCCGGTGGCGATCGCTTCCTGCCGGCGCAGCAGCGCCCGGATGCGTTCGACCAGAAGACGCTGCGAGAACGGCTTTTTCACATAATCGTCCGCGCCCATGCGCAGGCCGAGCACTTCGTCGATCTCGTCGTCCTTGGAGGTCAGGAAAATGACCGGCATCGACGTCTTCTGACGAAGCCGCTGAAGAAGGTCCATCCCGTCCATGCGCGGCATCTTGATGTCAAGGACCGCCATATCCGGCAGTCGCTTGTTGAACGCGTCCAGGGCGGATTGTCCATCGTTATAGGTCTCGACCTCGAATCCCTCGGCCTCCAGCGTCATGGCAACCGACGTCAGGATGTTCCTGTCGTCGTCCACGAGTGCGATCCTCGACATGTGTGGCTTCCTCGTTCTGCTCTCATTTGTCTTGATTTTCCACACATAGTCCAATTTCCGGCCGTCAGAAGCAACTGATAAGTGCGAATCGGCCGGTCCGCCCGAATCAGAAGTGGCGAAATTCGCCAAGATTTGACTAATTTGCCTCACTTGCGGGGATCGTTGCCGTTTCGCCGCCGAGTTTGCCGGCATGATTGCGCTAAAACGGCGATGGTGGCGCTAACCGCGACAAAGCCTTCTATTCCAAGATTCTAGCGGCATGTTATAGGGGCCTTGCCGGCCCCGGTGCGGGGGCCCGGACGGCGCCCCACAAAGCCGGGACGGTGCATTTGAACCCTTGAGGAGCCGCGGATCGCGGCATCGGGAGCATGAATATGACAAATGGACGGGTGAACCCTTCGCAGCGTTTGGAAGATCAGGGTATCGCGGGGGCCGGACATGTCTACTACAACCTGAACGAGCCCGCGCTGGTGGAAGCGGCCCTGAAGCGCGGCGAAGGCACCCTGGGCCAGGGCGGCGCCTTCCTCGTCTCGACCGGCAAGCACACCGGGCGTTCGCCGAAAGACAAGTTCGTGGTGCGGACCCCGTCGGTGGAAGACTCGATCTGGTGGGACAACAACGCGCCGATGACGCCGGAGGCCTTCGACCGGCTCCATGCCGACATGCTGGCACACATGAAGGGCCGCGACTTCTTCGTGCAGGATCTTTACGCCGGCGCCGATCCCGAACACCGGCTGGACGTGCGGATGGTGACGGAACTGGCCTGGCACGGCCTTTTCATCCGCCATCTGCTGCGGCGGCCGGAACGGTCGGAACTCGATGACTTCATTCCCGAGTTCACCATCGTCAACTGCCCGTCCTTCAGACTCGCGACAGCGATGTCTCCAAGGGCTCTCAGTCTCGCCACTCCAGACTCTTCGGGCTGTCGGGCACCGGAAAGACCACGCTCTCGGCCGATCCCTCGCGCACGCTCATTGGCGACGACGAGCATGGCTGGTCGGACAAGGGCACCTTCAACTTCGAGGGCGGCTGCTACGCCAAGACGATCAACCTCTCGGCCGAGGCCGAGCCGGAGATCTACGCGACGACGCATCGCTTCGCCTCGGTCGTCGAGAACATGGTCTTCGATCCCGAGACGCTGGAACTGGATTTCGACGACGACAGCCTGACCGCGAATACCCGCGTCGCCTATCCGCTCGACGCGATCTCGAACGCGTCGGCGACCTCGCTTGGCGGGCATCCCAAGAACATCATCATGCTGACCTGCGACGCCTTCGGGGTTCTGCCGCCGATCGCGCGGCTGACGCCGAGCCAGGCGATGTACCACTTCCTCTCGGGCTTCACCTCAAAGGTCGCCGGCACCGAACGCGGTGTGACTGAACCGCAGCCGACCTTCTCGACCTGCTTCGGCGCGCCCTTCATGCCGCGCCGGCCGGAAGTCTACGGCAAGCTGCTCCAGGCCAAGATCGCCAAGCATGGCGCGACCTGCTGGCTCGTCAACACCGGCTGGACCGGCGGGGCCTACGGGTCGGGATCGCGGATGCCGATCCGCTCCACCCGTACCCTGCTGACCGCCGCGCTCGACGGATCGCTTGCCGATGCGAAGTTCCGCAAGGATCCCAATTTCGGTTTCGACGTGCCGGTCTCGGTGCCGGATGTCGCCGACGTTCTCCTCGATCCACGCCGGACCTGGGAAGACGAGGCGGCCTACGACGTGCAGGCGCGGAAGCTGGTGAACATGTTCGCCGACAACTTCGCCCAGTACGTGCCCTATATCGACGACGACGTCCGGGCGGCGGCAATCGGCTGAGGCGCCGGAGTGGGGGCCAGAGTGGGGGCGCTGCCCCCACACCCCCGAGGTATTTCGAAACAGAAGATCCTCAGAGCGTCAGCGCGCGGCGGACGAGGTTCAGCCCGGTGAGGGCGAGGACGACGAGCGTCCAGCGCCGGAAGCGGGCGGCGTCGAGCCGGTCCTGCACCGCGAAGCCGAGATAGAGCCCGGCCATCGCCGGCAGCGTCAGGGCGAACGACAGGGGCAAGGTGGCGCCGTTCAGGATGCCGGAGCCGAGATGGGCGACCGCGAGCATCGCCGCGCCGATCACGTAGACGACGCCCTGGACGCGCACATTCTCGCGCTTGTCGACCCCGAGCGAGATCAGGAGCGCGATGATCGGCGGCCCCCAGATCCCCGACATGCCGCCGAAAAGGCCGGCGACAAGACCGGTCAGCACCTCGGTCCGGGCGCGATTGTGTGCGTCGAACCGGAGTTGCCAGCCGGCAAGCTGGCTGAGCGCAAAGACCACGATGGGCACACCGAGGATGAGGAGGAGATGCGTCTGCCGGATCACCGGCACCGCCTGGGCCGAGACAAGGACCATGAGGCAGAGGGTGATCAGGAGCCGCCGGTATTCGCGCAGCGTCGCCAGGGCCGCGCCGAGACCCTGGCGCAGCGCCTGGGCAAGGTTGGTGGCAAGCGTCGGCACGATCAGCGCCGCCAACGCCTGCTCGGCGGGAAGGAACGAGGCGAGGCCGGAAATCATGATCATCGGCATCGCGAAACCCACCGCGCCCTTGACCACGCTGGCAAAGAGCGTGACGGCGACGGCCGGCAGAAGCAGGATGGGGTCCAGTCCGAACATCAGGCGCGGTTCCTTCCGCGCCCGCTATATCGCGTCCCGCGTCCGGCGGCACCTGCAATTCCGTTGCGACACTTTCGTGCCGCGCCAAAGCGTTCCGCGAATTAATATTGCGCTGCAACTGCAAAGTGGATAGGACGGTGCAGTCGCAGAAAAGGAGCCGATTCATGGCGCATGACGGGGCCGAAATGCCGAATTCCGTGATCCTTCCGGAGCTTCTCGCCTTGACGGACGCCGCAGCCCCCGAGGTCGCGGCGCTGCTGGCGGAGGCGACCGACCGGCTGCGCGGTCGGGTGAGCGCCAATGGTCGCGTGTCCGGCGCCGCGCTTGAGGCGCACCAGTTCGCCGCGCATGCGCTGTCGTGGCTTGCGACCTATGCCGAGGCGCTGCGCCAGCTCAGCGGTTGGGCCGGGCGGATCGGGGCCGAGGGCAAACTGGGCGAGATGGAGCAACTTGTCCTGCAGATCGGCTGCGGTGAATACCTTGCCCAGATCGCCGGCGGCATCCCGATGAGCCAGGGCGAGGTGGCCCGGCTTTCGGACCTTGGCCTCTCGTGGGAACCGGGGCGCGAGGCGGCGACTCTGATCGCGGGCGGCAACACACCGGCGGCGCGGGCGCGGCTCGTCGCGCTGATGCGCGAGAACCACGGGCGCGCGACCTTCGGAGCGAGCGGCCTTGATGACGAGCTGGAGATGATCCGCGACCAGTTCCGCCGCTATGCCGACGACCGCGTCGCGCCGAACGCGCATGACTGGCACCTGAAGGACGAACTGATCCCGATGGAGATCATCGAGGAGCTGGCGGAGCTTGGCGTCTTTGGCCTGACGATCCCGGAGGAATTCGGCGGGCTGGGGCTTTCGAAAGCGTCGATGGTCGTGGTCTCGGAGGAGTTGTCGCGCGGCTATATCGGCGTGGGCTCGCTCGGCACCCGGTCCGAGATCGCGGCGGAACTGATCCTCTGCGGCGGCACGCCGGAACAGAAGGCGCATTGGCTGCCGAAACTTGCGTCGGGGGAAATTCTGCCGACGGCGGTCTTCACCGAACCGAATACCGGCTCGGACCTCGGCTCCCTGCGCACCCGCGCGGTCAAGGCGGGCGACGATTGGGAAGTGACCGGCAACAAGACCTGGATCACCCATGCCGCGCGCACCCATGTGATGACGCTTCTGGCGCGCACAGATCCGGCGACGACCGACTACCGGGGCCTGTCCATGTTCCTCGCCGAAAAGACCCCCGGCACCGATGAGGCCCCCTTCCCCACCCCCGGCATGACCGGCGGCGAGATCGAGGTTTTGGGTTACCGGGGAATGAAGGAATACGAGCTTGGCTTCGACGGGTTCAGGGTCAAGGGCGAAAACCTTCTGGGTGGTGTGCCCGGCCAGGGCTTCAAGCAGCTCATGCAGACCTTCGAGAGCGCCCGTATCCAGACCGCCGCCCGCGCCATCGGTGTCGCGCAATCGGCGCTGGAGGTCGGCATGAAATACGCCGAGGACCGCAAGCAGTTCGGCAAGAGCCTGATCGAGTTCCCGCGCGTCTCGGGCAAGCTCGCCATGATGGCGGTGGAGATCATGATCGCCCGGCAACTCACCTACCATTCCGCCTGGCAGAAGGATCACGACAAGCGTTGCGACCTTGAGGCCGGCATGGCCAAGCTTCTCGGGGCCCGCGTCGCCTGGGCGGCGGCGGACAATGCGCTGCAAATCCACGGCGGCAACGGGTTCGCGTTGGAATACCAGATAAGCCGGATTCTCTGCGACGCCCGCATCCTCAACATCTTCGAGGGCGCGGCGGAGATCCAGGCGCAGGTCATCGCGCGGCGGCTTCTCGACGGGGCGAACTGAGGCGGCGACGGACAGATCCGGGCATCGGGTATGTGAAGCGCCGGTCTTGGCCGGACGGGCCGGGTCCAAACGCGCAACAGAGAGTTGACGAACGAGCGTTTGACCCGGACAGCGCCGAACGGCCACCCTACCTCGGGGAACGCGCCGGGGCTGAGTCGGGGTTTGTGCATGACGGGGAAACGGCCCGAACGCAGAAGGCGTTCTGCGGGCATTGTATTGAGTGGCATTCTGCTCTTCGGGTTTCTGGCCGGAATATCCGCTGAGTATCTATTCTCACCCTCGACCGTGGCCCGGCGCCTTGCGGTCAGGATCGCGCCGCCGCCTCCCCCGCTGCCGGTGACGGATCCCGATGTCGAAAGCATCTTCCTGACCTTCAGCCGCAAAACCGTTCAGGTACCGATCAGCCGCTACGGCCGCGGCGGCGGGCTGACCGTGGTCGATGGCCGGGCGCTCCTGGCAACGATCGACGGCAAGCTCTTCCTGGCAAGTGCGCCGGAGGACGTCCGGCCGCTGTCGATCGGCGTGCCGGACTACGGGTTCGACGGCTACCGCGCCTTCGCCGAGGACCCCGCCAACAGCGACTATCACTTCGAGCTTTGGGCCTACCGCTATTTCGACATCCTCGCCTATGACCTGAACGGGACAAGCCATCTGGCGCTGTCCTTCATCCGGTTCAGGCCGGAGCAGCGCTGCTTTCAAACGGTCGTCGCGGTGCTCGACATCCCCTCGACGGCCGCCGAACTCGCGGCCTACGAGGCGACAGCCAAGGATTGGCGCACCGTCTACGAGACCGCGCCCTGCCTGCCGATCAAGAAGAAGGAAAGCGCGATCGAGGTGCAGATCGGCGGCGGGCGGCTGGCCTATGACGGCAACGGGCGGCTGATCCTCGGCAGCGGCGATTACCATATCGACGGCGTCTTCTCGGAAATGCCGGCCATCGCGCAGGATCCGGCCTATGACTACGGCAAGGTGATCGAGATCGACCTCGTCACCGGCAAGAACCGGCAGATCGCGCGGGGGCTTCGCAACATGCAGGGCGTCACCTTCGATGCGAAGGGTCAGCTCTGGACCGTTGAGCACGGTTTGAGGGGCGGCGACGAGTTGAACCTGATCGAGGAGGGCAAGGACTACGGCTGGCCGCAGGAAAGCCTCGGCACGCTCTATAACCGCCTGCCGATCCCCAACACGCTCTCCTACGGGCGGCACGACCGGTTCGCGGCGCCGATCTATGCCTTCTTGCCTTCGGTCGCGATTTCGAGCCTTGAACTCTTGCAGGGGTTCAACCCCGCCTGGGACGGCGATATCCTGATGGGGACGCTGAAGGACCAGTCGCTCTACCGCTTCCGCATTGAAGACCGCCGGGTAATGTTTGCCGAACGCATCCCGATCGGAGAGCGGATCCGGGCGGCACGGCAACTCGACGCCGACCGGCTGGTGCTGTTCACCGACGACAACGAGCTGGTGTTCCTGACCGAAACGCCGAACGGTCAGGCGATGAGCTTCCTCAGCGCCTATCTCGGCAAGCAGAACTTGACGGCCCATGCCCGCGAACGGCTGGAGTCGAACCTCAACACCTGCCTCAAGTGCCATTCGCTCGATCCCGAGATGAACGAATTCGCGCCGAGCCTTGCGGCCATCGTCGGGGCGCCGATTGGCGGCACCCGCTTTGCCAGCTATTCCGGCTGGATGCGAGCGCAGGAGACGAGCTGGACACCGCAAATGCTGAGCGCCTTCCTTGAGGCGCCCGAGGCCGTCGCGCCGGGGACAACGATGCCCGCCCCCGGCATTCACGACCCCGAGGAGATCGGGGCTGTCGTGGCGTTTCTTGCGGCGATGGCATCGCCCCTCAATCCGGCAGCGGACTAACTCAACCCGGGATCCGGTCGAGCTACAGGGTGCCCGAACACGACCAGTTCGCGTCCCGGTTCAATCTGAACGCGCTTCGCCCTTGCCAGTCGCGGATACCGACCGGGTCAGGTCACCCGCGACCGCACCCCGCGCTTCTCGCCCATGCGAGGGTGCATCAGCCCGGCCACTGCCGTCATCGAGGCGAGACCGGCCGCACAGGCGAGGAAGACGCCGGGGATCGGCGCCACCAGCAGAACCAGCCAGGCGACGCCGGGCGTAAGAATGCCGGAGACATCGCGGAAGCTGGAATAGACCGCCGCCATCTCGGTCCGCTCGGCCGGGCGCACCGACATCAGGAACGGCAGCCCCCCGAAGGTGTCGAGCATAACGAGGAACACCGACCCCACAAGAAGCGACACCACCGCGACCGGTGGCCAGAACTGACCGAGGCCGGAGACGAGGAAGCAGACGGCACAGGATGCGAAAGCGATCTGGACCGCGCGCCGTAACCCCCGCCTCTGCATCCAGCGCAGCATGAAGGGCGCGAGAAACAGCATCGCGTTCGAGATCGAATAGGCCACGGAGGCGACGCGGTCGCCAAGCCCAGCCTCGATGCAGAAGATCGGCAGATAAACGATGTAGACCCACCAGCCCGAGGAGCGCAGGACCGCGAAGAGCCAGCCGGCAATGAGCCTCGGCTGACGGAAGAAGCGGCCGAGATAGGCGAGCGGATTCGGCGCCGGCGCCCGCGCGCGGGTGATGAGCCGCCCGTTTCCGAGCCGCAGGGCCCAGAAGGTTCCCAGCAGGATCGTCGCGAACCCCGCGGCGAAAAGGAACGGCAAGGGCTCCCAGTACTTCCACAGGAACACACCGACCATCGGCCCGACCGTCCATGAAATCGCGCTGTAGAGAAGCCTCAGCGTCTCGCTCCTGCCAAGCTCGTGGCGGGCGATATAGTCCATGATGTAGGCGTTGGTGCAGATGAAGACCGTCACCGTGGCGAAGCTGTTCATTGCCATCGCGACAGGCGTAAGGACCGGTCCGCCGCGGATCGCCAGCAGCGAGCCGGTGATATAGAACCCGGCCCCGAGCGTGTAGACCCAGCGGCGCGGCACGAAGCGGCTGAACCACGGCACCATCAGCCCCCAGCTGAGCGAGGCAATGCCGACGGCGAAGTACAGCAGGCTGACATGGGCGGCATTCTCGCCCAGCGCCCGGTACATGGCGAGCGGCCAGATCGAAATCAGGGTGCCGCGAAGCGACGCCTCGATCCCGGCGAGAACGGCAAAACCCTTGATGCCCGGCGTCGGCGCATGGCGCAGGAATTCGGGAATGTTGCGGCTGAGCATCGGTCCTCCACCCCCGAGGAACGCCGGCGCGCCTTTCCCCGTCGCGACGGTTTCCGACGCCGGTTGTCGTTCCGGAGCGGCGGCGCCGAATTTCCCCTTGATGGGCGGAAGGCCGCATGGTCGGATGCGCGCCATGCGCCGTATCGCCCCCCTCGCTGCCGCCCTGTCCGCAACCATGACCCTCAGCGCCTGTGCCGGGGATG
Source organism: Rhodobacterales bacterium 32-67-9 (assembly GCA_002280515.1). GTDB lineage: Bacteria > Pseudomonadota > Alphaproteobacteria > Rhodobacterales > Rhodobacteraceae > Albidovulum. The sequence goes on from NCEA01000005.1 coordinate 26,933, forward strand.
AGACGCTGCGGGGCTACGTGCCGGACGGCTCGGTCTGGACCCTGAGCGAGATCGACGGCACGGCCTTCGCCGCGCGGGCGACAATCAGCTTTCCCGCCCCCGGAAAGATCGCCGGCGACGCGCCCTGCAACCGCTACAGCGGCAATCAGGCGGCGCCCTATCCGTGGTTCCGTGCCGAACGGATCCTCTCGACGAAACGCGCCTGTACCGAGCTCGCGGCCGAACAGGCGTTCTTCGCGGCACTGGAGCAGGTGACGCTGGCCGAGGCGCAGGGCGAGGTGCTGATCCTCTCGGCACCGGAAGGGCCGGTCATGGTCTTCGCCCGTCAGCCCTGACGGGCGATCATCGCGACGAGACGGCGGCGCGCTTCCGGCAGGGGCCGCGTCCCGAGGTCTGGAAAGAGCCGGTGTTCGAGGAAATAACCGGTCGTGGTCAGGCCGGCGAAGAGTTCCCCCGGATCCGCCGGTCCCTGCCCAAGCAGGCAGGGCGGCAAGGGCAGGAGCCTGTCGGCCCAGTCGCCCGCCGCGTCCCGCGCCACCGCCCGGCCGGATTTCGGGCTGACATAGGCAAGATCCTCGCGGCTGCCGGTGACCGCGCAGGAAGTCAGGTCGAGCCCGTAGCCCAGTTCCTCCAGCAGCAGCAGCTCCCATCGCAGGTAGGCAAGCACACAGTCCGGGGTCGCGCCGAGCGTGTCGAGAAGGCCGATCGTGCTGGCATATAGGTCAGGATGCGGCTCCCGTTCCGGCAGCGTCGTATGGAGAAGCGCGCAGACCGAGTTCAGCGCGGCGAGCGCCAGCCGGTTCGACAGGAGCCCGGCGCGCGACCGCAACGGCTCCACTGTGAAGGTGCCGATATGATCCTCGAGCCGAGCGCGCCAGGTCAGGTCGAGCTGCGCGCCCGGTTGCAGGAGGGGGGCGAGCTTGCGCGACGCGCCGCCCCGGACGACGCCGGCATGGCGGCCGTGCGCCTTGGTAAAGACCTCGACGATTGCCGATGTCTCGCCGTGCTGCCGCACCGCCAGAAGCGCGCCCTCGTCCCGCCAGTCCATGCGTCCCGTCCTTGTGGCCGGGGAACTATCCCCGGCGCCGGCGCCATTGTCCATCGTGGCCAGGGGGCGCTGCCCCCGGTCATGGGACAAAGCCCGATGACCTCCTCAGCGGAGTTTCGGCCACACCGAAAGCGGGTTCAGTCCGCCAAGCCCTCTTCATCGAGAAGCGTCCGGCCGTCGCGGCTTTCAACCTCGATCACCCAGAGATCTGGATCGGTCCGTCGCTGGCGCAGGACCGCCGCATCAACCTCTGCCTCCGCCCCTTCGGAAAGAACCACCCAGGCCCGCGCGCCGGTCATCAGGTCGAAACTGCGCTGGAAAAGCCGCGCCTGCCCGTCGAGCGTCGCGAGCTTCACGAGGACCGCGCCTGCCGTCGGGTCGCCCTTCGCCGTGATATAGGCCGGGATATGCGCGGCCTGCAGCCGGGCGAGATAGGCACGGACCCAGAAATCGGCGGTCAGGCGCGCGGTCATCTCCCTGCCCTTTGATTGTGGCGGCAAACACCTCTGCCGGAGGCTCCCACCCTCACGCCCGACCGGCAGCCGGGGTGGCGCACCTCAGTCGCCATCCTTGAAGTCGAGCCCCATCTCCGAATAGCGCTCCTTCTCCTCGAGCCAGTTCGGCCGCACCTTCACCTGAAGGAAAAGATGGACCGGCCGGCCGAGGAACTCGATGAGTTCCGCCCGTGCCGCCTGCCCCACCGCCTTGATTGTCTCGCCCTTGTGGCCGAGAACGATGCCCTTGTGGCCGTCGCGCGCGACATAGACGAGCTGGTCGATGCGCACCGACCCGTCGGGCTTGTCCTCCCAGCGCTCGGTCTCAACGGTCAGCTGGTAGGGCAATTCCTCGTGAAGCCGAAGCGTCAGCTTCTCGCGGGTGATCTCGGCCGCGATCATGCGAAGCGGCAGGTCCGCGATCTGGTCCTCGGGATAGAACCAAGGCCCTTGCGGTAGCTCGGCCCCGAGCCACTCCTTGAGGTCCTCCACCCCGTGGCCGCGTTCGGCCGAGATCATGAAGGTCTTCTCGAACGGATAGGCCTCGTTCAGTTTCTGCGATAGCGCAAGAAGTACCTCGGCCTTCACCCGGTCGATCTTGTTGATGGCGAGCGCCACGCGCTGGCCTTCGCCGACCCGCTCCTTCAGCGCCGAAAGGATGGCCTCGACCCCAGGAGTCAGCCCGCGATGCGCCTCGACAAGCAGCACCACGATATCGGCATCCGCCGCCCCGCCCCAGGCCGCCGCCACCATCGCCCGGTCGAGCCGACGGCGCGGCCGGAATAGGCCGGGCGTGTCGACGAAGACGATCTGCGCATCGCCGGCCATCGCGATACCGCGGATGCGGGCGCGCGTGGTCTGCACCTTGTGGGTGACGATCGAGACCTTGGCCCCGACCATGCGGTTCAGAAGCGTCGACTTGCCGGCGTTCGGCTCTCCGATCAGGGCAACGAAGCCCGCGCGTGTTGTTGCCTCGGCCTCAGCCATTCGTTTTCTCCATCCGCGCCAGAAGCGCCTTTGCCGCCGCCTGTTCGGCCTGCCGCTTGGCGCCCGCCTTGGCGATTTCGGCCTCGCCGGTCGCAAGTCGCACCTCGATGGTGAAGACCGGCTGGTGGTCCGGGCCTTCGCGCATCCGTTCCGTGTAGTCGGGCGGCGGCAGGCCGCGCGCCTGGGCCCATTCCTGAAGCGCGGTCTTGGCGTCACGGGCATCGGCCTCGACCGCGCCGATGCGCTGGCCCCAAAGCCGCAGGATCACCCCGCGCGCCGCCTCGAAGCCGCTGTCGAGGTAGACGGCGGCGATCACCGCCTCCATCGCGTCGCCCAAAAGCGCGTCCTTGCGGCGCCCGCCCGACATCATCTCGGACCGGCCGAGTTTCAGGACATCGCCGAGCGCGATCTCGCGCGCGACATCGGCGCAGGCCTCCTTGCGCACCAGCGCGTTGAAGCGGGGCGCGAGCTGGCCTTCGGAGGCCCCCTTGTCGGCGGCCAGAAGCGCTTCGGCCATCACGAGGCCGAGGACCCGGTCGCCGAGGAATTCGAGCCGCTGGTTGTCGGGCCGCGTCGGTGTGGCGATCGAGGCGTGGGTGACGGCGCGCACCAGTAGGTCGGGCCGCGTAAAGTCATGCCCGATCCGGGCCGAAAAGGCCTGAAGGTCGGCGCCGAGCTTCACTCCACCGCCTTGAAGAAGCGGTCGGACCGCCAGGTCCAGAAGAAGAAGAGCGACTTGCCGGCCGAGGAGAACATGATCCGGTCGGCGCGGCCGATGAGATATTCGGCCGGCAGCATCCCGACGCCGCCCGACGACACGGCAAAGCGGCTGTCCTGGCTGTTGTCGCGGTTGTCACCCATGAAGAAGTAGTGCCCTTCCGGCACGGTATAAAGCGGTGTGTTGTCGGCCGGCACGTTGGCGATGTTCAGCACATCGTGCTTCACGCCGTTCGGCAGCGTCTCGATCTTGCGCTCTTTCTCGCAGGTGCCACCGATGCCGACCGGGTCGTTGGCGCAGCGCGGCATGTTGCGCTGGGAACCTTGCGGCGCCTTGATCTCTTCGAAAAGACCGCCATCCTCCTGCGGCACCGGCGCGCCGTTCAGGAAGAGGATGCCGTCCTTGACCTGCACCGTGTCGCCCGGCAGGCCGATCAGCCGCTTGATGAAGTCCGAGCCGTTGGCCGGGTGGCGGAAGACCACGACATCGCCGCGCTCGGGTTCGGCGCCGAGCAGCCGCCCAGTGATCGGGCAGGCCGAGAACGGGCAGGAATAGCGCGAATAGCCGTAGGCCATCTTGTTGACGAAGAGAAAGTCGCCGATCAGCAGCGTGTCCTTCATCGACCCGGACGGGATCCAGAACGGCTGATAGAAGAGCGTGCGGAACACCCCCGCGATCAGGAGCGCGTAAACAACCGTCTTGATCGTCTCGACGATCCCGTCCTTTGCCGTCGTCGCCATGTTGGTTCCTGCCCCTGCTCGCTCTTTAGCGCTACATGCTCGCCTCGGGCGGGGGAGTCAAGTTTCGACCGGGACAGGCCGCGCCTCGATCACAACGAAGGCCTGCGCCCAGGGGTGGTCGTCGGTGAGCGTGACATGGACGATCGCCTCGTGGCCTTCAGGCGTCATCGCCGCCAGTCGTTCGGCCGCCCAGCCGGTCAGATGCATGACGGGCTGGCCGGTCCGGAGATTCGAGACCGCCATGTCCTTCCACGATATCCCCATGCGCAAGCCGGTGCCGAGCGCCTTGGAACACGCCTCCTTCGCCGCCCAACGCTTGGCGTAGGTGCCGGCGGTATCCTTGCGCCCTTCGGCCTTGCGCTGCTCCGTCTCGGTGAAGACCCGGTCGCGGAAGCGGTCGCCGAACCGGTCGAGCGTCGCGGCGATGCGGTCGATATTGGCAAGGTCCGTGCCGATGCCGAGGATCATTCGGTCCAGATCCAGTCATCGATGCCGCCAGCCCAAGCCAGCAAAGCGGTTAGTCGTTCACCGAACCGCAACTCGGGCAGGTCGGGCAGCAATTGTTTCATGTCCAGCCAGACTTCGCCCGGCGCGGACTTCATCTTGTCCCAAAGTTCTCCTGCGGTCGGCACACGCATACCGCAAACTTCCCGGTCGCTGATGGCATGGTCAGGGTTGAAGGCAACGTCCAACTCGTACATTTCGCCCATCATCTGGCAGGCGTCATTTACCTCCCAAGCGGTTGCGCCCACCACGACAGCAATACCATAGACCGGAATCGCCTCCCCCGGCATGGCCGCGATGTTACGGGCTGCGGCGCGGGCGGTGCGCTCTGCAATCCGTTCGCTTGTTTCATTGACCGCCTCCTTGATCGCGCGTTTCTGACCGCGATAGATCACCGTTCCGGCCTCGTCGAGCTTTCGCTTCAGTATGCTGTTTTCACTAACCAAGGCGTCCGCATCAGCCTGCTTGCGCGCTAGATCCTTCGCAAGTCTATCTGCATCGACCTGACTCAGCGCCAGTTGCCGGTCGAGTTCCTTTACCTTTCGTGCGTTGCGGCCATTAACGGTCTGACCGGCATCCACCACCAGTCCGGCAAGCGAAGTCGCCAAGAGGAAGGCCGACGGGAGCACAGCCGTAAGAACGGACGACGCAAGCAAACCGCCCAAAAGCATCGCCACAACAAGGAGCCGCGCAGCAAGAGACAGGGTGCGCCAAGCCAACCTCAGCGAACGAAACAGCCCTCTCATGCCCGCGCGGCATTCATCAGGCGGCGCATCTCGTGGATCGCCGGTTTCAGCCCGACGAAAATCGCCTCGCCGATCAGGAAATGGCCGATGTTGAGTTCGCGCACCTCGGGAAAGGCCGCGACCGGGCCGACGGTATCGAAGGTAAGGCCGTGGCCCGCGTGCACCTCTAGCCCGAGGGAATGGGCGAAGGCTGACATCTCGCGCAGGCGCTGAAGCTCGGCGTCGCGTTCGGCGAATTTCCCTTCGGCGTGCAGGTCGCAATAGGCGCCGGTGTGCAGTTCGACCACGGCGGCACCGATCCGGGCGGCGGCCTCGATCTGGGCAGCATCGGCGGCGATGAAGATCGAGACGCGGCAGCCAGCCTCGGCCAAGGGCGCGATGAAATGCGCCAGCCGGTTCTCCTCGCGCGCGACCTCGAGGCCGCCTTCGGTGGTCCGTTCCTCGCGCTTCTCGGGAACGATGCAGACTGCGTGGGGCCGGTGCCGCAGCGCGATCTTCTGCATCTCGTCGGTCGCCGCCATCTCGAAGTTGAGCGGCACGGTCAGCGTTTCCATCAGCCGTTCGATATCGGTGTCGGTGATGTGTCGGCGGTCTTCGCGCAGATGCGCGGTGATGCCGTCCGCACCCGCCTCTTCGGCGAGCCTGGCGGCGCGCACCGGGTCGGGATAGGCGGAGCCGCGGGCGTTCCGCACCGTCGCCACATGATCGATATTCACGCCGAGCCTGAGAAGGTCCAAGGGGTCAACTCCGTTCTGTCACCGGTCGAGAGAACCCTAGAATGCCCTGCCGGCACTGGAAAAGGGGGAAATCGTCACGGGTACAATTCCCCGTCTCAGCCCTTTTCGCGGGCCTGTTCCTGGCGCGCATGAAGCCGCGCCCTCAGCTTTTCGAAGCGGTCCCTCAGCCGCTTGCGGCGGTGTTTCTGGTAGGCAGCGATGAGCGGCTCGGACAGGTAGTAGGAAACGACGCCCGCGACGATCCCGGGCAGCAGTCCACCGACGAGATAGGGCAGGAAGACCTCGTTCCAGAAGTTGTAGAGGTTGGCCCACTGCGTCGTCGCGTCGGTGAAGATCGCTAAGAAGTTGTGCTTCAGATCTTCGCCGGCGCCGACGAACTTGCCGAAAAGCGTCGCGTTCTGGCTTTCGTCGAAATTGGTCCCAAGTATCAGGTGACCGAGCTTCATGGACGTGAAGGCGATGATCGGGAAGGAAACAGGATTGCCGAAGAACGTGCCGAGAAGCGAGGCAAGCAGGTTGCCGCGCACCAGCTTCGCAACCGCAACGGCGGAAAGGAAATGCAGTCCGAAGAGCGGGGTGAAGCTGATGAAGACGCCCGCCCCGACCCCGCGCGCGATCCGGTGCGGATCGTCGGGCAGCCGGCGGATGCGGTGCTTGACGTAATGGAACGCGCGCGTCCAGCCGCCGCGCGGCCAGAAGGCCTCGGCGAGCATTTGCAGATAGGTCCGCGGGTTGCGCCGCTTGAAGACCACGTCCCTTCCCTTCCCGCCCCTCAGGGCTTGCGGCTGAGGTCGCGATACCGCTCGACCTGTGCCACGTCGCTTTCCGCCTCGAGCGCGGTCAGCACCATATGGAGATGCTCCACATCCCGGATATCAACTTCCACGATAAGACGGTAAAAATCCGGCTTTCGGTCGACGAAAGTAAGATCGGAGATATTGGCCTTCTGTTCGCCGATCAAGGTGCATATCCGCCCCAGAACCCCGGCATCGTTGGCGATCGTCAGGTTGAGGCTGATCGTGTGGACCGGCGCGTGGCGGCCCGAGTGCCAGTGCAGGTCGACCCAGCGGCCCGGCTGCTCCTCGAACTCGGCCAGGGCCGGGCAGTCGATGGCATGGACCACGACGCCCTGGCCGCGATAGGTGATGCCGACGATGCGTTCGCCCGGTACCGGCTGGCAGCAGTTGGCGCGGCGGAACGACTGGTCGGCGGTCAGGCCCACGACCGGGCGGCGGTGATCGACCTCCTCGACCGCCTGCTGGGTCGCAAGCTCGGGGTAGATCGCCTCGATCACCTCGCGGGCGGTCAGTTCGGCACTGCCGAGCCGGGCGAGCACTTCGGTCTCATCGCTGAGGCCGAGGGTCTTCGCGGCCGTGCGCAGCGCCTTTTCGGTGGCCTTGCGGCCGACATGCTCGAAGGCGACGCGCGCCAGTTCCTGGCCAAGCTTGACGAAGCGCTCGCGGTCCTCCTCGCGCAAGCTCCGGCGGATCGCGGATTTCGCGCGGCCCGTCACCACGATGTCGATCCAGGTCACCTGCGGGCGCTGCCCGGTGGCGGTGATCACCTCGACCGACTGGCCGTTCTTCAGCCGGGTCCAGAGCGGCACCCGGATGCCGTCGACCTTGGCGCCGACGCAGGAATTGCCGATCCGGGTGTGGATCGAATAGGCGAAGTCGATCGGCGTCGCGCCTTTCGGCAACTGCACCACGTCGCCCTTCGGCGTGAAGCAGAAGACCTGATCGGAATACATCTCGAGCTTCACGTTTTCGAGAAACTCGTCGTGGTCCTCGCCGGTGTCGAAGCGTTCGGTGAGCGTGGCGATCCATTTCGCCGGATCGACGGCGAACGGGTTCTGGGCGCGTTCGCCATCCCGGTAGGACCAGTGCGCGGCGACGCCCGCCTCGGCCACTTCGTGCATCTGGCGGGTGCGGATCTGCACTTCGACCCGCTTGCCGTCACGCCCCGAGACCGTGGTGTGGATCGAGCGGTAGCCGTTCGATTTCGGCTGGCTGATGTAGTCCTTGAACCGCCCCGGGACCGCGCGCCAGCGCCGGTGGATCGCGCCGAGGACGCGGTAGCAGTCGCTCTCGCTCCGGCAGATCACCCGGAAGCCGTAGATGTCGGAGAGCCGGGAGAACGCCAGTTGCTTTTCCTGCATCTTGCGCCAGATCGAATAGGGCTTCTTGGCACGGCCCCAGACATCGGCCTCGATGTTTTCCTTCTCCAGTTCGATCCGGATATCGGCGGTGATCTTGTGGATCACGTCGCCGGTTTCCCGTTGCAGCGTGATGTAGCGCCGGATGATCGAAGAGCGCGCTTCAGGGTTGATCACCCGGAACGACAGGTCCTCCAGTTCCTCGCGCATCCACTGCATGCCCATGCGGCCGGCGAGCGGGGCGAAGATATCCATCGTCTCGCGCGCCTTGCGGACCTGCTTTTCCATCGGCAGCGACTTGATCGTGCGCATGTTGTGGAGCCGGTCGGCAAGCTTGACGAGGATGACCCGCAGGTCTTTCGACATCGCCATGAACAGCTTGCGGAAGTTCTCCGACTGCTTGGTCTCGGTCGAGGAGAGTTGCAGGTTGGTCAGCTTGGTGACGCCGTCGACCAGCTCCGCCACCTCGTCGCCGAACTGGGAGGCGATCTCCTTGTAGGTGGATTTCGTGTCCTCGATCGTGTCGTGCAGAAGCGCCGTGATGATCGACGCGTCGTCCAGCCGCTGTTCGGTCAGGATCGCGGCGACGGCGACGGGATGGGTGAAGTAATCCTCACCGGAATGGCGTTTCTGACCCTCGTGCATCCGGCGGCCGTAGTCATAGGCCTTGCGGATCAGGTCTTCGTTGGTACGGGGATTGTAATTACGGACCAGTGCGATCAGGTCTTCGACGTCGATCATTCCGGTCCGCGCGCCTCGGTGTTCGTGGGCTTAGCCCTGGCCCTGAGCTTCCATGAGCGCCCGGAGCAGTTTTTCTTCCGACATGTCGTCGTCCTGCGGGCGATCAACCTCTGCCCCCATCAGAAGCGCCATCGCGTCGTCCTCGGGTTCATCGACCTCGATCTGGGTCTGGTTGCTTTCGATCATGCGTTCGCGCAGATCGGCGGCGCCCTGCGTCTCGTCCGCGATCTCGCGCAGCGAGACGACGGGGTTCTTGTCGTTGTCACGATCGATGGTGATCGGCGAGCCGGCCGCGATCTCACGCGCGCGGTGCGCGGCAAGCATCACCAGTTCGAACCGGTTCGGAACCTTGTCAACGCAGTCTTCGACCGTCACGCGGGCCATCGGCGAACTCCAATCAGCTTGGGAGATATGGAACCCGCTATTTAGGCGCTTGGAATTCCCTTGACAAGCGGTGATTCCCCGTCAGAGCGGGCAAATCGCCGCTTTGTCGGCCTCGGAAAGCGCTTCCACCATCTCGGCCACGCTCAGGCCGGTGACCGGATGGCGCCAACCGGGGGCGATTTCGGCGAAGGGAATCAGCACGAAAGCGCGCTCATGAAGCCGGGGATGCGGCAGGATCAGGCGGTCGGGCGTCTCGACCCGCTGCCGCGCGGCAGGCAGGGTCCGCCAGTGCGCCTCGGTGGCCGCATCGGGCAAGACCGCATCACCGAACGCGACAAGATCAAGGTCGAGCGTCCGCGCGCCCCAGCGCACCGTGCGCTCGCGTCCGAATCGTGCCTCGATAGAATGCAGGCCCGACAGGACGGCCGCAGGGTCGGGTCCGGTCGCGATCAGGGCCACGGCGTTGACGAAGTCGGGGCCGGCACCGGGCGGAAAGGCGGGGGTCCGGAAAAACCGCGATATCGAAACGATTGTGCCAATCTCTTGCGAAATGGTGCATAATGCAGCAATAAGTGTCGCTGCGGAATTACCCTCAGGCGACGGTTGGTTGCCGCCCAATGCAACCACTGCTAGCCTCTTCTTTTGGATAGATTCCCAAAGCTGTGACAATTGGCCTATTCCTGTAAACGCACACCCGAGCCGTCGATTGCTTTAGTTTGTCCACCCAAACATCGAAAGAAGCATTCGACAGTACTTATTTTTGAAAGGAACAATTTATGTTCTACAAGGACGAACGGCTTGCGCTGTTCATCGACGGGTCGAATCTGTATGCGGCCGCGAAGGCGCTTGGATTCGATATCGACTACAAGCTCCTTCGTCAGGAATTCGAACGGCGCGGCAAGTTGCTCCGGGCGTTCTACTACACGGCGTTGCTGGAGAACGACGACTATTCGCCGATCCGGCCGCTGGTCGACTGGCTGCACTACAACGGCTACTCGATGGTGACGAAGCCCGCCAAGGAATACACCGACAGCCAGGGCCGCCGGAAGGTCAAGGGCAACATGGATATCGAGCTGACGGTCGATGCCATGGAACTGGCGCCGCGGGTCGATCATGTCGTCCTGTTCTCCGGCGACGGGGATTTCCGGCCGCTGGTGGAAAGCCTGCAACGACAGGGTGTCCGTGTCTCGGTCGTCTCGACCATCCGGTCGCAGCCGCCGATGATCGCCGACGAACTGCGCCGCCAGGCCGACAACTTCATCGAGCTTGACGCCTTGCGCGACGTGATCGGCCGACCACCGCGCGAGCCCCGCTTCGACCGCGAGGAAGAAACGGTCAACGGCAAGTGACCCTCTGGCCGGGGCTCTTGCGGCCCCGGCCATCGGACCCGCCGGTTGTGGCCCGCCTCCGGTTCCATTAGGGTGTTGCCGCGACGTGACAGGATCCGCCATGCCCCCTCCCCTGACCCTCTACCTTGCCGCCCCGCGCGGCTTCTGCGCGGGCGTCGACCGCGCGATCAAGATCGTCGAGATGGCGATCGAGAAGTGGGGGGCGCCGGTCTACGTCCGGCACGAGATCGTGCACAACAAGTTCGTGGTTGACGGGCTCCGGGCCAAGGGCGCGGTCTTCGTCGAGGAACTTGACGACTGCCCGGACGACCGGCCGGTGATCTTTTCCGCCCACGGCGTGCCGAAGGCGGTGCCGGCCGAGGCCGCGCGGCGCGAGATGGTCTATGTCGATGCGACCTGCCCCCTCGTCTCCAAGGTCCATATCGAGGCGGAGCGGCACCATCAGAACGGCCTCCAGATGGTGATGATCGGCCATGCCGGCCACCCCGAGACGCTCGGCACTATGGGCCAGTTGCAGGAGGGCGAAGTGCTGCTGGTCGAGACGGTCGCGGATGTAGCGAATATCGCACCGCGCGATCCCGGCAAACTGGCCTTCATCACCCAGACAACGCTTTCGGTCGATGACACCGCCGACATCGTCGCGGCGCTGAAGGCCCGGTTCCCGGCCATCGTCGGACCCCACAAGGAAGACATCTGCTACGCCACGACCAACCGGCAGGAGGCGGTGAAGGCCATCGCCCCGAAGATCGACGCGTTATTGGTGATCGGCGCCCCGAATTCGTCGAACTCGAAGCGGCTGGTGGAGGTCGGCCGCGCCGCGGGCTGTGGCTATGCCCAGCTTGTCCAGCGGGCGACCGACATCGACTGGCGTGCGCTCGGTGCCGCGACGGCGGTCGGCGTCACTGCCGGCGCCTCTGCCCCCGAGGTTCTGGTGAACGAGGTCATCGACGCCTTCCGCGCCCGCTTCGACGTGACGCTGGAGCGGGTAGAGACGGCGCGCGAGAACGTCGAGTTCAAGGTGCCGCGCGTGCTCCGGGAATCTGCATGACGACAGATCCCCGCACTATCGCCGTCTACGAGGCGCGCGCGGCGGATTACGAGAACCGGTTCCGGACCGCGAAACCCGATCGCCACCTGTCGGCCTTCATCGACACCTTGCCGCAGGGGGCGAGGGTTCTCGACCTCGGCTGCGGGCCGGCCAATGCCTCGGCCTTCCTGCGCGCGGCCGGCATGGTGCCTGATCCGGTCGATGCCTCGCCTGCGATGGTCACGCTTGCCAACGAACGGCACGACATCGGCGCGCGGCTGGCGACGTTCGACGATATCGACGCGGAGGTGGCCTATGACGGCGTCTGGGCGAATTTCTCGCTGCTCCACGCGGATCGCGCCGACCTGCCGCGCCATCTCGCCGCGATCCATCGGGCGCTGAAACCCGGCGGGCTCTTCCACATCGGCATGAAGACCGGCACAGGTGCTGCGCGCGACGCGCTCGGCCGGTTCTACACCTACTACGGCCGCGAGGAGCTTCTGGGCCTCCTGGCGCGCGCGGGCTTCACCGTGATCGCGGAGGCCGAGGGGTCAGACCGCGGACTCGCCGGCACGGACGACCCGTTCGTGATCCTACTCGCCCGCGCCTGACTGCTTGACAGGCGGCACCGGCCGGGCGAGCCTCGCGCGGCACCAGCGAGGTTCCCCATGTCGCCCGAATATCTTCTGACCACCTTCGTCGTCTGCCTCGCTCCCGGTATCGGCGTCGTCTACACGCTTTCGGTCGCGCTGGCGCAAGGGATGAAGGGCGGCTTCTGGGCGGCTGTCGGCTGTACGCTGGCGACCCTCTTTCACATGGGCGTGGCGATGGCCGGGCTCGCGGCGGTGCTGCACGGTTCGGCGGTGCTGTTCCAGGCGGTGAAATTCGCCGGCGTCGGCTATCTCCTCTGGATGGCCTGGGGCACGCTGAAAGGGGTGGGCGGGCTCGACGTGCAGGCGGCCGAACCGCAACCGGCCCTTCGTATTGTCCGGCGCGGTGTCCTGCTCAACCTTCTCAACCCGAAACTGCCGATGTTCTTCCTCGCCTTCCTGCCGCAATTCCTGTCGTCCGGCGACGGGACGCCGGCGATCGTGGCGCTTGGCCTCGGCTTCGCGGCGATGACGTTCGCGGTCTTCCTCGGCTACGCCGCCGTCGCCGCCACGGGACGCGAAGCGGTGCTGAGCCGCCCTGCGGTCATGGCCTGGCTGCGGCGCGCCTTCGCGGCCTCCTTCGCCGCCCTCGGGTTGCGCCTCGCGCTCGAGCGCGCCTGAGCCACGGTTGACCCGGCCGGCCCCGCCCCCTAGACGGGGGCAAAGGGCCATCCGGAGACCCCATGTCTGAGCTTTTCGCCTATACCGACGGAGCCTGCTCCGGCAATCCCGGCCCCGGCGGCTGGGGCGTCCTGATGATCGCGCGCGAGGGCGACGCGGTCGTTAAGACCCGCGAGTTGAACGGGGGCGAGGGTGAGACGACGAACAACCGGATGGAGCTTCTGGCGGCGATCTCGGCACTGGAAGCGTTGAAGCGCGACAGCGCAATCACCGTCGTCACCGACAGCGCCTATGTGAAGAACGGCGTGTCCCAGTGGATTCACGGCTGGAAACGCAACGGCTGGAAGACGGCCGACCGGAAGCCGGTGAAGAACGTCGACCTCTGGCAACGGCTGGATGAGGCGCGCGCGCGCCACCGCGTCACCTGGGAATGGATCAAGGGCCATGCCGGCCATCCGGAGAACGAACGCGCCGACGAGCTGGCCCGCGCCGGAATGGCCCCGTTCAAGCCGAAGAAGAAGTCGCGCGCCGATGACGCTGCTTGAGCTTCTCGACTACGCTTCGGTCTTCGTCTTCGCGCTGACGGGTGCCCTGGTGGCAAGCCGGGCGCAGCTCGACATCGTCGGCTTCGCCTTCGTGGCGAGCCTCACGGCAGTCGGCGGCGGTACGCTCCGCGACGTGCTTCTCGACCGGAACCCGGTCTTCTGGGTGGCCCAGCCCGCCTTCATCGCAGTCGCGGTCGCGGCGGCGATCCTCGTCTTCTTCACCGCGCATCTCTTCGAAAGCCGGCTCCGGGTCCTCACCTGGCTCGACGCGCTGGCCCTTGCGGTCGCGGTGCCGGCCGGGGTGGGCGTGGCGCTCGCCGCCGGGCAGCACTGGGTGATCGTGCTTCTCATGGGGGTGGCGACGGGTTGCTTCGGCGGGCTGATGCGCGATGTCGTCTGCAACGAGGTGCCGCTGGTCCTGAAACAGGGGGAGCTTTACGTCACCGCCGCCTTCGCGGGCGCCGGCGCGGCGCTGATCGGGGCCGCGATCCTGCCGGACGGCGCCGCCCTGATCCTTTGCGCTGGCGTGACCTTCGTCCTGCGTTCCGGCAGTCTCGTCTTCGGCTGGCGGCTTCCGGTCTACCGCTCCCGCCCGCCGCGCCGGTGAACCGGGCTGGGATGAACCCGACCTTACCGACGCTTCGGCCCGTAGGTCTCCCAAAGCCAGATCAAAACCATCGCGCCAAGGACGGCCCCGACAAAGCCGGCCGCAAAGCCGGTGATCGCGAGAAGGATCCGCAGGACAAGCCCGCCCACCAGCGCGCCAAGAATTCCGATGACGATCGTCGTGACCAGATCGGTTTGGAGATTCATCAGCCGCGTGGCGATGAACCCCGCCGCAGCGCCGATGATGATAAGGGCGAGAATCGCCATGACCGACTCCTCTTGATAAGGCCCCAATATGGGGGCCCGCGTCCGGTTTGGAAACGGTCAGCCGAGCCGGCCGGGCAAGACCAGCCCGCGCAGCACCTCGGCCGCCGGCATCGGACGCTTGCCCTCGCGCTGCGCCTCGGTGACCTCGACGGCACCCTCGCCGCAGGCGACCGTGAAGCCAGACAGCACCGCGCCCGGCGCCCCCTCCCCCGGGGCAAGCCGCGACCGCAAAAGCTTCACCCGTTCGCCGCCGATCTCGACCCAGGCGCCGGGAAAGGGCGATAGCCCCCGGATGAGGCGGTCGACCTCGCCCGCCGGCCGGGTCCAGTCGACCCGCGCCTCGGCCTTGTCGATCTTCGCGGCATAGGTCACGCCCGCCTCAGGCTGGGGCACCGGCACCAGCACGTCGAGCCGCGCCAGTGCCTCGACGATCAGCCGCGCGCCCATGCCCGAAAGGCGGTCGTGAAGATCGGCCGTCGTCTCTTCCGCGCCGATACCCGTCCCTTCGCTCAAGATGACCGGCCCGGTATCGAGCCCCGCCTCCATCCGCATGATCGAAACGCCGGTCTCTGCGTCGCCGGCCATGATCGCGCGGTGGATCGGCGCCGCCCCGCGCCAGCGCGGCAGAAGCGAGGCGTGAATGTTGAGGCATCCTTTCGCCGGCGCGTCGAGAACCGCCTGCGGCAGGATCAGCCCGTAGGCCACAACCACCGCGACATCGGCCTTCAGCGCCGCGAACTCCGCCTGCGCCTCGGGCGTCTTCAGGCCGACCGGGTGGCGGACCGGCAGGCCGAGCGCCTCGGCTTTCGCCTGCACCGGGCTCGGCCGGTCCTTCTTGCCGCGACCGGCGGGCCGCGGCGGCTGGCAGTAGACACAGACGACCTCATGCGCTGCCACCACCGCCTCCAGCGCCGGCACGGAGAAGTCCGGCGTCCCCATGAAGATCACGCGCATCCCTCGCCCCTTCTTCGTTGCCCCATTCACCTGCAGTGGTCGTCCAGTGATTCGCCATTGGGTCAAGAACCAACGGGCGACGGGGACACAAAATCCCCCGCTATCCGCGCTTCCTCAGTTTTTCGGCCTTCGCCGCCAGCATCCTCCGGCGTACCGGCGACAGGTGGTCGATGAACATCCTGCCGTTCAGATGGTCGATCTGGTGCTGCACGCTCGTCGCCCAAAGCCCGACGAAGTCGCGTTCCTCGACCGCGCCCGTCTCGTTCAGGAACCGCACCGTCACCGCACGCGGCCGCTCGATCACTGCCGAGACGCCGGGCAGGTTCGGGCTCGCCTCCTCATGCCGGCGCATCTGGATCGAGGCATGCAGAACCTCGGGGTTGGCCATCCGCACCGCCTGCCCGCGCCTGTCGGAACAGTCGACGACGGCCAGCCGCAGCATGATGCCGATCTGCGGCGCCGCCAGCCCGTAGCCCGGCATCGCGTCCATCGTCTCGACCATGTCGTCCCAGATCATGCGCACCGTCTCGTTGACCTCGGCCACCGGCGCGGCCGCCGTCCTCAGGCGCTTGTCGGGCCAGGGAACGAACGGGCGGACGGTCACAGACGCGCCCGCTCGCGCTTCAGCTTGGTCATCCTGCGGGTGATGAGCTGGCGTTTGAGCGGCGTCAGGTAATCGATGAAAAGCTTGCCGTTCAGGTGGTCGATCTCGTGCTGGACGCAGGTCGCCCAGAGGCCGGTGAAATGTTCTTCCCGGGCGGCGCCCTCGAGGTCCATCCAGCGCACCTTGACCTCGGCCGGACGCGTCACCTCGGCATATTGCTCGGGGATCGAGAGGCAGCCTTCCTCGTAGACATTCGTCGCCGCAGACGACCAGGTCACCTCGGGATTGAGCAGCACCATCGGCCGCGGCGACGCCTCGGGGTCCTTGACGCAATCCATCACCAGAATGCGTGACATCAGCCCGACCTGCGGCCCGGCAAGCCCGATGCCGGGCGCATCGTACATGGTCTCGAGCATGTCGTCGGCCGCCGCGCGCAACTCGTCCGTAACCTCGGTCACGGGATCGCAGCGCTTCTTCAGGCGCGGGTCGGGATGGATCAGGATCGGGCGTATCGTCATGATCCGGGATTTAGGCGAACGCGGGCAGGCTTGCAATGGCCGCGCGGGCTCCGCGAACGGTGCGGCTTGATGCGCCCCGACCCCTCTCCGCAATCCGCTTGCACAGGACGGCCGGGCAGATAAGTTCAGCCGCAAAAGGGAGTCGCCATGAGCTTCGACGACATCATCGACCGCATCGGAACCCATTCGAGCAAATGGGACCTGATGGAACCCCGGTTCGGCGTTCCGGCCAGCGACGGCCTTGCCATGTGGACGGCCGATTCGGATTACCCGACCGCAGACTGCGTCCGCGACGTCGTGCGCGCGGCCGCCGATCTCGGGATATTCGGGTATTTCGGGGATTACGGCGACTTCCACGAGGCCATCGGCTGGTGGATGCGGGAACGCCACGACTGGACGATCGAGCCCGACTGGATCCTCACGACGCATGGCCTCGGAAACGCCGTGGCCCTTTGCATCGACACCTGGAGCAAGCCGGGCGACAGCGTCGTGATCTTCCCGCCCGTCTACCACGAGTTCGCCGGAAAGATCGAAAGGGCGGGACGCAAGGTCACCGAATGTCCGCTCAGCCGGGTGGGTGACCGCTACATGCTTGATCTCGACGCCGCTCAAGCCCGCCTGACCGGGACCGAGCGGCTCTTGATCTGGTGTTCGCCGCAAAACCCCTCGGGCCGCATCTGGACCCCGGAGGAGCAGCGCGCCGTGGCGGACTTCGCGCTGCGCAACAACCTCATCCTCGTCTCGGACGAGGTGCACCACGATCTCGTCTATGCCGGCGAGACATTCGTGCCGATGGATGTCGCTGCCCCGGCGGCGCGCCATGCCCTCGTCACGCTGACCGCCGCCTCCAAGACCTTCAACATCGCCGGCCAGCGGACCGGGAACATGATCATCGCCGATGCGACACTGCGTGCCGCCATGACGACCCGGCTCCATGCGCTCGACCTGGCGCCGAACGGGCTCGGGGTGAAGATGGTCACCGCAGCCTATTCGCCCGAGGGCGCCGCCTGGGTCGATGCCCAGATCGCGCATCTCGACGCGAACCGCCGGCTCTTCGACGCGGGTGTGAACGCCATTCCCGGCGTCCGGTCGCTGCCCCTGCAGTCCACCTACCTCGCCTGGGTCGATTTCTCCGGCACCGGCATGGCGTACGAGGAGTTCGATGCTCGGGTGCGGAAGACGGCCAGGATCGCCGCAAGCCCCGGCCCCGGCTTCGGCACTGGCGGGGAAAACTTCCTGCGCTTCAACCTCGCCACCCAGCGGGCGCGTGTCACCGAGGCGGTCGAACGCCTGCAGAAGGCCTTTGCCGACCTGCAATGAACGGCCCGGGCACCGAAAGGTGCCGCCGCCCTTCATCTTGCCGGAAATATCCCCGCCGGAGGCATCCGCCGCGCAGGTCCGAGACCGGCCGGTCAGTCGCGCGGCAGATAGGCCACCGGCGCGTTCTCGTCGCGGACATAGTCGAGCGGCACCTTGTCATGCGCCACGGTGGACCGCTTCATCGTGCAGATGAGCTCCCCGGCCTCGACGCCCGAGGCGACGATCAGCGAAGTGTAGACATGCCGCGCCCCGTCATAGATATCGACAAGCCCGCGCAGGTGCTGCACCTGATCGGCGTCAAGCGCGAAGCCCGTCTCCCAGAATCGCAGGATCGGATAGACCTCGTCACCGGCCAGAACCCGCAACCGCGAGCGCCGGCGCAGATCGCGTTTGCGCGCCTCTTCCAGTCCCGCGCGCACCTCTTTCGGCAGATAATCAGACATCGCACACCTTCCCCCGACGTCGAAGCATGAGCCGATCGTGGTGAAAATCAAGGTAACCTTCTGGATTACAACGCCTCTGTCGCCAATCCGTTCCCCGAAAGCCACGCTATGCGCGACAACGCAACAATAGCGCCGGTACGGTCACTCCGTCGTGCCGTAATGCTCCACGACCGCAGCAAGGTCTTCAGGCGGCATCCGCGACGGCAGGAAGGCACAGGCATTGGGGATGTGCTGGAAGATCGACCCATCCGAGAAGAAGGTCGTGTTGGTGACGAAGATGACTTTCGCCCGCGGATGCCGGTAGCTCGCATAATCGGCCACCGCGATGGCGCTTCCTTCGCCGAGGATGAGGTCGAGCACGATAACCTCCACCGCCTCGCTCTCAAGATAGGCCACCGCGTCATCCTGACCCACAACAAGATGCACGCGCGCCGAAAACCTCTCGAGGTGACGTTTCCACAGCCAGCCGAGGTTCGGGTCACTTTCAACGATGAGAACACGCATGGTAACCCCCGGAAACCGCCAGAGCAGTACGGTTCTGCCCTTCTTGTTGTTTTGTTAGAGAATCGTCAACAATGCTTAAGCAATTGTTAATGCCTGCCCCGCCGGGCAGGAATTCGCCCGTTGTTCCGGCCGATGACCGGCCGGAGGTGGCGGACGCAAGATCGGAGACCGACATGAGACGCCTGATTGCCCTCCTCGCCCTCTGCCTTGCCCCGGGGGCAGCACTTGCCTCCTGCGGCGGCGGCTTTGGCGATTTCGTCGCCGGGCTGAAGGCCGAGGCGCGCGCCGCGGGGCATCCCGCGGATCGGGTGGAAGCCTTCTTCGCCGGTGTACGACAGGACGAAAGCGTGCTCCGGGCCGACCGGGCGCAGGGGGTCTTCCGCAAGAGCTTCATCGACTTCTCGCGCGCCGTCATCAGCGCGAACCGGATGCAGAACGGCCAGCGCAACGCGAAGGAATACGCCGGCACCTTCCGGAGGATCACCCGGGACTACGGTGTGTCACCGGGCGTTCTCCTTGCCTTCTGGGCGCTGGAGACCGACTACGGCGCGGTCCAGGGCGATTTCAACACGCTGAACGCGCTGGTGACGCTCGCGCACGATTGCCGGCGGCCCGAACTGTTTCGGCCGCAGGTCTTTGCCGCGCTCGAACTTTACCAGCGCGGGGATTTCGATCCGGCACGTACCAAGGGTGCCTGGGCGGGCGAGATCGGCATGGTCCAGATGCTGCCCGACGACATCCTCAGGAACGGCGTCGACGGCGATGGCGACGGCCATGTCGCGCTCAAGACCTCGCCGCCCGATGCGCTGATGTCGGGGGCGAAGATGCTGAAAGGGCTCGGCTGGCGGGCCGGCGAACCCTGGTTGCAGGAGGTCGTGGTGCCGGAGGGGCTCGACTGGTCGAAGACCGGGCTCAACCACGAAATGCCGGTCTCGGACTGGGCACGGATGGGGGTGAAGGGGCGGTCGGCTCCGCTCGCCTCGGGCTTGCGCGGCTCGATCCTCCTGCCGATGGGCCGCAAGGGGCCGGCCTTCCTCGCCTACCCGAATTTCCGCGTCTATTTCGAATGGAACAAGAGCTTCGTCTACGTCACCACTGCGGCCTATTTCGCGACCCGCCTCGAAGGAGCGCCGGTTTACGATCCCGGCAATCCCGAGCCCGGGCTGTCGGATGGCGACATGAAGAACCTGCAAAAGAAGCTCGCCGCGCGCGGGTACGATGTCGGCGCGATCGACGGCATTCTTGGCGAAAAGACCCGCGAGGCGGTTCAGAAGGAACAGGCCCGTCTGGGCCTGCCGGCGGATGCCTGGCCGACGCGGGCGCTCCTCGGCAAGCTCTGAGCGGCTGGGGGGGCTTCGGCCCCCGGGGACGGGCCCGCAGCAGTCCCCGGGAAGCACACGGGGGCCCCGCCTAGGCGCCGGCCTGTAGCGACCGGACCGCCTCGGCCGTCATCGCCTGACCGCCGATCCCCCATTCGCCGCTGGCGACTTCGAGCACGCGGACCCAGGTCACGCCGCGCATCTTCTCGCCTTCGATCCCGACCATCGTGTCGGTGACTTTTTCGATCATTTCCTTCTTCTGGTCCGCGTCGAAAACGCCCTTGATCAGATGAATATCCACGAGAGGCATAACTTTTCCTTCCAGTTCCGTTCGCGCCGGGCCAGTCCCGTTCGCTGAAGGGACAATGCCTGCGGCCTGCCTTTCCGGGCCAGTTCAGGAACTGAACCGACCCCAGTATAGATTCTGAACTGGATCGGATTCCGCCCGCGCGCCTATGCTTGTCCGACCACAATGGAGGAAGATGTCATGGCCGAAGGAAGCTACAAACAGTTCTGCCCGGTGGCGATGGCGGCCGAGATACTGTGTTCGCGCTGGACGCTGGTGGTTCTGCGTGAACTCGTCGTCGGCTCGACCCGGTTCAACGACCTGCGCCGCGGCGTGCCGCGCATGTCGCCGGCGCTGCTCTCGAAACGGCTCAAGGACCTGGAGACTGCCGGGGTTATCGAGAAGGTGGCCATGGCGGACGACCCGGAGATCTCGGAATACCGGCTGACGAAATGCGGCCGCGACCTCAAGGCCGTGGTGGAGGCCGTCGGAATCTGGGGCCAGCGCTGGGTCGGCACCAAGCTCTCGGTCGACCATCTCGATGTCGGGTTGCTGATGTGGGACATGCGGCGCCACCTGAACCCCGAGCCGATGCCGAAGCGGAAATCGACGATCCAGATCACCTATACTGATCTGGAGCCTGTGCGGAGGAAGTGGTGGCTGGTGGTCGAACCCGGCGCGGAGGTGGACCTCTGCTCGGTCGATCCGGGGTTCGACGTCGACCTCTTCATATCGGTCGATCTCAGAACGATGACGGAAGCCTGGATGGGGCACCGGCTGACCCGCGCGGCGGTCAGCGACGGACTCATGACGCTGATCGGCAGCCGGGAGCTGGAAACCAAGATGCCGCAATGGCTGGGGCTCAGTCCGTTCGCGAAGTTTCCGCGCGCTGTGGCCTGAGCGCCCTTTTGCCCAGTCCGGGGCGGAGAAGGTCTCCCCCCGATCCTTGGGGCACCGCCCCGCCTTGATCAGCAGGTCGCGAAAAGATCGGCAATCAGACCGGCCTTGCAGGTCTTCGCCACCTGGGCATGGCCGGGTTCAATACCTGCGAAGGCAAGGAGGAGGAACAGGGTGGCGATGGAAAGAATTTCACGCATGACGGGCACCTGAGAGGTTTGTTCACCTCTCGTTCTAGTCATTTACCATTAATGCGAGGTTAGCGCGTCGCGCGGCGCAAACGGCCGCCACATCCGGCCCGTCCGCGAGGTCACGCCACCAGCGCCTCTGCCTTCTTCAGATCGACACTGACAAGCTGGCTTACGCCCTGCTCGGCCATTGTCACGCCGAAGAGCCGGTCCATCCGCGCCATCGTCACCGCATGGTGGGTGATGATCAGGAAGCGCGTGTCGGTGCGCCGCGTCATCTCGTCGAGAAGATCGCAGAACCGCGTGACGTTGGCGTCGTCCAGGGGCGCATCAACCTCGTCGAGCACGCAGATTGGCGCCGGATTGGCGAGGAACACCGCGAAGATCAGCGCAAGCGCGGTCAGCGTCTGTTCGCCGCCCGAGAGAAGCGACAGCGTGGCAAGCTTCTTGCCCGGCGGCTGGCACATGATCTCAAGGCCCGCCTCTAGCGGATCGTCGCTTTCGACCAGCACCAGATTGGCCTCGCCGCCACCGAAGAGATGGGTGAACAGAAGCCGGAAATTGGCATTCACCTGCTCGAACGCGGTCAGCAGCCGTTCGCGCCCTTCGCGATTCAGCCCGGCGATGCCAGAGCGCAGCTTCTTGATCGCCTCTTCGAGGTCGGCCTTTTCCATGACCAGATTGTCGTGCTCGGCCTGCACCTCCTTCGCGTCCTCCTCGGCGCGCAGGTTCACCGCGCCGAGCGCGTCGCGCTGGCGGCGGAGACGGTGAACGTCAGTGTCGAGCGCCTCGGCCGAGGGCATCCGGTCGGGGTCGGCATCGAGGCTTTGCAGGAGGCCGGCCGGATCGGTCTCCGTCTCCTCGTGGATGCGGGCGACGGCATGGGCGACGGTTTCGCGCGCCGCCTCGGTTCGGGCCTCGGCGCGGGCGCGGGCCTCGCGCGCCTCTGAGGCGGCGCGTTCGGCCTCGCGCTCGGCGTCGGTCGCCTGACGCAGGGCGGTTTCCGCCTCGGCCAGCCTGTCGGCGCTGGCGCGGCGGCGGGTCTCGGCCGTGTCGATGGCGTCGGTCAGTTCGGCGTGCTTGGCGGCGATCTCGGCCGGTGCCGCCGACGCGCCCTTCAGTTCCGCCTCGGCTTCGACCTTGCGATCGGCCAGTTCCGCGGTGCGCTTTTCGGCGGTCTCCAGCCGGTGCTTCCAGCCCGAGATTTCCTTGGTGATCTCCTGCCGGCGCTTCGTCCGCGCCTCGCCCTCGCGGCGGATCTCGTCATGGGCGGAGCGCTTGGCGAGCATGGTCATCCGCGCCGCCTCGACAGTCAGCTTCACGTCCTCGACCTCGGCGCGGGCGGCATCCAGATTCGGCAACGCCTTCACCGCTGCCTCGGCCTCGCGGAGCCGCGTGCGGGCGGCGAGCGCCTCCTCCTCGTGCCGCGCCACAGCGAGCCGCGCGCTTTCAAGCTTGCCGCCGGCGATGGACCGGTCGGCCTCGGCCCTCGACAGCGCGCGCGAGGCTTCGGCCATGCGCCGGTCAGCTTCGCGCCGGGCATCGCGGGCGGCGCGGTCGGCCTCCGTGGTCTCGGCCAGCCGCCGCGTCAGCACCTCATGCGCCTGCCGAGCGCCGGTCGCGCGGGCGTTGACCTCCTCAAGGTCGCGCTTGAGGTCGGTCAGGCGGTTCAGCTGCTGGAGCCTCAGCGCGGCGGCGGACGGCGCGTCCTCGGCCGCCGCTCGGAACCCGTCCCAACGCCAGAGGTCGCCCTCGACCGAGACAAGCCGCTGGCCGGGTTTCAAAAGCGGCTGCAACCGCGCGCCATCGGCCTTGCCCACGAGCCCGATCTGGCCGATGCGGCGGGCGAGGACAGCGGGCACGGCGACGTGGTTCGACAGCGCCGTCACGCCGTCGGGCAAGGTCTGCGCCTGACCATATCCCGGCAGGACCGTCCAGCCCGACCCGGCGGTCGCGGCGACTTCAGGGGCGCGAAGATCGTCGGCAAGCGCAGCACCAAGAGCCTTCTCAAAGCCCTTCTTCACCTCGACCCGGTCAAGAAGCTGCTTGCCGGTGGCGGCTTCGCGTTCGACGAGCTTCAGAAGCGCCGCCGCCTCGGCCTTCAGGGCGCCGGCCTCACCTTCGGCCTCGGACCGCGCGGCGCGGGCCTCGGCCTCCTTCGCCTGCGCCTCGGTGCGGGCATCGTCGGCGGCGACGAGTGCGGCCTCGGCGGCCTCGGCCGCCGAATTCGCCCCGGCCTGCGCGGCCTCGGCACCGGCGAGATCGGCGCTGGCCTTGCGCTGCGCCGCCTCGGCCTCTCCGGCTGCGGACTTTGCGCGGGCGGCCTCGGCCTCGGACTTCTCCAGCGTTGCGCGGTTGTCGGCCAGAAGCCGGTGCGCCGACTGGTGGCGGGCCGACAACCGCGCCACGTCCTCGGCCAGTTCGGACTGCGCCGATTCGCGGTCCGAGAGCACCCGGGCCGCGTCCTGTGCCGCCTCGAGCGCACCTATCAGCCGTGCCTCGTGACCCTCGGCGGCCTTGAGAAGCTGCGCCTGTTCCCAGTCGAGCCGCTGGATCGTCTCGCCCGCGTCGCGGTTGAGGCCGGCCTCGCGCTCCATGTCGCGCGACAACTGGTCGATGCGGCCCTTCAGCGTCTCGATGGTCTGAAGCGCGCGGGCCTCCTGGTCCTTCAACGTGTCGCGCTGGACCTGAAGTCGTTGCAGGACGGCCGCGGCGATTGCCTCCTCTTCGCGAAGGGGCGGCAACGCCGCCTCGCGCTCCGCCCTGGCACGTGCCGCGGCTCGCGCGGCGGCTTCGCCCTGCGCGGCGAGCCGGGTCCGCTCGGTCAGGTCGCCCTCGGCGCTTACGCGGGCCTGATCAGCCTCGCGCCAGCGGCGGTACAGCAGCATCCCCTCGGCGCGGCGCAATTCTTCGCCGATCTCGCGGTAGCGGGCGGCCTGCCGGGCCTGCCGGGCCAGCGTGGCAAGCTGCTGGGCAAGCTGCTCCACCACGTCCTCGACCCGGGCAAGGTTCTGCTCGGTGCCGGTCAGCTTCAGCTCGGCCTCGTGCCGGCGCTGGTAGAGGCCGGAAATGCCGGCGGCTTCCTCGAGGATACGGCGGCGGTTCTTCGGCTTGGCATTGATCAGCTCGGAAATCTGGCCCTGCCGGACGAGCGCCGGAGAATGCGAGCCGGTCGAGGCGTCGGCGAACAGCATCTGCACGTCGCGCGCCCGCACGTCCTTGGTATTGGCCTTGTAGGCCGATCCGGCATCACGGGTAATGCGACGGACGATCTCAAGGCTGTCCTGATCGTTGAAGCCCGACGGCGCGAGGCGTTCGGAATTGTCGATGGTGATCGCCACCTCGGCGAAGTTCCGCGCCGGACGCGAGGCGGCGCCGGCGAAGATCACGTCCTCCATCCCGTCGCCGCGCATCGCGGTCGGGCGGTTCTCGCCCATCACCCAGCGCAGGGCTTCGAGAAGGTTCGACTTGCCGCAGCCGTTTGGCCCGACCACGCCGGTCAGCCCCTCATGGATCATCAGATCCGTGGGGTCCACGAAGCTCTTGAAGCCGTTCAGTCTGAGCCGCGTAAAGCGCAAATGCGGGGGCCTTTCCCGTGATTCCCGAGGGTCTGCAATCCTTGGGCCGGGACGCCCGCGAGTCAATCCCGACGCCCCGTATATGGGCGGCGATGGGCAGTTTTCCACAACATATCGCGAAATCCGCGGTTTGGACCCGGCGCGGGGCGCCACGTCCGGCTTGACCCTGGACGCTCCGCTGCGCCTAATCTCAAGGCAAGCGGTTCCAGGAGGCGGCGATGGATGGTGGATCGGGGCGGTGCCTTTGCGGCGATATTCGCTTTGTCTTCGAAGGCGCGCCCAACTGGCAGGCGCATTGCCATTGCGAAAGCTGCCGCAGGAATTGCTCGGCCCCGTTCACCAGCTATTTCGGCATCAGCCACGGCCGCTGGCGCTGGACCGGCAAGACGCCCGCCGTCTACCACTCCTCACCCGGCGTCAAGCGGCATTTCTGCCCGACCTGCGGCACGCCGATGGCCTTCGAGGGCGCCGAATGGGCGCATGAGATCCATTTCTACGCAGCCAGCCTCGACGATCCCTCCCGATTCCGTCCGACGCTGCATGTTCATTGGGACGAACACCTGCCCTGGGTAAAGCTCGCCGACGGGTTGCCGGTGAACCGCTCGCCGCGCCGGCTGTCCGGCGACGAACCGATGAGGCCGATCCTGAACCTCATCCGATCGGCCTTCGCCTACATGGACGGGGTGGTCGATCCCCCGTCCTCGGTGCACCGGTTGAGCGAGGAAGGGATCGCCCGAACCGCGCGCGAGGGTGAAGTCTGGGTGCTGACCGACGGGGCGCGGCCGCTCGCCTGCGTCTTCCTGTCGCCGAAGGCCGACCGGCTCTATATCGGCAAGCTCGCGGTGGCCGAAAGCCACCGGGGGCAGGGGCTCGCCCGGCAACTTCTGGCCCATGCCGAGACGCGCGCCAGGGCGCTTGGCCTGCCGCTCCTTGAAATGCAGAGCCGGGTGGAACTGGCCGGCAATCACGCAGCCTTCGAAGCGATGGGCTTCGTGCGGGCCGGCGAGACCGCCCACGAAGGCTATGACCGGCCAACCTCCTTGACCTTCCGCAAACCTGTCGGCGACGACGCATGACCGGTGCGGAGGTGCACAGGCGAGAGCGGCTCGATTCTGCCCGGGCCGAGGCGCTCGCGGACACGCTCGGGTGCGATTACGAGCCGGAGGCACCGCTGATCCCCTTCGGGCATCAGGTCTACTTCTGGACCGTCGTCGCCCCGGGTGCCCTTGGCCGAGACGGGCATCCGGCGACCGGTGGGTTCCTCCCCGATCTCGGCCTGAAGCGGCGCATGTGGGCCGGCGGCCGGCTGCTGTTCGCCGCCCCGATCCGGACCGGCCGTATGGCCGAGAAAAGCTCGGTCGTCGAACGGACAGAACGCAAGGCAGGACGGTCGGGGCCGCTCGCCTTCGTCACGGTGCGCCATGAGATCCGGCAGGCGGGGCGGCTTTGCGTGACCGAATGGCAGGATCTCGTCTACCGCGACGATCCCGCACCGGGCGCGCCCGTCCCCATGCCGCCGGTCGCTCCGGACGCCCTCGGGGACGAGGTCCGGCGCAGCTTCACGCCCACCGACCTCTTTCGCTATTCGGCGCTGACCTTCAACGGCCACCGCATCCACTACGACGCCGACTATGCGCGGACGATCGAAGGCTACGCGGGGCTCGTCGTCCACGGTCCACTTCTGGCGCAACACCTGATGCTGATCGCCGAAGGCGCGCTCGGCGCGCTCCGCCAGTTCCGGTTTCGCGCGACCGCCCCGCTGATCGCGGGCGAGGACGCGACATTCTGCCGGACCGGCACTCGGTTTTGGGTGAGAGGGGCCGATGGCCGTATGTGCATGGAAGCCGAGGCCGGCTGAACGTCAACGCTTGCGCTGACTGTACAATGAAGCGGCCAAAGGCGCCGGTTTCAGAAACTGTCCTCGACCCGGAACCCGTCTGGAATCCCGTCCCGCCCGTCGAGCACCAGATCGGCCATCACCTCGGCCACCTTCGGGGCCATGCCGAAGCCGATCTTGAAGCCGCCGTTCGCAACGAAGTGCCCTTCCCGCCCCAGCCAGACCCCGAGCATTGGCGCCCGGCTTTTCGCGCGCGGCCTGACCCCCGCCCAGCGCTCGATGACCGGCGCATCGCGAAGTGCGGGGACAAGGCCGCGCGCGGTGGCGATCAAGGCCTCGAGTGCCGCATCGGTCGACCTCGGATCGGCAAAGTCCCGCTCCGAGGTAGACCCGACAGCCACGGTTCCGTCATGGTGCGGCACGACATGAAGACCGTCCGCGAAAAGCTGCGCTCGGTCAGACGCAGAGCAGGCGAAAAGCGCCGCCTGTCCCTTCACGCCGGCGCCGAAATTCCGCCCGAGATCCGCCGAGAGGTCGGCAAGCCCCTGCACCCCGGTCGCCCAGATGACCGGGCCTTCGGTTCTTCTGTTCGAAAATACCTCCGCCAGAGGCTCCGACACCGCCTCCTCCACCACGCCGCCCCTGGCGCGGATCGCCGCCACGAGCGCGCCTGCCGCCGCGCGCGGATGCAAGCGCGCCGTCAGCGTGTCCGCAACCATCCAGCCGCTCGGGCTGACGGGCGCCCATCCGTCGGGCATGGCCGGCACCACCCGCCAGTCCGCCTGCCCGCGCCAGAGTTGCGCCGCCCCCTCCGCGCGTTCGCGCGCGCGCGCAACGGCCGCGTCATCGGCCAGCGGCTGGAGCCGGCCAAGCCGGGCGTAGCCAGGATCACTGCCCGATGCCTCGGCCACCCCGGCCCAGAAGCCCGCCGCCATCAGCAGGCTGTCGAGCTGGAACGCCTTCTTCGGATTCCAGTTTTCCGGCACATGCGGCGCCAGCGCACCGACAAGCCCGCCCGACGACCCGGCGCCGATCCGGTCCCGCTCGATCAGCCGGACCGAGGCACCGCGCCGGACGCATTCCCAAGCGATACCCAGCCCGAAGATGCCGCCGCCCATCACTGTCACATCCGCGATTGCCATCGGCCCCACCCTTCGCCTATCTGCCGGGCAAAGGGGTAAGGCAGATGATGTCGAAGGACCAGAGCGAGCAGGTCATGTGGCGTGAGAACGGCGTACCGGTCTCGGCGCTCTTCGACGATCCCTATTTCTCGATCGCCGACGGGCTGGCCGAGACGCGGCATGTCTTTCTCGGCGGCAATGGCCTGCCGGGGCGGTTCCGGGACGGGTTCCGGATCGCCGAACTCGGCTTCGGCACCGGGCTCAACCTCCTCGCCACGCTGCTGGCCTGGACCGGCGCGGGCTGCACGGGCCGACTTTTCTACACGAGTTTCGAGGCCTATCCGATGCCGACCCCGGACATGCGCCGCGCGCTCGGGGCGTTTCCCGACCTCGCCGGCACCGCGGAGCCACTGCTCGCGGCCTGGTCCGCCAACCGGCGGCAGTTCACGCTCGGCCCGGTCTCGGTCGAGATCGTGGAGGGCGATGCGCGCACCGCGTTGCCCCACTGGTCCGGTGGCGCGGATGCCTGGTATCTCGACGGCTTCTCGCCGGCGAAGAACCCCGAACTCTGGTCCGAAGACCTGATGGCCGAGGTCGGCCGCCACACCCAGCCGGGGGGCACTTTCGCGACCTATACCGCAGCCGGCTTCGTCCGCAGGGGCTTGGCTTCCGCCGGATTTCAGGTAGAGCGGGTCAAGGGCTTCGGCTCGAAGCGGCACATGAGCCGCGGCTTCCTTGGCAAGGCGCGATGACCGACCAGAATTTCCGTCTCGGCGCGATGCTGATGATCGCGACAAGCTTCATCTTCGCGATGCAGGACGGCATCTCGCGCCATCTGGCGGGCGAATACAACGTCTACATGGTCGTGATGATCCGCTACTGGTTCTTCGCCGCCTTCGTCATGACCGTCGCGTCCCGCCGGGGCGGCGGGCTCCGCGCGGCCGTGAAGACCCGCTATCCGCTGATCCAGATCTTCCGGGGCGTGCTTCTCGCCGCCGAGGTCTGCGTAATGGTCACCGCCTTCACCACCCTCGGCCTCGTTGAAAGCCACGCGGTCTTCACCTGCTATCCGCTCCTCGTCGCCGCCCTCTCCGGTCCGGTCCTCGGCGAAAGGGTCGGCTGGCGGCGCTGGACGGCGATCGGCATCGGGTTCCTCGGCGTGCTGATCATTCTGCAGCCGGGCTTCCGGGTGTTTTCGCCAGCCGCGCTGATCCCGCTTCTGGCGGCGCTGATGTTCGCGCTTTACGGGCTTCTGACCCGCTACGTGGCGCGCGGCGACCGCTCGGCGGTCAGCTTCTTCTGGACCGGTGTCACCGGCGCGGTGGTCATGACCGCCGTGGGCCTTTTCCACTGGGAACCGATGAGCGGGCGTGACTGGGGCTGGATGGCCGTCCTCTGCTGCACGGCAGCGACCGGCCACTGGCTGATGATCCGCGCGCTGGAAGTGGCCGAGGCGAGTGCCATTCAGCCCTTCGCCTACCTGCAACTGGTCTTCGCCGCCGCCATCGGCATCTTCGTCTTTGGCGAGGCGCTGGAAGCGAATGTCGCGGTCGGCGCGGCGATCGTGGTCGCGGCGGGCCTCTTCACGCTCTGGCGGACGCGGAAGGTGACGGGGTAGCGCAGGCGGCGCAAGGCTGGGTTAGGCCCACCTCACTTAGCGGTTTCGGCATAGGCATTTGGCGGCCGGTGTCGTCAGCCCGCCCGACGCAGGATCCCCCGAAGATCGTCGGCGTCGAACGGCACAGGGCTGGCCTTCATCGACGACGATTGCAACGCCGCCTCTGCCGCCGCCGCGTGATCATTGGCTCTGAGGCCCAGCGCCGAAAGGCGCGGCAGACCCTCGCCGTGCATCCAATCCTCAAGCGCGTCGATCCCGCCGCCGCCTAACGCGTCGCCGATCCACGCCCCGACCTCGTCCGTGCGGGCCGAAGGCGCGCGTTCGCTGACCCGCCGGAACACATGCGGAAGGAGCGCGCCGCAGATCGCGCCGTGGGCGGCGCCAATCATGCCGCCGATCGGCCCGGCCAGACCATGCACCGCGCCGAGGCCCGCATTGGCCAGCGCCAGCCCGCCAGAGAGGCTGACCCAAGCCATGCTGTCCCGCGCCCCGGGGTCTTCCTCGGTCATCAGCCGGCGGAGTGCCCCCAGCCCCAGCGGTATCGCGGCGCGGGCAAGCGCATCGGTATAGAGATTGGCGCGGTGGGACAGGTAGGGCTCGATCACCTGCACTACCGCATCGAGACCGGAGGCGAGCGTCACCGCCTTCGGACAGTGGTCTGTCAGCGACGGGTCGATCACTGCGAGCCGCGCGATCATCCTGTCGTCGCGAAGGGACACCTTGCGCCGATGCTCCGGCACGTCGATGACGGCATTCTTCGTAACCTCGGCCCCGGTTCCGGCCGTGGTCGGGATCGCGACGAACGGCAGGGGGTCCGCCTCAAGCGGCCGCCCAAGCCCCACGACCTCAAGATGATCCATCGCCCCACCAGTCGCCGGGACAAGCGCCGCCACTGCCTTCGCAAGGTCAAGCGCTGAACCGCCACCAAGACCGATCACCAGATCGGCGCCACGGGCGGCCGAGACGGCGGCATCGAGCATAGCCAGCGTCGGCTCCCCCGGGCAAGGGAAGCTGGATACGGCCAGCCCCTCCTGCTCAAGGGCCGCGATCAACGGCACGGCCCGGTCCACCGTCCGGCCGTGGACGAGGAAGGCCCGTCGCCCGAGGACCGCGATCTCCGGCACCGCCGCCAGCGCCTCGCCCCGGCCGAACCGGATGCGTCGCGGCTGAACGATGGAAAACGGCCCGGTCATACGGACAGCGTGGCGGCGACGGCGCGTTTCCAGCGCACGTATCTGGCGCTGCGAACCGGCTCTGCCATCGCCGGTTCGAACCGCCGGTCAAGCGCCCATGCCTTCGCAAAGCCTTCGGCATCGGGATAGACGCCCGCGCGCGATCCCGCGAGCCAGGCCGCGCCGAGCGCCGTCGTTTCGAGCACCTCCGGGCGGTCCACCGGCGCGTCGATGATGTCTGAGAGGAACTGCATCGCCCAGTCCGAGGCCGTCATCCCGCCATCGACCCTGAGGACACCGTCGGCCGCCCCGCCCCAGTCGGCCCGCATCGCCTCCAGAAGGTCGCGGGTCTGGTAGCCGACGCTTTCCAGCGCGGCTTTCGCGAATTCGGCCGGTCCGGAATTGCGGGTCAGCCCGTAGACCGCGCCACGGCATTCGGCGTTCCAGTAGGGCGCGCCGAGGCCCACGAAGGCGGGGACCAACACCACGTCCTGCGCGGGGTCGGCTGCCTCGGCAAGCGGCTGCGTCTCGGCGGCGCTGCGGATGATCTTCAACCCGTCGCGAAGCCATTGCACCACCGCGCCGGCAATGAAGATCGACCCTTCGAGCGCATAGGTGGGCTTGCCGTCCAACTGGTAGGCGATCGTGGTGAGAAGACGGTTGGTCGATGCAACTGGCGTGGCGCCGGTATTCAGGAGCGCGAAGCAGCCGGTGCCGTAGGTCGATTTCATCATGCCGGGCGCGAAACAGGCCTGCCCGATCGTCGCGGCCTGCTGGTCGCCGGCGACGCCGCGGATCGGTATCTCGTGGCCGAAGAGGTCGGCGCGTGTCGTACCGTAGTCGGCAGAACAGTCGCGCACTTCGGGAAGCATACATTCTGGAATTTTCAGTATTTCCAGAATATCATTATCCCAAAGACCTTTGCGGATATTGTAGATCAGCGTCCTGGCCGCATTCGTGGCATCGGTCGCATGCACCATGCCGCCGGTCAGCTTCCAGATCAGGAAGCAATCGACAGTTCCGAAAAGAAGCTCCCCCGCCTCCGCCCTCGCCCGCGCGCCTTCGACATTATCGAGCAACCAGGCAAGTTTCGTGCCAGAAAAATACGGGTCGAGCAACAGGCCGGTCCGCTCCGAGATCATCGCCTCGTGCCCCTCGGCCTTCAACCGCTGGCATAGGTCCGAGGTCCGCCGGTCCTGCCAGACGATGGCGCGGTGGATCGGCTCTCCGGTCTTCCGGTCCCAGACAAGCGTCGTTTCGCGCTGGTTGGTGATTCCGATGGCGGCGATGTCCTTCGTTGCGATCCTCGCCTTCTCGATCACCGACCGCGTGGTGCCGGCAACCGAAGACCAGATGTCGTTCGGATCATGCTCGACCCAGCCCGAGGCGGGGAAATGCTGCGGGAATTCCTCCTGCGCGACGGCTTTCACCTTCATCGCGGCGTCGAAGAGGATCGCCCGGCTCGACGTCGTGCCCTGGTCGATTGCGAGAATGTAGGTCATGCCGTCCCCCCTTCGGCCATCCAGGCGTCGAGCGCCGCGATTTCCCCGGTCGACATCCTGAGCCCGAGTTTGGTCCGGCGCCAGACCACATCTTCGGCGGTCTTCGCGTATTCCCGGTCCATCAGCCAGCGCACTTCCGCCTCCGTCAGACCGGCGCCGAAGCTCCGCCCGAGGTCGGCGGGCGACCCAGAAGCGCCCAGAACGGTCGGCGCCTCGGTGCCGTAGGTTCGGATCATCCGGCGTACTGTGAAGGCATCGAGGAAGGGGTAGCGCGCCGAAAGATCTGCCATCAGTTTGGCCACGCCATCGACCGGGAAGTCGCCGCCGGGCAGCGGCACGCCCGCCGTCCAGTCGCCCTTTGACACATGAAGCAACGGCACGATCTTCGCCATCGCTGCCTCGGCCAGTTTGCGGTAGGTGGTGATCTTGCCGCCGAAGACATTGAGGATCGGCGCGCCGTCGGTGTTGACGGTCAGCACGTAATCCCGGGTCGCGGCACTGGCAGAGCTTGCACCGTCGTCATAAAGCGGGCGCACACCGGAATAGGTCCAGACCACGTCGTCGCGCGTTACCGGGCGCCTGAAATACTGCGAGGCGAAGGCGCAGAGATAGTCCTGCTCCGCCTCGGTGCAGCGTGCCTCGGACGGGTCGCCGTCGTGGTCCTGATCGGTAGTGCCGATGAGGGTGAAATCGTCCTCGTAGGGGATCGCGAAAATGATCCGCCCGTCGGTACCCTGGAAGAAATAGGCGCGGTCGTGGTCGTAAAGCCGCCTGGTCACGATATGCGAGCCGCGCACGAGGCGAATGCGGGCTTTCGGCGCCAGATGCGCCGTTTCGCGGATGATGCGTTCGACCCAGGGGCCGCCGGCATTGACCAGCATCCGGGCGCGAAAGCGCTTTTCGCGGCCCCGGAGTGCGACGGTCACTTCCCACACGTCGCCGACCCGGCGGGCGACGGTGACCTTGGCGCGTGTCATGATCTTCGCGCCGCGCGCCTCGGCATCGCGGGCGTTAAGAACGACGAGGCGGGCATCCTGCACCCAGCAGTCGGAATATTCGTAGGCGCGTTCGAATTTCGGATCGAGCGGCACGCCCGCCGGGTCGTTTCGAAGATCGAGCGTTGCGGTGCCGGGCAGGACCTTGCGCCCGCCGAGATGGTCGTAGAGGAAGAGCCCGAAGCGGATCAGCCAGGCCGGACGGCGGCCCTTCATCCACGGCATGAAAACCGTCAGAAGCCGCGAGGTCGGCGTCGCGCTTTCGAAGCGCATGTCGCGATGATAGGGCAGGACGAAGCGCATCGGCCAACTGATGTGCGGCATGGCGCGCAGGAGAACCTCGCGCTCGATCAGCGCCTTTCTGACAAGGCCGATCTCGAAATACTCAAGGTAGCGCAGGCCGCCGTGAAAGAGCTTGGTCGAGGCCGAGGAGGTTGCCTCTGCAAGGTCGCCCATCTCGGCCAGCGCGACCGACATCCCCCGCCCCGCGGCGTCGCGGGCGATACCCACGCCATTGATGCCGCCCCCGATGACGAAAAGGTCGTAGGCCGGTTCGGGATTGTCTTCGGATACCACGTCGCCCTCCGGGATTGCCGCATGGTTATCGCTCCGCGATGCGCGTTTTGTCAACTTTACGGTTCGGAAATGTTCGTTTTAGATGACAAGAGCGCACGGCGTCGGTATCCTCACGGCGCATAGCGAGAGGGCGGTATGGCGCTGAGTTTCCGGCAGGGTGAAATTCTCGACATCGCGCGGGCCGAGGGGCGTGTCGCGGTGGAGGACCTTGCCGAAAGGTTCGGGGTGACGCTGCAGACGATCCGCCGCGATCTTGGCGACCTCGCCGATGCCGGCAAACTCGACCGGGTCCACGGCGGTGCGGTCCTGCGGGCCGGCGTGACGAACATCGGCTACGAGGAGCGCCGTTCGATGAACGCCGGGGCAAAGGCCGCCATCGCCCGGACCTGCGCGGCGGCGATCCCCGACAATTCCTCGCTCTTCGTCAATATCGGCACGACGACCGAAGCGGTGGCGCGCGCACTCCTGAGCCATCGCAACCTGACGGTTGTCACGAACAACATGAATGTCGCGAATATCCTCGCGGCGAATGAAAGCTGCGATGTGATCGTGGCCGGGGGCGTGCTCCGCCGCACCGACGGGGGGCTTGTCGGCGACCTCACCACCGAGGCGATCGGGCATTTCAAGGTCGATTTCGCGATCGTCGGCACCTCGGCGCTCGATGCCGACGGCGATCTTCTCGACTTCGACCCGCAGGAGGTGCGGGTTGCTCAGGCGATCCTGAAACAGGCGCGCGAAAGCTGCCTTGTCGCCGATGCGTCGAAGCTGACGCGGAAGGCGCCGGTGCGCATCGCCTCGCTCTCCGCGATCGGGCGGGTCTTCACTGACCGGCCGTTTCCCCTGCCGCTGGCCCGGAAGTGCCACGACTGGGGCACGGCGGTCGTGCTTCCGGATCAGCCGGTATAGTCGGACAGGACCGCGCGCGTGCCCTCCGACCAGAGCCGGCCGAGATGCGCGGCGAAGGTGGAGGCAAAACGGGCATCTTCGCCAAGCGGGCCGAACACGGTGCGGTTGGCAAGGAAGGCCGCGGGATCGGTTTTCGCCGCCAGCGCGCGCGCCTTCAGGTCGGCGGCATTCTCGTCATTGGGCGGGATCGCCTTCCCGGCCTCGTCGGTCCCTGCGCAATAACGGCACCAAAGCGCCACTTCGAGTGCGAGCCCCTCGAAGGGCATCCCCTTCGCCAGCGCATCGGCCAGGGTCGGCAGGATGAACTTCGGCTGCCGGTTCGACCCGTCGAGGCAGAGCCTCGGGATCGTGTCGCCGACGGCGGAATTGCAGAACCGTTCAGTCACCTTGGCGAGGTAGGCGTCATAGCTGACGCCCGGGATCGGCGACAGCGTCGGCATGATCTCGTCCCGCTCCAGCCTGTCGAGCCAGCGCGCGATCAGCGGATCGGCCATCGCGTCATGAACGAAGTGGTGACCGAGAAGCGCGGACGGATAGGCGATGGCCGCGTGGCCGCCATTGAGGATGCGAAGCTTCATCAGCTCGTAGGCGCCGACATCCGTCACGAACTCGACCCCGACCTTTTCGAGGGGCGGGCGGCCGGTCGGGAACTGATCCTCCAGCACCCATTGCCGGAAGGGTTCGCAGGCGACGGGCACCGCGTCGGTCAGCCCGAACCGCTCGGCGACCAGCGCGCGCTCGCGGTCGGACGTGGCCGGGGTGATGCAATCGACCATCGAATTCGGGAAGGCGACATGCGCCTCGATCCAGTCGGCGAAATCCGGGTCGGAAAGCCGCGCGAGACCGACGACCGTTTGCCGGGCGACATGGCCGTTTTCCGGCAGGTTGTCGCAGGACATCACCGTGAAGGGCTGCGTTCCAGTCGCACGGCGATCGCGCAGGGCGGAAAGGATCATGCCGAAGACGCTCTGCGGCGTATCCGGATTCGCGGCGTCCGCCACCATGTCGGGGTGGCCCGCATCGAAGCCGCCGGTGCGGGCGTCGACGTAGTAGCCACCTTCTGTGATCGTCAGCGACAGAATGCGGATCGCCGGATCGGCCATCGCGGCAACGGTCGCCTCGGGCTCCACCGGCACGAAGCCGACCATCGAGCCGATGAC
The DNA here is from genome assembly GCA_002280515.1 of Rhodobacterales bacterium 32-67-9. Taxonomy (GTDB): domain Bacteria; phylum Pseudomonadota; class Alphaproteobacteria; order Rhodobacterales; family Rhodobacteraceae; genus Albidovulum. The sequence goes on from NCEA01000005.1 coordinate 62,750, forward strand.
ACGGGCGCTCAGGCCATTTGGGTCAAGTTCCACCACGGTGGTCAGCCAGTCCTGCGCGGCGAGCTTGTCGCGCATCGCGGCATCGCCGGGCCGCACGCCGGCGCCGAGAATGGCCCAGTCCTGCCCCGCGCCCAGGGCGAAGAGCCGGTCGAGATAGACCGCCATATGGGCGCGGTGGAAATTGCCGACGCCGACATGAAGGATCCCGGCCCGCAGCCCGGAACGGTCGTAGGTCGGGCCTGCAACACTGGCGGGCAGGTGCGCGAGGGCGGACATGTTCAGTTTCATTGTCATCAGCTCATCCAGTTCCCGCCATCGACATTGTATGTCTGGGCGACGATGTAGTCGGCCTCGGCCGTGGCGAGGAAAATCGCCATCCCCGTAAGGTCGGTGGCGCGGCCCATCCGCCCGTAGGGCACGGCTTCGCCAACCTCGCGCTTCTTCTGGCCGGGGGCCTTGCCTTCGTATTTCGCGAAGAATGCGTCGACGCCGTCCCAATGCTCGCCATCCACCACCCCCGGTGCGATTGCGTTCACGTTGATCCCGTGCGCGATAAGGTTCAGCCCGGCCGACTGAGTCAGGCTGATGACGGCGGCCTTGGTGGCGCAGTAGACCGCGACAAGGCTTTCGCCGCGCCGCCCGGCCTGCGAGGCCATGTTGATGATCTTGCCGCCCTTGCCGCGCGCGATCATCGCCTTCGCCACCGCCTGCATGGTGAAGAGCGTCCCGGCGACGTTGACCGCGAAGAGGCGGTCGTAGTCGGCGCGGGTGATCTCGGCAATCGGGGCGGCGGAGAAGAGGGCCGCGTTGTTGATCAGGATGTCGATGCCGTCCAGCGCGGCCCCGGCCTCGGCCACTGCGGCGTCGATGCTCGTCTGGTCGGTGACGTCGAGTCGCACGGCGACCGCCGCCGCGCCGATCCCGGACGCCGCCTTGCGCGCGGCCTCGATATTGATGTCGCCGATTGCCACCCGCGCGCCCTCGGCCGCATAGGCCCGCGCGAATTCCAGCCCGATGCCCCGGGCAGCGCCGGTGATGAGCGCCGTCTTGCCAGCAAGCCGTTTCATTCGATGCGCAATCCTTCGGTGTCGAAGCGATGCATCTTGGCCGCGTCCGGGCTGAGATAGACGGTATCGCCGTGATGCAGGTCGACCTCGCCGCCCGCGCGCACCGTGATCGCATCGGCGAGCCCGGTATCGAGGACATGGAAGAAGGTGTCGGAGCCGAGGTGTTCGGACACGCCGACCTTGCCCTTCCACGTGCCACTCTCGGGCGAAACCGCGATGTGTTCGGGCCGGATACCGATCGTCGCGACGCCGTGCTTCGCGGCCTCCGCCCCCTCGATCAGATTCATCTTCGGACTGCCGATGAAGCCCGCGACGAAGGTGTTGCGCGGCCGGTGATAAAGCTCGAGCGGGCTGCCCACCTGTTCGATCCGGCCGGCGTTGAGGACCACGATCTTGTCGGCCATCGTCATCGCCTCGACCTGGTCGTGGGTGACATAGACCATCGTGGTGGCAAGCCGGTTGTGGAGTTCGGAAATCTCGAGCCGCATGCCGACGCGCAGTGCCGCGTCGAGGTTCGAGAGCGGTTCGTCGAAGAGGAAGGCCGAAGGTTCACGCACGATGGCGCGGCCGATGGCGACGCGCTGGCGCTGGCCGCCCGAAAGCTGGCCGGGCCGGCGGTCGAGGTAGTTCGTGAGGTTGAGAACAGCCGCCGCGCCTTCGACCTTCTTGTCCTGCTCCTGCTGGCTGAGGCCGGCCATGCGCAGCGGGAAGGCGATGTTCTTGCGCACGGTCATGTGCGGGTAAAGCGCATAGCTCTGGAAGACCATCGCAAGGCCACGCTTCGCCGGCTGCACGGCGGTCGCGTCCTTGCCGTCGATGCGGATCTGGCCCCCCGAGACATCCTCAAGCCCCGCAATCAGGCGCAGGAGGGTGGACTTGCCGCAGCCAGAGGGGCCGACGAAGACCACGAATTCGCCGTCCTCGATGGTCAGGTCCAGGGGCGGAATGACCTCCACGTCGCCGAAGCGCTTGGCAACCTTGTCGAGTGTGATGCGTCCCATCGTTCTCTTCCTTATTTCACGGCGCCGAAGGTCAGACCCCGGACAAGTTGCTTCTGGCTGAACCAGCCCATGATGAGGATCGGCGCGATCGCCATGGTCGAGGCTGCGCTGAGCTTGGCGTAGAAAAGGCCCTCGGGGCTCGAATAGCTGGCGATGAAGGCGGTGAGCGGGGCGGCCTTTGCGGCGGTCAGGTTCAGCGTCCAGAAGGCCTCGTTCCAGGCGAGGATGATGTTGAGCAGGAGGGTCGAGGCGATGCCCGGCACTGCCATCGGCGTCAGCACGTAGAGGATCTCGGAGCGCAGCGATGCGCCGTCCATCCGCGCCGCCTCAAGGATGTCCGCCGGGATTTCCTTGAAATACGTGTAGAGCATCCAGACGATGATCGGCAGGTTGATCAGGGTCAGCACGATCACCAGGCCGGTCCGTGTGTCGAGCAGACCGGTATCGCGGAAGATCAGGTAGATCGGCACGAGCACCCCGACCGGCGGCAGCATCTTGGTGGAGAGCATCCACATCAGCACGTCCTTGGTCCGCTTGCCCGGCACGAAGGCCATGGCCCAGGCCGCCGGGATCGCGATGGCAAGCCCGATCAGGGTCGAGCCGACCGAGATCACCACCGAGTTCCAGAAATGCCGGAAGTAGTTCGAACGTTCCTGCACCGTCGCGTAGTTTTCCAGCGTCCAGTCGAAGAAGAGGAACTTCGGCGGGCTGGCGATGGCGTCGGCCTCGCTCTTGAAGCTGGTGAGGACCGTCCAGAGGATCGGGAAGAAGATGAGAAAGCCGATCGTCCATGCGGCGGCGGTGGCGATCGTCTTGCGGCGGTTGGTGACGGCCCGGGCCATGGTCTGTCCTCCCTTACGCGTCGAGGTTCTTGCCGATCATCCGCATCAGGAAGATCGCAACGATATTGGCGAGAACGATGGCGACGACGCCGCCGGCGGAGCCCCCGCCCACGTCGAATTGCAGAAGCGACTGCGCATAGACGAGGTAGGTCAGGTTCGTCGTCGCGGTGCCCGGGCCGCCATTGGTGGTCACGAGGATCTCGGCGAAGACCGACAGGAGGAAGATCGTCTGAATGAGGATCACCACGGTAATGGCGCGGGCCAAATGCGGCAGCGTGATGAACCAGAACCGTTTCAGCGGCGGTGCGCCGTCCATCTCGGCCGCTTCAAGCTGTTCGCTGTCCAGCGATTGCATCGCGGTAAGCAGGATCAGCGTGGCGAAGGGCAACCATTGCCACGACACGATGAGGATGATCGAGAACATCGGCGCATGGGCGAGAAAGTCGAAGGGCTGAAGCCCCAGCGTCTTGAAGAGAGAGGCGAATAGCCCGCTGACCGGGTTCATGAACATGTTCTTCCAGACCAGTGCCGAAACCGTCGGCATCACGAAGAACGGGGCTATGACGAGAACGCGGACGACCCCCTGCCCCCACATCGGCTGGTCGAGCAGTATCGCCAGAAGAACCCCGCCGACGATAGTGATGGCGAGCACGCCGCCGACCAGAACCAGCGTGTTCCGCAACGCATCGAAGAAGGCCGGATCGGTCAGGAAGTAGTAGTAGTTGGAGAAGCCCGCCCATTCCTCCATTCCCGGCATGAGAAGGTTGTAGCGCAGCGTCGAGAAGTAAAGCGTGAGACTCAGCGGCACGATCATCCAGGCCAGGAGCAGGATGACCGCGGGCGAGATCATCAGGCGCGCGGCGGAGCGGGAAGCTTTGGTGGCCATCTCTTGTCCCTCGGATTGGGGCCCCGGACCAGGCGGGGTGCCGGTGTCGGGATACCGGACGGATCGCGTATGCGGGCCTCGGTCAGGCGCGTCGGGATCGGTGTCGGCAAGGGTGGCCGCCCCCGAAGGGACGGCCGGGAGCGCGGTCGGTTACTTGATGTAGCCGGCCTTGGTCATCTCACGGGTCGTCAGCGCCTGGGCCGCCGCAAGCGCGTCCGCCGCCGACGTCTGACCAGCGAGCGCGGCCGAGAACTGCTGGCCAACCGCCGTGGCAATGCCCTGGAACTCCGGGATCGCGACGAACTGGACACCGACATAGGGAACCTCGTCGACCGTCGGATGGGTCGGGTCGGCCGAGTTGATGCTGTCGAGCGTCATCTTGGCGAACGGCACCTTCTGGTATTCCGGGTTCTCGTAAAGTGAGGTCCGGGTTCCCGGCGGCACGTTCGGCCAGCCTTCCTTCTCGGCGACCAGAGCGAGGTACTCTTTCGACGTCGCCCAGGCGACGAAGGCCTTGGCCGCGTCGGTCTTCTGCGACCCGGCGGGGATAGCCAGCGACCACGCCCAGAGCCAGTTGCCGCGCTTGCCGAGGCCGTTGTCCGGCGCCAGCGCGAAGCCGACCTTGTCGGCCACGGTCGAATCCGCGCCGGTCACGAAGGAAGCCGCAACCGTCGCGTCAATCCACATCCCGCACTTGCCCTGCTGGAAGAGCGCGAGGTTCTCGTTGAAGCCGTTGTTCGACGCGCCCGGAGGGCCGGCCTGCGCCATCAGGTCGAGGTAGAAGTTGAGCGTGTTGGCCCAGGGCTCGCTGTCGAACTGGGGTTTCCAGTCCATGTCGAACCATTTCGCCCCGAATGAATTGGCGGTAGCGGTGAGGAAGGCCATGTTCTCGCCCCAGCCCGCCTTGCCGCGCAGGCAGATGCCGTAGACTTCGCCGGCCTTGTCGGTCATCGCGATGGCGGCTTGCTTGATGAAGTCCCAGGTCGGGGCTTCGGGCATCGTCAGGCCGGCCTTCTCCATCAGGTCGGTCCGGTACATGACCATCGAGCTTTCGCCGTAGAACGGCGCTGCATAGAGGTTGCCGTCCACGGTCAGGCCGCCACGGATCGCCGGCAGAAGGTCGTCGACATCGTACTCGGCCGGCAGGTCGTTGAGGCTGACAAGCCAGCCCTGCTTGCCCCAGATCGGAACTTCGTAGGTGCCGATGGTCATCACGTCGTACTGACCGCCCTTTGTGGCGATATCGGTCGTCACGCGCTGACGCAGGACGTTTTCTTCGAGCGTCACCCATTCGAGCTGGATGTCGGGATGCTTGGCGGTGAAGTCCTCGGTCAGACCCTGCATGCGGATCATGTCGCCGTTGTTCACCGTGGCGATGGTCAGCGTCTCTGCCAGCGCCATTCCGGACGCCATGCACAGCGCCGTTGCACCCAAAAGGGCGCGCATCGTCGTACTCATTCTATCCTCCCTCTTGCCCGATTTGGGCAATTGCCTATTCGGTGAGCAAATATTCACCAACTGGCCGAGTCGTGTCAACAGGGAGTTCGCGCCAGGCGATACACCTGACCGCAACTCCCCTCCCGGGTAGGTTTGGAAGCTTACTTGCCGGCGAGCAGCCGTTCGGCCATCGCCTCGTTGGTGACGAGACCGTTGACGAGCCGGCCGCGCAGCGCGGCCGCGAGCGCCGGGCGCTTGGCCTCGCCCACGGCGACGGCAATGATCCGCCGTTCCGCCGCCTTCGGCAGCGGCACCGACGCGACGCGGCGGTTGAAGTCGCAGTCGAGCACGTGGCCGTCGCTGTCGTAGATCCAGCTGGTGATCTCGCCTGTCGCACCGGCAGCGACGAGCGCCTCCATCTCGGCCTCGGCGACGAAGCCGTCAACGACGAGCGGCGCCTGCCGCCCCATCTGGCCGATGCCCACCAGCGTCAGGTCAGCCTGCTGGCCAAGGCCGATCGTGTTGCGCACCGCCTCCTGCGCGTGGAGGACCTTCAACTCCTCGGGGTCACTCGCCAGAACCGGAAGCGGATAGGGATAGTGTTTCGCACCGACCCGTTCGGCCATCGCGATGGTGGCGTTGTAGGGCGTGGCGGAACCGTCCGACATCATGTTGCCCAGCAACGAGACGATGCGGTGCTGCGGGCAGGCAAGGCGCGGCAACTGCTCGACCGTGGCCTTCAGCGCCCGCCCGGTGCCAAGCGCGATGATCCTGCCCTCATCGGATTTCAGAACCCGCTCCAGCTCTTCCGCCGCCGCGATGGCGACACCGGTCAGGAGACCCGGCGCGTCGGGATCTGATGGAACAATCTCGCAGAATTGAAGGTCGAAGCGGTCGGTCACCTGCCCGGCGAGGTCCATGCAACGCCCGATCGGATGGTCGAGCCTGACCTTGACCAGCCGCTCCGAGACGGCGAGCGACACCAGCCGCTGCGCGGTCTGGCGCGAGACGGAGAGTTTGCGCGCGATCTCGTCCTGGGTATTGCCCGCGACGTAGTAGAGCCAGCCGGCCCGTGCGGCATCGTCAAGCCGTGTCGTCTCTGCCGTGAACCGTCCCTGCGTCACCGGGTCATCCTTCGTCTGCGGTCAACAACACCTGCGGGAAATCCCGCCAGTTGTCAAAACTTCCCACGCCGGGCGGCGGCACCGGCCGGTGACCGCCGCCGGTGAAGACCAGCACCTGCATCCCGGCCGCCTCTGCCGCCTCGACCCCCGGCCGGCTGTCCTCGATGACAAGGGTCCGGGCCGGGTCGGCCCGCATCCGTTCTGCGGCGAAGAGGAAGAGATCGGGCGCGGGTTTGCCGCGCGCGACCTGCGATGCGGTGAAGACATCCGCACCGAAGACGGGTGCGAGGCCGGCGATCTCCAGCGACCGGGCCACGCGCTGCGGGCTCGAACTGGTGGCGACGCATTTGGCGGGACGCAGCCGGTCGAGAACCGCGCCTACCCCAGCGGTCGGACGAAGCTCGGTCGCGAAGCGGGCGAGGAGCGCGCTGCGGTAGCGCTGTTCGAAATCCTCCGGCAAGGCGATGTCGAACGCCGCGCGGATGCCGCGCGCGACGGTGGGGAAACTGCGGCCAAGGCATTGGTCGCGGACATAGTCGGGCGTGATGGTCAGCCCGAGCCGGGCAAGCTCGGCGATCAGCACCGCGGCCGAGATCGGCTCACTGTCGACGAGGACGCCGTCGCAGTCGAAGATCACCAGTTCGGTATCGGACAGGGGCTGGATCACACGATGGCTCCGTTCTCACCTATCGCCACTGCCTATCGCGTTTTGATCCCGGGATGCATCGGAAATCGAGCGGACCGTTCCGGGGCGTTTCCTGATCGGTCTTGTTGCATTTCGGCGATTTCCGGCGGATAACCTCGGAATGTCCAAATATGCCTATCAGATCGAGAATGCCGTCGCCTTGCGCGGCTCGATCTCGGTCGGCGAATTGTCCGACCTTCTGGGCGTGTCCGACCAGACGATCCGCCGGGTGATCCGGCCTCTGGTGGACGAAGGCAAGGTCCGCAAGGTCCACGGCGCGATCATGAGCGTCGACAAGCCGGTAGACGCCCCGTTCCATGCCCGGATGCAGTTGATGCGGGCGGAAAAGACCGCCATCGCCACCCATGTCGCCGCAGGGATCGAGGATGGCGAGTCCCTCGCGATCGACACCGGCTCCACCTCGGGCTTCATCGCGCAGGCCTTGCAGATCCGGCGCAACCTGATGATCGTGACGAATTCGACCTTCGTCGCCAGCACCCTGGCCACGGTTCCCGGCAACCGCGTCTTCATGGCGGGCAGCCAATTGCGCGACCACGACGGGGCCGCGTTCGACCGGCAGGCCTTCGCCACGATCGCGCGGATGCGGGTCAACCGCTGCATCCTGTCGTCCTCGTCGGTGGACCCCACGCGCGGTTTCCTGACCTTCGAACAATGCGAGGCCGACATCGCCGAGGCGATGCAGGAGATATCGGCCGAGACGGTGATGGCCGTCGACCGTTCGAAGTTCCAGAAGAACGCGCGGCGCGGCAATATCTTCATCGTGCCCCTGCGCCCGCGTGCGATGGTGGTGACGGACACCGAACCGCAGCCCGAGTTCAGGCGCGTCCTCGCGCCTTACGACGTTCAGATCGCCTGATCGGCGGCATCAGCCGGCCCGAACCGCCGCGACGTGGCCGGCGAAGGCCGGGTCGTTCATCAGTGCACGACAGCGCGCGAAGCGGCCGTCGGCATAGGCACGGAAGTCGTCCGCCGGGTTGCCGTCGGCAAGCTGGATGAGCCCCCAGAGCGTCCAGAGAAGGTCACACATCGCCTTGTAGATCACCACCCGGCCCTGTTCGGCCGCAGTCGGCGCACGGCCGAAATACCCGCGCAGAAGCTCCTCTTCCTGCGCTGCGTCCATCCCCGCCTCGACCGAGAGGTCGCCCAAGTCCCACATCGGATCGTTCATGCCGGAATATTCCCAGTCGACGATCCACATCCGGTCCCCGGTATCGAGGAAGTTCTCGCACAAGGGATCGCAATGGCAGGGCGCGAGCGGCGCGGGATGAACCTCCAGCGCCTCGCCGACCGGACCGGCGGCCGCGACGACATCGTGATAGCCGTCCGGCAGCGCGACATCCTTCGTCGACAGCACCTTGAGGTACTCCGCGATCATCGCGAAAAGCTCGAACCGGAAGCGGAACGTCTCACCCGACTTATGCAACCTGGCCAGAGCTTCACCGGCGCGACACGGCGATCCCGCGCGCGACCGGAAATTCGCGGGCGTCATCGTCTCGACATTCCGGATCGCCTCCGCGACCAGCACGCCCGAGGTCGGGTCGGCCCAGAGGATTCCCGGCGACACGCCGGCGCGTTCCGCAGCCCTGGCATTGTGGATCTCGACGGCGCGGTCGATATAGCTCTCCGTCCCTTCACCGGGGATCCGGACAACCACCGCGCGCCCGCGCGCCTCGACAAGGTAGACGCGGTTCGTCAGCCCGCCAAGCCGCGCAATCGCCGCGTCCGCCGCCCCGACCCCTTCGAACCCTGCGACATTGCGCAGGACGGCGAATACCTCTTCCCTGTTCTCCGGCATCTGTCCCCCTGTCGTCTTCCGTCTTTCGCGGTCCGTCTCACGCCTTCAGCCGGGCGTTTTCCGGATCGTAAAGCGGCCCCTCCACCCGTTCGACCTTATACCGGTCGCCAAAAACCTCGACCTCGAATTCGGTCGCGGCGGCGTCCTTGCCGGCGAGATAGCCGAAGATGATCGTCTTGCCGATCGTATGGCCGAAGCCCGCAGAACTGGCGAGCGACACGACGCGGTCCCCAAGCAGGATCGTTTCGCCACCGTAAAGCGGCAGCTTCCGGTCTGTGACGAAGGTGCAAAGCCGACGGTCCGGCCCGTTCGCCTTCTGCGCTTCGAGTACGGCGCGCCCGCGAAAATCACCCTTCGATTTCAGATGGACGCGAGCCCCCAGCCCGGCCTCGACCGGGGTGTAGTCGGGTGAGATATCGCTCGACCAGTAGAGGTAGCCCTTCTCCAGCCTGAGCGTGTCGATGGCGCGGTAGCCGACGTCGCGGATCCCGTGCTCCACCCCCGCCGCGCGCAAGGTATCGTAGACATGTAGGCCGAACTCGGTCGGCACATGCAGCTCCCACCCAAGCTCTCCGACAAAGCCGATGCGGACGGCGCGGACCGGGGCGGCGCCGACGGTGAGGGTGCGGGCCGTACCGAACGGGAAGGCGGCGTTGGAGATATCCTCCTCGACCACCTTTTCCAGCACGGCACGGGATTTCGGGCCGCAGATGTTGATGACCGCGCGGGACGAGGTCATGTCGATCAGGTGAACCGACCCGTCCTCCGGCATCTGCCTTGCGATCCAGTCGGCGTCATGGGTGCCGAAGGCCGATCCGGTGACGATGTAGAACCGGTCGCGGCCGAGGCGGGTGATGGTCAGATCGGCCTCGATCCCGCCCCGGTCATTGCAAAGCTGGGTGTAGATCACCGTGCCGTCGGACCTGTCCATGTTCGACACGCATATGCGCTGGAGGAGCGCCAGCGCGCCGGGGCCGATCAGCTCGAACTTGGAAAAACTGGTCTGGTCGATCAGCACCACGCCTTCGCGCACCGACTTGTGTTCATCGGCGGCATAGCGGTGCCAGCCCGGTTCTAGGAAATCGAGCTGGTCGACGGCCGGCACGCCTTTGGGCGCGAACCAGAGCGGACGTTCCCAGCCATTGCGCGATCCGTAAACCGCGCCGTTGTCCTTCAGCCGCTGGTAAAGCGGCGAGAGGCGCAAGGAGCGCGCGGTCTCATGCTCCTGCCCCGGATAGCGCATCTTGTAGTGATGGGCGTAATGTTCGACCGCGCGGGGATACATGAACGCCCTTGTGCCGTGATGCGGCCCGAAGCGGCGCACGTCGAGCGGCCAGAGGTTGAGCGACGGATGCCCCTTCACGATCCATTCCGCGATCATCTCGCCCGCGCCACCGCCGGCCGCGATGCCGTAAAGGAACCCGGTTGCCATCATCAGGTTCCTGAACCCCGGCGCCCAGCCCATGACGAAGTCGCCATCCGCCGAATAGGGGATCGGACCGTTGATGACGGTGCGGATGCCAACCTCGTTCAAGACCGGCGTCACTTGTGCAGCGAGTTCGGCCAGCGGCGCGAAACGTTCCATGTTGTCGGGCAAAAGCTGGCGGACGAAATCGCCGGGAATGCCCCTGTCGCCGAAGGGCAGCGTGCGCTCCTCATACCCGCCGACGACGAGCCGGCCGCCGGCATCCGGCTTGTAATAGACCAGGCGCTCGGGATCGCGGAGCGTCGGCAGGCCCTTGACGAGGTCGACGTCCGGCAAGGGCTCGGTGACGATGTATTGATGCTCGACGGCGCAGGCGGGGACATGGATGCCGAGCTTGGCGCCCAGCTCCCTGCTCCACATCCCCGCAGCGAGAACGACGGTCTCGGCTTGCCATTCGCCTTCCGAGGTCTCGACCGCCGTGATCCTTCCGTCGGTGACTTTGAAGCCGGTGACCGTGACGCCCTGACGGATCTCGGCGCCGTGTTTCCGGGCGCCGGCGGCTATGGCCTGGCAGAGGCTCGCCGGATCGACATGACCGTCCGAGGGGATGAAGGCCGCCCCTTCAAGGCCGGTGGCATCGATGTAGGGGAACAGCGCCTTCGCCTCTTCGGCGGTGATGATCGACATCTCGAGATCGAAGCTGCGCGCCATCGTCGCCAGCCGCTTGGCTTCCAGAAGCCGCTCCCGCGTTGCCGCAAGCCGCAGGCTGCCGACCTTCTTCCAGTCGAAGACCATGCCGGTCTCGGCCTCCAGCCGGTCGTACATCGCGACGGAGCGCTTGAGCATCTGCGTGGTGTTGCGCGACGAGCGGAGCTGGCCGACAAGACCGGCGGCATGCCAGGTCGCGCCTTCGGTCAGCGCCGCCTTTTCCAGAAGGACGACATCCTTTTCGCCGTTCTTCGCAAGGTGACACGCCGTCGAACATCCGATGATCCCACCTCCGATGATGAGGTGCTTCGCCGCGAACTTGCCCATGTCCAGATTCCGTCGCTGAGGAGTCCCAGCCATGATATTCGACATATATGACTATATATCAACATTTTTGCTTTTCATTCGGCGATAAATGTCGAAAACATACACGTGCCTGCCCGATGTGCTCACCCGCCACGAGACATCAATACGGTTATCCTTCTCAGCGCATCACGAACGGGTCCGGGATCGGATCGTCCGAGGTTCTGAGCCACACGGTCTTCACCGTGGTGTAGTCGAGGGCGGCTGCCATTCCGCCCTCGCGTCCCTGGCCGGACAGTCCAAGCCCGCCGAACGGCGCGATGGGCGAGACGGCCCGATAGGTGTTGACCCAGACGACCCCGGCACGGATGCCACGGATCATCCTGTGGGCGCGGGTCAGGTTGCGGGTGAAGACGCCGGAGGCGAGGCCGAACGCGGTGTCGTTCGCCAGTGCGAGCGCATCGTCCTCGGTGTCGAAGGGAAGGACCGACAGGACCGGGCCGAAGAATTCATCGCTCAGGCACGGCGCGTCGGGCGCAGCGCTGCAATCGAGGATGGTGGGCGGAAAGTAGAAACCGGCCGTTTCGGGTGCCCGGCCGCCGGTTACCAGCCGCGCCCCGGCCGCGACGGAGCGGGCGATCAACGCCTCGATCCGGTCGCGCTGGCGCCGGGTGCAGAGCGGCCCGACCTCCGTCGCCATGTCGCCCGGCGCACCGATGCGCACCCGTTCGGCCCGTTCCGTCAACCGGGCCAGGAAGTCTTCCTTGATGCTGCGCTGCACCAGAAGGCGCGAGCCTGCGACACAGCTTTGCCCGGTCGCCGCGAAGATGCCCGAGACCTGCGCATTGGCGGCCGAGTCGAGGTCGGCGTCCTCGAACACGATGAAGGGGGATTTCCCGCCAAGCTCCAGCGAGGTCCGGGCGAGGTTCGCGGCCGAGGCGCGCACGATATGGCGCGCCGTTTCCGGGCCGCCGGTAAAGGCGATGTGGGTAACCTTCGGATGGCTCGTCAACGCCTGCCCGGCCTCGGGCCCGCCGGTCAGGATATTGACGACGCCGGCCGGGAACCCCGCCTCATGCACAAGGCGCGCGAATTCCAGAAGCGGCGCCGGCCCGTCTTCGGAGGCCTTCAGAACCACGGTGCAGCCGGCCGCCAGTGCCGGGCCAAGCTTGACCGCCGAGAGGAAGAGTTGACTGTTCCAGGGCACGATTGCGGCCACTACGCCAACCGGTTCGCGCCTGAGCCAGACCTCCATGTCGGGCTTGTCGATCGGCAGATGCGCGCCCTCGATCTTGTCGGCGAGGCCTGCGTAGTAGCGGTAGTATTCCGCGACATAGGCGATCTGCGCGCTGGTCTCGCGGATGATCTTGCCAGTGTCGCGGGTCTCCAGCTCGGCCAGCCGGGGTGCTGCCGCCTGAACCAGATCGGCGAGGCGGAAAAGCAGTTTGCCCCGCGCCGTGCTTGTCAGCCCCGGCCAGGCCCCGGATCGAAACGCCCGGTGGGCCGCCTCGACCGCGCGCTCCACGTCGCCGGCCGAGGCCATCGGCACCTCGGCCCAGGGCGCGCCGGTCGCGGGATCGAGGCTTTCGAAGCGCGTTTCCCCATCCTCGAAGGCGCCGTCAATGTAGTGCTGGAAGCGGTCCATCTATGTCCTCACGCGAAGGCGGGCATCACATCGCGGATCAGACGCTCCAACGAGGCCTTCTTGCGCGCGAAACTCATGCCGGTGTCGATCCAGAAGCTGAACTCGTCATAGCCGAGCGCCTCATAGGACTTTATGCGCCCGATCACCTCGTCCGGCTCGCCGATGATCTGGTTCTTGCGCATCGCCGCCGCCGAATAGAAGGGATGCGCGGCGATTTCTTCCGTCGTGAGTTCCTGGATGAGCCCCTGGCTGACCGGGCGTTCATTCTTGAACCAGGCGCCGAAGTAGCAATAGAAACGGTTGATCTCTTCCGCCGCAAGCTGCGCGTCGGCTTCGCTGTCGGCGACATAGGCGTGGCGCAGGACCATGATCTTCGGCCGCGCTACCTCGGGATGGGCGGCACAGGCGGCGTTGAACCTTTCCATCAGGCTGACCACCTCCTCATCGCCCAGGTGCAGCGGCGTCACCTGAACGTTGCAACCGTTGGACACCGCGAAATCATGGCTGTTGGGGTCGCGCGCCGCAACCCAGATCGGCGGGCCGGGCTGCTGCAGGGGTTTCGGCGACGAGGTGGTATTGGGGAACTGCCAGTATTGCCCGTCATGGGCATAGTCGCCGGCCCAAAGGTTCCGCACCGCCGGGATCAGTTCCCGCATCCGCCCGCCGGCGTTCCAGGCGTCGAGGCCCGGCATCATCCGCTCATATTCGAACGTGTAGGCCCCGCGCGCGATGCCAAGGTCGAGGCGTCCGTCCATGATGATGTCGGCCATCGCAGCCTCGCCGGCCAGCCGTATCGGGTGCCAGAAGGGCGCGATAACGGTGCCGGTGCCAAGGCGCACGTTCCTTGTCCGCCGCGCCAGATCGACAAGGTTCAGAAGCGGGTTCGGCGCGATGGTGAAATTCATGCCGTGATGCTCGCCGGTCCAGATGGCGTGCATCCCGCCCTCGTCCGCGATCCGGCAAAGTGCGATCATCTCGTCATAGAGCTGCTTCTGCTCGTCCTCGGCCGACACACGCTCCATGTGAATGAACAGTGAAAACTTCATGTCTGCTTCCTTTCGCCGATCGGTTCGACGCGGCCCTGGTCCTGATTTCCGAAATAGATGCCGTAGCTTCCGACGCGGCTCTCGTCGGCCAGCCGTTCCAGCATCCTGCGCATGGCCGGATCGGTCACGTCCTCGACGCCGGCCGGGGTAAGTTCGACGAACCCGCCCCGCCGCGGCGTGCCCGGTGCCGCCGGGCAGAGGAAGGCAATGTGCTGATGCCGGCGCCCGACGTCCTCATAGACCGCGTAGATGAACCCGGGGGAGGCCTGAACGCCCAGCGCCCCAATCAAGTCGGAGAGTGCGGCCTGCGCGCCGGCCGGTCCGACCCGCGCGGTCGGCAGGGTCAGCCCGCCGGCGCCGTCGTCAACCAGAAGCACCTCGCCCGCCGCCTCGATCACCGCCGAGATCACCACATCGGGCCCGGTTGCGACCGCCACGCCGGTCCTGGCCGGGGTGAAGTAGCTGCCACGGTAGTAGCCGAGACCCGGCGACTGGGACGCCTCGAACGCCTCGACCCGGCCGATCAGGATGGCATGGTCGCCGGCATCGACGGTCTGGTGCATCGAGCAGTCGAACCATGCCGACACCTCGGCAAGGACGGGCGAACCGAAGGGGCCGTTCGCCCAGCCGACCGTCGCGAAGCGGTCGGCGACCGGGCGCGCGAAGGTGTTCGACACGGCCTTCTGAGCCTCCGAAAGCACGTTGATCGCAAAGCCGCCGGCCGCCGAGAACGCCGCGAAGTTCTGCGACGACTTGGCGATCGACACCAGCAGAAGCGGCGGATCGAGCGAGACCGACGAAAAGGAGTTCGCGGTGAACCCCAAGGGCTTTCCCGCGCCGTCGTAGGTGGTGACGACGGTGACGCCGGTCATGAAGGTTCCGAAGGCGTCGCGCAGGACGCGGGCTTCCTCGATCATCATTCCGGCGTCTCCTCTTCTTGCAGCCACCGCCGCATCGCCCCTGTCACCGCCTCCGGCGCGGTCAGGTTCACCATGTGGCGGTGGCCGGCAACCACCACCGCTTCGCCGCGAGGGGCCGCCCCTGCCATCGCCAGCGCCATGGCCGGGCTGGAATTGCCGTCGCCCTCACCCGTCAGCACCAGCATCGGGCAAGAGATCTGCCCCAGACGGTCCGCATAGGTCGCGTCACCCTCGGCAAAGGCGCGATAAGCGGCGGCATAGCCCTCCAGGTCCACCTCCAGAAGCCAGGCCGCGACCTGATCGCGGATCGCCCCCTCGTCATCGCCGAACCACCGTGCAAGCGGCGCCGCGACGTCCGCGTCGCCCCGCGCGATTTCCTCGGCGCGGGCCACTACGGCCAGTCGCGCCTCGGCGCTCCGGCGATAGACACCGCTCAAGAGCGCCACGCGGCGCACGAGGTCGGGCCGGTCCACCGCAAGCCCGCCGGCAATGAGCGCCCCCATGGAATGTCCCGCCAGATTGACCGGGCCGACGCCCAGCGCCTCGATGACGCGGGCGGCCCAGGCTACATAATCGGCGAGGCACGCGCCCTTGGGAAGCATCCTGCTTTGCCCATGCCCGGGCATATCCACGGCGATGACGCGGTGGCCGTCCGAAAGCGCGGTGATCTGCGGCCCCCAGGCCTCAGCCCGCATCCCGACTCCGTGGATCAGCAGCAGTGGCTCTCCGGCCCCGGCCTCCAGCGCGCGGATCTGGCGACCGTCAGACAGCCGCAGGGTTCGCGACATCATGACCCAGATCCTTCAAGTCCTGATATCGGTCGCCGATCCGGTGATGCGGGCGCCCGCCGGTCGAAGCACCAAGCGCCACCACGACTTCATCGGCGGCGGGCGCGTCGGGGATGCTGAAGTGCACGGTCTGGTAATGCGACCGGCGCCCGTCGTCGTTCTTGTCCATCAGCGGGATCATGACCGGCGTATTGGCCCCGCCCCGCACGCTGGTGAAGGCAAGGTAGGTCTTGGCAGCAAGCGCCTGCCGGTAGTGGTTGCCGAACCTCAGCGTGTGGATGAGCGCATTCGCATGTTCCAGCTCTCCGTCGAGCCCCACGACGGCCGCCTTTCCATACCCCTCCACGTTTGCCGCCCCTCCGGCCGCGTCGAGGATCATCGACGTAAGGAGTTGGCCGAGTTCGGGGGCGACGGCATGAATCTGCGGCTTCAGGTCGTCGACGAAGCCCTGCCCGGCCCAGGGATTCTTCAGGACCGCGACCGCGGCGATCAGCTTGAGCGGGCGCGGCGCCTCCCGGCCGCCTTCGATCAGCGTCGTCTCGATCAGGGTGAGGGTCTTGCGAATCTGTGCCGGCATCCGGGCCTCCGTGTTTATTGTGGTATGTTGGTATACCATAATACGACATGTCAAGTTTTTGTTGCCACGCCCGGCGCGCCTATCTATCCTGACGCCATGAACCAGCCGCATGACGCCGACCTCAGGATCGACCATTCCACCACCACCCTGCGCGAGCTTGCGGTGGAACGGCTTCGCCAGGCCATCATCTCGGGGCGATTTTCCGGTGGCGATCGGTTGGTCGAACGCACGCTCTGCGATCAGCTCGGGGTGTCGCGATCCGTCGTGCGCGAAGCGATCCGCTATCTCGAGGCCGAGGGCCTTGTCGAGATCCGGCCAAGGTCGGGGCCGATGGTGGCGCGGCTGGATTGGCAGAGTGCGCGTCAGATCTACGATATCCGCCGGCTGCTGGAATCGGACGCCGCCGCCGCCTGCGCGCGGGTGGCGGACGCAGCCGTCGCCGCCCGGTTGCGGGGTGCGTTGGCCGAGATCAAGCGTTCGTCTGCCGAAGGCATGCGGGCGGAGCTTTATGCTGCGACGACCGACTTCTATGAAGTGATCTTCCGCTCCGCCGGTCAGACCGTCGCCTGGGAAATCGTTCAGCGTCTGAACGGGCGGATCTCGCGCCTGCGGGCCCTGACGCTCGCCAGCACGAACCGGCAGTTGTCCGGCCCCGCGCATATGGAGCGCATCTGCGAGGCGATCTGCGCCAATCAGCCGGTGGCCGCCGCCGCTGCGGTCAACGACCATCTGCGCGACGCGGCAGAAATCGCTCGGCAATCCCTGGAGGCCGCACCGTGAGCGCCTATTGGATCGCGCATGTCACGGTCACCGACCCCGAGCGCTACAAGTTCTATCAGGACCGGGCTATTGCGGCATTCACCGCGCACGGGGCGAGCTTTCTGGCGCGCGGGGGCGAGTCCGAGGTTCTGGAGGGGCCAGCGCTCGCCCGCCATGTAGTGATCCAGTTCCCGTCGCTTGCCGCCGCCAAAGCCTGCTATGCGTCCGACGCCTACCGGGAGGCACGCCTGTATCGCGACGGAGCGGCCACCGTCCATCTGGTCATCGTCGACGGAACCGAAACGGATCCTGTCCGACCGTAAGTCGTTGACGGTCCATGCCGAGAAAGCAGGGGTCAGGCCCTTGATACCGCGCTACATCGACCGTGTCACGCCGCCATCGACCCGAAGGCTCTGTCCGGTGATGTAGCTGCTGTCGTCGGAAAGCAGGAAGGCGGCGGCCTTGCCCTGTTCCTCGGCGCGGGCAAGGCGACCGAGTGCCGACATCTTGGCGTATTTCTCCGGCAGGTCGAGACTGTCGGTGAAGCCGGGCAGGAGGCAGTTCATGCGGATGTTCGCCGGCCCGTAGCGGTCGGAATAAAGCTTGGCGAAGGACGACACGCCGACCCGGTAGACGCTGGAGGTCGGGAACATCAGGCTTGGCTCGAACGCCGAGTAGGTGGTGATGCAGACGACGGAGCCGCCGCCCTGCTTCTCCATCACCGGCGTCACCAGCTTGGCCATGCGGATCACCGGCTTGAGTACCATATTGTTGGCGCGGTCCCAGTCCTCTTCCGGG
The DNA here is from genome assembly GCA_002280515.1 of Rhodobacterales bacterium 32-67-9. GTDB lineage: Bacteria > Pseudomonadota > Alphaproteobacteria > Rhodobacterales > Rhodobacteraceae > Albidovulum. The sequence continues at coordinate 80,578 of NCEA01000005.1, forward strand.
ATTTCCAGCAGATCGCCCTTCGGGGGACCTGCGACGTGGATCAGCACGGCGTCGATGCGGCCGTAGGTCGCCATCGCCAGATCGAAGATGCCGCGGATGTCCTCGGCCTTTTCGGCCACCCCGCGCCGCGCGATGCCGCCGAGTTCGGCGGCCAGCGTCTCGCAACTCTCGGAGGGCGACATGAGCGCGAGCCTGTAGCCTTTCTTATGCATCTCCCGCGCGGCGGCGGCGCCCATGCCGCGCCCCCCTCCGACGATCAGGCAAACCTTGTTGGACATTGGCAAGTTCCTTTCAGTAACGGTCGATGCGATAGGGCGAGAGGTCGAGATCGGTCCGCTCGCCCGAGATAAGCTGCGCCATCAGCCGCTCGTTCGCGGCGGCACTGGTCAGCCCGAGATGGTCATGACCTGTAGCATAATAGGAGCCTTTCGTCCGCGCCGAAGCAGAAAGGATCGGCACGGCTTCGGGCGGGGCGGGCCTGTGTCCCAATGGCCCGCGCTACGCCATCAGTTGCGCTGCCACCGTGTCCGCCTGGAAGCGTCACTTCCTCAACGGTCCGGCCATCACGTTCAGGTGGTACATCTCGAACCCGTGAAGATCGGACTCTGGCCCAGGCCGCTGCCAGACAGGGTTCGCGTGCCCTGCGTTTCAGCGTGCACAGGCCGAGCGGCGGAAAGTCGTCATTGGTCCAGACAATGGGGTTGGTGCCGCACTGGATCATGTCGGTCTTTCTCCGGTTTGGGGCGCGGTCATCCGCGGTCGGTTCACGATTGTCTGGCACGCTGAAATTGTCGCGCGGCAATCGCGGCCCTTGATACGAGCAAGCATGTCTGGTGCGAAACGCCGATGGCGCTGAAGCTGGGCGATGCCGCCTGACTGCTGCGGTCAGGGCGCCGCGACTTGCCGCAGGTCAGCGTCGAGACGGCCGGCCGCGAGAGCCGAAAGCGCAACCATCAGGGTAGCGGTTCCGAGCATCAGCCCCAACCCGCCGGCCTGATAGGCCACCCCGGACAGAAGCGTGCCGGCAAGGCGTCCGCCGGCATTGGCCATGTAGTAGAACCCCACGTCCATGGTCACGCGCTCGGCATTGGTGAACGCAAGGATCAGGTAGGAATGGAGTGCCGAATTGACCGCGAAGACCGCGCCGAAGGCAAGCAGCCCCACGACCAGCAAGGCGGTCAGCCAGGGCTGTGGTCCCGGCGCGACCAGCGCCGCCGACGTCAGAACCGCAGGGATCAGCGCAAGCGCCCAGACCCAGCGCCGGGCGGCGGCAACGAGGTCCGCCTCGGGGCGGGTTGCCGCGCGCAGAAGTTTCGGCGCGGCGGCCTGCATGACGCCGTAGAGGATGATCCAGACTGCCATGAACGTGCCGATCATGAAGAAGGCGGCGCGGTTGCCCGCCACGGTGCCGTCCGAAAGCACCGCGTAGAAATAGATCGGGATCCCCACGACGAACCAAACGTCCCGCGCCCCGAACAGGAACAACCGCGCGGCGCAGAGCCAGTTGACGTTGGCGGACTTGGATAACACCTCGGAGAACTTCGCGCCCTTTCGCCCCTTCGGCAGCCCCGGAGGCATGGCGGCCAGCACGGCCACGAGGATGCCGGCAAGGACGAGCGCCATGGACAGCACGGCCCAGACGAAACCGACGCTGGCCAGAAGCGCCGCCCCGAGCAGGAACCCGAGCCCCTTCACCGCGTTCTTCGATCCGGTCAGCAGCGCCACCCAGCGGAAAAGCCCGCCGTCCTTCGTCGGCGCGAGCAGTTTCACCGCTGATTTGGCGGACATCTTGGCAAGATCCTTGGCCACGCCCGAGGCCCCCTGCACCACCATGACATAGGCCACCGATAGGCCGGTCGCCCATCCGGGGTCGAGCTGCGCCAGCGCGATAAGCGCCACGACCTGAAGCGCGAGGCCCGCATAGAGCGTCGAGGTCAGCCCAAAGCGCGCGGCGATCCATCCCGCCGAGAGGTTGGTGGCCATTCCGGCGATCTCGTAAAGCACGAACAGGTAGGCAAGCTGCACCGGCGAAAAGCCGAGCGTGTGGAAATGCAGAAGCACCAGCATGCGCAGCGCGCCGTCGGTAAGCATGAAGGCCCAGTAGGCGGCGGTGACCGCGACATAGGCGCTCAGGCCCTCGGGGCGCACCGGGGCACGATCGGTCAAAGCGATGCCCCGACCATCAGTGCCACGTCGACAAGGCGATGCGCGTAGCCCATCTCGTTGTCGTACCAGGCGTAGACCTTCACCTGCGTGCCGTTCACCACCATCGTCGAGGGTGCGTCGACGATAGAGGAGCGGGTATCGTTGGTGTAGTCCGCCGAGACAAGCGGACGCTCCTCGTAGCCGAGAATGCCCGCCAGCGGGCCGTCAGCGGCGGCCCGGAACAGGCGATTCACCTCTTCAACGGTCGTCTCGCGCGCCACTTCGAACACGCAGTCGGTGATCGAGGCGTTGAGAAGCGGCACCCGGACGGCGTGGCCGTTCAGGCGGCCCTTGAGTTCAGGGTAGATCAGCGTGATCGCGGTGGCGGATCCCGTCGTGGTCGGGATGAGGGAGTTCAGCGCCGAGCGCGCCCGGCGCAGGTCCTTTGCCGGCCGGTCGACGATGGTCTGGGTATTGGTCACGTCGTGGATCGTGGTGATCGACCCGTGACGAATGCCGATCGCCTCGTGGATCACCTTGACCACCGGAGCAAGGCAGTTGGTCGTGCAGGATGCCGCTGTCACGATGCGGTGCACGGCGGGATCGTAAGTGTGCTGGTTGACGCCGTAGACGATGTTCGCGGCGCCGCCGTCCTTCACCGGGGCCGAGACGACGATCTTGCCGACGCCGGCGGCAAAGTAGGGTTCCAGCTTCGCGGCGGATTTGAAGGCGCCGGTGCAGTCGATCACCACGCCCACCCCGGCGAGCGGCAGGGCTGAAAGATCGCGTGTCCCGATGAACGGCAGGCGAATGCCGTCGACGATGACGCTTTCGGCGTCATGCGAGAAGGCGGCGTCCCAGCGCCCGTGCACCGAGTCGAATTCCAGAAGATGCGCGTGCATGGCGGGGTCGCCGACCGCGTCGTTGATCCAGGCAATCCGCGCCCCCCGGGCCAAAAGCGGCTTCAGGGCGAGCTTTCCGATGCGGCCAAGGCCGTTCAGGGCGTAGACGGTCATGCCGTTACCCCGGCATCCGCGCTTCGGCCGATGTCATCGACCGCCTTTTGCAGCGAGATGCGGTCGAGCGAGGCGATTGGCAGGGCCGAGAACACCTTGATCCGGTTCAGGAGCGCGCCATAGGACTGGTGGAACGCCAGGCTCTTTTCCGCGTCGGTGCCCACGGCCTTGACCGGATCGGGCATGCCCCAGTGCGCGCTGACGGGTTGCCCGGTCCAGGCCGGGCACTCCTCGTTCGCGGCCCGGTCACAGACCGTGAAGACGAAGTCGAACTTCGGCGCATCCGGTCCCTGAAACTCGGCTATGGTCTTCGCGCGCAAGACCGAGGTGTCGTGACCTTTCTGCCTGAGCACGTCGAGCGCGAAGGGGTTCAGATCCGAATGCGGCCTTGTGCCGGCGGAATATGCCTCGAAGCGAAGCCCGGCCTTTGTTCGGAGGATCGACTCGGCAAAGATCGAACGGGCGGAGTTTCCAGTGCAGATGAACAGCACCCTGTATTTCCGGTCGGATATTGGCTGGGGTCCTTGGATAAAGGGCGGGGGGAGCGGGGCACAGAGATCCGGCCGGCCTCGGCAACAGTCGAGGAACAGGTAATCGAAGGTGCGTCGCACCTCCGTCATGTCGACGGTGTAGCGAAGCGAGGTGGCAACCCGTTCCTGGCTGACCAGATTGGCCTGCATCAGGGCGGACAGATAGGCCGAGAGCGTCGACGCCTTCAGCCCGAGCGCCTCGGCCAGTTCACCGGCGGGAACGCGGTCGGGATACCTGCGGACGAGCAGCCGGAAGAGGGCGAGCCGTTGCGGATGGCCCAATGTGGTGAGGCGGGAGGCAATCTCTTTTTCCATATTTCATGGATATACGAAATAAATAACTTCGCAACGGTTATCCCGCACTGTCACGAAAACTTCACATCGACGCCGGCGCGCCGAAACGATTGCAAACCTCCCGGCCGCCAACGAGAACTGGACCCGGAACTGGAGCAAGGCGTCCGGCCCCCTCTGCACTTCAAGTCCGGCCGAAGGATAAAGCGCCATGCCATCGCGCTTGGCGCATTCTTCGCCGCTGCTTGCGTTGGCCGGCGGGATGGTGTGCCGCTTGCCAGGGACCGAAACCTTCAATCCGGCTTGCTCGTCGTGGAGACCTGACGGGCGCGGCGTCCAATTCGTGCAGTTTGCCCGCGCGCCGTTTTTTTCTGGACCCTCGTCCCGGTCCGGTGATCGGCCCCCTCACCGCCATCGCCGGGACCGCCAGCGTCTTGCGGCGGCGGAGCCCAGCGAAGACTGTGATAGTCGAAACCGCCCGCAAGATGCGGCTTCACGATCTCGAAATACGGCGAGAGGTCGAAGTCGCGCGGCGCGAAGAGCGAATGGTGCCGGATATGCAGGATCTCGGCCCGCGCCTCGCGCGATCCTTTCCGGGCCTTCACCTTGGTCACGTCGGGCAGGATCGGATAGCGGACCGACTGGAACGCGCGGGCGATAAGCGACGAGCAGATGGCCCGCGTCGGATCGCCCGAGCCGAAAGCCAGCATCCGGCGCCGCCACCGCACCGGAACCGGAGGCGTGGGCATGAAATAGCGCAGGAGGTCGACGATGTTGCGCAGGTCGTAGTTCAGACCGATCCGGGCGATCATGAACGCGGTGACCTCCGCCCGCTCGGCATCGGTCAGGCCGACAGGGCGGCAGATGCGCGTGTTGTAGGTCGCGTATTTCGACAGCGGCACCGAGACGCAGCCTTCGCCGAGGTTGACCTCGACAAGGTGGTGCCGTTCCGATCCGTCGTCGGGGTCGGGCAGATGGCTGCCGACATACATCGCGGCATGGGACCAGGTGGATTGGGTAAGGTACTTGATCGCCGTCGAGATACGCTCCCCACCCTCGATGAGAAGGACATCTCCGGGGCGCAGGATGCGGCAGAGCGTCGGAAAATCCGATGGTGTGTAAGGCTTGTAGCCCGAACTCGGGCGGTTGAGCTTCGACGCCAGTCGCTGACCGATGCTATCGAGCATCCTGTCCAGTATGCTATTCGTCCGTCGCTCCATGGGGACGCGCCTTCTCCTCTCGTCTGCCTATGAGACTCGCGCAGGCGCACGGCGTTACAGGGACGCACGGCAAATGTCGCTTTCGCAGCGGATCACCGGCACCCGCGCCCCAAGCACCCGCATGGTGACGAGCGCCAGCCAGATGCCGGCGACGATCCCGAACCAGGACGGCAGGGCGTGGGGTGACAGCGACGGAATGCCGAACAGGATCAGCCCGTCGTTGCCGCCGGGGATCATCCCGGCCCCGATGCCGAAGAGAAGGCCGCCGGACAGCCCCAGGAGGCCGAGCGGCCGCGTCGATAAGCCCGGATCGGCCCCGACCAGGGCCGCGACCGAGAGAAGGCCGAGGGTCCAGAACGATGCCTTGAGAAAGGACCACAGGACATAGGCCCGTCCTGTGGTCATGATCTCGGCCACGGCTTTTACTGTGCAAAGGCCGGCCCTGTGCGCCGAGGCCCCGAGCAGCACGCCCAAAATGGCAGGCAGGGCGAGGTCGGGTAGCATCGGGACCCCGGCGCTGGGCCAGATCACCTGCGATCAGCGGTCAATTAGCGAGCAGGTAATCCGATGTGAAGACCATGTCGTCGGCGGCCCCCTGGTGGCAGGCGATGCAGCCCTCGTCCATGCCTTTCGCGATCTGGCCGGCCATTGCCATGCCGTTCGGCGTCTTGTCGAGTGAACCGTCGGGCAGGTACTTGACCCAGAACCAGTTCATGTCGTCCGGGTCATAGCCATCCTCGCGGCGGAACATCACCGTGACCGCGCCCAGATGCTTGTCGGGATCGGCCAGGACCTGATCTTCGGTCACGCCGGCCGGGCCGAAATTCCGCTTCACGATAAGATCGCCCGTATGGTCGTTGATCGTCGCCTTGGTATAGAACGTCTCCAGCATCATCCCGTGAGGGTCGGTTCCCTCGTAGGGCTTGGCGCGGAGCATGTCAGGACCGACGAGGCGTTCGGCTTGCATGACATCCCAAAGCAGCTTGGCGTATGCGGTGTCTTCCTCGGACCCGAAAGGCATCCCCTGTGCATGGGCCGACGACAGACTGAGCGCCAATGCGAAAAGTGAGGTCGATATCGTTCGTTTCATGACTTTTCTCCCGGTTGCGATACCGTCAGGACTCCCCCGCTCGCGAAGCGTTACGATCGTTGCATTCACATGCGCGTGATGGGTAAACCGGCGATCACATCTGCGGGATGGCACGGGTGTGCCCTTCGTCGGGCGGGAAAACCGTGAAATGCTGCGGTGTCACTTCCCCGGACGGAGATACGCGGATGAAGCTTTCGGTCTTGCATGTCACTGTCTGCACCTGGACGTTTTCGGCTGCTCTCGCGCAGGCCGCGTGCGTGACGAATGAAACGGACCGGACGCTCTACTTCACCATCGACTCCTCCTCCGGCGGGGACCGTCAGGCGGATTTCGTGAAGCCGGGCGGGGAGATGTGCCTGCCCGATGCGCAGGGTCAGGTCTTCCGCGTGTTCGCGTCGGTGGATGATATCGAGGGATGTTCGCGAATTGTCGGTCCGTCGGGACGCGACTCGCTGCTCGATTTCCAGTCCGCCGACAATTGCCGCTGGGCGTCGCACGGGGACTGATGCCTGCGGCGCGCCGGGGCCGGGTGTCCTCCGCACGATCCTTTGGGACCGCCCCGCTTCCCCGGCTGACCGGCGTCACCCGATCCGCAGGATATCCTCGCCCCGGAACGCCGGCGGCCGGATCGGGCCGGCCAGTCCGGAAAAAAGCTGCGGCAGCACCGATATGTCGGAGAGATAGAGGTCTCCGACCGCCCGGCGCAATGCCGGATCGCTCAGTCCCCGTTTCGGCAGCGCCAGTGTCAGGGTGGCTGCGGCCGCGATGATGGATGCGGCAACCCGGCCCGTCGCCGCATCGAACCCCGACGGCACATCAAGCGCGAGGATCGGCGTGCCGGACGCATTTGCCCATGCGATGAGACCGGCGAGGCGGCCATCCGGCGCTCCTGCCAACGAATAGCCCACCAACCCGTCGAGGATCAGGTCCGCCCCCTCGCCCGGCACATCGACCGGGGCGATGCCCATGGCGACGAGGCTGGCAAGCTGCGCCGCCGGCACCGGGGCCAGGGCCGCGGCCGGCCGGGACAGCACGATTTCGACCCCGGCGCCCCACGCGGCCAGCCGGCGTGCCGCGACCAGAGCGCCGCCGCCATTTCCGCCACTGCCGGCAAGCACCGTGGCACGGGGGGCGCCGTGTGCGGCCAGCCAGCGGCGCCACGCCAGGGTGGCCAGCGCGCGCCCGGCATTCTCCATCATCTTCTCAAGCGCGATGCCGTAGGACCCGACCATCCGCCGATCGACCTCGATCATCCCGGCCCGGTCAATCTCGGGCCAGCCGTGCGACCACGGAAATTGCCAGTCATCGCGCTCCATCATCTATCCCTGATGCTCGGACCCGATGCCCTGGAACATCGCGCGCAGGTCGACCGTTCCGCGCACGCCAAGATCGTCGTAGTGGCGCGCGAACCAATCCTTCGCGGTGTCGCGACCGAGGTCGCGCAGATGGGTAAGAAAATCCCATTCGGCATTCATCTTCGAAGAGGCGCCGAGCGGACCGATCGCGCTTTCGTTCTCGATGATGTGGATCAATGCGCGCCGGTAGTGATCGGAGTCGAGCTTGCCGTCGTCCAAAAGCCGGGTGACGAAGTCGATGGCGCGCAGTTCCTTCAGGAGGCTCGAATTGAAGTTGATCTCGTTCAGCCGGTTCAGAATGTCGTGCGCCGTGCGCGGCACACCGCGCCGCTCGACCGGGTTGATCTGCACGACGATCGTGTCGGCGCTGTCGCTGTGGGTGTGAAACGGGAACAGCGTCGGGTTGCCCATATAACCGCCGTCCCAGTAGGGTACGCCGTCGATGACGACGGCCCGGAAGAGATGTGGCAGACAGGCCGAGGCCATGACCATGTCGACGGTCAGCTGGCGGCTGTCAAAGACCTTGACCCGCCCGGTCTCGACATTCGTGGCCGAGATGAAAAGCCGGATGCCGTCGCAGTGCCGGACACAGTCGAAGTCGATGCAGACATTTACGATGTCGCGAAGCGGGTTCATGTCGGTGGGATTGAACTGGTAGGGCGAGAAGAGCCGCGTCATCACGTCCATCGCCTGATAACCCCACGACCGCTCGAGGCTCCAGGTGCCCATCATCACGTCGAGCGGGTTGCGCTGGACCGGCGAGTGGCGCGCGGCGAGGCTGATCGAATGCCAGAGGTGATGGAGCTTTTCCCGCGCCCCGTCCGGGCCGCCCGCAGTGAAGCCGTCGGCCAGCGCCACGGCGTTCATCGCGCCGGCCGGGGTGCCCGAGATGGCCGCGATCTCGATCCGCCCATCCTCGAGCAGGGCATCGAGCACGCCCCAGGTGAAGGCGCCATGTGCCCCGCCACCCTGCAAGGCCAGATTGACCCGCTTGTGCGCATTCGAGGCATGGCGGGCGGGATGATCGGCAGGCTCGGCCATGACGCAGGCTCCGGTTCTGATGGGAGCAGCGGGACAACCTGCCCCGCTGCAGCGCGGCGCGCGTCAGCCAAGCGCCGGCTTGGCCGCAGTGAGCGCGTGAAAGACAGCGCCCAGCACGGCACCGAAGATCACGTGCAGGACCAGCGTCATCATCGGGGCCATAACGCCCATCGCCATCCCGAAAAGTCCGGCGCCGGCCATCGGCATTACCATGATCATCATGCCGAGCCAGGCGGCGACGCCGAAGACGACGCCCTTGATCACCGCCGTACCGCCAGGGATCATCCCGTAGAGCACGGCAAAGCCGATCCCCCATGCCAGCGTTCCGATCATGAAGTGGCCAATCCAGCCCATCAGCGCCGGTGCGCCCATCATCGCGCTCAGCATCGCGATGACGTCGAGTTCGGGCATCACACCCATCATTCCCTTGGCAACCATCATCACCGACAGGACAACGGTAGCGGCAAAGCCGGCAACAGCACCGGCAACGAACTTGTTCATGGTCTTTCCCTTCGATTGCACCGCTTGTCAGCCGCGCGGTTGCTCCTTGCGAAGCATCGAAAGGATCTCGGTGTAGCGGCCGTCTTCGGCCCCGTGCTGAAGCGGCTCGTCGATCTCTGCGGCGACAGCGGTCAGATGGTCCGTCTTCCGCAACTGGTCGATGAAGCTGCTGCATCCCTTGCACATTGCAAGGTGCAGGCGGATCTGGATCAATTCCCATGCCGACAGTTCCCCGTCGATAAGGGCGCTCGCCCGATCAGCGACTTGCTTGCAGCTCAGCATTTCCGTTCGGTCCTTTCGAAAACCTCACGGGGATAGGACACCCGTGACCGGCCTTCGTTACACTTCGGATCACAAGTTGATGTGATCTCTGGAAATATTCCGCACCGATATGTCATATCAACTCCGAGAGGGTTGCACGAAGGGAAAGTCGGGCGCGATGCAGGAGCACGCGCATGTTGCCTTCGCTGAGTTCGAGAATCCTGGAGACCTCCGCAGGCTCCAGCCCCTGCTGGACCCGGAGTACGATGACGGCGCGCTGCGCCGGCGGCAGCGCGTCGATCGCGACGGCCAGATGTTCGGCCAGTCGTCGCCCAGAGACGATCCGTTCCGGCGTGAGTTCATCCCAGAGCTCCGGCATCTCCTTCCAGCGGCCGTGCCCGTCGAAGGCGGCGGCGAGGCCGTTCTCCTCTCCGCCGTCGTCGAAGAAGATCGCGCGGCCGTCCCGCTTTGCCCGTGTCCGCGCCTTGTTGATCAGGATGGTGAAGATCCAGCCCGCCAGCGAGGATCGCTCCTCGAAACCGCCGATGTTCTTCAGGACCGACAGCCAGGTCTCCTGCGCGATCTCTTCGGCCGTCGCGGCGCTGTTCACGATCGCACCGGCCACCCGGATCATCGACGGCGTGTGACGATGGTAAAGCGCACCGAAGACAGCAGCGTCGCCCGCCTTCAGGCGATCAATGCTGTCCCGCTCGTCCAGTTGTGTCGCGCGCATTGTACCTACCATTCGCCCGCGTTCATGTGCCGGCGCGGCCCCGGACGAGTCCACACACCTGTGCATTGCGCGCGAAATCGTGATGCGCCGTGAAAGGCGATGCACGACGCGACGCGTCATTCATATCGCGTTGATCATTTTCTGGGAGGGAAGGTGTCGCGGCATGCGAGTCCGCAGCAGCCGACAGCGACGTGGTGGAACGCCTCAAGCTTCTGGTCGGCGATGGCGCTGTCGTCGCGGATCGCGTCGGCTACGCTGGTCGGGACCATCCGGATTCACGCCAACGCGACGCGAAGCGACATGCAGCAGGTGCAGTCTTGTTCGATCACCGTGTCGGTGCTGTGTCGCGTCCGGCCCAGTAGCAGGATCTTCTATCCCCTGCATCGGTAGATCTTTTGGACCGGCCAGTCAGGAGATTCGGATTTGTCCGGTTTCGTCTTGCCGCGGCGACCGGAGCTGCCGCGGCCCGGCACCGGGTCAGAGTGCCTCGATCAGTGCGACCGTTTCGTCCGTGGTCCACAGCGCGTTGGCGATGTACCGGAAGTTGATGATCGCGGCGAGATAGCCGTCCCCCTCGGGAAGCTTGGCGGCGGCCGTGGCATCGCTGACCACGGCGACCTCGAACCCCATTTCCAGAAGCTCGCGCAAGTGCGCCTCGACGCAGAGGTTCGCCGACATTCCGACGAGGATCGCCTGATCGACGCCATTCTTGCGCAACTGCAACGCCAGGTCGTTCTGTTCGGGGCCATAGATCTTGTGCGGCGAGGTGACGATGGTTTTGCCGTCGTCGATGAACTCCTTGTACTCGGGCATGAAATCCGCGCCGGAATTGGCAAAGCCGTCCAGCGTGGTCGGGCCCTTGCGGTCGAACATGCCGATCGCATGCACGAGTTTTTCCAGAGCACCTTCGAACTTCCAGCCGTGATCGGTCGGGTAGTAGTAATGCGGCGACACGGCCACGACGAGGTCCTTCGCCTTGGCGGCGCGGAACAGGCGGCCGATGTTCGCCACAATACCGTGCTCCGTCACGCTCTCACCGACGACGCCCCAGGTCACGCCGTCGAGGCTGAGAAAGTCGATCTGGGGATCGGTGACGACCAGCGCCACGCGGCCGTTGGTCAGCGCCATGGTCGACGGCGGCAGGGCCGGCTCGGCCGGCGGCGCATAGGGATCGACCTCCTGCGCGTCCGCGCGGGCGGGGATCGTCGCCGCGCCGGTAAGCGCTGCGGCACCGACGCCGAACAAGGCGCCGCGGCGGCTCACGCCGCAGGCGTGGTCATGGTCATGGGTATCGCACATGTGAGTTGTCCTCCTTGGTTCGATGATGCCTGGATAGACGGGGCGATGTTCGGAATCGTCTTGAAGATGTTCGGAGGCGCGACATGGTGCTGGATGAGGTCCTGTCCGCGATGGCGGTCGAGGTGGAGCCGTTCTCGCTCTGCGATATGGCGCCAAGGGGTTGGCTGGACATGCCGAAGTCACCCTCTGCCAGCCTGCATTACGTATTGTCGGGCGCGGGCGCCCTGCACATCGGGACGCGCCGGACCCACTCGATCGGCGAGGGCGACCTGATCCTCGTGCCGTCGGGGGCCAGCCATTCGATCGGTGCGCGCGACGGCCGCTTCGTCTCGTTCGCGACCTGCCAGCCGGCGCGGCTCGGCCTCACGCATCACCGCGCGGGTGCGAACGGGGACGGACAGGGCCTGATGGTGCTTTGCGCCCATATCTCGCCTGGGCTGCGGGGGGGCCGGAACGGTCATCGACCTTCTGCGCGAACCGATTATCGAAAGGGCCGGCGCCGAACACCTGATCCGGCTGATCCTGGACGAGCTGGCGGCACCGACGCCGGGGTCGCGGGCCCAGATCAAGGCGCTGCTCCTCTACGTCATCATCGCCGCGTGCGGCGCAGCGCGATGCGCGGGGAACCGGGCACCGGATGGCTGGTCGCGCTGGCCGACCGCGGACTCTGGACGGCCCTGGCAGAGGTGATCGCGCATCCCGGCAAGGCACACAGCGTTGAATCCCTCGCGGACCGAGTGGAAATGAGCCGGGCGCGCTTTGCGGCCCGGTTCAAGGACAGCTTCGGCACCGGCCCCATGCAGATCGTCCGCGACCTGCGCCTCCAGCACGCCGCGCGCCTGCTGATGGAAGGCTCCGCCGGTGTCGCGCGCGTGGCCGACCTCGTCGGCTTTTCCAGCCGCAGCCACTTTTCGCAAGCGTTCGAAGCCCGCTACGGCGTCAGCCCGGGGAAATACGGCAGGGGTGGCGGGCCGGACCTTGCGCCGACCCATGCTATGGACAGCACCCAGCCTTGACGATCCCCTACCCCGCGCCCTTCCGATGGCACGAGGCGTTTCGGCCTAACGCCGGCGCAGGCGGTCGAGTTCCGCCTCCATCTCGGCCAGCCGGTCAATGAGCGGTGCGGTCATCGCCTCGACATCAGCCCGGGTGAACCGCTCGGTGATGTGCTGCGGGCAGTTCCAGTCGAACCCCTCGACATTGATCAGGATGCCGCGCTCGACCCTTGCGCGGTAGTCGGGCACCTCCAGACGGGCGAGGATGGCTGTCTCTTCGGGGCCGACGATGGTTGCCCGTCCGAACAGCTTCAGCCGCCTGCGGCCGGCGTAGTCCATGAAGAACAGCGACACCCGGTCGTCCGTCTTCAGATTGCCGACGCTGACATATTGCCGGTTGCCACGGAAATCGGCGAAGCCGAGCGTCGTGGCGTCCAGCACCCGCACAAAGCCGGCGGGCCCGCCACGATGCTGGACATAGGGCCAGCCGGTCTCGCCCACCGTCGCCATGTAGACCGAGTCGCGCGCGACGATGAACCCGGCCTCGGCCGCGCCGAGGTGGCGGTTCACGGGTTCGGCTCCGTCCTCCGTCCGGGCATAGGCCGTTCGGCTGCCCATATCCTCCTGAACCCGCTTCACCGTGGCGGTGAAGGCGATCTCAGCAAAACCATGCGCCATTGCATCCTCCTTTCGGGGCCATTGCCCCCCTTATCACGGCCCGAGGTCGGACAGGCCGGGATGGTCCGCCGGCCGCGGCCCCAAGGGCCAGCGCAACCGGCGGTCGGCCTCATGGATCGGCTGGTCATTGATGCTGGCAAAGCGCAGCCGCATCAGGCCCAGGTCGTCGAATTCCCAGTTCTCGTTGCCGTGGCTCCGAAACCAGTTGCCCGCATCGTCGTGCCATTCATAAGTGAAGCGCACGGCGATGCGGTTCCCGTCATGCGCCCAAAGCTCCTTTACCAGCCGGTAATCCAGCTCGCGCGCCCATTTGCGGGTCAGGAACGCCACGACCCCATCACGGCCAAGAGGAAACTCCGCCCGGTTCCGCCAGCGTCTGTCCTCTGTATAGGCCAGCGATACGCGCACCGGATCGCGCGAGTTCCACGCATCTTCGGCCATCCGCACTTTCCGCGTTGCGGTGTCCCTGTTGAACGGCGGCAATGGCGGCCGTACTTCGTCGGACGGTCCAGTCGTGGGCATCGAACCCTCCATGTTCCAATGGGGGTCCGGCGCGCCAGGGCGGACGCGCCGGACCCGTGGCACTCAGGCCGCCCGGGTCAGATCGACCCTGGGAAAGTCGATCTCGACCTGGGTGGCCTTGCCCAGAAGGTTGGTGAAGATGTTCATCGCGACATGGGTGATGATCTCGATGATCTCGCCGTCGGTATGACCGGCAGCGCGCACCGCCTCGACCTCGGCAGCGGTCACCTGGCCGGTGTGCTCCACCAGCGCCATGGCGAAGGTCAGCGCGGCTGCGGCCCGGGCATCGGACGACCGGCCGGCACGGTTCGCCAGCATCTCGTCGCTGTCCAGCCCGGCCTTCCGGCCAATGGCCGTATGGGCCGAGACGCAGTATTGGCAGGCATTCTGTTCCGCCACGGCGAGCGCGATCCTCTCCCGCGTCATGGCGTCGAGCGTGCCTGCCCCGGCAATCCCGTGCAGGCCGAGGAAAGCTTGCAGCGCCGCCGGAGAATTGGCCAGCACCCGGATGAAATTGGGCACCATGCCCAGCGCGGACTGGACCGCATACAGCAGCGCCTTCGCGTCGCCGGTGGCGGATTTCGGGTCGATGACGGCAACTCGGGCCATATGTGATCTCCTTGCTTGAACGGGGGCGAAACGCCGGGGGCGCCGCTTCTGCACAAGATGGGGCATTGCAAATATGATAATAATATGTGGATCATGAAATATATTCTTCCATTTATCGGAATAATACATGGATCGCCTGCAAGAGATCGAAGTCTTCGTCGCCGTCGCGGATGCGGGCAGCCTTGCCCGTGCGGCAGACCACCTGCGCCTGTCGCCGCCCTCGGTGACCCGTGCCGTCGCGGCCTTGGAAGACCGGCTGGGCGCACGGCTTTTCAACCGCACCACCCGCAGGCTGGCGATGACAGAGGTTGGCCGCCGCTTCCATGAAAGCGCCCGGCGCATCCTCGCCGATCTGGAAGCCGCGCAGCAGGAGGCGGTCGGCGAGACCTCGGTGCCGCAGGGCCATTTGACCATCTCCGCCTCGGTGACATTCGGGCGATCCCTGCTGTCGCCGGTCGTCTGCCGGTTTCTCGACCTGAATCCGCGCGTCACCGCGTCCCTGCTGCTTCTCGACCGGGTCGCGAACCTCGTGGAAGAGGGCATCGACCTCGCCGTTCGGATCGGCCCGTTGCCGGATTCAAGCCTGATCGCGCGACGCCTCGGCAGCGTGCGCCGCATCCTGGTCACCGGTCCGGACTATCTGCGCCGGAACGGCACACCGGCAAATCTGGCCGAGCTGAAGGCCCACAGGATCATCGGATTTACCGGGCTGATGCCGCTGCGCGAATGGCGCCATCACGACGGGACGCGACAGGTCAGCACCCCGCTTGCCCCCTCGTTCGAGGTCAATGACGCGCTGGCGGCACTTCGGGCCGCCGAACTCGGTCACGGGATCGCGCCGGCCCTGTCCTACATGGTCCATGAGGAAATCGCGCAAGGCAGGCTGGTCGAGGTGCTCGCGGACGACAACCAGCCGGAGCTTCCGGTACATATCGTCTACCCGCATTCGCGACTATTGGCGCCGAAGGTCCGCGCTTTTGTCGATTTCGCCACCCCGTCACTTGCCGCCGAGTTCGATCGCCTTTCGCGGCCGAAAGATCCCGGGCGCTGACGATCCGGTGCGGATGCCCCGTCGGGATGGCGCCGCGCGAACGTGCGCTACATGCGTCCCGTCAGGCGCTTCCCCGCCGTTCAGAGCCCGCCGAGTTCGCAGATGACCTTCCACTCGGCCTCGGTCACTGGCTGAACCGACAGCCGCGTGTTTTTCACCAGCGCCATCTCGGCCAGCCGCGGCTCGGCCTTGGCCTCTTCCAGCGTCACCGGACGCGGCAGCGGTTTCTCCGCCTTGATATCCACGCAGTCCCAACGCGGATCGTCGGTGGTGCTGTCGGGGTGGCTGAGGGCAGAGACCTCCACAATGCCGACCACTTCCTTGCCGACATTCGAATGATAGAAGAACCCCAGGTCGCCGACCTGCATCGCCCGCATGTTGTTGCGCGCTTGATAGTTGCGCACCCCGGTCCACTCCTCGCCCGCCTCACCTTTCGCGACCTGCTGGTCCCAGCTCCAGGTGTCGGGTTCGGACTTGAAAAGCCAGTACGCCATCAGCCGATCACCTTTTTCCATTCGGTGACGCTGACACTGTCGAAAAGCCCCGCCGCCTTGTAGGGATCGCCCGCCGCCCAGGCCTCTGCAGCCGCGAGGTTGTCCGCTTCCAACACGACCAGAGAGCCGCACATCTGGCCATCCTCAAGGAAGGGTCCGGCCATCTTAACGATCCCGGTCTTCTCGATATAGGCGAGATGGGCCGCGCGGGTGTCGAGCCTTGATTGAAGATGTCCGGGCTTGTCCCGGCAGATAACGGCAAAAAGCATGGTTCACTCCTTCTTGAGCGGGCGGGCGAGGAGCGCGGTGATCGCCTCCTCGACGGTGATCTTCCGGTCGACCAGCAGGGCGACCATGTCGGCGATGGGCATGTCTATTCCGTGCTTTCTGGCCAGAACAGACACGGCTTTCGCGGTTGCGCTACCCTCCACGGTCACGGCGGGATCGAAGGCCTCGCCGGCGCCGAGCGCATGGCCATAGCGGAAATTCCGCGACTGCGACGAGGTGCAGGTGAGGACGAGGTCGCCAAGCCCCGACAGCCCCGCCAGCGTTTCGGCCCGTGCGCCGAGCGCATGGGCCAGCCGGTTCATCTCGGCGAAGCCACGGGTCATCAGCGCCGCGCGCGCGCTGTCGCCAAGCTGCGCGCCGATGACCACGCCGGCGGCGATGGCGATGACGTTCTTCAACGCGCCGCCCAGTTCCGCGCCCACGGTATCCGTGGTCCGGTAAAGACGCAGCGCCGGGGTGGAAAGGGCATCCTGCAAGACCTTGCCCTGCGCGTCTTCGGCACAGGCCAGCGTCAGCGCCGTGGGCAGGCCCCGCGCTATGTCGCCGGCAAAGCTCGGTCCCGTCAGAACGGCGGCAGTTGACTGCGGGCAGGCCCCGGCGATGATCGCCGTCGGACCGCGCCCGGTGGCAAGGTCGATCCCCTTGGCGCAGGCGACGAGCGCCCGGCCATCAAGGGTCGCGCAATGGGTCGCCAGGAACCCCGCCATCTGCTGCATCGGCATCGCCAGAAGCTGGATCGGCGCGGCGCTGAAATCGCCGATATTGGCTGAAACAGACACGGATTCGGGAAGTTCGACACCGGGAAGCCGGCGGGAGTTCGCGCCGTCCCTGCGCATCGCGGCCGCATGTCCTGCGTCGCGGGCCCAGAGCCCGACCTCGGCACCATTCCTCGCCAGCGTAACCGCCAGGGCGGTACCGAACGCTCCGGCGCCGAGGATTGCGACCTTCATGCCTTTGCCCCCTTTTTTCCCGACCCGACGAGTGCCGGTTGCGACAGGTCGAGCGGCCAGCGCGGCCGTGCGGCCAGATCAGGCCCATCGAATAGCCCAAGCCGGAACCGCTCGATCCCCGCCCATGCGATCATCGCCGCATTGTCGGTGCAGAGCGCGAGCGGCGGGGCCACGAAGCGCAGGCAGGTCGCATGGCAGACCTGCTCCAGCGCGGCGCGAATCGTTGCGTTCGCGGCGACTCCTCCCGCGACCGCTAAAACGGGTTCCGCCGGCGCGTCACTCAGGTAGTCGGCAATCGCCCGCCGCGCCTTTTCGGCCAATACGTCTGCCACGGCGGCCTGGAAGCCGGCGCAAAGATCAGCGCGGTCCTGGACGGTCAGCCCGCCCTTTTCGTCGACAAGCTGGTCGCGGACGCGCAGGAGCGCGGTCTTCAGCCCGGAGAACGACATGTCGGAACCGGGCCGGTCGAGGAGCGGGCGCGGAAAGCGGAACCGTTTCGGGTCGCCGTCGCGGGCGGCGACCTCGACCATCGGCCCGCCGGGCTGCGGCAGACCGAGAAGCTTCGCGGTCTTGTCGAAGGCCTCGCCCGGGGCGTCGTCGATGGTGCCGCCAAGGCGGGTGAACCGGTCGGGCGCGCGGGCGATCAGGAACTGGCAATGTCCGCCGGACACCAGCAGCATCAGATAGGGAAAGCTGAGCGCGTCCGTCAGCCGCGGCGTCAGCGCATGGCCGGCAAGGTGATTGACGCCGATCAGTGGCAGCCCGGTCGCGGCCGACAACCCCTTGGCGCACATCACACCGGCGAGCACCCCGCCGATCAGCCCCGGCCCGGCGGTCACCGCAATGCCGTCGATATCCCCGAGCCCGAGCCCCGCTTGCTCCAGCGCCGCCTCGACGCACAGGTCGATCTTCTCGACATGGGCGCGCGCGGCAATCTCCGGCACCACGCCGCCGAAGGCCGCATGAAGCTCGGTCTGGCCGGCAACCACGGACGACAGGATCGTGCCCCGCCCGTCCGACAGGCGGACAACGGCGGCGGCGGTATCGTCGCAACTGCTTTCCAGACCAAGGAGGGTGATCGTCTCGTTCATGTCCCGGCCGATTGCGCAAGGGTTCCCCGGCAGGTAACACCGGGGACGACGCCAGACAATCCCGAGGGCCCCCGTGGACAGCATCCGCCCGACCCTGCTCCTGACCCGGCCAGAGGCGCCATCGCGGCGCTTCGCCGCCGCGTTCCGCGAGCGGTTCGGGGCGGACTGGCCCGTTGTGATCTCTCCTTTGACGAAAATCGTGAATCTTTCCCCCCAACTTCCCGAGGGAGACTGGCCCGACGTGATCTTCACCTCCGAGAACGCGGTTCAGGCGTTCAGAAAGCTCAGGCCCGACCACCGCGCGACGGCGTGGTGCGTCGGCGGCCGTACGGCGAAGGCCGCGGAGGCGGCGGGGTTCCGGGCGCGCACCGGGCCGGGCGATGTCGCTGGTCTTTGCGAGGCGATCGTCGCGGCGGGAACGGTCACGCGGCTGCTATATCCGCGCCCCGTCCATGCCGCCGGAAACGTCGAAGGTGCCATGTATTCAGCCGGAATAGAGACGAAATCCGTTCTCGTCTACGATCAAGTGTCCCGTCCGCCGACGGCCGCCGCACACCTGCTCATGGCAGGTGCGGCGCCGGTTCTCCTGCCGCTCTTCTCGCCCAGGTCGGCGGCGCTCGCGGCGGCGGCATTCACGTCGGCGACCGCCCCGGTCTGGATCGCCGCGATCAGCGGTGCGACCGCTGATGCCGGCGCCCCGCTGACCGCACCGCACTGCATCATCGCCACGCGCCCCGACGCCGAGGGGATGCTTGATGCCCTCGGTGGCCTTATTGACGCAGCGAAGATGGGTTGAGGGATAAGGCGGCTGGGCCTAGATTGACCGAAAGCGCGGTGCCCGGACGGTATCGGAGCCTGTCGCGAAGGAGAGTATGCCGGTGGCAAGAGTGAAGAAAGACAAGTCGGAAGGCAGCGAAGCGCCCGTTGCCGCCGAACCTTCCGAATCCTTCGAGCCCACCGAAACCCAAGCCAGTGACGCCACCTCCGCCGAACCGGATCCGCCCCCGGCAGAGGCGCCATCCGAAAGCGGCGACCCCGTCGAAGAGGCCGTCGTCCTGGATGAGCCGGCGGCGACCGCACCCGCAGAGCACGCAGAAGTCCTGCCACCGCCACCGCCTGAACCCAGCGCGCCGCGCCGCAAGGGTGGTTTTTTCCCGATGGTTCTCGGCGGCGCCGTCGCCGCCGGCCTCGGCTTCGTCGCCGCCGCTTACGTTCTTCCCCAGGTCTGGACCCCGAAACAGCCGGCTGCCGAAATCGCCGCCCTCCGCGACGAGATGGCTGCGCAAGCGACTCGGCTTTCCGGCCTTGATTCCGATCTTGGCAGGGTGAAGGCCGATACGACCGCGCAAGATGCCGTCGCGGGACAAGTGACACTGGTTGAAAAGCTGACCGGCGAACTCGACACCCTCCGCCAGACCGTGACGGCGCTCGACGGCCAGTTGCAGGATCTGGCCGGGCGGTTCGATGGGCTCGACACGCGCCTGGCCGGGGTCGAGAAGCGCCCCGTCGATGGTGGCGCGGCTTCCGCCACCGCGCTTGCGGCATTCGGGCGCGAGATGGCCGACCTCCGGGCCGAGATCGACACCCAGCGCAAGGCGGCTGCCCAGGCGCAACAGGATATAGCCGCCACAGCCTCCGCCGCGACCGAGAAGATCGGTGCGGCGGAAGCCGAGGCAAGCCGCCTTCGCGACGAAGCAGAGGCAGTGGCGAAGCGCGGCGCCGCCCGCGCGGCCCTCAGCCGCATTCAGGCGGCGCTGGAATCCGGCAGCGCGCTGGAAAGCGCCCTCGGCGATCTGGCCGCTTCCGGCGTTGATGTTCCCGCCGCACTTGCCGAACAGGCTCAGGGTGTGCCGAGCATCGGCGCCCTGCGCGCCGCCTTCCCGCCCGCGGCGCGAGAGGCTCTGGCGATTTCGCTGAAGGAGACGGCCGGGGGCGGCACCTGGAGCCGGGTCACGGCCTTCCTGCGCAGCCAGTCAGGAGCGCGCTCCCTCAGCCCGCGTGCCGGCGAGGATCCCGACGCGATCCTGTCGCGGGCCGAAGCGGCCTTGACCGCGGGCGCACTGGCCACGGCCATCGAGGAAATCGCGCATTTGCCGCCGGAAGGTCAGGCCCGGATGGCCGAATGGGTCGACATGGCGAAGCGACGGATCGCCGCCATCGACGCCGCGGCCGCGCTTGCGAAGGAACTTCAGTGAGGAAATCATGATCTGGTCCTTCGTCAAAATCGTCCTGTTCGTTGCTGTCGTCGCCGGGCTGACGCTGGGTGCCGGTTACCTCGCCGAGACCGGCAGCGGCGTCCGTATCGCGCTCGCCAACATGGAATTCACCCTCGGCCCGGTGCAGATGGTGATCGCGGTCCTCGTCGCGATCCTTGCGCTCTGGCTCCTGCTCAAGATCGTCGGGCTGATCGTCGCGGCCTTGCGGTTCGTGAACGGGGACGAGACCGCGCTCAGCCGCTATTTCGACCGCAACCGTGAACGCAGGGGCTTTCAGGCGCTGGCCGATGGGCTGATGGCGATCGCATCTGGCGAAGGCCGTGTGGCACTATCGCAGGCGGCGAAGGCCGAGAAATATCTCGGCCGGCCGGAACTGACGAACCTGATCGCGGCGCAGGCGGCCGAACTTGCCGGCGACACCAAGCGTGCGACCGAAGTCTACAAGCGCCTGCTGGCAGACGACCGCACCCGCTTCGTCGGCGTGCGCGGGCTGATGAAACAGAAGCTTGCCGAAGGCGACACGGAAACCGCGATGAAGCTCGCCGAAAAGGCGTTCTCGCTGAAGCCGAAGCATCAGGGCGTTCAGGACACGCTGTTGCAGCTTCAGGCCGAGAAGGGCGACTGGAAGGGCGCGCGGAACGTTCTGGGCGCGAAGCTGAAACAGGGTCTCTTGCCGCGCGATGTCTTCAAGCGTCGCGACGCCGTGCTGGCCCTACAGGAGGCGAAGGAGGTCTTTTCCGACGATGCCCCCATCGAGGCACGCGAAGCGGCCATCACCGCGAACCGCCTGTCGCCCGACCTGATCCCCGCCGCAGTTCTCGCGGCGCGTGGCTACGTGCAGTCGGGAAAGCCGAAATATGCTGCCCGCGTCCTGAAGAAGGCGTGGGAAGCGCAGCCGCATCCCGACCTCGCCGCTGCCTTCGCCGCCATCGCCCCGGACGAATCGCCCGCCGCGCGGCTGAAGCGGTTCGAAACTCTGCTTTCCGCCAATCCGGGCCACGAGGAAGCGAAACTGCTCCGTGCCGAGTTGCAGATCGGGGCCGAAGATTTCCCGGCCGCGCGCCGCGCGCTTGGCGATCTGGCCGAAACCCATCCGACCTCGCGCAGCCTGACGGTGATGGCGGCCATCGCGCGGGGCGAGGGGGCGGACGATGCCGTCGTCAGGGGCTGGCTGACGCGCGCCCTGACCGCCAGCCGCGGCCCGCAGTGGATGTGCGAGAAGTGTCACAACGTCCAGTCCGACTGGGCGCCGACCTGCGACAATTGCGGCGGCTTCGACACGCTCGCCTGGCGCGAACCGCCGCACAGCGCGACACCGATGCCGAACGGCGCCGACATGTTGCCGCTGATCGTCGGCAGCGCCGCCGAGCCAGCAGAGGACGCCGCGCTCGGCCTGCCGACAAACACGACGGGGGACGAGCCGGAAGAGGCGATCATCCTCGACGAGGAAGTCGGCCAGCGCAGTTGAATTTGGGGCTACACACCTGCGCGAGTTGATGCTATCAGCCCGCCAGTCGACTGCGGTACCCCGCAGGGAACGCATTGGAATGTGCCGGTGTAGCTCAGCTGGTAGAGCAGGTCATTCGTAATGTGAAAAACCCACCAACATGCGGTGGTATTTGACCGGCATTACCTAACAAAATCAGGCGCTTGACCAATTTCCGGTTGGGTTTGACCGGTGTTGGAACGTATCGTGAACCTTGCAAAAATCATCGGTTTGCAAGGACACGAGAATGCCCAAGATCAAGTTCACGGACACCGCCGTTGAGAAGCAGTGCATCGCGCACGACGGCAAAACGACCTGGTACTCGGACACGGAAACGAGGGGCTTGCAGCTCTGCGCAACGGCCGGGGGTGCGAAGACCTGGTATCTCAACAAGTGGGACCCGACGGCTAAGAAGGTCCGGCGCGTGAAGCTCGGGCAGTTCGCGACGAAAGGCCACCGGCAATCCGGTTCTTGGCGTGCAGCTTCAAGCCGATGTGGTCCAGCAGAGCAGCCAGTTCCTCGGGCGACGCGAAATCCGCTTCCGCCTTCATGATGCCCTCTGGCCCCGCTCAGCGCCCTCGTGAGCCTGAAGTACCCGATAGACGGATGCGCGGCCAAGCCCCAGCTTTCGAGCGATCTCCGTCGCTCCTGTGCCCTCTCCATGCAGCGCAAGCACCTCCTTGGCCTTCGCCCTCGCAGTCGGTTTTCTCCACCGATACTTACCCGCAGCCTTGGCTTTGGCGATCCCCTCACGCTGCCGTTCAAGCATAATCTCCCGCTCGAACTCAGCGATCCCGCCAAGCACGGTCAGCATCAGCTTCCCGGTAGGCGTGCCTGTGTCGATCCCCATCGCAAGGATGCGCAGGCTCGCGCCCTTGACGGCCAGCCGGTCGAGTATTTCCAGCAGGTGCGAAACGGAGCGGGCGAGGCGATCCAGCCGTGTGACGATCAGCGTGTCGCCCTCTCGCACATAGTCCAGGGCTTCGGTCAATCGTCCCCGCGCGGCGACATCCACAGAGGACACCTGCTCCAGGAACACCTTCTCGCAACCGACCTTCGCAAGTTCCTCAAGCTGGGCCACCAAACCCGCCTTCTGGTCAAGCGTCGAAGTTCTTGCATATCCGATGAGCATGAGGGCCTTCCTGTCTCATTAGGTTCTAAGAGATTAGGAGGCAGAATGTCTCAAAAGTCAATTGCCATTTTATTGAGACTGGCTTGGGGCGCTCCGGCGCTGTCTCACAGGGGCAAGCCCTAGTGGGCGACAAAAGTTGAGTAACAACCAACGCCCCGGTCGTTCGCGCCGAATTCCCCTGTTCGAGGTCCCACAGATAGTGGATGTTTCCGTTGCTGAGGATCACGAAGCGGGCGTTCTGCGATCGAGCATATTTCCGAGCCTACTCTTTCGCCGAAAGCGGGTTCTTGTCCTCGGACTTGGCCTCCAAGACGATCAATGGCTTCCCGCGCCCATCCAGTAGTAAGAAATCTACGAAGCCTTTGGCGGCCTTCTCAAGGTTGTCCCCAAGGGAGTGCAGCCGCTCCGGTGTCAGCTTCACGTTCGGTTCAAGGACGATGTTCGCTGGCCCAGCGGCCTCATCGAAAAAACGCCACCTGGCTTGTTCGAGCAGCCGGTTGATCTTGATCCGGGCTGTCGCCTCTTTCTGAACCAAAACAATGTCTCCGACTGAACCTATCCTCCTTATGTCGGATGGAGGTCCGCCTACAAAGCGCAAAGTGGTTGATACATAGGGCCTGAGCACCGCCTTGGGTGGATATCAGGGTGGATTGATTGAGGCAAAATGGCCGCAAGACACAGAAGAGTAAAAATAAAATGTGAAAATGTGGTGCCTCAAGAGGGACTCGAACCCCCGACCTACTATTTACGAAACAGTTGCTCTACCAGCTGAGCTATTGAGGCGGCGACCCGTCGTTTAGACGACGAGCCGCTGCCGTGCAAGGCCGAATCACCACGGGATGTCGTCGTCGCCATCATCGGGCGACGGTGCGGGCCAGTCCGAGTCGAACCAGTCCTTCTTCTCACGGTTCATGTCTTGTGAGATTGCCCGAAGGTTCCAAGGGACGTGCAGGCCGCAGACAACCTGTTTGCGCTCGCGCGTTGCCAGCCACGTTTTCCGACTGATGCCGACTAGCGGGACGAAGTGGTCGCCTGCGAAAGGCCCGCCCGCGATCTCGCTGAGATCGACTACCTGCTGGTAGACGGCGATGTTCGCCGCTTCCTGTTCTGCGGTCAGCCAAGGCGGGACGGCATCGCCTGCGCGATAGGCGGCGCTGTCAGCCATGCGCTTCGCCGCGTTGCGCGCGTAGTACCTCTGATCTTTGGTCATCGCCTTCAACGATGCCTCGCGCGCGGCTGCGCGCTGAGCCTCATACTCGGTGGTCTCGCGTTCGGCCTCGGCGGGGCGTTGTTGCAGAACTCTGGCCCTCAAGGATTCACATTGTGAATCCATGCGGTTAGACGGGCGGCATGAGCAAGCCATCACCCGCCCGCTGCCGCACGACGAACTGGTCCAGCTACAATGCGGCGCTGAGGAAGCGCGGCGCGCTGCTGATCTTGTTGGACAAGGAGATGGCCTGGCACGCGCCGCATGA
>NCEA01000045.1 GCA_002280515.1 Rhodobacterales bacterium 32-67-9
CGGGCCGGCCAGCGCGCCTTGCGCCGCATAGATGAGGTCGAAGGCATTGAAATTGCCGACGAAGGTCAGGATCGAGATGATCCCGATCGACGGCAGGATCAGCGGCAGCTTGATCTTCCAGAAGGCGGCCCAGCCGGTGATCCCCTCGATCTCGCCGGCCTCGAGGATCTCCTCGGGGATCGACAGGAGTGCTGCATAGATCAGCATCATCGGAATGCCGACGAACTGCCAGACCGAGATCAGCGCCAGCGTCGTCAGCGCATATTCCTCGCGTCCGAGCCAGGGCGCGAAGAGCGCCTTCAGCCCGACCGCGTCCAGCATCCCCGGCGCAATGCCCCAGATCGGCGAGAGGATCAGCTTCCAGGCGAAGCCGACGATGACGAAGCTCAGGATCGTCGGGATGAAGATCGCCGAGCGGTAGAGCGCGGCGAACCGCAGCCGCGGATGCGACAGGATCGCCGCCAGCGCCACGCCGATCGGATTCTGCACGAGCATGTGGACGACAAAGAACCACAGGTTGTTGCCGAGTGCGTTCCAGAACGCCCCCGACCAGCGCGGATCGCCGAACAGCATGCGGAAGTTCGCAAGGCCGGAAAACTCCCGGCCCGCGTCGCCGACCGTATAAAGAGAAAGCCGCAAGGTGTTGAAAAGAGGCCATATCATAACTGCCGTATAGACAAGGACAGCGGGTGCCAGGAACACCGCGATATGCAGACGCGGGCGGGTCGCCATGTCAGCTCCTCCTTTCACCTTGTTGAAAATACCTTCGGGGGGTCCGGGGGGCGGAAAGCCCCCCGGCGGATCGGGCGCGGCAGCGCCCGAAGCTCATGCGCGCAGGCTCACTGCTGCGGCGCGTACCAGCTCGCGAGGCCCGCCTGCAGCCGGGCGGCGGCGTCTTCCGGCGTCTCGGTGCCCTTGATCACGTTGACGCTCGCGTTCCAGGTCTCGTTCTCGAGGTTCGGCGTGCCGCGCGACAGGATCTGGTAGGTCGAGCGGATCGTCGACTGGCACTTGTCGCGCCACGAGACGAATTCCTGCGCCAGCGGATCCTCCATCGCCACCGGCGCCGAATTCAGCGAGAAGAAGCCGGGCAGGGCGTTGGCATAGAGGCCCGCGAACTCTGCCGAGCCGACCCATTCGAGGAACTGTTTCGCGGCCTCGGCATTCGGGCTTGCCGCGTTGAGGCCGATGGCGATGTCGGTATGGTCCGAGATGTAGCATTCGTCCCCGGCAGTCGCGACCGGCGGGTTGAAGGCGCCCATCTCGAAATCCACCAGCGCGTTGAAGCCGGAGATTTCCCACGACCCGGCCGGATAGATCGCTGCCCGTCCGAGGGTGAAGAGGTTCTGGCTGTCGGGATAGGTCTGCGCCTCGTAGCCGTCGCCGAGGTAGTCCTTCCACCTGGCGAGCTGGGCAAGGGGCGCGACCCATTGCGGATCGGTCAGCTTCTGCGTGCCCTTGATCAGCGCCAGCCGGCCCTCCTCGCCCTTCCAGTAGTTCGGGCCGATGTTGTTGTAGCCCATCGTCGCGGCTTCCCACTGGTCATTGGTGCCCATCGCCATCGGGATGTAGGTGCCGTCTTCCTTGATCTTGTCGAGGGCGGCGAAGAACTCCGCCTCGGTCGCCGGAACCTCTATTCCAAGCTCGGCGAAGGCGGCCTTGTTGTAGATGAAGCCGTGGATCACGCTCGCCATCGGAACGCAGAAGGTGGCCGCGCCGTCGTCGGTCTGCCAGGCCGACTTCGCCACGTCGGAGAAGTTGGCCATCGCGGCGAGACCCGAAAGGTCGGCCAGCTTGCCGCCCTCGTAAAGCGCGAGCGAGGCGTCGAAGGGCCGGCAGGTGATCAGGTCGCCCGCCGATCCGGCATCGAGCTTGGAGTTCAGCACGGCATTGAATTCCGCCGGCGCCGAGGGCGTGAACTGCACCTTGATCCCCGGATGCGAGGCCTCGAAGGCGGGGATGATCTGGTCCTGCCAGATCGTGAGGTCGTCGTTGCGCCAGCTTTCGATGGTCAGCGTCACGTCCTGGGCCGCGGCAAGGCCGGTGCCGAGCAGCGTTGTGGCCAGCAGGTATCCTGCCAGTCTCGTCCGTCTCATGTCAGTCTCCCTTGGTTGGTCTTGATTGTCCGGTCGGTTGAAGCTCGGCGAGGGCCGCGCGAAGATTGCCGCCGCTTGCCGCAAGGAGGTCGTCCGCCGCGCCGGGCGCGAGGCCTCTCGCGATGAGGACCGCGGGCTTGACGGCGCCGGCACTCGCGGCCAGCGCCGCCCCGGCCGCCTCTGGTGCCACGCCGGCGATTGCCGCCACCATGCCCCGGGCACGGTCGCGCAGCTTGTCGTTGTCGGCGACAAGGCCGACCATCATCCCGTCATGGACGGCGCCGAGCCGGATCGCCATCAGCGTCGACATCAGGTTGAGTGCGGCCTTCTGCGCGGAGCCGGCGCCCATCCGGGTTGAACCGGCGATGATTTCCGGCGGCGTCGGCAGGCAGATCGCCACATCGGCGTGGTCGAAAATCTCGGCACCCTCGTTGTTGGCGATCGCCACCACTGTGGCGCCGCGCGCGCGGGCGACCCGCGCCACGGCGACGGGGTAGGGGGTCCGGCCCGACGCGGTCACCGCGATCACCGTGTCGCCGGCCCTCACCGCCTCAGCCGCGCGGGCGCCGTCGTCGGCGTCATCCTCGGTATCGCCCGGCATATGCGCGTCGCGCGGCAGGCCGCCGGCCATCAGAAGCAAGATCCGCTCCGGCGCGATACCGTAGGTGCCGGGGAGTTCCATCCCGTCGGCATTCGCCATCAGCGCGGAAGAGCCGGCCCCAGCATAGACAAGCCGCCCGCCGCCCCGGATCGCCGCGGCCATCGCCTCGGCCCCCGCATCGATCTTCGGCAAGGCCCGCCCTACGGCCCCCAGCGCCGAGGCCTGGGCCGACAGGAGCCGGCGCAAGATTTCGGCGCCCGGCAGGGCGTCGAGCCCCTCGGCCAGTGGATGCAGGCGTTCAGTTCCAGAGATATCCATCGAATCCCCCCAAGACTGAACTGATGATACCTTTTTAATACCTTTTGTCTACCGCCTTGTTGATGGTCGGCGAAATTGCCGAATATTTCAGCAAGACCGGCTTTCTTTTCCTTCAAAGGTATTATAAAGGTATCTACATGACTCGCAGCACACCCATTCTTATCGGCCTCGACGGCGGCGGCACCTCCTGCCGCGCGGCGCTCCTCGCGGCGGGGGTCCGGCACGAGGTGACGCTTGGACCGGCCAATGTCTCCACCGATTTCGACGTGGCGCTCGCCACGATTCGCGACGCGATCGCGGCGCTTGCCAGCCGGGCAGGGCTGGCGCCGGCCGACCTCGCCGGCGCGCAGGCCCATCTCGGCCTTGCCGGGGTCATGGGGCCGGCAATTGCGGCGCGCGTCGCCAGGGCACTGCCGCTGTCGAAGGTCGTCGTTACCGACGACCGGCCGACCACCATCGCCGGGGCGCTCGGCGCCAACGACGGCGCGGTGGCCGCCATCGGCACCGGCTCCTTCATCGGCCGCCAGGCCGGTGGCACGGTCAGCGGAATCGGCGGCTGGGGTTTTTATATCGGCGATCAGGCGTCCGGCGCCTGGCTCGGGCGGCGCTGCCTCGAAGAGGTGATGCTGGCGGTCGACGGGATCTCAGGCGACACCTACCTGACCCGACGCATCCTTGCCGATCATGGCGGCGATCCGGAGCAGGTCGTGCTTTTTTCGGTCAGCGCCCGGCCCGTCGACTACGCCCGAACCGCGCGCAAGGTTGTCGCCGCCGCCGAGGCCGGCGACCCGCTTGGCCGGAACCTGATGGCCGAGGGGGCGGAGTATATCCGAGCCGGCCTTTTGGCGCTTGGCTGGCAGCCGGGTGAGACGCTCTGCCTCACCGGCGGGCTCGGCCCCGCCTATGCCCGCTGGCTGGGCGAACCGGTGGTGCCGGCGCAAGGCAGCGCGCTTGACGGTGCACTCCTGCTGGCCGCACGGGCGGCGGAGGCGGGTCAATGACAATCGCCGAATTTCTCGACCCCGAACACTGGATGAACCCGGCCAACGGGCCACTCTACGTCCAGCTTCGCAAGCGGATCGAAACCGGCATCGGCTCGGGCTTTCTCGCGCCCGACATGCCGCTGCCGCCCGAGCGCGAGATCGCCGCGATCACCGACCTGTCGCGGGTGACGGTGCGCAAGGCCATCGCCGAACTGGTGGACCGGGGGCTGATCGTGCAGAAACAGGGCTCCGGCTCCTTCGTCGCCCCGGCGCGCCCGCGCGTCGAACAATCGCTGTCGCGGCTGACCTCGTTCTCCGAGGACATGGCGCGGCGCGGCTTCCGCTCCGAGATGGACTGGCTCGAACGCGGGCTGTTCCTGCCTTCGCCGGAAGAGGTTCAGGTGCTCGGCCTCGCCCCGGCCGACCAGGTCGCGCGGCTCGCCCGGCTGAGGCGCGCCGACGGGCGGCCGATGGCGATCGAGCGGGCCTCGTTGCCGCCCGATATCCTGCCCAACCCGCTCGCCGTCAGCCAGTCGCTCTACGAGGTTCTGGAACAGTCGGGCCTGCGCCCGGTCCGCGCGGTCCAGAAGATCTCCGCGATCAATCTCGGCGCCGCCGACGCAGAACTTCTCGGCGTGGCGCCCATGGCGGCGGGGCTGCGGATCGAGCGGGTCTCCTACCTCCCCGATGGCCGGGTGGTGGAGTTTACACGTTCGCTTTATCGCGGCGATGCCTATGATTTTGTTGCCGAAATGCGCATACCGGAGGTCTGAGACAATGCCAGAGACACAAAGCCTGATGCACCGGGAAGTGCGCGAGATTCCTGACGCCGTGGCGCGGCTTCTCGATTCCGGCGGGGCCGCGATCCGCGCCGCCGCCGCGGACGCCCGGGACTGCGATCCGGCCTATGTCGCCACCGTGGCGCGCGGCTCGTCCGATCACGCCTGCACCTATCTGAAATACGTCTCCGAATTGACGCTCGGCTTGCCAGTCGCCTCGATCGGCCCGTCTGTGGCCTCGATCTACAAGGCGCCGCTGAAGCTTTCCGGCAGTGTCTGCCTCTGTGTTTCGCAATCGGGCCGCAGCCCCGACATCGTCGAAATGGCGCAGAGCGCGCGGGCAGGGGGGGCGCTGACCGTCGCGGTCACCAACGACGCCGGCTCGCCGCTCGCCCGGAGCGCCGAACGGGTGCTGGCGCTGCATGCCGGGCCGGAACTGAGCGTCGCGGCAACGAAAACCTTCGTCACCTCGGCGGTGGCCGGGCTGGCGCTTCTGGCCGAATGGAAGGGCGACGCGGCACTTCTGGCGGCCATCGCGGCGCTGCCCGCGCATCTCGACCGCGCGGCGCGCACCGACTGGGGCGCTCTTGGCGATCGGCTGACCTCGGCGCAGTCGCTTTACACGCTCGGCCGTGGCCCCGGCTTCGCCATGTCGGGCGAGGCGGCGCTGAAGTTCAAGGAAACCTGCCTGATCCACGCCGAGAACTATTCCTCGGCCGAGGTGCTGCACGGGCCGGTCTCCATCGTCCAGGAGGGTTTTCCGGTCCTGGCCTTCGCTGCTGCCGACGCCGCCGAAAGCGCGGTGGTGGAGGTAGCGGACGCGCTGGCCGCGAAGGGCGCGGAGGTGTTCGTCACCTCCGACAAGGCCGGGCAGGCGGCGCGGCTGCCGGCGGTGCGCACCGACCATCCGCTGACTGATCCGATTGCGCTCATCGTCTCGTTCTACGCGATGGTGGAGCGGGTGGCACTGGCGCGCGGGATCGACCCGGACCGGCCGCGCCACCTCAACAAGGTCACGGAGACGGTGTGATGGCCGCGACGCTCTATCACGGCGCCGATATCTTTGACGGCGAATGGCTCGGCCCCGGCGCGCTTCTGGTCGAGGACGGGCGCATCGCGGCACTGCTTGCGCCGGATGCCGGGGCCGATGGCGCGCGGCGCGTCGAACTTGACGGCGGCATTCTTGTGCCGGGCTTCGTCGACCTGCAACTGAACGGCGGCGGCGGGGTGATGTTCAACGACGACCCGAGCGTCGGAACCCTCGCGACGATGGCCGAGGCGCATGCCGGGCTCGGCGCGCTGACGATCCTGCCGACGCTGATCACCGATACGCCCGAGATCACCGAGGCGGCGGTAGCCGCGGTCGAGGCCGCGGTGGCCGCGGGCGTGCCGGGCATCGCCGGACTGCACCTCGAAGGGCCGCATCTGAGCCACGCGCGGAAGGGTGCGCATGACCCGGCGCTGATCCGACCGATGGGCGAGGGTGATCTTGCCTTCCTTGCCGGCGCGGCAAAACGGGTGCCGCGGCTTCTGGTGACGCTGGCGCCGGAGAATGTCACGACCGTACAGATCGGGGCGCTGGCGAAGGCCGGGGTGATCGTCTCGCTCGGCCATAGCGATGCCGGGTACGACACCTGCCGCGCCGCCGCCGCTGCCGGCGCGACACTCGCCACCCATCTCTTCAACGCGATGAGCCAGCTCGGCAACCGCCAGCCTGGCCTCGTCGGCGCGGTACTTGCCACCGGCGCGCTTCATGCCGGGCTGATCGCAGACGGCATCCATGTGCATCCGGCAGCGATCCGCACCGCGCTTGCCGCCAAGGAAGGGCCGGGGCAGCTTTTTCTTGTCACCGACGCGATGGCGCCCGCCGGAACGGCAATCACCAGCTTCACGCTCAACGGCCGCGAGATCCGGCGCGAAGCCGGACGGCTGACGCTTGCCAACGGAACGCTCGCCGGGGCCGACCTCGACATGGCGCGCGCGCTTCGGGTTCTCGTGGGCGACGTCGGCCTGGCGCTTGACCGTGCGCTTGGCATGGCGACGCAGATTCCGGCCCGCGTCGCGCGGTTGTCCGAGGGCTGTGGTGCATTGCAACCGGGGCGGAATGCCGATTTCCTCCATCTGACTTCCGACCTGCATCTGTCGCGGATCTGGCGGAAGGGGCGCGAACTCGCCCTGTCTTCGGCCGATCAAATTATCCGATAAGCAGAATTATGTAATATATAGGGATGACCAAACCTGTACCACACGGGCAAATCCGCGCAGACTGTCGGTCTTGGCTGGACGCCCCGCACCCTTTGCCGCTAGAGCTTTGCGCACACCAGACCGGAGCGCGCGCATGAGTTTCAACCGATCCATCAAGATCGCCCCGTCGATCCTTTCTGCCGACTTCGCCGATTTCGGCCGCGAGATCGCGGCGATCGAGGCCGAAGGCGCCGACTGGGTCCATGTCGACGTTATGGACGGCCATTTCGTGCCGAACCTGACCTTCGGCCCGCCGCTCTGCAAGGCGATCCGCAAGCACATCGGGACGGTGATGGACGTGCACCTGATGATCGCGCCGGTCGATCCCTATATCGACGCCTTCGCCGAGGCCGGCGCCGACATCATCACCGCGCATCACGAAGCCGGTCCACATATTCACCGCACCTTGCAAGCCATTCGTGCTACAGGGAAAAAAGCCGGGCTTGCACTCAACCCCGGCACCCCGGCCGAGGCGGCGGCGCCGCTTCTCGACCTGTGCGACCTCGTCTGCGTGATGACCGTGAATCCCGGCTTCGGCGGGCAGAAATTCATTCATTCCCAGATAGATAAGATATGTTCCTTGCGTAACATGATCGGTGATCGGCCGATCCATATCGAGATCGACGGCGGCATCACGCCCGAGACGGCGCCGCTGGTCGCGGCGGCCGGGGCCGATGTGCTGGTTGCCGGCTCGGCGGTCTTTTCCGGCGGCTCGGTCACGAATAAGGACGTCTACGGCAAGAATATCCGCGCGATCCGCGCCGCGGCAGAAGGCGCCCGCAACTGAAACCCGAAGGAGGAGAACATGGCCGTTTCCCCGCCCGTCTGCGATTTCGGCTGGAAAGCCCCGGATTTCACCCTGCCCGGCACCGATGGCCGCGACTGGTCGCTCGGCCAGGTCGCCGGTCCGAAGGGCACGCTGATCATGTTCATCTGCAACCACTGCCCCTATGTCCAGTCGGTGATCGACCGGATCGTGCGTGACGCGGCCGCGTTGCAGGCGCTCGGCATCGGGGTCGCGGCGATCTCGGCGAACGACGCGGTGGAATATCCTCAGGACGGGTTCGCCAACATGAAGGCCGAGGCCCTTAAACATGGCTTTCCCTTTCCCTATCTCTATGACGAAAGCCAAGCCGTCGCAAAGGCTTACGGCGCGGCCTGCACGCCGGATTTCTTCGGATTCAACGCGGATCTCGGGCTTCAGTATCGCGGCCGCCTCGACTCCTCCGGCCGTCAGGCCGCGGCGCCGGACGCCCGGCGCGAGCTGTTTGAGGCGATGAAGCAGGTGGCCGAAACCGGAAACGGCCCGCGCGAGCAGACCCCCTCGATGGGCTGTTCGATCAAGTGGAAGGCCGCATGACCGGCGCCGCCGTGATCTTCGATCTCGACGGCACACTGATCGATTCCGCCCCAGCGATCCATGCCGTGTCGAACGCGGTGCTGGCCGAGCTCGGGTTTGGCGCGCTGACGCTTCCGCAGGTGCGCGGCTTCGTCGGCAAGGGCGTGCCGAACCTCGTTCGCCAATTGCTGATCGCCTCGGGTGCCGACCCCGACGGGCCGCTTTCCGGCCAGGTGGAAACCGCGCTGGTCGCGCGTTACGAGACCGACGTCGCGGGAAATGTCCCCTACCCCGGCGTGCCCGAGGCGCTGGCGGCGCTCGCCGGTTTCGGCTGCCGCCTCGCCGTCTGCACCAACAAGCCCTACCGTCCGGCCGAGGCGGCGCTGCGCCATGTCGGCCTTTGGGACCGGTTCGAACTGGTGATCGGCGGCGACAGCCTTCCGTCGCGCAAGCCCGATCCGGCGATGCTGCACCATGCCCACGAACAGCTTGGCGGCGGTGCCATGATCTATGTCGGCGACAGCGAGGTCGACGCCGAGACCGCGGTCAATGCCGAGGCCCCGTTCCTGCTGTTCACCGAAGGTTATCGCAAGACCCCGGTGCACGATCTGCCGCATCGCGTCGCCTTTTCGGACTTCACCATGCTGCCGGGCCTGGTGCGGCATTTCGACTGGTGACGGCACGGGTCACCCGCCCTCGCATTCATATTCAAAACTTGCTATATAATGTCCCGCGCCTATATCATGGTGACATTTCCAGCGGGAGGCAGCGATGGCGACGTTCGTGAAACCTGATGTGGCGGCGTTTTTCGACGAGGCGACCAACACGGTGACCTTCGTCGTTAAGGACCCCGGCAGCGCCGCCTGCGCGATCATCGATTCGGTCCTCGATTTCGACTATGCCTCTGGCCGCACCGATACCGGGAGCGCCGACAAGGTGATCGCCCATGTCCTAAAGGAAGGGCTGAGCGTCGAGTGGGTGCTCGAGACCCATGTCCATGCCGACCACCTTTCTGCCGCGCCCTATATCCAGGAAAGGCTTGGCGGCAAGATCGGCATCGGCGCCAACATAACCGTGGTGCAGGACACGTTCGGCAAGGTCTTCAACGAAGGCACCGAGTTCCAGCGCGACGGCAGCCAGTTCGACCGGCTCTTCCGCGACGGTGACACCTTCCGCATCGGCGCGCTGGAAGGCCGGGTGATGCACACGCCGGGCCATACGCCGGCCTGCCTCACCTATGTCATCGGCGACGCGGCCTTTGTCGGCGACACGCTCTTCATGCCCGACTTCGGCACCGCGCGCTGCGACTTCCCCGGCGGCTCGGCCGAGACGCTGTTCCACTCGATCCAGAAGATCCTGAGCCTGCCCGACGAGACCCGGATCTTCGTCGGCCACGATTACAAGGCGCCGGGTCGCGACGCCTATGCCTGGGAAACCACGGTGGCCGAAGAAAAGGCGCGCAACGTCCACATCGGCGGCGGCAAGTCGGCGGCGGAATTCGTCGAGATGCGGCAAGCGCGCGACAAGACGCTCGCCATGCCGCGGCTGATCATCCCCTCGCTTCAGGTCAACATGCGGGCGGGCCAGATGCCGCCGGCCGAAGAGGATGGCCAGACCTATCTAAAGGTTCCCGTGAACAAGCTCTGACGCCCCTATTCCCGACGGACCCCTCCCAATGCTGAAACGCTTCCTTCCGATCCTCGACTGGGGCCCGTCATACTCGCGCGACACCTTCGCGGCCGACATGATCGCCGCCGTGATCGTGACGATCATGCTGATCCCGCAATCGCTGGCCTACGCGCTGCTGGCCGGGCTGCCGGCCGAGGTCGGGCTCTACGCCTCGATCGCGCCCTTGCTCGTCTACGCCGTCTTTGGCACCTCGCGCGCGCTCGCGGTCGGACCGGTGGCCGTGGCCTCGCTGATGACGGCGGCGGCGGTAGGAGAGGTCGCGGCACAGGGCACGCCGGAATACCTTGGCGCGGCGATCGTTCTGGCATTCCTTTCGGGGCTGATGCTGCTGGCGATGGGCGTGGCGCGGCTTGGCTTTCTCGCGGCGTTCCTCAGCCATCCGGTGATCTCGGGCTTCATCACGGCGTCGGGCCTGATCATCGCGGCAAGCCAGATCCGCCACATCCTCGGCATCAGGGCCGAGGGGCACAATCTCCTCGACCTCGTCCTGTCTATCTTCGCCCATCTCGGCGAGGTCCATCTGCCGACGTTGCTGATCGGCGTCGGGACCACCGGCTTTCTCTTCTGGGCGCGCAAGCGTCTGCGTCCGTTCCTGGTCGCGAAAGGCGTCGCGCCGAACCTCGCGACGATCCTCGCCCGCACCGGTCCGGTCCTCGCGGTGGCGGCGACAACGATCCTGTCCGCGTCGCTGGCGGGTCTTGCCGCGCTCCTCGGCTTCGACGGCAGCGGCATCAAGGTCGTGGGCGACGTGCCCTCGGGCCTGCCGCTGCCTGCGCTGCCGCCCTTCGATGCGGACCTCTGGGCCAGGCTCGCGGTGCCCGCCCTTCTGATTTCCGTCGTCGGCTATGTGGAGACGATCTCCGTCGCCCAGACGCTGGCCGCGAAGAAACGCCAGCGCATCGACCCCGATCAGGAACTCATCGCGCTAGGCGGCGCCAATCTCGGCGCCGCGCTTTCGGGCGGCTTTCCGGTCACCGGCGGTTTCGCCCGCTCGGTGGTAAACTTCGACGCCGGCGCCGAGACGCCGGCGGCCGGGGCCTATACCGCTGTCCTGATGGCGCTCGCCACGCTGACGCTCACGCCGCTCCTCTATTTCCTGCCGCAGGCCACGCTTGCGGCGACGATCATCGTCGCGGTTCTCTCGCTCGTCGATCTGAAGGCCCTGCCCCGCATCTATGCCTATTCCCGCCCCGACGCGGCGGCGATGGCGGCGACGATCCTCGTCACGCTCGGTTTGGGCGTCGAAAAGGGCATTCTTGCCGGTGTCTCGCTGTCTCTGATGCTGCATCTCTACCGCTCCTCGCGCCCGCATGTCGCAATCGTCGGCCAGGTGCCGGGGACCGAGCATTTCCGTAACGTGAAGCGCCACACCGTCGTCACCGCGCCCGACGTGGTGACGATCCGCGTCGACGAAAGCCTCTACTTCGCCAATGCCCGCTTCCTCGAGGATGTGGTGCAGGCCGAGATCGCCGCGAACCCGCGCCTTGCCCATGTCGTGCTGATGTGCCCGGCGGTGAACGAGGTCGACGCCTCGGCGATCGAGAGCATCGAGGCAATCAATCACCGTCTGAAGGATGGCGGGGTGACGCTGCATCTTTCCGAAGTGAAGGGGCCGGTGATGGACCGCCTTGCCAGAAGCCCGATTCCCGGCGAGCTGACCGGCAAGGTCTTCCTCACCCAGTGCGACGCGATGCGGGCGCTGGCCCCCGACCTGACCGCCCGGACCCTGGGTGAGACCCGGCGCGAAACCAGCCGCGCGGCGAATGGCCTGCAGGTGCCGGCCTCGGTCCAGTTTCCCTGAGACCGGTCAGACCACCGCCTTTTCGAGGAACGGCCGCCTCTCCAGCACCCGTTCGGGCCCGAGCGGCGAGAGGTCGAGCGTCCGGTAGCCGCCGGTCAGGATCACCTCGGCCAGCCCCCGGCCGACCGCCGGGGCCTGTTGCAGCCCGTGGCCCGAAAAGCCGGCGGCGATGTGGAAGTTCGCATGGCCCGGCCAGCGCCCCAGAACCGCGTTCTGGTCGAGTGTGTTGTAATCGTAATGCCCGACCCAGAACCGCGTCACCTTGACCGCGTCGAAGCCTTCCGACCGTGCGTAGAGCCTGGGCCAGATCAGGTCCTCGAACTGCGCGTGGTCCGGCTCCCAGTCGTCCTCGGCGCAGGGGCCGTCGGCGTCGGGCACGGTGGCGGCGATCCACTGGCCATGTTCGGGGCGCAGGTAAATGCCGGAGTGGTCGATGATGAGCGGCGCCTCGGGGTGGCGGGCGTTCGGCGCGTCGAGCACGAATACCGTGCGCTTGCGCGGCTCCACCGGCAGCTCGATCCCCGCCATCCGGCAGATCGCCGTCGATCCGGTGCCGGCGGCGCAGAGGAAGGCCCCTGCCCCGATCCGCGCGCCTGTCTCGGTCAACGCCGCGACGATCCGGTCGCCCGACCGCTCCAGCCCGGTGACGCGGTCCTGCATGAAGACCGCGCCCTGCGCCCGCGCGGCATTCCGGAACCCGTTCAGAAGCCCCATGTTGTCGAACCAGCCTTCATCGCGCGCGCCGATGCTGCCGGCGGTGATGTCGTCCACCTGCATCCACGGGAATCTTTGCGAGAGCGCCTCCGGCCCCAGAACCTCGGTCGCAGCACCTAGCCCGCGCTGCATTTCCGCCAACTCTACCAGCAGGGCCGCGCCTTCGGCGGTGCCGGAAAGGAAGAGATAGCCATTCTCCTTCAGCCCCAGCGACGGCACTTCACCCGCCGCGCCGATACGCGCGCCGAAATCGCGGATGAAGCCGACGCCGAAGCGTGAGATTTCCACATTGACCGGATTGGAGAATTGCTGGCGCACAGAGGCGACCGAGAGTGCTGTCGCGGAGCGCGCATAGCTCGGGTCCTTCTCGATCACCGCCACCCGCAGGCCCGGCTCCGCCTGCAACAGCCACCACGCCGTCGCCGCCCCCGTGACTGCGCCGCCGATGATCACGACATCCCAAGTTTCGCCCGCCATTGCCCGCCTCTCGTTCCCGTGCCGAGGCCATAGGTAGCAAGTTCGGCGGAAAGGGAAAGAGCGGCCACTCGACAGAATCCCCTAGACGTGGCAAGAAACAGATGGGGATGTTGCTATGATGCTGTTTTCGTTGTGGCCTTCCGGGCCGGCGACCTTCGACGAGTGAATCCGTTCCGGCCCTTGCCGGCAAGCGGAACGGTTGGGCTTTGGTATTTGCATAACCAGGAAAGGGGAGCGCCTTGACCAAGGTCTTGCCGCTCATCACGCATCTTGAGCGCGTCATCGAGGCGGCGTCGATCGAGGATATCTGGACGATGCATCTCGAGAAGATGGCGAGCTACGGATTCACCCGCCTGCTTTACGGATTCACCCGGTTCCGCACCTCGAACTCCTTCGGCAACGCCGATGACTTGCTTGTCCTTTCGAATCATCCCGAGGCCTACCTGACCGAATTCGTCCAGAGCGGGCTTTACAATCACGCGCCGATGGTCAAATGGGCCGCCGTGAACGAAGGCGCCTGCTCGTGGCGCCTGATCGGCGAGATGGCGGCCTCGGGCACCATGACCGCGACCGAGCGCCGGGTCCTCGACCTCAATCAGAAGTTCGACGTCCGGGCCGGGTATTCGATCAGCTTCCACGATGTCTCGGTGCGCGCCAAGGGCGCCATCGGGCTTTGCGCGCGACCCGACATGCGCCAGCACGAGGTCGACGAGGTCTGGGACGAATTCGGACGCGAGATCACGGTGATCAACAACGTCACCCATCTGCGCATCACCTCCATGCCCTTCGCCTCGTCGCGCCGCGCATTGACCCCGCGCCAGCGCGAGGCGCTGGAATGGGTCGGTGACGGCAAGACCATGCAGGACATCGCGACGATCATGGGGCTGACGCCGGCGACGGTCGAAAAGCACCTGAGGCTGGCGCGCGAGGCGCTCGACGTGGAGACCACGGCGCAGGCGGTGCTCAAGGCATCGTTCCAGAACCAGATCTTCATTTTCCCCGCCGAATGAACAATCACGCGGTATCGTTTCTACATCGGAAACGTCGTCTCAGGATCGGAACCTGTCCAAAAGGACAGGCTAATATTTCTTTCAATTCAGGTGGGTATGGATTCCCCTACTTTCGTTACCTTACGTTAACCGGCAGACTTTTACGTGTTCCGTGAGTGGTGGCATTAGCCAGGAACAGCGACCCCGACCAGCCTGCGATTTGTGGGGGAACGGGTAGCCCGGGAAACCGGACGCTGGGCCTGTCGGGTGCTTTCTCCATCCGACAGGTCTGGCACCAAACGCGCCCTGTCCTCATCCCCAACAGGTGCTGGCGCGATTTCGGGCGGTGCGTATCGAGAAGATGCGTGCCGCCCCTTTTTTGTCCGCCACTTGCACCGGTCCGGCCGCAGCGGCCGGCGGACATGCGAAAAGGGCCGGATCTCTCCGGCCCTTTCCCGATACTTTCCGCGATGTCTCAGGCGCCGCGGGTCTTGGCGACCTCGGCGGCGAAGTCCTCTTCCTTCTTCTCGATGCCTTCGCCAACCATGACGCGGGCATAGCCGGTGATCTCGACCCCGGCGTCCTTGGCGGCCTGCTCGACGGTTACATCGGGATTGATCACGAATTGCTGGCCGAGAAGCGTGTTCTCGGCCATGAACTTCTTCATCCGGCCGGGAATGATGTTGTTGTGGATCACCTGATCCGGCTTCGGCTTGGTCGAGGTGGCGTTCTCTTCCAGCGCCTTCTGGGTCTGAATGGTCCGCTCCTTCTCGACCAGCGCCGGGTCAAGCTCAGCCTCCGACAGCGCCAGCGGCGAGGTCGCGGCGATGTGCATCGCGAACTGCTTGCCGATCGCCTGGGCCTTGTCCGCCGGTCCCTTCACGGCGACGAGTACGCCGATCTTGCCCATGCCATCCGCGGCCGCGTTGTGCACATAGGAGACGACCGTGTCACCTTCGAGCACATGCATCCGGCGCAGCGTCATGTTCTCGCCGATCCGGGCGATGGCGTCGGTCAGGACCTGTTCCACCGGCGTGCCGTTGAGATGGGTGGCCTTCAGCACTTCGAG
The DNA here is from genome assembly GCA_002280515.1 of Rhodobacterales bacterium 32-67-9. GTDB lineage: Bacteria > Pseudomonadota > Alphaproteobacteria > Rhodobacterales > Rhodobacteraceae > Albidovulum. The sequence goes on from NCEA01000045.1 coordinate 15,100, forward strand.
CGACTCGCCGGTCTGCAGCGCAACTTCGGTGATCTCGCGCACCATCTGCTGGAAGTCGGCGTTCTTGGCGACGAAGTCGGTTTCCGAGTTCAACTCGATCGCGACGCCCCGACCATCCTTCACGGCCACGCCGATCAGTCCCTCGGCGGCGACGCGGTCGGCCTTCTTCGCGGCCTTGGCGAGGCCCTTGGTGCGCAGCCAGTCAACCGCGGCATCCATGTCGCCATTGACCTCGGTCAGCGCCTTCTTGGCGTCCATCATGCCTGCGCCGGTGGATTCGCGCAGTTCCTTCACCATTTGTGCGGTGATCGCCATGTCTGGCTCTCCTTCATTTCGAATGGGTCAGGCGGGGGATACCCCCGCCCGATGAAAGTCGGATGACAGGGGCGGCGCCCCCGTCCGGTCAGGCTTCGGCCGCCGCGTCCTCGGCCAGGGCCTCGTCGACCGGGGCCTCGTCGAGCGCGCCAAGGTCGATGCCGGCGGCGCCCATCTGGGCGGTCATGCCGTCAAGCGCCGCGCGGCTGACGAGATCGCAGTAAAGCGCGATGGCGCGGGCCGCGTCGTCGTTGCCGGGGATCACGTAGTCGACGCCGGCGGGCGAGCAGTTCGTGTCGACAACCGCGACGACCGGAATGCCGAGCTTCTTGGCCTCGAGGATGGCAAGGTCTTCCTTGTTCACGTCGATGACGAAGAGCAGATCCGGCACGCCGCCCATTTCGCGGATCCCGCCAAGCGAGGCCTGAAGTTTCGCCTGCTCGCGCTCCATGCCGAGCCGCTCCTTCTTGGTCAGGCCTTCGGCGCCCGATCCGAGAACCTCGTCGATCTGCTTGAGGCGCTGGATCGACTGGGAGACGGTCTTCCAGTTGGTCAGCGTGCCGCCGAGCCAGCGGTGGTTCATGTAGAACTGGGCGCAGCGTTCGGCGGCGTCGGCGATCGGCTTGGCGGCCTGGCGCTTGGTGCCGACGAAGAGGATGCGGCCGTTCTTGGCCACCGTCTCGCGGATGACGTTCAGCGCCGCGTCCAGCATCGGGACGGTCTGCGTCAGGTCGATGATGTGAATGCCGTTGCGGTCGCCGTAGATGTATTCGCCCATCTTCGGGTTCCAGCGCTGGGTCTGGTGACCGTAGTGAACGCCGGCTTCGAGAAGCTGACGCATCGAGAATTCAGGCAGTGCCATGTCCGTTTTCCTTTCCGGTTTGGACCTCGGCGAAGCCATGAGGGATCTCTCCCAACCGGCGGACCTTTCGGGGATGTCTCCCCCGAGGGCCCAAGCCTCGCCTGTGAAGTGGCGCGCGTATAGGACGATTTCGGGCGCTGCGCAAGCCCTGCCGGTCGCCGGCACAGCGGGTTTCGGTTCATCCCCTTGCCGCACCGGGGATCGCGGTCCACTATGCCGGCGGATCACGAGAGGACCAGACAATGTTCCTGCCCGACTTCATCCGCGGCTTTCCGGCCATCGACCTGCCGGTCCCCGACGACGCGGTTACGACGAATGTGCTGCGCTCCGACCACGGGCTTGCCGTGTTCTTCACCTTTCACAAGGATGTCGACCTGCCCGCCCATGCGCACAAGGGCCAGTGGGGCACCGTGCTGAAGGGCTCGGTCGAGTTGACGATCGGTGGCGAGACCCGCACCTACGTACCCGGCGAGACCTATACGATCCCCTCGGGGACGCTTCACGCCGCACGCATTCCGGCCGGCACCGTGGTCCTCGACGTTTTCGAGGAACCCGACCGCTATCGGGTTCGCGGCTGAGACGGGGCATCCCCGGCGACGCGCGGGATCGCTTGCGCGCCGGGTGGATTCCCGGCAAAGGACGGGGATGAGCACGCGCCCCGACATCCTCTGCATCGGCTCGGTCCTCTGGGACATCATCGGCCGCTCGCCCGCCCACATGTCGGCGGGCGCCGACGTTCCCGGCCGCATCGCCCGGCTGCCCGGCGGGGTCGCGATGAACATCGCCATGACGCTGGCACGGTTCGGGTTGCGCCCCGCCCTCCTCAGCGCCATCGGCCGCGATCCGGAGGGCGAGGAGCTGATTACCGCCTGCGCTCGTCTCGGCGTGGCGACCGATCACATCTACCGCTCCGACGACCTGCCGACCGACCGTTACATGGCGGTAGAAGGCGCCAACGGGCTCATCGCCGCCATCGCCGACGCGCATTCCCTCGAAGCCGCCGGCGACAAGATCCTGCGCCCGCTCGGCGACGGCAGGCTCGGCAGTCCTGCGACGCCGTGGCCGGGGCCGGTCGCGCTTGACGGCAACCTGACGCAGGGGCTTCTGGCCGACATCGCCGCTTCGCCGCTTTTCGCCGCGGCCGATCTTCGCGTCGCACCTGCAAGCCCCGGCAAGGCCGAACGCCTGCTGCCGCTGCTGCCTCTCCGCAATGCCACGCTCTACGTCAACCTCGAAGAGGCCGGGCTGATCTGCCAGCGCCGCTTCGCCACCGCGCCGGACGCCGCCGCGGGGCTGCTGGAGCGCGGCGCCATCCGCGTCCTCGTCACCGACGGCGGCCGGCAAAGTGCCGACGGGGCGGCCAGCGGCATCCTCATTGCCGAGCCGCCGGCGGTCCTCGTCACCCGCGTCACCGGCGCCGGCGACACGTTCATGGCGGCCCATATCGCCGCCGAAGCGCGCGGGGAGCGCCGCGAGGCTGCACTGCGGTCCGCCCTCGAGGCCGCCGCTCACTACGTTTCGGGAGACATCGGATCATGACCGCCCTGCCCCTCAGCTTCGCCCCCGAGGTCGCCGATGCGCGCGCCGAAGGCGCCCCGATTGTTGCGCTCGAATCGACAATCATCACCCACGGCATGCCATACCCGCAGAATCTGGAAACCGCCCGCCGGGTCGAGGTCGAGGTGCGGGTTGCCGGCGCCGTGCCGGCAACGATTGCGGTCATGGGCGGGCGGATCCACGTCGGCCTCACCGGGCCGGAGCTTGACGCGCTGGCGCAGGCCAAAGCGGTGATGAAGCTCTCGCGCGCCGATCTTGCCGCCTGCCTCGCCGCCGGCAGGACGGGCGCCACCACCGTGGCGGCGACGATGATCGCCGCGAGCCTCGCCGGCATCGCCGTCTTCGCCACCGGCGGCATCGGCGGCGTCCATCGCGGCGCCGAGTCGAGCTTCGACATTTCCGCCGACCTTCGCGAACTGGCCGAAACCCCCGTCACGGTCGTCGCGGCCGGGGCGAAGGCGATCCTCGACCTGCCGAAGACGCTCGAAGTGCTGGAAACCCTCGGCGTACCGGTCATCGCCTATGGCCAGGATGCCTTCCCGGCCTTCTGGTCGCGCGAGTCGGGCCTTGCCGCACCCTTGCGGATGGACACGCCCGGCGCCATCGCCGCGGCGCACCTGATGCGCGGCCGGCTCGGCCTTCCGGGCGGTCAGCTCGTCGCCAACCCGATCCCGGCGGCGGCCGAGATCCCGCGCGAAACGATCGACCCGTTGATCGAGGCGGCGCTGGCCGAAGCGGCGGCGCAGGGGATCGCCGCCAAGGCGGTCACCCCCTTCCTCCTCGGGCGCATCTTCGAACTGACCAAAGGGCGCTCGCTCGACGCGAATATTGCCCTTGTCCTCAACAATGCCCGCCTTGGCGCGGAGATTGCGACCGCGATCTCGAGCGCAGCCTGATCGCCCCATTGTCGCCGCGCCCCGGAGCCCATACATTCAGGCCCGGAGCGGAGGGAAACGCGCGCAATGGCACCACATGAGGACGGACCGGACCACAGTATGGTTCACCCGCCGCGGCGTCGCGGTCTGCTCGCACGGCTTCGTGCGAACTTCCTCACCGGCCTCGTCGTCGTCGCGCCCGTCGGCCTGACGCTCTGGCTTTTCTGGACCGTGACCGGCTGGATCGACAGCTGGGTCTGGCCCTTCATCCCCAGCTCCTACCGGCCCGACGCCCTGATCCGTCACTATTTCTGCGACCTCGTCGATCCGGCGAACCTGCCCTTCTACTGCCGGCCGGACGCCATCAACCTGCGCGGCATCGGCGTCGTGGTCTTTCTCATCTTCATGGTTTTCGTCGGCTGGATCGCCAAGGGCATCATGGGCCGCTCGCTGATCGCCTGGGGCGAAAGCCTGGTCGACCGGATGCCGGTCGTCCGCTCGGTCTACAACGGCGTCAAGCAGGTCGCCGAGACGGTCTTCAACCAGACCGAGGCGAAGTTCGACAAGGCCTGCATCGTCGAGTATCCGCGCCCCGGCATCTGGGCGATCGGCTTCGTCTCGACCGTCGCACGGGGCGAGATCCTCGCCAAGCTGCCCGATGACGAGGTGATGACGGTGTTCCTGCCGACGACGCCGAACCCGACCTCGGGCTTCCTGCTCTACGTGCCGAAGCGCGACGTGACCTTCCTCGACATGTCGGTCGAAGACGCGGCGAAACTGGTGATCTCCGCCGGCCTCGTCTACCCGGCGCCAAGAGAGGCGAAGGATCAGCCGAACATCGCCGGCAGGTCGACCGAACTCACCTGATCGAGCTTGTCGCGGTGCTCGGCGAGGAACCGCCCGGCACTCTCCCGGCCCGCCGCCTTCAGCGCGAAGAGAAGCCCGGGGGTCGAGACCAGCTTGCTTGACGCGCTCAACCTGTCCATCAGGTCGTCGTCGGCGATGAGATGGATCAGCACATCCTTCATCGCGGCCCCGGAAATGCTGCCCTCCGCGATCAGCTCCTTGACGAAGTTGATCGCCCGAAACTCGCGCAGCAGCGACGAGTTGAAGCTGATCTCGTTGATCCGGTCGAGCACATCGGCAGCCGAGCGCGGAACCCCGTCGCGCACCAGCGGATTGATGTTGACCACAACGATGTCGCGCGGCAGCGCCGGATCGAAAAGCGGGAAAAGTGCGGGGTTCCCGGTATAGCCGCCGTCCCAGTAGGCCTCGGTCCGGCCCGTGGTGGCATCGGCGATCTCGACCGACTGGAAGAGTGTCGGCAGGCAGGCCGAGGCAAGGATCGCGTCGGCGGTGATCTCGTCACCCGAGAAGATGCGGATCTTGCCAGTGCGGACATTGGTCGCGGCCACGAAGAAGGCCGGACCCGACGGGTGGCAGACATGCTCGAAGCGGAACTGCGCCGCGATCGGTGCCAGCGGATTGGTGTAGAAGGGCCCGTAGTCATAGGGGCTGAAAAGCCGCGTCATCGTCTCTATCGGCGAAAAAGGTGCCAAGCGCTCCGTCGCCTCGCTCCAGAGCGCCGAAAACGGCAGGAAGGCGCGGAACCAGTGCGCCATGCGCATGTCGCCGACGGCCCCGACCTGCGCCCAGAGCCAGTCGAGGTTCTCGCGCGCGCCGGTCCGCCCACCGGTCCGCAGCCCCGCCTTCAGCGCGGCTCCGTTGAGCGCGCCGGCCGAGGTGCCGGAAATTCCGGCGATC
>NCEA01000046.1:0-21231 GCA_002280515.1 Rhodobacterales bacterium 32-67-9
GCCGATGGCGCAGCTCCTCCTCGGCGACAGCTGCACCGTGACCATCGCCCACAGCCGCACGAAGGACCTCGGCGCCGTCTGCCGCCGCGCCGACATCCTGGTGGCGGCCGTCGGCCGGCCGGAGATGATCCCCGGCGACTGGGTCAAGCCCGGCGCCACGGTGATCGACGTCGGCATCAACCGCATCGAAAAGGACGGCAAGCAGAAGCTCGTCGGCGATGTCGACTTCGCAAGCTGCGCCAAGGTCGCCGGCGCCATCACCCCCGTCCCCGGCGGCGTCGGCCCGATGACCATCGCCTGCCTTCTCGCCAATACCCTCACCGCCGCATGCCGCAAAAACAACCTGCAAGAACCCGAGGGCCTCACGGCGTAAAGGGGGGAGGTAAAACGATAGGAGCCGCCGACGTCCGACGTTACTATCGGCGGGCAGTGAAGGAGGTAAACATGTCCCCGCGCATGATCGAAACGGTCGGCGGCGAACCGGCGCTCCGGCAGCTCGTCGAGGACTTCTACGACCTCATCGAGACCCTCCCCGAGGGTGAGACGATTCGTAAGCTTCACCTGCGCGGTCACGGCCTTGCCCATGTCCGCGAAGAGCAGTTCAATTTCCTCAGCGGCTTTCTGGGCGGGCGCAGGTACTACGAGGAAAAACACGGCCACATGGATGTGCGGCGCATGCATGCCCATGTTCCGATTTCCCGGCAGGACGCCGAGGACTGGCTCTTTTGCATGGACCGGGCGCTGTCGCAGAACGGCCTGGCCGGACCCGAGATCGAGCGTTTGCGCGGCACCTTCCGCAGGATCTGCCTGATGCTGGTAAACGATCTCGCGGAATGGGGGTTACCCGGCGGGCAGGGTGGCAGCGCCGACGCCTGACAGGGCCACCCAGTTCAGAGTTGCGGTCCGCCCGCGTCCCCTGACCACGCGGCTCGAGTTCCGCCCCGTCACACGCACCCGCCAGCCGCCCGGCATAGGCCCGGCACACCGCCGCGAAGTTGCGCGACTGGGGCGAGAGCCGCAGCGCGGCGACGCCGGCCTCGCGCAGCGCTTCAATTCGTAAGGCCATGCTGGCGGTGGACTGGCTCAGCGTCTGAACGCCGTTGACGGCGAGGAACCTCTGGCCGTCGACCGTGTCCACGTCGCGCCCGTCGGGGTCTTCGCCGCAAACGAACTGGCAGCTGTCCTTGGTCCGGTCGTGCAGCCGCGCGTGATAGCAGCGCGCCGAAATGGCGAGGGGCAGGCGGCCGTGGCCCCAGACCTCGACCGGAACACCCTCTTCCTGGCCCATCCGCGCCAACACGCCGATCGCGTCGAGCGTTAGTTCCGGCGGCAGGCACACCCGCCGCGCGCCGCGCCGGATCAGCCAACGCAGCGTGCCTTCGTTGTAGACGTTGACCAATGGTCCGACCCAGAACGGGTGCCCGGGGGGAATGTGGATCAGCGCCGAAAGGTCGTTCACCTCGACCGGCAAGCCGGCCTCGATCAGCTCGGCGGTCAGCTTGCGTTCGCGCTTGAGGGTGATGAGCGCCAGCGAGGTCAGCGCCACCTCCTTTCCGGCTGCGCAGAGCGTCTCGACCGCCGTCGGGATCTCGTCCTGCCAGAAGGGCAGGCGCTTGGAGCAGACCAGTTCGCCAAGGACGACGCGGGCAACCGGGGTGGCGGCAAGATCACGGTAGAATGTGCGCACCGCCTCGGCGTCCCAGAGGAAGAAGTTCGGGCCCACGGTCAGGTCCATCGGCTACCTCCAGGTCTTGGCATAGGCGCCGGTGGTGGCCATCTGGCCTTCGGTAAGTCGCGCCAGAGTGCTTTCGGGCAGCGGGCGGCCCGCCGCCTCGGCCTCGACCGCCGCGCGGAAGGCGCGGACGACCTGCGCGACATAGGCGCGGCTGCGCTGGCGGCCCTCGATCTTCAGCGCGGAGACGCCGGCCTTGGCCAGTCGCGGGATCAACTGCGTGGCATCGAGGCTGACCGGGTCTTCGAAGATGTGCCCGGTCTGGCCGCCCGACGTGAAGCAGCCCTTGCAAAGCGTCGGATAGGGTGCGGACGCCCCCTTCGGCGTCCGGTGGATCGTGAAGCCGCCGAGCTTCGCCGCCAGATCGCGCCCCTCCTCGGCATAGACGACATGGTTGGCCGGGGAACAGACGCCGTTCATGTTGGGTGACTTGCCGGTGGCGTAGGACGACAGCGAGCAGCGCCCCTCGGCCATGACGCAGAGACCGCCGAAGACGAAGACCTCGGTTTCTACATCGACCTCGCGGTTGATGGCCGTGATCTCTTCGACTGTCAGCACCCGGGGTAGCACCACGCGGCGGACGCCGAAGGCCTCGGCGTACAGGTTGATCGCGTCGGGATTCGCGGCCGCCGCCTGCACCGACAGATGGCGTCGCAAGGAGGGGTGAAGCTCGGCCGCGTGGGCCAGAAGCCCGATGTCGGCCAGGATCACCGCGTCAGCGCCCGCCGCCTCGGCATTGGCGACGGCGCGGTGCCAGAGCGGTTCGGCGCCGGCGCGCGGAAAGGTGTTGATCGCGACCAGGACCCTGGCGCCCCGGGCATGGGCGAAGGTGACCGCCTCGGCCATGTCCTCGGGCGTGAAGTTGAGGCCGGGGAAGTTGCGGGCGTTGGTCTCATCGGCGAAGCCGCAGTAGACCGAATGCGCCCCGGCCTCGACCGCAGCGCGCAATGCGGCGGGGGTTCCCGCAGGGCAGACCAGTTCCATCATGCGGGAAATCCCCCCTGGTCGACCCGGTGCAGGATCAGCCCGGTGGCGCGCTCTGCCCCCGCCAGCGCGCGGCGGAGAGGCAGGGCGAGCGGGCCGGACAGGGCGGCCAGTTCATCGGAAAGGTCCAGTTCGGCATCGTCCATCGCGTTGCGCAGCGCCAGAACCGCGGCGGTATCCCCCTCGACGCTCAGATCACGCGAGAAGAAGAGCGCGTCGCCGTCCTCCGCGCCGTGCATCATCGCGAAGAAGGCGGACATCGGCCCGGCGATGCGTGCGTCGTGCGCCGGCGGGCGGGCGCGCCGATGGGCGGTCATCGCGCCGGTTTCAGGATGCAGGAGCAAGAGCCAGGGCAGGTCCACCGGGTCGATCAGGAACCGATGGCCGGCATAGTCGCCCAAGCGGCGCAACATTCCCGGATGGGCGGTAGCCATGCGGCGGGTGAGTGCGCCGAGAAAGAAGCTCAATGGCGGCAGCGGTAACGGCAGGGCGGCAAGGCCGAGAAGGCGCGGCAGGCGCGGCAGGAGTGCGGTCATCGGTCGGTCCCGGAACGGATATCCCCCTGATAGGCTATCCCGGACAAGGCGGGGTTGACATATGTCAAGTTGTCCCGCCGCGGCAGGGACTATCTGGTCCTAAAAGGACAGCCCCGGATGCGCAGCCTTCCCGTCTTTCCCGATCTTCGCGCCTTCCTCGGCTGGGCCGAGGAAGGCGGCGATCTGGCCCGCATGGCCGCCCCGGTGAGCCTCAGGCACGAGATGACTGCGGTGCAGCTTGCCGCCCTGCGCGGTGGCGGGCCGGTCCTCAGGTTCGACGCGGCCCGGCAGGACGGGGGCCTTGCCGCGATGCCGGTCATCGCGAACCTCTTCGGCACGCCCGCGCGGGTGGCGGCCGGACTCGGACTGGCACCCGACGAGGTGCCCGCGTTCGGAGAGTTTCTCGCCGCCTTGCGAAGCCCGGGCCCCGTCGACGGGATGCGAGATGCCCTGTCGCGCTGGCCGATGCTGCGCGCCGCGCTGCAAACCCGGCCGAAAATCCTGCGCCGGGGGATTGCGCAGGAGCGCGCCGCCGCCGTCGACATGTCGGCGATTCCGGTGCAGACGCCCTGGCCCGGCGATGCCGGTCCACTGATCACCTGGCCCGTGGTCGTAACCCGCCCGCACGGGTCCGACGCGCGTCAGGTGGCGCGCTACAACCTCGGGGTCTACCGGGCGCAGGTTCTGTCTCCGGACCGCCTGATCCTGCGCTGGCTCGCGCATCGCGGCGGTGCCGCGCATCACCGCACATGGGACCGCGCGGGCGAACCGATGCCGGTCGCCATTGCGCTTGGCGCCGATCCGGCGATGCTTCTGGCTGCCGCCCTGCCGCTGCCGGAGGCGGTGTCCGAAGTGACCTTTTCCGGCGTCCTGCGTGGCGCGCGCGCCGAACTGGCGCCGGCGACCACGGTGCCGCTTCTGGTGCCGGCGAATGCCGAGATCATCCTCGAAGGTTGGGTCCATCCCGGCGACACGGCGCCCGAAGGCCCGTTCGGCGACCATACCGGCTATTACAATTCGGTCGAGCCATTTCCGGTGATGCGCATTTCGGCCATCACCCATCGACGCGACCCCCTCTACCTCACGACCGTCACCGGCCGCCCGCCCGACGAGCCCTCGGTCATCGGCGAGGTGTTCAACACGCTTGCCCTGCCGGTGATCCGGGCGCAGATCCCGGAGGTAACCGACCTCTGGTTACCGCCGGCCGCCTGTTCGTACCGCATGGCGGTCGTACAGATCGACAAGCGCTACCCCGGCCAGGCGCGGCGGGTGATGCTGGCGCTTTGGGGGATGCTGGCGCAGTTCAGCTATACCAAGACCATCGTGGTGGTGGATCGCGACATCGACCCGCGATCCTGGGACGATATCGCCTGGGCGATGGCGACGCGGATGGACCCCGCCCGCGACGTGATGATCCTCGACGGCACACCGATGGACTACCTCGATTTCGCGAGCCCCCGCGAAGGGCTGGCCGGCAAGCTCGGCATCGATGCCACGACGAAGATCAGGGCCGAGACGACGCGCGCCTGGGGGCAGGTCATGACGCTCGATCCTGCCCATGTGGCCCGCGCGGAAGAGTTGTTGCACGGGGTTCTGCCATGACGGTGCGGGTGATCCTCGGGGTTTCGGGCGCGTCTGGCGCGGCGCTCGCGCTCGATTGCGCACGCGCCTTGCGCGTTGTGGGCGCGGCAGTGGACCTGGTTCTGTCGGCCATGGCCGAACGCACCCTGACGCTGGAGATCGGGCCGGATGCCCGCGCCGAACTGGTGGCGCTGGTCGAGCGGGTGCACCCGGTTGTCGACCTTGGCGCGGCCATCGCGAGCGGCTCCTTCCCGGTCCACGGCATGATCGTCGCGCCCTGTTCGATGCGCAGCCTCGCGGCCATCGCGCAAGGGCTCGACGACAATCTTCTGACCCGCGCGGCGTCGGTCCAGTTGAAGGAGCGGCGCCCGCTGGTGCTTCTGGCGCGCGAGGCTCCGCTGACGCTGGCGCATCTGCGCAACATGACCGCCGTCACCGAGATGGGGGCGATCGTGATGCCGCCGGTCCCGGCCTTCTACCTGCGCCCCGAAACGACGGCGCAGATCACCGCACAGATCGCCGCGCGAACGATCGATCTGTTGCGCATCGCAGCCCCCAGTGCACACGCCTGGGATCCAACCGAAGGAAACGCAAGATGACCACTCTTTCTCCCACCGCCATCGTCGGCGATATCGCCTCCGACCTGCCCGGCGCCGCCGAAGTGTTCCGCCGCAACGGCATCAGTTTCTGTTGCGGCGGCAAGCTGACCCTGGCCGAGGCCGCCGAAGAGCACGGACTTTCGACCGACACGCTTCTGGACGACCTGCGCGCCCTTGCCGAGGCCGCCACCAAGGACGCACCGGACGAGACCGCGCCGCTCATCGACTATATCCTGACCCGCTACCATGAGACCCACAGGGCCGAACTGGACTGGCTGATCCCGCTGGCGCAGAAAGTCGAAACCGTGCACGGCGACCATGATGAGGCGCCGCATGGCCTGACCGGGGCGCTGATCGCGCTCAGGGATGACCTTGAGAGCCACATGGCGAAGGAGGAACAGGTACTCTTTCCGCTGATGCGTCAGGGCGGCCACGCGATGATCACGCATCCGATCGCCATGATGCGCCACGAGCATGACGTGACGACCGACCTCTTGCGGGGCGTGGAACATGCCACGAATGGCCTGTCCCTGCCCGAGGGGGCATGCCGGTCCTGGACCGCGCTTTACACCGGGTTGCAGAAGTTCACCGACGATGTGGTGCGGCACATCCACATTGAGAACGCTGTCCTCTTCCCCCGGTTCGAAACCGGCAACTGACGCCAATGCTGGTGGGCGCGACGCCGGAGAAGGGCCTGTGGCGGGCGCCGCATCTGCCGCTCTTCCTTCTGGCGGCGGTCTGGGCGGCGCTGGTGCCCCTGGTCTGGCTGTTCCCCGGCCTGTCGGATGACCCGGTGGGATGGCACCGGCAAGAGTTGATCCTGGGGTTCGCCGGCGCGGCGATGGGCGGCTATCTGCTGAGCGCCTTGCCCCACTGGCTGAAACAGGCGGGACATGCGGACGGCAGGCAGTTGCCGCGAAAGCGCGCCCTGCAATCGCTGGTCCTGGCCTGGATCGCCGGGCGCCTCGCCGTGATGCAGCCCGGGACCGATGCGATCACCCTTTGCGGCATCGGCCTTTTCCCGCTCGGTCTCAGCGCCAGCCTCCTGATTCCGATTGTCTCGGCCCGGCTCTGGCGGCGCCTGCCGATTGCGCTGGCGCCGGTCGGGCTGCTGATCGTCGGCCTCGATCTGCGCCTGACCGGCGACGGCCTGACCGCAGCGCTGGCGATCGCGCTTCTCGTGGCGGTCGTCGGCGGGCGGATCGTTCCCGCCTTTCTGGCGGCGCGGGCCGGGCACATGGCCCCGCAGCGCCGCATGCCGCTGCCGCTCGGCGGGCGTCTGGCCGACGTGATCCTGGCCCTTGCCCTTGCCACACATCTCTCCGGGATACCGGAGCGCGTCACCGGCTGGTTTCTTCTCGGCGCGTCGGCGGGTCAGGCGGCGCGTATGGTACGCTGGCCGCTGTCAGGTGGGTTGGCAGGACGGCAGTTCGACCTGTCGATGCTGGTCATCGCCTGGCTCTGGCTGCCGGCCGGCCTGGCCCTGACCGGGCTCTTGCTCGCCTTTCCTGGGGCGTTCACCGGCCATTCGCTGCCGACCGTCCTTCATGCAGTGACCATGGGCTTGCTCGGCGGAATGATCCTTGCGGTCATGGCGCGGGCCTCTATGCGGCGGGCGCCCGGCGTGCTGCTGGCGGGGGCCGGGCACCGCATTGCCTTTGCGCTGGTCATGCTCTCGACCCTCCTGCGGCTCGCCCTCTCGGGCCTGCCGGGGGCGCTGGCCATTCCGACGCTGTTCTGGTGCCTGGGTTGGGCCGTCTTCTGCGGATGCGCGATCGGGGCTTTGCGCCGCCCTGTCCCCCATCCCGTCCTCAGCGCGGCGCGCGGACCGCGCTGAAGCTGATCAGAATGAGGGCCGGGTCAGCATCAGCCAGATGATCGCCAGGACCGCCGCGAAGGCGGGAAAGCCGCACGCGAACCACCAGCGATAAAGCTTCCGGTATTGTTCCGGCAATGGCGTGCCTGCGTCGCGTGCAGCGATGGCAAGGTTCCGCATCCGGATCTGCATCCAGACGACGGGCAGCCAGAACGCCCCCACGACGACATAAAGCAGGAGCGACCAGGCGACCCAGCCTTGCAGGACCGGCTAACTAGCCGCCCGCGCCAGAAGGTAGCCGGTGATCGGCTGGATGACCGCCGCGGTCGCGGTGAAGACGGTATCGGCAAGAACGACGATCCCGGCGACATGCGCGATGAGCCTTGCGTCCCCGCTCCGGTTGGAGACGACCATGAAGAAGGCGATGCCGGCCCCGGTGCCGAGCAGGACCGCAGCCCCGACGACGTGCAGGAACCGGAGGATGTCGTAGGTCATCTCTCCTCCATCAGAAGCCAGACCAGGACGGCCAGCGCCATTCCGGGCAAGACCTTGACCATCGGGCCAAGGGGGTCGGCCCAGAGATCGGGGGCAACGACGAGACTACCGGCCAGATAGGCGCCGGACAACGCCAGCATCCCGAGTGCTGCCGGTCTCGTCCAGGGCCGCCACAGGATCGCGAGGCCGAGAAGGAGATCAGCAATGGCGCCACCGAAGGCAATGGCCCCGGCAACCGAAGGCGGGGCCGCGCGGTCCGACAGGACCGCGATGGCGCGGGGCAGATCGAAAAGCGTGATCAGGCCGGAGAGGCACCAGAAGACGGCCAGCGTCCCGATCGCCAGCGGCAGGGCGATGTAAGCCCGCGCGAAAAGCCGTTCCTGCCGGGTCGCGGGCAGGTGCGCGAGCGTTTCGTCGAGGGATCGGCAGGGCCGGCGCCCTGAGGCCTCCCAGGTGGCGGGGTCGCCCCGGATGCCCTCGGAGAGGGCTTGCAGCGCCGTGGTTCTGAGCGGAGAGCGCCAACCGAGATGACCGAGAAGATCCGCGCCCCGGCCGATGACAGAAAGCAGGACGGAGGGGATGACCGGGCGGAAGACCGGCTGCGACCAGCCCTGCCAGCGCCGCACCCGGGCAAGCAGATCGGGGAAGCTGCGCGCCTCGTGTTCCGTGAGGTCCGCGATCATTCCCGACGGGACTTCGCGCCGCGCGGCGGCAACGACGGCGGCGGCGACATCGCCGATGTAAACGGTCTGGACCTGCGCGTCCCGCAACATCCGCGGCAGGATCAGGGGCAGGGCCGCAGCGGCCCTCAACAGCGCCGTGCCGCCGTAGGCGTCCTGCGACAGGACGAGCGTCGGGCGCAGGATGACCCAGTCTCCCGCGTCCGCGGCGAGGATCGCTTCCCCGCGCGCCTTGGTGCGAAAGAACGCCGTGGACGCGTCGGCCGCGGCGCCGGCGGCGGAAATCTGGACGATCCTCAGCGGTATTGCGGCGACCGCCTCGACCAGCCGGGAGATCGCGGTGACGTGGATCGCCTCCAGATCGTCCCGCGCGCCGTCCTGAAGCGCCCCTGCGGCGTTCACCAAGACATCGGCACCGGCGAGCAGGTCGCGCCACTCCTCGGTCGTGATCGTCGGGATGTCGCGGATCACCCAGTCGGCGGAGGGGTCTGCCGCCATCGCCGACCGCCTCGACCGGCCGATACCGACCACCCGGAAGCCGGCATCTGCCAGGGCCCGCATGCAGGCCGATCCGATCAGCCCATACCCGCCAAGAACAATCGCCGTCCGCACTCTCACCCGCCTCGCCTCTGCCGAAGGTGCAGGATAGTGCCGATGGCGCCCTTTCCGGAATAGCGAAACCGAACTGGTTTTCCAAAGCGACCAAGGTAGTTCGGGGCCGGATTGAGGGATATCAGAACGGGTCCTCAGCGAGCAGGGCGCGGGCGGTCTGCACGTCGGTGATCAGGGCGTTCGCGTAGTTGCAGGTCAGCGCGACGCGGATCGCCTCGACCTTGTGGGGGCCGCCGGCACAAAGGATGCGCCGGGGAATGTCGAAGATCTCTTCCGGGCCGACGCCCACGGCCCGATCATTGAACGGATGGTCGATCGGCTTGCCGTCCTTGCCGATGAATCGACCCAGAAGGTTGCCGATGGCGCCCGCCGCCAGCGTCGACGAATAGTCCTGGTCGCGGATGATCGTTGCCCGGCGCAGGCTGCTCATCCCGAGGCCGCCGATGCTGAGAAGCGCCAGATCGGCCGATCTTGCCTGCGCAATCGCGCGCTGCGCGGCGGGCTGCGCGTTGATCGCATCGCGCGTGCGCACGGAATCGCAGATGATCGGCCCCGGAATATAGAGGCACTCTGCGCCGAGGCGCGAGGCCAGCGTCGACGCGGCGTCGAACTTGTCGAGGTCGGTCTGCGACGTCAGCGCGCCGAGCATCGCCACCACGCAGAGATTGCGCGCCACATCAGGGTTGATCGCCAGCGCCAGCGCGCGAAGCGTCTCGCCCCAGGACGTGGCGATCACCATCCCGTCCTCGATGGTTTCGCTGATCACCATTGCCGCGTAGGTTCCGATCACCTCGGACAGGGAGACGCTGTCAGAGGCATCGGACGGACAGACAAAGCTGGTCTCCAGCCCGAATTTCCGTTCTAGCGCGCGCTCAAGCTCGAACCGCTCCACATAGGGCACGTTGATCTCGATGCGGACCATCCCGTTCTTGCGCGCCTGAGCGAGCATCCGGTTCACCTTGAAACGCGTGATGTCCAGCCGGGCGGCAACCTCCGCCTGCGTCAGTCCGAGGATGTAGTAGAGGTGCGCGACGCGCGCGAGCGCCTCGTCGGCGACGCCTGTGCGATATTCGCGTCCGGTTCCCGTCTTGTTCATCGGCGGCCCTTTATCCCGGTTCACGGCACCTAGCAATATCACCCTATCACGCAGTTTTTCCAACTTTCGGACTCGCTGCACATTTGCGCGCGCGGTAAAAAAATGTTGCACAGATGTGCAGGGCATGCAACCAAGTTGAACAAGGGAGTTGGCCGTGAGGAGGACCGAGTCGGTGAAACTCGGTGTGTTGTCGCCAGACCGTCCGTTCATCTGGATGTTGCCGCTGATCGCGATCCTGATCGCCTTCACGATCATCCCGCTGTTCTACAACATCTGGCTCAGCTTCCACGAATATGCGCCTTTCAAGCGCGCGCTGGAGCCGGTCGGGCTGAAGAACTGGAGCCTCCTGCTGTCGGATGAGCGCATGTGGGAAGCGCTTGGAACCACGATCCTGTACTTCGTGGTGGTCCTGACGGCCGAGGTGGTGCTGGGCATGGGGATCGCGCTGTTGCTGGATACCGAGGAGTTCGGGTTCGGATTCCTCCGCACGGTCCTGACGCTTACGCTGGTCGTCCCGCCCGCCATCGTGGGCATGATGTATCTTCTGATCGAGGATCCGGAATTCGGGGTCCTGACCTACGTGCTCGACGCCGCGGGGCTATTGGACAAGGCGACGCCGATATTGTCGACGGCCTCCACGGCGCTCTGGGGTGTCATGCTGGCGGATATCTGGCAGTGGACGCCGTTCATGGTGCTGATCTTCCTTGCCGGCCTGCGGTCGTTGCCGCCTGAACCCTATGAAGCCGCGATGCTGGACGGTGCCTCCGCGGTCATGACCTTCCGCCGCATCACCTTGCCGCTTCTGAACAAGGTCATCGCTGTGGCGATCCTGATCCGCGGGATCGATGTATTCCGGATGTTCGACTACGTCTTCGTCATGACGAGCGGGGGGCCGGGCACGTCGACCTACACGCTGTCGCTCTATGCGTGGCAACAGACGTTCAGCTTCATCAAGTGGGGTTATGGCGCGACGCTCTCGCTGTTCACGCTGGCGATCATCCTGATCGTGGCGAACCTCTTCATCTATATTGCAAAGGTGCGCTGGTAATGATGGTGCGGTCGAAATCGTCGCGCATGGTCCGGACCATCGTCGGCTGGGCCGTCGTCGCGCTCTTTGCCTTCCCGCTCTATTACTGGATGACCGTGGCCTTCAAGGAAGGCAACGAAATCTTCAACTGGCCGCCGAAGGTCTGGAGCTTCACGCCGACGATCAAGAATTTCGAAGAGGTCTTCGGCATCTCGTTCGGCTTCGGCTTTGGCGAGCAACGCGAGGTCCTGCCGGGTGGGGGCAACTTCCGCATGGGTCCGCGGCTCTGGGATTCGATCGTGATCGCGATCCTGTCCACGGCGCTGGCCATCACCATCGCGACGCTGGCCTCCTACGCCCTTTCCAGAATGAACTTTCGCGGCCGGCATCATTTCGTCTCATGGGTGCTGTCGACCCGGATGATGCCGCCGGTCGCGGTCGCGATCCCGATATTCTTCATCTACAAGGACATCGGCCTCTTGGACACCTATACCGGCGTCATCCTCATCCACGCGCTGATGAACCTGCCGCTGGCGGTTCTGCTGATGAAGAGCTTTTTCGACGATATCCCCGGCGAGATCGATGAAAGTGCCCTCGTCGACGGTGCGTCGCGCTGGCTGATCTTCCGGCGCATCGTGCTGCCGATGGTCAAGGGCGGGATCGCGGCGACGGCGGTGCTGTGCTTCATCTTCTCATGGACGGAGTTCCTCTTCGTCCTGACGCTGACGCAAACCGGGCTGAAGACGGTGCCCGTCGTGTCGTCGACCTTCGTGACATCTACCGGAACAGCATGGGGCAGCATGGCCGCCCTCGGCGCAGCAGCGATGATCCCGGCCTTCATCTTCATCCTGCTGGTACAGAAGCACTTGGTGCGTGGGCTGACCCTTGGGTCGGTCAAACAATAGGTAAACGAGGAAACTTTCTGGGAGGAAGACCATGAAAGACAGTGATCGGAAACTCTACAGGGCGAAAATCGTCGATGATTACGTCCGGGGCCGCATGAGTCGCAGAAGCTTTCTGCGCAATGCGTCTGCCCTTGGTCTCGGCGCGGGTGTTCTTGGCACAGGCATGATGCGGCCGACCCCGACCTTTGCCCAGAACGCGCTCGAGCCGTCCAAGGAGGTGCTGGACTGGGTGCGCGAAGTCTCCAAGCCGTTCAGTGGCACCACGCTGCGCCTGGCCACCGAGTCGACGCCGCCGTCGAACGCGATCAACAGCCAGTTGAAGAAGTACTTCGAAGAAGCCTCTGGCATGACGGTCGAGATCGAGACGCTGCCGCTTGAGCAGGTTCTCCAGAAGCTGACGCTCGACATCGCGTCGCAGCTCGGCACTTACGATCTTTACTACATCGACCAGTCCTGGGCCGCGTCCGTCAGCCGCGACGTGTTCGACCCGCGTGAGCAGATCGCGAACAACCCCGACCTGGCCATGCCGAATTACAATATCGACGACTTTATGCCGGCTCTCGTCGACGGTATCGCGAAATACGAGGACCGTTGGGTCGGCGTGCCCTACGACATCCCGATCTTCATCATGCAGTACCGCAAGGACATCTACGACAAGATGGGCTTTGGCGCGCCAGAAACGCTGGAAGAGTATTACGAGCAGGCCAAGGCGATCACCGATGAGAACGGCCCCAACCTCTATGGCGCGACGGGTCAGATGAAATCGGGCCACTACTCGCTGGAATGCGACTGGACGGCATGGCTCTGGGGCCACGGCGGGTCGATCTTCGGACCTGACGGCAAGTTCACCGGCAACGACGAGCGCGGGCTTGAAGCGATGGAATACTGGACCCGCCTCGCACAGACCATGCCTCCGGGTGTCAACGGCTGGACCTGGGACGGCGAAGGCCAGTCGGTCGCGCAGGGTGTCGCCGCCTCGATGATGAGCTGGGGCGAGTTCTTCCCGTATTTCGACGATCCCTCCGCAACCAAGGTGTCCGGCCTGATGGCCGCAGCCCGCTGCCCGAAGCCGAAGAACCCGCTCCGCACCGTGACCGAGACCGGGTACGGCGAAATCCCCGGTGTCGGCCACCAGGGCGGTTCGTCCCTTGCGGTGTCGCGCAACTCGAAGAACCCCGATGCGGCGTGGATCTTCATGCAGTGGGCGACCTGCTACGACACACAGGTTCTGATCACGGCCCTCGGCGGAGGCACCGGCCCGACCCGCGACAGCGTCTACAACGACGAGCGGATCAAGGCGAACGCTCGGGTCGGGGCCGGCACTACCCGTCACCTCGACGTCGTGCGCGAAACGATCGCACTCGACATGGGGTCGGAGCCCGATCTTCCGCAATGGGCTGAGCTGTCGAACGACACAATCCCCGTGCGGCTCGGCAAGTACTTCGCCGGCGAATACGCCTCGGCGAAAGAGGCGATGGACGACATCGCCCAAGCCGTCGACAAGGTCGTCTCCGGCTGATCACTCCGGGCGCGGCGGCCAGTTCGCCGCGCCCATTCCTGCTTCCACCCGATCCGCGCGAGGCGCCATGTCACGAAAACCCCTGATCGCCATCACCGGCGCCAGTTCCGGGATCGGCGCGGCCACCGCCCATGCCTTCTCCAAGGCGGGCCACCCCGTCCTGATGATGGCGCGCCGCCTCGAAAAGATGGAGGCCTTCGGTCTGCCCAATTCGATCTGTGCCAGGGTTGACGTGCGCGACCGTGCCCAGATCGCGGAGGCCGTCAAGGCGGCCGAGGGCCGGTTCGGGCCGGTGGACATGATGTTCGCCAATGCCGGCCTCCTGCGGCTCGGTGATATCGCCAAGCAGGATCCCGACGAATGGGATGAGATGATCGACATCAACACCAAGGGCGTGATGAACACCGTCCACGCCGTACTGGACGGGATGATCGCGCGCAAACGCGGCACGCTGGCGATGATGAGTTCGATTGCCGGCCGCAAGGTCTACCCCGGGCACACGATCTATTGCGGCACCAAGTATTTCGTGCATGCCGTGTCCGAAAGTCTGCGTGAATACCTGTCGGATTACGGCGTCCGGGTACTCGTGCTCTCGCCCGGGGTGATCGAAACCGAGGTGCTCGACCATACGACCGATGCCGACGCGCTGGCCAGTTACAAGGCCAACAAGGCCAGGATGGGCGGTGGCATCGCGGCCGACATTGTGGCCGATCTTATCCTGAACGCATACCAGTTGCCGCAAAACGCCCTGGTGCAGGAAATCTGCATCACGCCAACGCGGCAGAAATTCTGACAAGGGGGCCGGATGGCGACTGTAGAATATCGCAGGATCGGCAAGTCCTACGGCGCGGTCGAGGTTCTGAAGGAGCTTGACCTGACGGTCGAAGACGGCACGTTCGTCGTGCTTCTGGGGGCGTCCGGCTGCGGAAAGACCACGCTTTTGCGGATGACCGCGGGCCTTGAAACGATTTCGGCCGGGGAGCTTTCGATCGACGGCAAGGTCGTGAACACGGTTCATCCGCGCGACCGCGACGTCGCGATGGTGTTTCAGAATTATGCCCTCTATCCCACCATGACGGTTCGGGAGAATATCGGCTTCAGCCTCGAGGTTGCGAAAAAATCGAAGGCCGAGGTCGCGGAAATGGTGGAAAACGCCGCGCGGGTCCTGAACCTGACCGAGTATCTCGACCGCAAGCCCGCCGCGTTGTCGGGGGGACAGCGGCAGCGCGTGGCGATGGGGCGCGCGATGGTGCGTAATGCCAAGGTGTTCCTGTTCGACGAGCCGCTGTCGAACCTCGACGCCAAGTTGCGGGCCCACATGCGGGTGGAGATCCGCCAGTTGCACAACCGACTGGGCGCCACGACCATCTACGTCACGCACGACCAGATCGAGGCGATGACCATGGCCGACCGGATCGTGCTGATGAAGGACGGCAGTATCGTGCAGGAAGGATCGCCCGACGATCTCTATGACCGCCCGAACAGCCTTTTTGTGGCCGAGTTCATCGGCACGCCGCAGATCAACAGCCTCGAGGGCAGGATCGTCGACGATGGCGGATCGCCCGCATTCGAGACGGGAGGGATCCATGTGGCGCTGCCGGCCGGATACGGCGCGCACACCGGCCGGCGCGTGATCTGCGGCATTCGCCCCAGCGATGTGACACTCGATCCTGACGGTCCGCTGCGCGGCACCATGTCGATCGCCGAGAAGACGGGCGCGGACGTGCAGTTCTACGTCGATATCGACGGGAGGGAGTTCGTCGCGGTCGCGCCACGGGCATCCTACGTGTCCGCCGGCACGACGCTGGCTTTTGCCGTTGCCCCCGAAAAGCTCCACATGTTCGACGCCGAGACCGGCCGGCGGATCGAGCTGTGACGGGCCTTACTACTGAAACTGGAACTTTCTGATGCAATCACTCTGGATACAATCCGATCTCGATCGCCTTGTGGCGGACTATGCGAAAAAGGGGATTGGCGAGGATCTGGCGACGCGGACCTATACCAGCCGCATTCTGGGCCTTGAACCCGCGCTGGTTCTGCACGGTGGCGGCAATACCTCGGTCAAGACGCGCATGACGGACCAGCTCGGGGTCGAATACGAGGTGCTCTGCGTCAAGGGATCGGGCTGGGACATGGCCACGATCGAGCCGGCCGGCCTTCCCGCCGTAGAACTGGAACCGCTTGCCGCCCTTGCGCGCCGCGAAACCATGTCGGACGAGGCGCTGGTGGCCGCCCAGCGGCGCCTGCTGCTGGACCCCTATGCCCCGAACCCCTCGATCGAGGCGGTGCTGCATGCGATCATCCCGCACAAGCATGTGGACCACACCCATGCCAACGCGATCGTCTCGCTGACCAATCAGCCCGATGGCGAAAGGATCATCCGCGACCTGTTTCCGGACACGACCATCGTGCCCTACGTGATGCCCGGCTTCGTGCTGGCCCAGACCTGCCGGCGCATTCTGGACCAGACGCCCGACGCCCGGCACATGATCCTGCTTCAGCACGGCATCTTCACGTTCCACGACGATCCGCGGCAGTCGTATGACGACATGATCCGCCTCGTCTCTCTGGCGGAAAAGCGGCTGGATGGCGGGAACGCACGGCCCTTCGGCATGGCCCGGCTACCCGCCTCGGTCGCGTCGGTGGCAGAGGTCGCCCCGATCCTGCGCGGCGCGCTGGCACGCGAGACCGGTGTAGAGGGCAGGCCCGATCGCTGGGTGCTCGCGTTTCGGACCGGTGACGACATCCGCCATTTCGTCGACGGGAAGGACGTCGGGGACTATGCCAAGCGCGGCAATGCCTCGCCCGATCACTCGATCCGGATCAAGCGGTTCGGCATGGTGGCGCCGGCCCCGGAGGCCGGGCGGATGCCGGCGTTCCGGGACGGTCTGACAAAAGCGGTCGCGGCATTCGCGGCCGACTATGACGCCTATTTCCAGCGGAACAACGCGCGGGCGGGCGGAGGTTTCACCGAACTCGATCCGGTTCCGAGAGTCGTCTATGTGCCCGGCCTCGGTCTTTTCGGGGTCGGCAGGACCGCCAAGGAAGCCGCGATCAGCGCCGATGTGGCCGAGGCTACCGTCAACGTGATCCTGCGCGCCGAAGGGATCGGCAGCTTCAAGGCCCTGCCGGAGGAAGACCTGTTCGACATCGAATACTGGTCGCTTGAACAGGCCAAGCTCGCCAAGGCGGTCGAAAAGCCGCTTGGACGCCAGATCGCGGTCGTGACCGGCGGCGCAAGTGGCCTGGGGCTGGCAACGGCGCGGATGCTGAAGGCCGACGGTGCCGAGGTGGCGCTTTTCGACATCGACGAAAGAGCGGTTTCAGAGGCGGCCGCCCGTATCGGCGCTCTGCCGGTTGTCTGTGACGTGACCGACGCGGCGTCGGTCGAGGCAGGCGTGGCGCGGGTGGCCGAGGCGTTCGGGGGCGTGGATATCCTGATCTCGAACGCGGGCGCAGCCTTTCAGGGCAGGCTGACCGAGGTCGATGACGCATATTTCCGCAAGGCTTTCGAGCTGAATTTCTGGTCGCATCACCTGATGACGCGCGCCTGTGTGCGGGTGATGGAGGCCCAGGGGTCCGGCGGCGCGATCGTCTTCAACGTCTCCAAGCAGGCGCTGAACCAGGGACCCGAGTTCGGGCCATATGGCACGTCCAAGGCCGCGCTGATGGCCTTGATGCGCCAATATGCGCTGGAACATGGCGCTGCGGGCATCACCGCCAATGCGGTAAACCCGGATCGCATCCGCACCAATCTTCTGACCGACGATTTCGTCGCCGGGCGAGCCAGGGCGCGCGGGATCACGCCCGAAGAATACATGCGCGGCAACCTGCTGCGGCGCGAAGTCACGGCGGAGGATGTGGCCGGTGCCTTTGTCCATCTGGTGAAGGCGCTCAAGACAACCGGCGCCGTCCTGACCGTGGACGGCGGCAATGTCGCGGCAATGGTGCGCTGATCCGGACCGGCACGAAAGAAAGCCCATGACGATGCAGAGAAAATCCGATGCCGAGTGGACGACGCTGATTGATGAAATCTGTAGCGGCGTCTGGATCAACCCGCTGACTGGCAAGGCCTTTCCGCCGACGGCCTACGACAGCATCGTCTTTTCCGAAAGCCTTGAAGGGCGCGAGGCCGATCTTGTTCAGGCGCTGGGCTTCACCGCGCCCTTCGCGGTGGTCAGCGATCAGAACACCCACAGGGCGCTGGGCGAACGGGTGGCGCGCGCGCTTTCGCGGCTGGGTCCGGTAAGCGAGATCATTCTCGATCATCCCCACGCGGACATGGCATCGGTGCGCGATCTTGAGGCGCGGTTGAAGCCCTTTTCAGGTATCGTCGCGGTCGGGTCGGGCACGCTCAACGATCTGACGAAGTTCGCGACTTTCCGGAACGGGCAGAAGTACTGCGTGTTCGCCACCGCCGGGTCGATGAACGGCTATACCTCCTCGACGGCGTCGATCACCATGGACAGCGGGCTGAAGGTGTCACTGCCGTCGCAGCCGCCTTCGGGGTTCTTCGTCGATCTTCAGGTCAGCGCGTCTGCCCCGGCGTGGTTGAACGCGGCAGGATTTGGCGATTGCCTCTGCCGTTCGGTCGCGCAGATCGACTGGTGGATGTCGCATCGAACGCTGGGCACGACCTTCCGGTTTGAGCCGTTCCTGATCGAAATTCCCGACGAAGTGCGACTGATGGAGCAGGCCAGGGGGATCGCGAGCGGCGATATCAATGCGGTGGGGAGCCTCTACCGGGTTCTGACGCTCTGCGGCCTCGGGGTGAATGTCGTCGGCACCTCACACCATGGATCCATGGGCGAGCATCAGATCTCGCACTACATCGACTGCTTTGCCGGCGACCGGCACCCCGGCACCCTGCACGGCCAGCAGGTCGGCGTGGCCACGCTGACCATGGCGCGCGTTCAGGGCCATTTCCTGTCGCGCGATGCCGCCCCGGAGGTCAGCGCCACGCGGATAGATCCGGCGGACATGGCCCGGCGCATGGGGTCCGACATCGCCGCGCAATGCGAAGTCCTTTATCGCAAGAAGGCGTTTGACGATGCAGGTGCCGACCGCTTCAATGCCCGGATTGCGGCGATCTGGCCCGAACTGCGCGAGGAATGCCAGCGGTTCGCCGTCCCGGTCGAGACCTTGCAGCGCGCGCTGGCCGAGGCCGGAGGACCGACGTCCGCGCAATCGCTGGGCGTCCCGATCGAGTTCTACCGGGAGGCGGTGTGCCACGCGCACGAGATGCGGGATCGATTTTCCTTTGCGGATATCGCCTGCGACGGCGGTATTCTTCACGACCTTGCCGAGAACGAGGTCTGAGGGATGCGGGACATCTCCGACATGCCACGCGAGGTCGCCGCGGCGGTGTCAGTGGTCTTCACCGATATCGACGACACGCTGACGACCGAGGGACGGCTTTTCGCCAATGCCTATCAGGCCCTGGAAGACCTCGACGCGGCCGGGATCGCGGTCGTGCCCGTCACCGGGCGGCCCGCCGGGTGGTGCGACCTGATCGCGCGCTTCTGGCCGGTGCGCGGCGTCGTGGGGGAAAACGGGGCGTTCTATTACGCCTATGACACCGCCACGCACACGATGATCCGCAAGATCCATCCTGCGCTTGCGCCACATCTTGCCCGCCCGGACCGCTTTGACCGGATCCGCGCGCGTGTCGCGGCCGAGGTGCCGGGTGCGGCCGTTTCCGCCGATCAGGCGTTTCGGCTGGCGGACCTTGCCATCGATTTCTGCGAAGACGTCGCCCCCTTGCCGCCCGAGGCGGTGGACCGGATCAAGGCAATCTTCGAAGAGGAAGGCGCGATCGCCAAGGTATCGTCGATCCACGTGAACGGCTGGTTCGGCACCTATGACAAGCTGACCATGGCGCGCGAGTTTGCGACCGATCGTCTTGGGCTCGACATCGACGCGCAGAACGCCACCGTCCTCTTCGTGGGCGATAGCCCGAACGATGCCCCAATGTTCGGATTCTTCGATAACTCGTGCGGTGTTCAGAACGTTCGCGATTTCGAGGGGCGCCTTTCCGCCTCGCCGACTTGGATCGCCAGGGCGCGCGGCGCGTCCGGCTTTTGCGAGATTTCCAGCCACGTGCTGGCAGCGCGACGCCATGAATGAGGTGTGACATGGACGATCTGGTCGTCGGCATCGATTCCTCTACTACGGCCTCCAAGGCGATCGCCTGGACCGCGGCCGGCAAGGCAGTTGCGGAAGGGCGCGCCGACATCGCGATGGCCAGCCCATTTCCCAACCATTACGAACAGAACCCCGAGGACTGGTGGCTCTCGACCTGCACGGCACTTCGGCATCTCTGTGGTCAGGTCGATCCGGCCAGGATCAAGGCGATCTCCATCTCCAACCAGAGGGAAACGCTTGGCTACTTTCGCGCCGATGGTCAGGCAGTGCGTCCCGGCATGGTCTGGCTCGACGAGCGCAGCCGGCCCTATGTCGACGAACTGGCGGACAGGCTCGGAAAGGATGCCGACGGCACCTTCGTGCAGCACAGGATCTCCGGTAAGCCGGTCGACATCATCCCGCCCTCGACCCGGATCCTCTGGATGTTGCGGCAAGAGCCGCAGAACCACGCCCGGACCGAGATCTTTTGCGGTGTGCACGGCTATCTCACCTTTCGCCTGACCGGCGATTGGCGGACCAGTTGGGCCAGCGCCGATCCGCTTGGCCTGTTCGATATGGAGAAAAAGGCCTGGGCGCCCGAGATCCTGTCGTGCATCGGATTAGACGAAAGCCGCCTGCCGGTCGCGCAACGGCCCGGCAGCGTTCTGGGCGAGGTCAGTGCCGCGGCGGCCGGACAGACCGGCCTGCTTGCCGGCACCCCGGTGATCGCAGGCGGTGGGGACGGGCAACTTGCCGGGCTGGGCTGCGCCGCGCTGGAGCCGGAAACCGCGTATCTGAACATCGGAACCGCGCTCGTCTCTGGTGTCTATGGCACCCGGTACAAGATTGGCTCGGCCTGGCGGACCATGGGCAGCCCGACGGGCGAGGGGTACTATTACGAGGCCTGCAACCGTGGCGGCACCTTCATCGTGAACTGGTTCCTGTCCACGATCTGTGGCAACGACCAAGCGTCGCAGGCCCGGCTGCTTTCGGATCTGGAGCAGGAATGCAGCAAGATCCCGATCGGGTCGCAGGGGCTGCTGATGTTGCCCTACTGGCAAGGCGTGATGACACCTTACTGGAACGCCAGCGCGCGCGGGGCCTTCATCGGCCTGTCCGGTGCGCATGGCCGGGCACATATGTTCCGGGCGCTGATGGAGGGCCTCGCGATGGAGCAGCACCTTTGCGCCTCGACGGCAGAAGCGAGTCTTGACGTCCCGGTAAAGACGCTGGTCGCGATCGGCGGCGGGGCGACCTCGAACCTCTGGCGACAGATCTTCGCAGACGTCACCGGCAAGGTCATCGCACGCTCTGACACGGTCGAGGCATCGTCGCTCGGGGCTGCCATCTGTGCGGCGGTGGGGGCCGGCTGGTTTGCCGACTTCCACTCGGCCGCGAGTGCCATGGCCGGCAAGATCGCCGCCGTGTCAGTGCCAAACCCCGACGCGCATGCCCGCTATGGCGACCTCTTCGCACTCTACCGGCAGATGTACGAGCGGCTGACCCCGCTTTATGCCGGCATCGAG
>NCEA01000046.1:21277-48930 GCA_002280515.1 Rhodobacterales bacterium 32-67-9
TCATCGAGGAGTTTGCCGGGGCCACCCTTCCCGGCTGACCGCCAGAAAAAGGACCCCAGGCATGAGCCGTATCGTCATTCTTGGTGCCGGTGTGATGAGCACAGCCTTCGCCACTCCGCTGTCCGACAACGGGTTCGACGTGGATCTGGTGGGCACTCACCTGGACCGCGACCATGTCGACGCGATGAAAGCCAGCCGCGAACACCCGCGCCTGCGTGCCCGGATAGGGGAGCGTGTGACCCCCCGCCAGATCGAGTCTCTGTCCGAGGTTCTGGCCACCCCGCCCGACCTGCTGGTGGTCGGCGTCTCTACCCCCGGAATCGGCTGGGCCACGGAGCAGCTCCTGCGCCATATGACGGGCCGGCCGCCGGTCATCTTCCTGACGAAGGGGATATCGGACTCGGCCGACAGGATTGAAATCCTGCCGGATCTGGTCGGGCGAAGCCTGGCGCAGGCGGGTAAAGACCATGGCCCGCTCGGGGCGGTCGGCGGCCCCTGCATCGCCGGAGAGCTCGCCGTTCGGCGGCAGACTTCGGCCATCATCGGGTTTCGCGATGAAGCTCTGGCGGCGGATTGGGCTGCGCGGCTATCGACCGGATACTACCACCTTTCGGCGACCGATGATCTCGTCGGGCTGGAAATCTGTGCGGCCCTGAAGAATTTCTTCGCAATCGGCGTGTCGGTCCCGCGCGGTCGTCTGGCGGAAATGCCGGCCCCCAACGGCGCCGCATTGCATAATGAGGTCGCGAGCCTTTTCAATCAGGCCGTCACCGAACTTGCCCGGATCGTCGGGGTCGGCGGCGGGCGGCCCGCAACGGCCTATGGCCTCGCGGGTCTGGGGGACCTGCATGTGACGACGCAGGCGGGCCGGAACAGCAAGCTCGGCGTCCTGATCGGCGAGGGGCTCAGCTACGCCGAGGCGATGGCGGGCCCGCTGAACGGCGAAACCGTGGAAGGCGCGATCGTCGCCCGCTCGCTTCGGGCGCCTCTGGCGGCGGCGATTGACTCGGGGCAACTGACGGAGGCCGATCTGCCTCTCGCCCATCTGATCGTCGAAAGCGTCGCGGGGAAGGCTGCGTTCAAGGTCGATTTCGCGGCCTTCCACTGACCCTCCGGCGCTGCGCACCCTGAGCGTTGCGATTCCAGCCCACTTTGAACAGTTGATCCGGGTCGAGGTCTTGCCGGCGCAGAAACGTCTGCCGTTCTCGGCTTATGATCCAAGATACTTGGTCGGAATGTACCATGACCTTTCATTCGGGCCAATGCTGGCCCGTGGTCATCAGAAAAGCCGGCCGGACGTGGCATAAGTCAGCCGCGATCGAACGTGTGACTGGCCTTTGTGTCAAACGAGTGGGCGCCATGGGCACCACTGAACACGCCTGCGACAGCGTGCGGCTTGCACGAGGTTGGCCGCTTGTCGTCGGCGCGCTGAAATTGACCCCGGGGCGTGTTCTCTCTGATCGGCGGTTCTGACCTTCCCCGCGCCGCCACCGGTGACGGGCGCCAATAGAATCGTTGACTCGGAAATGCGTGTATGGTCACGTACACTAATGAACACAATAAGTGGACCTCGCTTCGAGTATTGACCTCTCGAAGAAGCGAACGGACCGCAATTCCAGGGAGCGACGCATGATCAGATCGGATTCGTTCACCCGCAGAGCCTTGCTTCGCGGCACCGGCATAGCGGCAATCGCAAGCGCCATGCCCTACAGGCTCCTTGCGCAGACCCCAAATCGCGGCGGCGATCTGGCGATTGCGATCAATGGCGCGTCGAGCGGTGATACGCTTGATCCGAGATCCTTCAATTCGCCGTTCATGGCGGTTGTGGGCGGTACTGTCTTCAATACCCTGGTCGAAACCGCCGGTGCCGATGGAGCAACACGCCCGGGACTCGCGCTGTCCTGGTCAGAAACGGAATCTGGAAAAGTCTGGCGGTTCGATCTTTCGCAAGATGCCGTCTTCCACGACGGCAGGAAATTGACCTCGGCCGATGTCATCTATTCGCTGATGCTGCATGTCGCCGAAGGAAGCCGATCCAACTCGCGCCCGATCATCAACTCGATTGAAACTATCGCCGCCGACGGCGACAACGCGGTGGTCATCACGTTGAAGGGGCCGAATTACTTCTTCCCGGCGGCGCTCAGCAATTATTCGCTGGCCATCGTGCCCGATGGTACCACCACCTTCGACGGAATTGGCACCGGGCCGTACCGTGTTACCCGGTTCGCGCCGGGAGAAGTTCTCGAAACCGAGCGCTTTGACGGCTACTTCCGGAAGGACCGCGCCTTCGTCGACAAGGTCAGCCTGCTTGGCGTCAATGACGCGGCCGCGCGTGTCAGCGCCATACAGTCCGGTCAGGTTCAGATTTCCTCGACGCTGGATGCCCGCTCTGTCGCCTTGCTGCAATCGCTGCCGAACCTGAAGATCAGCTACATGACCGGCGCAGGTTTCGCCGGGTTCAACATGATGGTGGACAAGCCGCCGTTCGATAACGTGAAGCTGCGTCAGGCGCTGAAACTTGCTGTCGATCGTGAGGACATGATCCAGCGGATCTTTGCCGGCCAGGCCCGGCTGGGCAACGATACACCGATCCCGCCGAATTCGACCGACTTCGCAGCCTCGGTAGAACAGACGGTCTATGACCCGGACCGCGCCCGCGCGCTCTATGCCGAGTCGGGCCACTCCGGGCCGCTGGTTCTGCAAACCTCCGACGCCGTGGGCAGCGAAGCGGTCGACATGGCGACGCTCTTTGCCGAACATGCGGCCAAGGCAGGTATCACGATCGAAGTGAAGCGCGAGCCGGCCGATGGCTACTGGTCCAACGTCTGGGCGAAGGCGCCGTTCCACGCGACCCTTTGGGGCGCGCGCCCGACCTCGGACCTGATCATGACGCTGGCCTATACGACGGGCTCTCCGGCCAATGACACGGCCTTTGCCGACCCGGAGTTTGACGCGGCCCTTGCCACCGCCCGCGGCTCTTCGTCGGAGGAGGAGCGAAAGGCGGCGATGGCAGAGGCGCAGCGCTTCCTGCACGAACGTGGCGGGGTGATCATTCCGGCCTTTGCCAATCTCGCCGAAGGGCTGGCCGCCAACCTGAACGGATATGAGGCGGGAACCCTTCTGGTGGGCTCGACCCGAGCCGCTGAAAACGTCTGGTTCGGCTAAGCGCCCCCGATGGCGCACCCGCTCCTGTCCTTTGCTATGCGTCGTGGCGGGAGCGGGCTGGTCTCGCTCCTGCTTGTGTCGCTTCTGGTCTTCGTCGGCACCGCGCTGCTCCCTGGCGACGCGGCGCAATCCATCCTTGGGCAAAACGCCACCCCTGAGACCCTGGCTGCATTACGCCAGCAACTGGGCCTGAACGAACCGCTGCCGGTGCGCTACTGGAACTGGCTTGTCGGTCTGGCGCAGGGCGACATGGGCACGTCCTTCTCCAGCGGCCGCGCGGTGGCCGACCTTCTTTGGCCAAGGTTGCGCGCCTCGATGACGCTCGCACTTGCGGCGGCGGTCATTGCCTTGCCGCTGGCGATCTCGCTGGGGATCCTGTCGGCCCTGAAGCGCGACAGCTTTCTCGACCGCGCGATCTCGTTCCTGTCGATGTGGCTGGTTTCCATACCCGCGTTCCTCACCGGGTACATCCTGATCAACATCTTCGCCATCCGCCTCGGCTGGTTTCCGAGCCTGTCCATCTCGCATGGCAGCGCGAGCTTTATGGACTGGATCAATGCCCTTGTGCTGCCCGTCACCACGCTGGTTTTCGTGACCATCGCGCATACGATGCGGCTGACGCGCACGGCGGTCCTGTCGGTGATGGCGTCGGACTACATCCTGATGGCCGAGATCAAGGGGCTTTCGCCGCGCCGGGTCACCCTGACCCATGCGTTGCCGAACGCGCTGTCGCCGATCCTGTCGATTTCCATGCTGACCGTCGCCTATCTCATGGTCGGGGTGGTCGTCATTGAAACCGTGTTCAATTATGCCGGGCTGGGCAAGTTGATGGTCGATGCCGTGTCCTATCGCGACTTGCCACTGGTGCAGGGCTGCGCGGTGGTCTTTTCCCTCGTCTTCGTCTCACTGAATTTCGCCGCGGATTTTCTGTCGGTCCTGGTCAATCCGCGACTGAGGGAGCCTAAGGAATGACCGGCAAGATCAACCTGTCCCTCATTCTCTCGTCGGGAACGCTGGCGCTGTTCGTGGTTCTGGCGCTGTTTGCGCCCCTGGCGGCTCCCTATTCCCCGACCGAGGTTCTGACCAACCCTTACGCGACCCCGAGCGTCGACCATTGGCTTGGCGCGGATACGCTCGGGCGGGATCTGCTGTCGCGCAGCATTTACGGATTGCGCTACACGTTGGGGATTTCGCTGTTCGTCACCGTTGTCGCCTGCGCCATCGGCGTCACGCTCGCAATCCTGGCGGCGGTGCGGCGGGGATGGATCGACGTTCTCATCGGACGGACCGTCGATGCGATCATGGCGATTCCGCAGATCATCTTCGCGCTGATCGTGCTGGCGGTGGCGGGTGTTTCGCTGAAGACCCTTGTCGGGACGATGATCGTGCTGGAGACAACGCTGTTCTTCCGCATCCTGCGCGCCTCGGCAGGGGATATCGCGGTGATGGATTTCATCGAGGTCGCGCGCCTGCGCGGCGAAACGCTCCGCTGGTACATTTTCCGAGAGATCCTGCCCAACCTCGCGCCGACGCTGATCGCGGAATTCGGTCTGCGGTTCGCCTTCGCGTCGCTCTTCATCAGTGCGCTCAGCTTTCTCGGCGTCGGAATTCAGCCGCCGGACGCAGATCTGGGCGGTCTCGTGCGCGAAAATGCCCTCGCCATTTCTGCAGGAAAGGTCGCGCCGCTGTTCCCGGCCATAGCGATCGCGATGATCGCCGTCTCGACCAACGGGATCGTCGATTTCCTGATCCGCAAGTATTCGGTGCGCGGAGAATTGCAGGCATGAGCTTTCTCGACATTCAGGGGCTGTCTTTGAAGGCCGGCGCGACCGAGATCCTGCGCGACGTGTCCCTGCAGCTTGAACGCGGGCAGGTGCTGGGGCTGATCGGCGAATCCGGGGCAGGCAAGTCGACCTTGGCGCTGGCTGCGATCGGATTTCTTAAACCGGGGCTGACGATCGCCGGGGGGAAAGTCAGTCTGGACGGGATCGACCTTGTCGCGGCATCCCCGGACGAATTGAGCAAGTTGCGCCAGTCCAAAGTTGCCTATGTCGCCCAATCGGCCGCCGCCGCGTTCAATCCCTTCTATCGGCTCGGCCATCAGGTGACCGAGCTGCGGGCGCTGCGGGACGGGATCGGCGGCAGTGAGCGCCGCCAGCTTGCAGCCGAACTCTTTGCCCGCCTGCAACTGCCTGAACCCGATCGCTTCGGTCTGAAGTATCCGCACCAGGTGTCAGGCGGACAGCTTCAGCGCGCCATGATTGCCATGGCGCTTCTGAACAACCCGGAACTGATCGTGTTCGATGAACCGACGACCGCCCTCGACGTGACGACGCAGGTCGAGGTTCTGAAAGTCATTCGACAGGTGATCGCCGCAGAGGGTTGCTCCGCCATCTACGTCAGTCACGACATCGCGGTGGTGTCGCAGGTCTGCGACCGGATCGTGGTTGTTCGAAATGGCGTCATGGTCGAGGCGAATGAAACCCGCCGGATCATTGATTCTCCGCAGACCGACTATGCCCGCGCCCTTGTCGCGAGCCGTTCCACAAGCGACTTCAATCGCGAGACGTCGGACACCCAGATCCTGATTGAAGGCCGGGGCCTTGACCTCGGTTATGGCTCGGTGCGGATCGTCGAGAATGTGGATATCACCGTTGGCAGATCCGAGATTGTTGCCCTTGTCGGGGAAAGTGGGTCCGGCAAGACGACAGTGGCCCGCGCGATCGCGGGACTTCTGGTGCCCAGGCGCGGTTCGGTGACGCTGTCGGGTATCAGGCTTGCCGCCAGTGTGGACGACCGGAACGACGATCAGCGCCGGCGCATACAGTTCATACACCAGTTGCCGGATGTCGCCCTGAACCCGCGGCAGACGGTGCGCGCCGTGTTGGCGCGACCGCTGGTCAAATTCATGGGCCTTTCCGGTGCGGACCTGGAAGAACGGCTGCGCGGCCTGATGGCCGAGGTCGAACTACCCGCAGCCTTGCTTGACCGCTATCCCGGCGCCCTGTCCGGCGGCCAGAAACAGCGGGTCTACATCGCGCGCTGTCTGGCCGCCGAGCCCGACATCCTGATCTGTGACGAGGTGACGTCGGCGCTGGATCCGCTGGTCGAGGAAAGCATCCTTTCGCTTCTGTGGCACCTCAATCAGGACAAGGGGCTGGGGATGTTGTTCATCACCCACAACCTCGGCGTAACCCGCCGTTTTACCGACCGAGTTGTCATCATGGAGCGCGGGAGGATCGTCGAAAGCGGCACCACGAAGGCCATTTTTGCAGCCCCGGGCGAAGAATACACCAAACGGCTGATGCTGGCCGAACCCTCGACCCGCGCAGGCTGGCTCGACGAGCGGATCGCCTCCGGGGATTGAGGCCGCCACGCGCGCACGGCATCACGTTTCGTTTTGAGGCCCCGGATCGTCCTTCAGGCATTCGTCCCTTTCGGCCTCATCCCAAAATCCGATAAAAATGCCCGCGCGGGCAGCGTCGCTTTCCCTTGATGCAGCGACTTTTTCGTCGCTGACCGTGATCCGCTGCCGTTGGCGCCGGGCCCATGCAAAGATTTCCGCCTCAAGGCGGAAGCGGACGTCGGAATACCGGGGATCGTCACCGAGGTCGCGAAGCTCCTGCGGGTCGGTTTCGAGATCGAAGAGCATGGGACGGAACCCTTCACAGAAGATCAGCTTCCAGCGCGTATCCCGCGCCATGATGATCTTGCATTCGTCAACATCGCGACCCAGTGCCTGCCGCGCCGACATCCAGGCGTAATCGTATTCCGAAAACGCCACGGTGCGCCATGCGTCCGGCATCCGGCCCGCCAGCAACGGGGACAGAGATCGCCCCTCAAGGCGGTTTCGGGCGGGCACGCCACCAAAGACCTCGACAAACGTGGGGGCAAGGTCGATGGCCTCGACCAGCGCATCGCAGACCTGACCGCGTATGACCCCCCGTCGCGGATCGTGGATGATTAGCGGCACCTTGACCGAGGGGTCGTGGAACATGTCCTTTTCGCCCAGCCAGTGATCGCCCATGTAATCGCCGTGGTCCGAGGTGAAGACGATCATCGTCCTGTCCCAGAGACCGCGCGCCTTGAGGAAGGCGAAGAGCAGACCCATCTGGTCGTCGATCTGTTTGATCAGCCCCATATAGGCCGGCAAAACTGTCTCGCGCACGTCATCGCGGCTGAAGGTCCGGGCGGCGCGGCTGTTCTGGAACGCGGCAAAGACCGGATGCGACGTTTCACGCTCGGCCCGGTCGCGCACCGGTGGAAGCCAGGTCTCCGGGCCGTACATGGTGTTGTAGGGGGCCGGAACGATATAGGGCCAGTGCGGCTTGATGAAGGACAGATGGCACAACCATCCGTCCTTGCCTTGGCGGGCATCGACGAAGTCCATGAACCGGCGCGTCAGATACGGTGTTTCACTGTCTTCCTCGGCAATCAAGGCGGGTCGGTTGGAGTATTTCAGGAACCATCCGCTGCCGCTTTCGCCCTCGCCCGCCGCGACGCTGTTGGCGGCGCTGTGCCAGGGGTTCGCGCCGTCGTAGCCCCTTTCGCGCAGGTAGCTGTTATACGCCGGATCGGGGACATATCCGCTGTCGGGGTGAAGGCCGTCGTCCCGCTCGAAGACGTCAAATCCGCATTCCGAGAGCCGCGCGCCGATGATCGAGTCGGGCGGAATGCCATAACGCTCCATCCCTTCGACGTCGGCCCGCATATGGGTCTTGCCGATCAATACAGTATCAATCCCTAGCGGGCGCAGATGGTCGCCGAGGGTCAGTTCGCCGACCCGCAACGGATATCCGTTGTAGACCGACCCGTGCGACAGGACATAGCGCCCGGTATAGGTGCTCATCCGGCTCGGGCCGCAGACCGGCGACTGCACATAGGCGTTGGTAAAGCGCGTCCCTCTGGCGGCAAGCTGGTCGAGATGCGGGGTATGCAGATGCGGATGGCCGTAGCAACTCAGATAGTCATATCTCAGCTGGTCGCACATGATGAACAGAACGTTCCTGACCTCGCTCATGATCTTCTCCGATGCGAGACTGAGCAAAACCTTGGGGTCGCGCGTCCGGCCTTGTGTTTAAAACGGTCAATCTGCCCCACTCGATGACCGGCCGACCCATTCTTGCGCAAACAGCCCATCTCGTTCACCGGTCGGACGCCTTCGGTTCGTTGAACGCAACGGACTTGAACCGTTCGACCTCGGCGTCGGCCGGGGTCTGGCCGCTGAATGTGCGGACAAAGTCGCGGGTGCGGGCGAAGCGCAGCGACATGTCTTCCTTGATGTCCAGCGTATATTGACCGACCTGCGTGAAATACAGCGCACGGGCGCGGACCAGCGCCTCTTCGGCAGGGTAGCCGTGTCGCGTGAACATGCCGGTCAACGCATCCAGCCGTTGCTGATCGGCGGTGACGACGACGGACAGGACCTCCGGCGCCCGACGTGCCCAGAGCCTGACGGCGATATCGAGGCGGGGATCGAACAACTCTTCGTTCGCCCAGCACTCGAAGACGTTCAGGATGGCCTCCGTGATCGTCCGGGCCGGACGCAGGGAGCGCTCGATGATCGGGCCGGTGTTCTTCGCCAGCCAATGGTCCAGCATCTGCTTGTTCAGATCCTGCGGGCTCTTGAAATACCAGTAGAAGCTGGAGCGCGAAACGTTGAGTTGCCGGGCAATGATCTGGACCTTGACCCGGTCGATGCCGTCGCGGATCAGCGTTTCAAGGGCCAGCTTCAGCCAGTCTTCCCGCGTGGAGCTTCCCTGCGGCCCGACGTCTGGCTGTTCATTTGTGGATAGCATGCTCGCGGTCCTTTGTCGGCCGTCGGGGCGTTTCGGCATGCAGCTTAGTTGCAATACGCGGAGCTGCACAGGGTTGCGGCCGACCGTCCGCCCCCTGTGAGAATTTTTGTGTACATAAATGTCCAAAGATGCAAGGATAATCAGACTCAGGCCACAGGAGGCGCACATGGAAACGCAGAACGAAACGCGGAGCGGGCGTGGGCGGAGCCGCCGGTCGGCTGCGACCGCCGCGCCAAGCCTCAACCCGGCCTATGCCCGGATGCGCAATCCCTTTGAGCCGCAGGTTGCGTTTTCAGCCGATGAGGTGGCCGCGATGCACGACGGTGCGCTGCGTATCCTCGAAGAGCTTGGCATCAAGGTCCTGCTCGACGAAGCCCGGGACCTATTTCGTCAGGCCGGGGCGCTTGTCGATGAAGACAGCCAGATGGTGCGCATCGGCCGCGACATCGTGACGGGGACCCTCGCGACGGCGCCGAGGTCGATCCGCCTCAGGGCCGCCAATCCGGCGCGCGAACAGGACTATGAGCTTGGCTCGATGCTGTTCATGGCCGGCGCGGGCTGTCCGAACGCCTATGACAACGAGCGCGGGCGCAGACCCGGCGATCTGACGGGCTATCTTGAAACCCTGCGTTTGCAACAGTCCTTCGACGTGATCCACATGCACGGGCCTTCGGTCGAGCCGCAGGATGTGCCGATCCACTTGCGCCACTACGCGATGATGAAGGGGCAGCTGGAAAACTGCGACAAGCCGCTTTTTGTCTATTCCCGCGGCCGGAGCCAGGTCGAGGAAAGCTTCGAGATGATCCGGCTGGCGCGCGGGCTGGATGATGCGGGGTTCCGCGACGGCGTCTGGGCGTCGACGGTGATCAATTCCAACTCGCCGCGTCAACTGGATATTCCGATGTCGCGCGGAATTATCGACTTTGCCCGCGCGGGGCAGATGTCGATCATCACCCCGTTCTGTCTGGCGGGTGCGATGGCGCCGATCACCGTTTCGGGCGCCTTGATGCTGCAACATGCCGAGGCCCTGGCGGGGATCACGCTGGCGCAGGTCTCGCGGACCGGGGCGCCGGTCTCATACGGCGGGTTCCTGTCGAATGTCGATATGAAGTCCGGCTCACCCGCCTTCGGCACGCCTGAACATATCCGGGCCTGCATCGGTTCCGGACAGTTGGCGCGTCATATCGGACTGCCGTGGCGGTCTGCCACTGGGGCGGCCTCGAACACCGCAGATTCCCAGGCGGCGAGCGAGACGATCATGGCGCTTTGGGGGGCGGTCCTCGGCGGCGCCACGGTCACCGTGCACGCGGCCGGCTGGCTCGAGGGCGGGCTGACCTTGGGTTACGAGAAGTTCATCCTCGATATCGAAAACCTGCAGATCATCGCGGAACTGGCCATCCCGGCCCCGGCCGACGCCGCAGCGCTTGGGTTCGATGCGATTGCCGATGTGCAGCCCGGTGGCCACTTCTTCTCGACCGGGCACACGATGGAACGCTATCAGACCGCCTTCTATCGTCCGCTGGTGGCGGATCTCTCGAACCACGGGACATGGGTCGAGGCCGGGAGCTTGACGGCCACACAAAGGGCAACCGCGATCTGGAAGCAGAAGCTGGCGGAGTTCGTGCCGCCAGAGGCCTGTGCAGGCGTGGCCGATCGTCTTGACGCCTTTGTCCGTCAAAGGACGGAATCGGGTGGTGCGAAGCCAGAGGACTGAGGTGGTTCAGATCCGGTGCCACCCTGCGGCATTCGGTTGGAGTTATCGCAAAACAACGCACTGTCGTTCAGGCAGATCGGCGTCACAGGCTGGAAGAAAGCGTATACATAACTGTACATCATGCTGCGGTATGATGCCCGCTCAAGGAACGAAAGGCTCATCATGAAATCTCGCAATCGTGTTGTCATCATCGGCGGCGGAGTTGTCGGCGCCTCGATCGCCTATCACCTGACCAAGCTCGGTTGGACGGATATCGCCCTGCTGGAGCGCTCGGTTTTGACCGCAGGCTCCAGCTGGCACGCGGCGGGGGGCATCCATACGCTGAACGCCGATCCCAACATTTCGGCACTACAGGCCTACACCATAGACTTGCTGCCCGAGATCGAGAAGGAATCCGGCATCAACATCGGGCTGCACATGACGGGCGGCATCCTGATGGCGCGTGACCCCGACCGCTGGGACTGGCTGAAGGGCAGCTGCCGGGTGATGCAGTCGATGGGCATCGACGACAGCGAACTGGTGACGCCGGAGGAGATCAAGGCCCTTTGCCCGCTGGTGAATACGTCCGACCTTCTGGGTGGCATGACCTCGGCCCGCGAAGGTTATGTCGATCCCTCGGGGGTGGTCCATGCCTACGCCCGCGCCGCCAAGAACCGAGGTGCCGAGATCATCGAGCACAATCGGGTGTTGTCCTTGAAGCAGTTGCCCTCGCTGGAATGGCAGGTGGAAACCGAACAGGGCATGATCCTTGCAGAACATGTCGTTAACGCGGGCGGGCTCTGGGCCAAGCAACTTGGCCGCATGGTCGGCGCCGAGCTGCCTGTCACCCCGATGGAGCATCATTATCTGGTGACCGAGGCCATTCCCGAAGTCGCGGCCCTTCCCGCCGAGATGCCCACCATCGTCGACCTCGACGGGTTCTCCTACATGCGGCAGGAGCAGAAGGGGATGCTGCTCGGGGTCTATGAGATCAACCACAAGCATTGGCAGATGGACGGCGCGCCCTGGGATTACGGGATGGACCTGATCCAGGAGGACACCGACCGGATTGCCGACGAGCTGGCCATGGCCTTCCACCGCTATCCGGTGCTGGAAACCGCCGGGATCAAGCGTTGGGTCAACGGCGCCTTCACCTTCTCGCCCGACGGCAACCCCCTGGTCGGTCCGATCCGGGGCATTCGCAACTATTGGGTCGCTTGCGGCGTAATGGCGGGCTTCCTGCAAGGCGGAGGCGTCGGCAAGTCGCTGGCCGAGTGGATGGTCCACGGTCAGGCAGAGGCCGATATCTTCGGCATGGACATCGCCCGCTATGGCGACTTTGCCGCCAACCGCGAGGTCATCCGCCAGACCACCGGCCAGTTCTATTCCCGCCGCTTCATCATGACCTACCCGAACGAACATCTGCCTGCGGGTCGGCCGCTGAAAACCCCCGGCGCCTATGACGGCATGACGGCCGCCGGCGCGAAATGGGCCGGCGCATGGGGGCTGGAGCTGCCGTTGTACTTCGCGCCCGCAGGGTTCGAGGAGAAGCCCTCGCTCCGCCGCTCCAACGCCTTCGATCTGGTGAATGCCGAGGCGCGGGCGGTGCGTGAGCGGGCCGGGATCTTGGATATCACCGGCTTCTCGCGTTACGAGGTCAAGGGGCCGGGGGCCGAGGTCTGGCTGAACCGGCTGCTGGCCTGCCGCCTGCCGAAACCGGGGCGGGCGAAGCTCGCGCCGGTGCTGGGCCATGACGGGCGGCTGAAGGGCGATCTGACCGTTCTGAACTGGGGCGACGGCTATTGGCTGATGGGGTCCTATTACCTGCGCGAATGGCACATGCGCTGGTTCGAGGATCACATGGGCGACGGGGTCAGCTTGCGCGACATCTCGGATCAGGTGACGGGCTTTGCCATCGCCGGGCCGAAGTCGTGCGAGATCCTGCAAAAGCTGACGCATCAGGATGTGTCGGCCCTGCCGCTGCTGGGCTGCACCGCGATGGATGTGGGCCTGCTTCGCTGCCGCGTAGCCCGGATGTCGATCACCGGCGAGCGGGGGTATGAGATCAACTGTTCGGCCTTGGAACACGGCACGCTGCGACGGCTCTTGTTGCAGGCCGGGGCCGATCTGGGGCTGGTGGAGTTCGGCTTCGCCTCGGGCAATGCGCTGCGACTGGAGAAAGGCTTCGGCATCTGGAGTCGCGAATTCACCCAAGGCTACACACCCGGCCAAACCGGGCTGGACCGGTTCATCGACTGGGAGAAGCAGGGCTTTATCGGCGAGGCCGCCGCCCGCGCCGCGCGCGGTGCGCCATCTGCGCAGGTGCTGGTGACGCTGGAAGTCGCGGCAAGGGACGCCGATTGCAGCGGGTATGAGCCGATCTGGGCCGGGGACAAGCTGGTGGGTTACGTCACCTCCGGCGGCTATGGGCCGACCGTTGGCAAGAGCCTTGCCATTGCCATGCTCGATCGCGCGCACTCGGCCGAAGGCACGGTCTTGTCGACCCATATCATCGGCGAGGAATGCCGGGCCGTCGTGATCCCCGCTTCGCCTTACGACCCGCAAGGCAAGGCGATGCGGGCATGACACGGCACTATTCTGCCCTGTCAGTTCTGAAGGAGGGGCTGAACGGTCAGAAGGGTTGGGCGCAAGCCTGGCGCAGCCCGTCTCTGGCCGACAGGTATGACGTGGTGATTATCGGTGGCGGCGGGCAGGGGCTCGCCACCGCCTATTATCTGGCGAAAACCCATGGCGTGAAGCGCATCGCGGTGATCGAGCGCGGCTGGCTGGGCGGTGGCAATACCGGACGCAACACGACGGCGATCCGGTCGAACTATTACTACCCCGAAAGCACCGAGCTTTATGACCTCTCGCTGCGCCTTTACGAGACGCTGGGGAAAGAGCTGAACTACAACATCATGCTCTCGCAACGCGGCATGATGCAGATTGTCTCCTCTCCGGCCGAGATGGAGATGGCGGCGCGGCAGGTGAACGCCATGCAGGTCAATGGGGTCGAGGCTGAACTTCTTTCCCGTGCCGAGGTGCAGCGCCGGGTGCCTATCTACAACTATGCCCCTGACGCACGTTACCCGGTCTATGGCGCGATCTATCAGGCCCGCGCCGGAGTAGCACGCCATGATGCGGTCGCCTGGGGCTATGCTCGCGCCGCCGACAGCTTGGGCGTTGATATCCTTCAGCAATGCGAGGTGCAGGGGTTCATCGTGGAGGCGGGGCGCTGCGTCGGCGTTCAGACCTCTAAGGGCGAGATCCGAGCCGAGCGGGTCGGCATGGTCGTTGCCGGGTCCTCCGGCGTGATGGCCGAAAAGGCGGGCTTCCGCTTGCCGATCACATCTTACACCCTGCAGGCCTGCGTCTCTGAACCTGTCAAACCGATCTTCGACACGGTTCTCGTATCGCCGATGACCGGGACCTATGTCAGCCAGTCCGACAAGGGCGAGATGGTGATCGGCGGCGGTCTGGACCGCGTACCCTCCTATGGCCAGCGGGGCAACCTGCCGCAGCTGGAAACCGTGCTGTCGGGTCTTCTGGAGATGTTCCCGATCTTCCGCCAGCTGCGCCTTCTGCGCCAATGGGGCGGCACGGTGGATGTGACGCCGGACAGCTCGCCCATTTTTGGCGAAAGCCCGTTGCCGGGTCTTTTCATCAACGGCGGCTGGGGGACCGGTGGGTTCAAGGCCATTCCGGCGGGCGGCACGCTGTTCGCCCATATCCTCGCCACTGGCGGCCACCACCCGATCAGCCGGCCTTTCGATCTGAACCGCTTCCGTACCGGCCACCTCCTTGACGAGGCGGCAGGCGCGGGCATCGCGCATTGAGGCCAAGATGCAGCTTTTCACCTGTCCCTTCTGCGGCCCGCGCCCCGAGACCGAGTTCCACTTCGGCGGCGATGCCGACAATGACCGCCCTGGAGCCGAGGCCAGCGACGCGAGCTGGACCGACTACCTTTTCTTCCGTCACAACCGCAAAGGTCCGGCCCGGGAAATCTGGATGCACCTCTCCTGCCGCGAGGCGTTCCTGATGGAACGGGACACGGTGACCCACACCGTCACCGCCACCCTTGCGCTGGGGGGTGAGGCATGAGCGGCTGGCGCACGGGTGCGGGTTGGGCGCTGGACCGTAGTGAGAGCCTCAGCTTTACCTTCGACGGAAAAACTGTTCCCACCTTCAAGGGCGACACGGTGGCCTCGGCGCTTCTGGCCTCAGGTCAGCGCATCGTCGGGCGCAGCTTCAAGTATCATCGCCCGCGCGGCTTCTGGGGCGCAGGCAGCGAAGAGCCGAACGGCATTGCCGATATCCACGGCGCGCAGCATCGCCCGAATGTGCAGATGACACTGGAACCGGCAGCGCAGGGTCTGCGCTTGCGGTCGATCAACGGGCATCCGACGGCCGAGCATGACCGCATGGCCTTCCTCGACCGTTTCTCGCGCTTTATCCCGGCGGCGTTCTATTACAAGACCTTCATGCGGCCCGACTGGCACCTGTTCGAGCCGCGCATCCGCGCTATGGCCGGGCTGGGCCGGCTGGACCTCGCAGCGCAGGGTTTCGGGCCAAGCGCGTCGGTAAACACTACCTGCGATGTGCTGGTGGTGGGCGCCGGGCCCGCGGGCCTTGCCGCCGCGAAAACCGAGGCCAAGGCGGGCCGCAAGGTGATCCTTTGTGATGAGGGGATGCATGTCGGGGGCAGCCTCCTCTACCGACCCGCCCGGATTGACGGGCAAGAGGCCCGAGACTGGGTGGCGGCGATGGTCGCCGAACTGACCGCGCTCGGCGTCCGCATCCTGGCCCGCACGACCGCCTTTGGCCGCTATGACCATGGCCTGACCGGGCTGGCAGAGGCGCAACCGGGTGGTGCGGCCCCCCGCATCTGGCACGTGCGTGCAGCCGAGACAATCTTGGCCGCCGGTGCCATTGAGCGGCATTTGCCCTTTGCCAACAACGACCTGCCCGGCGTGATGTCGGCCGAGGCGGGGTTGCATTACCTTGCCCGATTTGGCGTGGCCGTCGGGCGCCGCGTCGTGGTCGCCACGACTAATGGCACCGCCTATGACACCGCGCGCGCCCTGCATGAGGCGGGGGCCGAGGTCACTCTTTTGGACCTGCGCGGGCGCGCGGCGGCCGGGCAACACCCGTTCCGCATCATCGCTGGGCAAACGATCGAGACGGCGCTGGGGCGTCGGCAGGTGGAGGCGGTGCGCCTAGCCTCGGGCGAGCGGATCGAGGCCGATACGGTGCTGGTTTCGGGTGGCCACACGCCGACCGTTCATCTGTACTCCCAGGCGCAGGGTAAACTGCGCTGGGACGAGGGACTACGGGCCTTCCTTCCGGGCGATCCGGTTCCGGGCCTGCGGGTGATTGGCGCCGCGGTCGGAATCTATGACCTGTCGCGCATCTTGCCGGGGCAGGGCGTTGTCGCCACGGCCTACGGGAGCTCCACCGCGCTTTGGCCCAAGCCCCGGGCGAAGGGCCGCATCTGGCTGGACATGCAGAATGACGTCACCACCAAGGACGTGGAGCTTGCCCACCGCGAGAACCTCACCTCGGTCGAGCATCTGAAACGCTATACCACCCTCGGGATGGCGAACGATCAGGGACGAATGTCTAACCTGCCGGGTCTTGCCCTGATGGCCGAACTGACGGGCCGCAGCATCCCCGAGACCGGGACGACCACCTATCGCCCGCCATTCTCGCCTGTGCCGCTGGCCTCTTTCGCGGGGTTGCGTGGCGGCGAGTTGATGAACCCGGTCCGCCGTCTGCCCCTGGAGGCCGAACACCGCGTCGATGGGGCCTTGTTCCGCGAATACGGCGGCTGGCTGCGGCCAGCCTGGTTTGGCCCGGATGAAGGTGCAGTAATGCGAGAGGCGAAGGCTGCCCGGCAGGGAGTGGGCCTTTTTGACGGCTCGCCCTTGGGCAAGATCGAGGTGATCGGGCCGGATGCGGCCAAGTTCGTCGACTTCATCTATTACAACACCATGTCCACCTTGAAACCTGGGCGCTGCCGCTATGGCTTCGTTCTGACCGAGGGCGGGGCGGTTTATGACGATGGCGTGCTGGTGCGGCTGGACGAGAACCGCTTCATCGTCTCCTGCTCCTCCAGCCACGTTCAGGGCATGGGGTTGCTGCTGGAGGAATGGCGACAGGACAAGTTCGACCGTTCGCGCGTGGTGATCCACGACACGACGGCGAATTACGCCACGCTGACCGTCACCGGGCCGAAGTCACGCGACCTCTTGCAAGCCATCGGCCTTGAGGCGGCGCTGGACGATGCCTCCCTGCCACATATGGCGCTGACCTTAGGGCAGTTTCAGGGTGACGAGGTCCGCATTACCCGTGTCAGCTTTACCGGTGACCGGTCCTATGAACTGTCGATCCGCGCCGACCGTGCGCTTGGCCTGTGGCGGCGGCTGAAAGAGGCCGGACGCGCCTTCGATGCCGTGCTTCTGGGCGGTGAGGCCTTGATGATCCTGCGGGCGGAAAAGGGCTATATCGTCATCGGCAAGGACACCGATGGCCGAACCCGCCCGATGGATC
Source organism: Rhodobacterales bacterium 32-67-9 (assembly GCA_002280515.1). Classification (GTDB taxonomy): domain Bacteria; phylum Pseudomonadota; class Alphaproteobacteria; order Rhodobacterales; family Rhodobacteraceae; genus Albidovulum. Next base: position 38,483 of record NCEA01000046.1, read on the forward strand.
TGGGCGTGAAAGGCCCCTTCGAGAAGCGCAAGGGCGACTACCTTGGTCGCCGCTCGCTTCATCTGCCCGCCGTGGCCGATCAGGCCCGCGATCTGGTGGGGCTGGAAAGCCTGGGCGCTGAACCGCTGCCGGTCGGCGCGCATGTGGTGGAAACCGTAGCCGGGAAGCGCCGCAGCCGCGGCTTCGTGACCACCAGCCACATGAGCCCCAACTTGAACCGCCCCATCGCGCTCGGTCTGGTCGAAGGCGGCAGCGCCCGGATGGGCGAGGTCGTCACCCTCCATCATCTTGGCCAAGAGGTGCAGGCCCGCATCGCACCAGTCTGCGCGCTCGACCCCGAGGGGAGGCTTCTCGATGCCTGAGTCCGAACTGAACCACGAAAGTCCCGAACGCACCCTGGTCAGCGGTGATCTTGCCGCATTCTCGCGGATCAGCGGGGTCGATCTGGCGAACGTCCTTCGGATCGCGCGCGACCGTGCGCTCGTGCTCGGTAATGCAGGTCTTGCCCCCGGCTGGCACGACGCGGGCTTCGCGCTTTCGGACCTTAGCGCAGGGCTTGCGGTGATTGACCTCTCTGGCACCGGGCTGGCAGATCTCGCGGCCAGGGGCACCACGGCTGATCTGATGGGCCCTGGTCCGTCCAGAACCATCAGCTTTGCCGGGATCCCGGTCGTGGTGGAACCGAAGGACGACGCGGTGGGCCTGCATGTCGAGCGCGGCCATCTGGCCTATATCTGGACCTGGTTTGCCGCCGTCCTGCGGGAGCCATCTGCATGACCACCGATTTCACTGCGACCGGCCGATCTTCGATCTGCCGGAACGCGCGATCCCTTTGGGTGGCCTGTTCGAGGAGGCCGCATCGCCCACAGATCAGACAGCAAGAAGCTCCAGCGCGACGCCCTGGCCGACGCCCACACACAAAGTCACCAGCGCCGAGGTGCCGCCGCTTTCGGCCAGCCGCCGTGCGGCGGTCCCGGCGATGCGGGCGCCCGACATGCCGAGGGGGTGACCGAGGGCGATGCCGCCGCCCACCGCATTGACGCGGGCGTCGTCATCGGAGAGGCCCCAGGCCCGCGTGCAGGCCAGCACCTGCGCCGCAAAGGCCTCGTTCAGTTCGATCACATCCTGTTCGCCGGGTGCGCGCGCGCCGCTCGCGACAAGGCGCTTGACCGCGGCGATGGGACCGATACCCATCAGGCGCGGCTCGACGCCCGCCGATGCCGCGCGCCCAATCCGCGCCAGCGGGTGCAACCCGTGGCGGCGAACCGCCGCGCCCGATGCCAGCAGCACTGCCGCCGCGCCGTCGTTCACGCCTGCCGCATTGCCCGCCGTCACGGTACCGCCCGCGCGAAATGGTGTAGGCAAGGCGGCGAGCTTTTCCGGTGACGTGGCACGAGGGTGTTCGTCCCTGTCGACCAGCGTTTCGGTCTTTCTTGCCCGAACCGGCACGCCGACGATATCGGCCGCATGCCATGCCGCATCGTAGCGCGCTTGCGAGCGCAGCGCATAAGCATCCTGATCGCTGCGCCCGATGGCATGGGCGGCGGCCACGTTCTCGGCCGTCTCGGGCATCGACTCGATGCCAAAGGTCGTGGCGATCCGCTGGTTGACAAAGCGCCAGCCGATCGTCGTGTCGTGGATTTCGGCCCCGCGCGCATAGGCGCTTTCGGCCTTGGGCATGACGAACGGGGCACGGCTCATGCTTTCCACGCCGCCGGCGATGATGATATCGGCGCCGTCGCGGATGGCTCTTGCCCCGGCAATCACCGCATCAAGGCCCGAGGCGCAGAGCCTGTTCACTGTCAGTGCCGGCACCTCCACCGGCAGGCGCGACAAAAGGACGGCCATGCGGGCGACGTTGCGGTTGTCCTCACCCGCCTGGTTGGCGCAGCCGAACACCACCTCGTCGACGGAGAGATTGGTGTGCAGATCCAAAAGGGCATCGATCACCAGCGCCGCCATGTCATCGGGGCGGGCCGGGGCCAGCGCGCCGCCATAGCGCCCGATCGGAGTGCGGCGCATGGCGCAAAGGAAAACGTCCTGGGTCATGGGGTCCTCAAGGATGGCGCGGGTGTATAGCGGCCCTTCAAATACTGGGGCGCGCCTGCCTCCAGATCCTGCAATAGCGCCACGACCGCGTCCCGGCCCTGCGCGGCAAGACAGTCGAACGGCCCGCGCGGGAAGTTCAGCCCGAGTTTCATCGCCGTGTCGATGCCCGCCTCGGTGACACCGCCCTCGGACATCAGCCAGGCAGCCTCGTTGATCAGGGTGACCTCGATTCGGGTCGCGATCCCTGCGGCATCCGGAGGCGGAGGTGGCAGGGCGTCGGGAAAGACGAAGCCGCGCCCGGTCTTGCGGCCGAGATGACCTGAGGCCACCTGGGTGGCGAGCGCGGCAAAGACATGATAGCGCGGGTGGCCCGCCATTGCATCGGAAAGGCCCCGGGTGGCGGCCAGGTTGATATCCGCGCCGACAAGGTCGATCAGCGAGAACGGCCCCATTCGGTAGCCGGCTGTCCGCATCGCCGCGTCGATCTCGTGCGGGGTGCGGCCTACCTCCAAGAGAGCAAGCGCCTCGCCGTAGAACGGTCGCGCGACGCGGTTGACGATGAAGCCCGGACGGTCCGGGCTGGCCACCACCGTCTTGCCGGCCGCCTCGGTCAGGCGGCGGCCAAGCTCCAGCGCCACTGCGTCGCTCTTCGGGTGGCCGATCAGTTCCACCAGCTTCATGGCGGGCGCGGGGTTGAAGAAATGCAGGCCGATCAGCCGGCCCGGTGCCGCAAGGGTCGAGGCGATTGCGCCGACCGGGATCGACGAGGTGTTGGTCGCAAAAACCGCGCCGGGGGCGATGGTTTCCAGCTCGCGGAACAGGCCCTGCTTGACCTCTAGCCGTTCGATGACGGCCTCGACGATCAGCGCGCAAGGGGAAAGCGCGGACAGGTCTTCGACGATCCGGATGCGCGAAAGATTTTCGGTCCGGTCGGCTTCGGTCATCTGCCCCTTGTCGACGCGCGGCTGAAGTGCTGCGTGAAGACGCCCGGGGGCGGCCTGCCGCGCGGTGTCCGTCACATCGAAGGCCAGCACTTCGTGCCCCGCCTGCGCATAGACCAGAGCGATGCCCAAACCCATCGTGCCCAGCCCGACGACACCGACGGTTTCCATCATTTCCCCCGAAGCTGCGGTTTGCGCCCGCCCTGAAAAGTAGGGAGGCCGTCGGCGTTGTTCACCTCCACGACCCGGGCAAGGGCCGAGGGGCCGCGCGCCCTGTTGTCCTGAAGGGGAGCCAGAAGATCCATGGAAGGATCATCGCCGATCCGCGATAAATTTCAAGATCAAAACTTTAAGCTTGAAATAAAAACGGTCCAGTGCCACGCTTGCCGCGACGCGCAAGATCGGGCGGCCCGGGCGGCGGCCTCTGGAAGGGATGGATGATGAAGGTTCTCTGCCTCGGCGGGGGTCCTGCGGGCCTCTACTTTGCGATCTCGATGAAGCTCCGCGATCCGGCCCATCAGGTGACCGTGCTTGAACGCAACCGCGCGAGTGACACATTCGGCTGGGGCGTCGTGCTGTCGGACGACGCGCTGGGGCGGATGCAGAAGAACGATCCGGTGTCCACCGAGGCGATCCGCGATCACTTCGCCTATTGGGACGACATCGCCGTGGTCCATGCCGGGCGGCGCACGGTGTCGGGCGGGCACGGCTTTGCCGGGATCGGGCGCAAGCAGATGCTGATCCTGCTGCAGGCCCGCGCGCGGGAACTTGGCGTCGATCTGCGCTTCGAGACCGAGTTCCGGACAGCCGAAGACTACCGGCGCGACTATGATCTGGTGGTTGCCACCGACGGCATCAACTCGATCGTGCGCCGCGAATACGCCGAGGTCTTCCAGCCCGACATCGACACCCGCAAGTGCAAGTTCGTATGGCTTGGCACCCATCAGAAATTCGACGACGCTTTCACCTTCATCTTCGAAAAGACCGAACACGGCTGGGTCTGGGCGCATGTCTACCAGTTTGACGCCGACACCGCGACCTTCATCGTCGAATGCCTGCCGGAGACCTGGGACACCTGGGGCTTTGAGTCCATGTCGAAGGAAGAGACGGTCGAGACCTGCCGCAAGATCTTTGAACGCCACCTTGGCGGGCATGACCTGATGTCGAACGCCGCCCACCTGCGCGGCTCGGCGGTCTGGATGCAGTTTCCCCGGGTGATCTGCAACAAATGGTATCACGAGAACGTCGTCCTGATGGGCGATGCGGCGGCGACAGGGCATTTTTCCATCGGCTCGGGGTCGCGGCTGGCCTTCGACAGCGCCATCGCGCTGGCCGAATACCTGCATTCCGAACCCACGATGGAAGCCGCCTTCCAGCGCTATCAGGACGAGCGCCGGGTCGAGGTGCTGCGCCTGCAATCGGCCGCGCGCAACAGCCTGGAATGGTTCGAGGAGGTGGAGCGCTACCTTGACCTGCCGCCCGAGCAGTTCGCCTATTCGCTTCTGACCCGCAGCCAGCGGATCTCCCACGAAAACCTGCGCCTGCGCGATCCGGACTGGCTGCGCGGGGTCGAAGACTGGTTTCAGGCCGAGGCTGGGGGCCAACCCGGCCACATGCCGGCCTTCGCACCCTACCGGCTGCGCGGCATGGACCTGGGAAACCGCATCGTCGTGTCGCCCATGGCCCAGTACAAGGCGGTCGATGGATGTCCGACCGACTGGCACTTTGTCCATTATGCCGAACGCGCGAAAGGCGGCGCGGGGCTCGTCTATACCGAGATGACCTGTGTTTCTCCGGAAGGCCGCATCACGCCGGGATGCCCCGGTCTCTATGCGCCTGGCCACGAAGCCGCATGGAAGCGGTTGGTTGATTTCGTCCATGCGGAAACCCATGCGAAGATCTGCTGCCAGATCGGCCACTCCGGCCGCAAGGGTTCAACCCAGCTGGGATGGCAGGATGCTGACGCGCCCCTACCCGCCGGCAACTGGGAAACGCTCGGCCCGTCGGCTATCGGCTGGGGCGCCAACCCGGCGCCGCGCGCGATGACGCGGGCCGACATGGTGCGGCTGACGGCTGAGTTCGTGGCCGCCACGGAAATGGCCGCGCGGGCAGGCTTCGACATGATCGAATTGCATGCCGCGCATGGCTATCTCTTGTCCTCGTTCGTATCGCCGGTTTCGAACCGCAGGACCGACGACTTCGGCGGCAGCCTCGAAAACCGCCTGCGCTGGCCGCTGGAGGTTCTGGCGGCGATGCGGGCTGTATGGCAGGGGCCGCTTTCGGTCAGGATCAGCGCAAACGACTGGCTCGGCGATCAGGGCGTGACGCCTGCCGAAGCGGTCGAGATCGCCCGCGCCTTCGTGGCCGCCGGGGCGGATATCATCGACGTCAGCGCCGGCCAGACCTCGACCGAGGCGAAGCCGGTCTATGGACGGATGTTCCAGACCCCGTTCAGCGACCGCATCCGCAACGAGACGGGGATTGCGACGATGGCGGTGGGCAATATCACGGAACTGGACCAGGTGAACTCGATCCTGCTTGCGGGCCGCGCCGATCTGGTCTGCCTTGCCCGCCCGCATCTGGCCGATCCCTACTGGACGCTGCATGCGGCGATGGCGGCGGGGGAGACGGCGGTCGACTGGCCCTTGCCCTATCTGGCCGGGCGCGATCAGTCGCGGCGCCTGCGCGAACGTGCGGTGGAGGTCCTGCGGGCATGAAGGGCAAGCAAGTCCTGATAACGGGCGGCGGTTCGGGCGTAGGGGCGGACCTTGCGCTTGGCTTTGCCGCCGAAGGTGCCGACGTCGTCATTGCGGGACGCCGGCAAGGGGCCCTCGATGCGGTCGTTGCCCGCGCGCCCGGTCTTCGGGCCGTAGTGGCGGACGTGACCGATGAGGCTTCGGTCGCGGCGCTCTTCTCGGCTGCGGGGCGCTGCGACGTGGTCATCGCCAACGCCGGCGCCGCCGACAGCATGCCCTTTGCCCGCATGACACTCGACCATTGGACCGCGATGATCGCCGCGAACCTGACCGGCACCTTCCTGACCTTCCGCGAAGGGTTGCGGCAGATGACACCGGGCGGTCGGCTCATTGCCATCGCCTCGGTCGCAGGGTTGAAAGGCTACCCCTACGTCGCGGGCTATGCCGCCGCCAAGCATGGTGTCATCGGCCTTGTCCGCTCGGTCGCGGAAGAGGTGGCGCGGAAGGAGATCACGGCCAACGCGATCTGCCCCGGCTATCTGGAGACCGAGATGACCGATCGGACGCTGGCCAATATCGCAACCACGACCGGGTTGCCGGAACGCGAGGCCCGCGCCGCGCTCGCTGCGAAAAGCCCGCAGAACCGTCTCTTCCAGCCTGCGGAAGTGACGGCGGCCGCACTCTGGCTTTGTTCCGACGGGGCGCGGGGTGTGAACGGCCAGGCCATCACCATCGCCGGAGGCGCGCCATGAACAAGGACATTGCGAGCGTCCCGTCGCTCTCCAAACGGCGGCTGAAGCTCTGGATACGACTTCTGCGGCTGACCCGGCAGTCCGAGTCGTCGCTGCGCGAATTCCTTCGCGTCAACCACGGCACAACCCTGCCACGGTTCGACGTCCTGGCCGCGCTCTACCGCCGCCGCGACGGGGTGAGCATGTCGGAATTGTCGCGGATGCTTCTGGTCTCGAACGGCAATGCCACTGCCGTCGTCGATCGGCTGGAAGCCGATGGCTTCGTCCGCCGCGTCACCGCCGAGAACGACCGCCGGACCATTATTGTCGGTCTCACACCGGCGGGCCTTGCCCGGTTCGAGGGCCTTGCGGCCGAGCATGAGGCCGAAGTCGACCGGCTTTTCGACCGCCTGACCGAGGCCGAGATCGATACCATGACCGCAATCCTGAAACGCATGGGGGAAACGCCGTGACCCGGATCGCCAATCTGACGCCAGAGCATTTCCTTTGGGAGGTCAGGGACCGGATCGCCACGATCCGCCTGAACCGTCCCGACCGCAAGAACCCGCTGACCTTCGAGAGCTACGCCGAGTTACGCGACACCTTCCGCGCGCTGGTCTATGCCCGTGATGTCGACGTCGTGGTCTTTGCGTCGAACGGCGGAAATTTCTGCTCGGGCGGGGATGTGCACGACATCATCGGGCCGCTGGTCGGGATGGAGATGACGGATCTTCTCGCCTTCACCCGCATGACCGGAGATCTGGTCAAGGCAATCATCGGCTGCGGCAAGCCGGTCATCGCGGCGGTGGACGGGGTTTGTGTGGGCGCGGGGGCGATCATCGCGATGGCGTCCGACCTGCGGCTGGCTACGCCCGGGGCGAAATGCGCCTTTCTCTTCACCCGCGTCGGGTTGGCGGGCTGCGACATGGGGGCCTGCGCGATGCTGCCCCGCATCATCGGACAGGGTCGGGCGGCGGAACTCCTCTACACGGGCCGGGTGATGCGTGCCGAAGAGGGTCAGGACTGGGGCTTCTGGAACACCCTTCATGCGCCCGACGCGCTGGATGGGGCTGCGGATGCCCTTGCGCGGCAACTGGCGGCGGGGCCGACCTTCGCGCATGGCATCACCAAGACGCAACTGAACCAGGAATGGAACATGGGTCTGGAGCAGGCGATCGAGGCCGAGGCGCAGGCGCAGGCGATCTGCATGCAGACAAAGGACTTCGAGCGGGCCTACCGGGCGTTTGTCGCCAAGGAAACCCCGGTGTTTCAGGGGAACTGACCGATGCCCGACCAGAGCTTCCTTGACTGGCCCTTCTTCGAGCCCCGCCACCGGGAACTTGCGCTGGCATTGAATGGCTGGTGCGGTGCGCATCTGCCGGTAGATCACGGCGATGTGGACACCGCCTGCCGGGGGCTGGTGGCCATGCTGGGCGCGGGTGGGTGGCTCAAACATTCGGGCGCGGCGGCTGACGAACGGCTCGATGTCCGGACGCTGTGCCTGATCCGCGAAACCCTCGCGCGTCATGACGGGCTGGCGGATTTCGCCTTTGCCATGCAGGGCCTCGGCATGGGTGCGGTCAGCCTTTTCGGCACGCCTGGACAGCAGGCCTGGCTGGAACGGACCCGCGCCGGAACCGCGATTGCGGCCTTTGCCCTGACCGAACCGGGATCGGGCTCCGACGTGGCGGCCACGGCAACAAGCGCGAAGCGGGTGGCGGGCGGCTGGCAGATCGACGGCGAAAAGACCTGGATCTCGAACGGCGGCATCGCCGATGTCTATGTGCTCTTCGCCCGCACCGGCGAGGCGCCGGGGGCAAGGGGTCTTTCGGCTTTCCTGATGCCCGCCGCCACCCCGGGGCTCGAGATTGTCGAGCGGCTGGAGGTTGTCGCGCCGCACCCTCTCGCGACGCTGCGCATGAACGGCATGGTCCTGCCCGAGGATGCGTTGATCGGCACGCCCGGCGAGGGCTTCAAACTGGCGATGTCGGTCCTCGACGTTTTCCGCTCGACCGTGGGCGCGGCGGCGCTCGGCCTCGCGCGGCGCGCGCTGGATGAAGCCTTGGCCCGGGTCAAGTCGCGGCGCATCCAGGGTCAGGCTCTGGCCGAGTTGCAGATGGTGCAGGGGCACCTCGCGGACATGGCGCTGAAGATCGACGCGGCGGCGCTCCTCGTCTACCGCGCGGCGTGGACCAAGGACACCGGCGCGGCCCGTATCACGCGCGAGGCCGCGATGGCCAAGCTCTACGCCACCGAGGCCGCGCAGGAAGTGATCGACATGTCCGTACAACTGCACGGCGGCGACGGCGTGCGGCACGGATCGACGGTCGAAGCTCTTTACCGGGAAATCCGCGCCCTGCGCATCTACGAGGGGGCGTCGGACGTGCAGCGCGTCGTCATTGCCCGCAGTGTGCTGGCATGAGCTACACCCGCCAGACCCGCATCGAGTTCAACCATTGCGACCCTGCCGGGATCGTCTTTTACCCGCGCTATTTCGAGATGGCCAATTCGGTCTGCGAGAACTTCTTTCGCGAAGAGGTGGGGGTGTCCTATGCCGAGATGACGGCGTCGGGCCGCGGAGTGCCCATGCGCCACCTGGAGGCCGATTTCCGCGCCCCGTCCCGGTTGGGCGAGGTCCTCGACTGGGTGCTGCGGGTCGAGCGGGTGGGCGCCAGTTCCGTAACCTTCCGGCTCGATGTCGCCTCTCGGCTGATCCTTCGCCTGACACTGGTCTGGCTGGGTCCCGACTTCCGCCCGCATCCCTGGCCCGCCGCCATGCGCGCGGCTCTGACCGCCCATCTGGAGACAGTATGACCGACAGCCCGCATCAGTTCCTGCATCCGTCGCACTGGAAGCCCGCCATCGGCTATTCGAACGGGGTAGCCGCAAGCGGACGCATGGTGTTTACCGGAGGCATCGTCGGCTGGAATGCCGCGCAGCAGTTCGAGACCGACGAATTCGTGGGCCAGGTCGAGCAGGCGCTGCGGTCGATTGTCGAGGTTCTCGCCTGCGCCGGCGCGCGACCGGAACACCTCGTCCGGCTGACCTGGTATGTGACCGACAAGGCGGAATACCTCGCCAGCCTCAAGGAAGTCGGCCGCGCCTATCGTGCCACCATCGGCAAGCACTTTCCCGCCATGGCACTGGTTCAGGTCGTGGCCCTCGTTGAGGATCGCGCCAAGGTCGAGATCGAGGCCACGGCCGTTATTCCCGAGGCGCGATGACCCAACCGTACGGCATTCGTCAGCTTCCGCTCGCCTGCCGCCCCTCCGGCTGGGTGGCGGTCTGGCGCAAGATGGCGTGCTGTGGTGTGCTCAGTGCCCGGTGATCGTCTTTTTCCTTGAACCCCCATTCAGAGAAAGACAGAGCATGACCTACGATCCTTCCAAAGACGGCGCCGAAATGAACTTCCGCGAGCGGATGTCCTATGGCGATTACCTGCAGATCGACCGCATACTGACCGCACAGACGCCGCTGTCGACGGCGCATGACGAGATGCTGTTCATCATTCAGCACCAGACCTCCGAACTCTGGATGAAGCTGGCGCTCTACGAACTTTCGGCGGCGCGGAAGGCGATTGCCGCCGACCACTCCGCCGAGGCGTCGAAGATGCTGGCCCGCGTGGCCCGGATCATGGAGCAGTTGAATTCGGCCTGGGATGTACTGCGCACCATGACGCCCTCTGAATACACCCGCTTCCGCGACGACCTTGGGCAGTCCTCGGGGTTCCAGTCCTGGCAGTACCGGCTGATCGAATACGCGGCGGGCAACCGCAATCACGCCATGCTGCGCCCGCATGAACACCGCCCCGACCTGATGGAGAAACTGACCGCCGAACTCGATCTCGAAACCGGGCGGCAGTTCGACTTTTTCTCGAATCACCGCACTGGCCTCGGCCACAAAACTGGCTAGGTCGCGGTCGCGCACGTTAACGAGGAGGCCGACGCGACGCCGGGTGTTTTCGCGGGCGATGATGTTCGTTTGCGGCACGATTTTGAGGGTGGCGACCTTACCCAGGGTGAGCAGGCTGA
>NCEA01000047.1:0-22944 GCA_002280515.1 Rhodobacterales bacterium 32-67-9
GTCGATGACCGCTTGCGGTTCAGCGTCCGCCGCCATCGCCAGACCGGCGGCGGCCAGCACGTTCTCGGCCTGAAAGCCGCCGATCAGCGCCAGCCGCACCAGATGCGGGCGCCCGTCATGGGTGAAGCGCAGGTCCTGCCCGGTCGCGTCGAAGCGTTGCGAGGTGATGCGGAGGTCGGCCACCGGATCGCGCCCGACGGTGAGAAGCCGTTGCCCGCGCAACCGCGCGATTTCCAACATCTCGCGGCCGCGCGCCTCGTCTATATTGATCACGGCGGTGCCGTCTTCCGGCAGGACGCGGGCAAAAAGCCGTGCCTTTGCCGCGAAGTAGTCGTCGAAGCTCGCGTGGTAGTCGAGGTGATCCTGGCTGAAGTTGGTGTACGCCGCCGCCTGAAGCCGCACCCCGTCAAGCCGCCCCTGGTCGAGCCCGTGCGACGAGGCTTCCATTGCCGCGTGGGTGATCCCGGCCTCGGCCATGTCGCGCAGGATCCGGTGCAGGGTGATCGGCTCGGGTGTGGTATGGGCGAGGGGCGCGGTGAAATCGCCCAAAACCCCCATCGTGCCGAGATTGGCGGCGCTGAGGCCGAGCGCCTGCCAGATCTGGCGGGTGAAGGTCGCGACCGAGGTCTTGCCGGAAGTGCCGGTGACGGCGACCACGACCTCGGGCTGGCGGCCGAACCAGAGGGCGGCGGTATAGGCCAGCGTCTGGCGCGGATCCTCGGCGACGATCAGCGCGGCGTCGGAGCCGGCGAGGTCCGTCTTGGCGATCTCGGCCCCGGCGCGGTCGGTCAGGATCGCGGCGGCCTCCATGCGGAGCGCGTACTGGATGAATTCCGCCCCGTGGATCTTCGTTCCGGGCAAGGCCGCGAAAAGGTGGCCCGGCTTTACCTGCCGGCTGTCAACCGACAAGCCGGTGATCCGTGCCTCGCGTCCGCCCTGCGCCCTCAGGCCCAGTTCGGATAGCGATTTCGATGCCTCTGCCATGCGTTGAACCCCCGACACATGATCACCCTCAATTTCGCACGCGTATTACGCTGGCCTCGGCCACGGGTTCAAGCTCTGGCCGCAGGCCGAGAAGGGGCGCCGCGCGGCGGATGATCTCGGCGCCGACCGGAACGGCGGTCCAGCCTGCGGTGCGGCGCGGCTCGGTCCCCGAGGCCTCCACAGGCTCGTCGAGCGAGACGACGAGGACATATTTCGGGTCCGACATCGGGAAGGCGGCGGCGAATGTGGCGATGTTCTTGTCGTCGTAATAGCCACCCTTCGGATCGGGCTTGTTGGCTGTGCCGGTCTTGCCGCCGACGTTGTAGCCGGGAACATCGGCCAAGGTCGCGGTGCCTTCGGCCACAGTCAGCCGGAGCATGTTGCGCATCTTCGCCGAGGTTTCTTCGGAGACGATGCGCTCGCCGGCCTGAACCCCGGTCCGGGGCAGAAGCGTCGGTGTCACGCGCGTACCGCCATTGACGATGCTGGCATAGGCGGCGGCAAGGTGTGCCTGGGTGATGGCGATTCCCTGGCCGTAAGCGGTGGTGACAGTCACGATGTCCGACCAGCGTTTCTGTAAGATCGGCCGGCTTGTCTGGGCTTCAACAACCTCGATCGGAGTCGGATCGCCGAATCCGAGCTGGCGGAAGAATGCCTGTTGCCGCTCGGCGCCGATCTGAAGCGCAATCCGCGCCGTGCCGATATTGGAGCTTTTCTCGAGGATCTGCGTGACCGAAAGCTGGTCGCCGTAGCGGCGGAAGTCTTTGATGCGGAACTTACCCACGTAGAGCGGACCCTTGGTGTCAAGAACCGTGTCCGGCGTTACGAGCCCGAGATCGATCGCCTGCGAAATGGTGAAAAGCTTGAATACCGAGCCATATTCATAGATGCCTTGGACGGCGCGGTCGAAGACCGGGGATTCGCCCGGTGGCGTTCCGGCCGGCACCCGCGGGCGGGTGTTCGGATCGAAATCGGGGAGCGAGGCCATCGCGATGATCTCGCCGGTGTTGGCATCCATCAGGGTCGCCGCCGCGCCGCGGGCGTTCAGCAGTTTCATGCCGCCATACAGCACCTCCTCGACGCTCGCCTGCACCGTGAGGTCGAGCGACAGTTTCAGCGGCGCACCGCCGTTCGCTGGGTCGCGCAGCCAGGTATCGAAGGTCTTCTCCACACCGGCAATGCCGACGACTTCGGCCGACTGGACGCCTTCGCGGCCGAAACTCGCGCCGCCAAGGACATGGGCGGCAAGGGCGCCGTTCGGATAAAGCCGCATCTCGCGCGGCCCGAAGAGAAGGCCCGGATCGCCGATCTCATGCACCAGCTGCATCTGTTCCGGTGAGATTTTCTTCTTCACCCACAAGAATTTGCGCGCCCCGGCGAAGTCTTTCTTCAGCCGCTCGACATCGAGGTCGGGGAAGATTTCCGCCAGCTTCCGGGCGGATCCTTCCGGGTCCACCATCTGCTGCGGCTGGGCGTAAAGCGAATGGGTGATAAGGTTGGTCGCGAGGATCCGCCCCTGCCGGTCGGTGATGTCGGCGCGCTGCGCGACGATGGAGACCCCGGTGTAGGCGGTCTGCGGCTCCACCGGCTCGGTCGCGGCCAGAAGGCCCATCCGCGCGCCGATGGTGAGGAAGGCCGCGACGAAGGTAACGCCGAGCAGCAGCAGCCGGCCCTCGGCGCGAAGCCTGGCCGTGTCGCGCATCGCCTCGTGGCGCAGGCGGATATTCTCGCGCTCGATCGCGTCCGGGTTCTCGCCCTTGGCACGGGCGGAGAGGATGCGGGCCAGCGGGCGGAGCGGCGTACGGGTCATGGATTGCCCTCGTTCAGCGCGATCGTGTCGACGGGTTCGGTGATGGGCGGCAGCGCGATGGCGGGATAGCTGACGTCCGACACACCGCCGAACTGGCGCGGCTCGGGGCCGGTTGAGATAGGCCCATTCCGCCTTGAGCACGCTGAGGTTTTCGCGCAACTGCCCGATTTCATTCTGCAATTTGCGCACATCGGCCAATTCGGCCTGGGTCCGGTAGTTCTCGCGGTAGGCCCAGAAGGCAAGACCCATCACGCCGAGCGCGGAGAGAAGGAGAAAGAGGCTGCGCATCAGTTCAGTCCTTTGAGCGCGGGTTTCGGAAGGCCGAGTGCCGTGCGGTCAACCGGGACGGCGGGCGCATCGGTGCGGATGCCGACGCGCAGCTTCGCCGAGCGGGCGCGCGGGTTCTCGGCCAGCTCGGCCTCGTCCGGGCCGACGGCACGGCGGGTCTTGAGCGAGAAGGCCGGTGTGACCGCCGCGCGCGCCGGGGCATAGCGGCTGCCCTGCCCTTCGGCGCCGGAGCGAAGCTGGAAAAACCGTTTGACCACGCGGTCTTCAAGCGAATGAAAGGTCACGACGGCCAGCTTGCCGCCGGGTTTCAGTGCCCGTTCGGCGGCCTCAAGACCCTCGGCAAGCTGGCCGAATTCGTCGTTCACGGCGATGCGGATCGCCTGGAAGCTGCGGGTAGCAGGATGGCTCTGGCCCGGTTTCTGGCGCGGCAGGCAGCGTTCGATGACATGGGCAAGCTGCAGTGTCGTCGCAATGGGACGTGCCGCGACGACGGCGCGGGCGATGCGGCGCGAGGCGCGCTCCTCGCCGTAGTGATAGAGGATGTCGGCGATCTCGGCCTCGCTGGCCCCGTTGACGAGATCGGCCGCACTCGGGCCCGTGTCACCCATCCGCATGTCGAGGGGGCCGTCCTTCTGGAAGGAGAACCCGCGCTCGGCCTGATCGATCTGCATCGAGGAGACGCCAAGGTCGAGGACGACGCCGTCCACCAGTTCGCCGGCCAATGTGTCGAGATCGGAAAACGTGCCTTCCATCAGCCGCAGCCGGTCGCCGAAGGCGCCGGCCCAGCTTGCGGCCATGCGGAACGTGCTCGGATCGCGGTCGATGGCGACGACGGTCTCGGCGCCGGCGTCAAGAAGCCCACGAGTGTAGCCGCCGGCCCCGAACGTGCCGTCGACCCAGAGGCCGGAGACCGGTGCGACCGCTTCGAGAAGCGGCCGCAGCAGAACCGGGATATGGGGGGCAGGATCGTCCGTTCGGGCTGCGGCAGCGGCCATTGCTCAGCCCCTCGGCAGCGGGGGCAAGAGGCTTCTGGGGTCGAAGTCCTCGGGATACTGGTCGGCCAGCCGCTGGCTGCGGCGCGCGGCCCTCGCCTCGTAGGTCTCGGGGTTCCAGATACGGAAATAGTCGCCGGCCGAGATGAAGAACGCCTCGTTCTTCAGGCCGATCTTGTCGCGGTATTTCTGCGGGATGATCAGCCGGCCGTCATCGTCGATCTGCGCCTCGAACGATTGGCCGTACATCAGTTCCTCGATCAGCAACCGCTCGGGCGAGCCGCGCTGCATCATGCCGATCTGTTCGTCCATCTCGTGGATGGCTTCCATCGAGAAGACGTCGAGCCAGTCCTGGCTTTCCGGCCCGTAGACGATGACGATGTTGGGACGCAGGCCGTCTTTCCAGTCGGGGTCCGAGGCTTCGATGACGCGGCGGAACGGCGCCGGGATGGACACGCGACCTTTCGCGTCCACCTTGAACGTATCCGATCCTCTGAACCTGCGTGCCACGCGGCGCGCTCCTTGCCACTGTCCCCTCCCCCCGATCCGAAACCGCCTGACCAGATCGAGTGGGGTCCTGAACGGACAACGGCGGATCGGGCTGCTGCCACTGCCCAATCCGCCGCCCTCGTCCCATCTCTGGGTTCGTCCGGCTGCGCATGCCACCTGGGGGGATGTCTGCTCGCTCGCGCGCCGGATCTCTCTGGTTCGATGAAAGCGGGTGCCTGTATGAAACCTGCTTTTCGCCTTTTGGGTCTTGGTGCCCGTCTGTTCCCGTTCTCATCGGTGAGTTAGGGATCGCATGGGATTTCATGGGAATCAACAAGAATCTGCGGTGACCTCACACAAGATGAGGTTCTTGCCGATACAGAAACGCAGGATTTTGTGGCCATGATTGGTCTATTTTCGCCACTCATAGCGGACATAACGCAATAAGACACAACATATAGATAAAGTTTCGCGCCGACATTCGATCCCGTAATTTCCCGGATTTCTTTGGAAGAATTGCCGGCGCCGGCAGATTTTGGCCCTTTCCGGGCCCGGAAGCCGAAAAATTTCCGTGGAATCACGCAAATTCACCGGCTCGTGATTCGGTTTCGCGGGAGCGTCGACGATGCTTTCCCGTGCATTCCCACGGGAAAGCGGTCCGTCCCATGAAATCCCGGCAATGCTCCGTTCAGGCCCCGGCCCGGCGCCTATCAGGCCATGTCGCCGGCCACCAGGCGGCCAGCAAGGCGGGCATAGGCCGCGGCCAGCGGTCCCTCGCCGGCCGCGACCGGCGTGCCGGCATCGCCGGCGAGGCGCACCTCGAGATCGAGGGGAAGTTCCCCGAGGAACGGGACGCCGATCCGCTCCGCCTCGGCCGCGACGCCGCCATGACCGAAGATATGCGCCTCGTGCCCGCAATTCGGACAGACGTAACTGGACATGTTCTCGATCAGGCCGAGCACAGGCACCTTGAGCTTGCCGAACATGTCGATGGCGCGGCGCGCGTCGAGCAGCGCCACGTCCTGCGGGGTCGAGACGACGAGCGCGCCGGTCAAGGGTGCGCGCTGCGCAAGCGAGATCTGCACGTCGCCGGTTCCGGGCGGCAGATCGACGATCAGCACGTCAAGTTCGCCCCAGGCCACCTGCCCCAGCAATTGCTGGATCGCCCCCATCAGCATCGGGCCGCGCCAGACCACCGCCTCGCCCTCCTTCAGCAGGAGACCGATCGACATCATCGTCACCCCATGCGCCCGCAGCGGGATGATGGTGTTGCCGCCCGGCGCGAAAGGACGTTCGGTGACGCCCATCATTCGCGGCTGCGAGGGGCCGTAGATGTCGGCATCCAGAAGCCCGACGCGGCGGCCGGCACGCGCCAGCGCCACGGCAAGGTTCGAGGAGACGGTCGACTTGCCGACGCCGCCCTTGCCGGAACCGATGGCGAGAATGCGCCGGACCCCGGCGATCGGCTGCGGCCCCGCCTGGGGCTTCGGGTGGCCGCCGATCTTGAGGTTCGGTGCCTGTGGCGCGGGACCATGCGCGGTCAGGACCACCGAAACGGTGGCTACGCCGGCAAGTGCCTTCACCGCCGCCTCGGCCGCCGCCCGGACCGGGGCCATCCGCTGCGCCGCCTCCGGGTCCGGCGCCTCGATCACGAAGCGCACCGATCCCGCCTCGACCGTGAGGGCACGGATCAGATCGCGCGACACCAGATCGCCGCCATCGGGCAGCGAGATGCGGCCGAGCGCATCGAGGACGGCGGATCGGGTAACGGACATCGAAGGCTCCTTCATTGCGTCGCCGCCCAAAGAATGGACGCTTTGCCCGGGAGAGCAACAGCATAGGCGCGGGATGCGAAAATTTTCGGCAAGTTACCGTTACGTAAGGCGAAAATCGGCCGGGCCGCCATGCATTTGCTGCATGGCAGCATTGATTTTGCCGGGTATTGTGCATTCGCAGCATAAGGGTCATGTTGGCCCTAACAGCGCCGAACCCGGTGCTACCGAAACGAGATAGAGGCTACGAGAAATGGCATATGCAAGTGGGATCCGCAGGATTGAGATCGGCCTGGCCGAGCGCGTCGCGGCCTTTTTCCGCGGGCTGAGCGACAGCCGCCGCCGGTACAGTGTCTACCGTCAGACGGTGCGCGAACTGGCCGCGTTGAGCGAACGCGACCTCGCCGACCTCGGCATTCACCGGTCGTCGATCACGACGATCGCAATGGAAGCCGCCTACGGCAAGTGAGTTTACTTCCTGGGACCCTCTCCTCCTCCCTCGGGTCCCGGAAATTCGCGGCGGCATCCTCCTCCTCCCTGATGTCGCCGCGACCCTATCGGGCCGGAAAGGCCCCTGACAATACGACGGACCCACCTCCTCCTCCCTCGGGTCCGGCGTCGTGAAATGCGGCGGTGACCTCCTCCTCCCTGTCATCGCCGCATTTTCACCCCCTCATCGGCGGCCCACCTCCTCCCTCGGGCTGCTGACGTGGAGAGCGGCGGCACCCCCTCCTCCTCCCTGGGGTGCCGCCGATCTTCACCAGACCGGGTCCGGCGCGTTCGCTGGGATCCGTCACGGCCACTCACGGCGCCTCCGGGCGCCGTTTTTCTTGACCGAAGCGGATCCGGAGGCGGCCCGGTTCCCGGGCCATTGTTTTTCCCGCGCCTCCGCGCCTGCGCGCTCCGGGCTCGGTCGGCGGGCAGCACGCCGCCCGCCGGTGCCTCCGGCGGGGATATTTGGGCCAAGCGGAAGCGGGAGGGGTCAGAAGGGGATGTCGTCCGCCGTCTCGGCCGCGACCACGTAGCTGGCGAGGACATGCTTGGTGCCGGCCTTGTCGAAGCGCACATCAAGCTTGTCGCCCTCGATCCCGTCGACGCTGCCGTAGCCGAATTTCTGGTGGAAGACCCTGTCGCCCTCGGTGAAGGACGACACCGCGTCGAGGTCAATCACCACATGGCGCGACTCGCGCGGCTGGCTGACGGATCGGGCCTGGGCGCGGTCCTGCATCCGTTTCCAGCCGGGGGAATTGTAGACATCGGCGCGCGCGGCGCGATCCTCGATCCCCGAGGCGCCGAACCCCTGCCCGGCCGCGCCGTAGCCGCCGCCGTAAAGCCCGGGGGGTGTCAGCACCTCGACATGTTTCGCGGGCAGTTCGTCGATGAAGCGCGACGGCATCTGGCTTTGCCATTGCCCGTAGACCCGGCGGTTGCCGGCAAAGGAGATGGTGCAAATCTCCTCGGCCCGGGTGATGCCGACGTAAGCCAGGCGGCGTTCCTCCTCGAGCCCCTTGAGGCCGCTTTCGTCCATCGAGCGTTGCGAGGGGAAAAGCCCGTCCTCCCACCCCGGCAGGAAGACCACCGGGAATTCGAGGCCCTTGGCGGCATGGAGCGTCATCACCGAGATCTTTTCCGTCGCATCCTCGGTGTCGTTGTCCATGATCAGCGCGACATGTTCGAGGAAGCCTTGCAGGTTGTCGAACTGCTCCAGCGCCTTGACGAGTTCCTTTAGGTTTTCCAGGCGCCCAGGCGCCTCCGGCGTCTTGTCGTTCTGCCACATCCCGGTGTAGCCGCTCTCGTCAAGGATCGTCTCGGCCAGCCGGACGTGATCGTAGTCCGCGTTCTGCACCGCCAGGTGCCAGCGGTCCACGCCCTCGACGAAAAGCCGCAAGGCCGCACCGCCCCTGCCGCCGACCTGCCCGGACGCCACACAATATCGCGCGCCTTCCAAGAGGCTGACACCATCCTCGCGCGCCTGCCGCTGGATCGTCTGCACCGCCTTGTCGCCCAGCCCGCGCTTGGGGGTGTTGACCACCCGCTCGAACGCCAGATCGTCCTCGGGCGAGACGGCGAGGCGGAAATAGGCCATCGCGTCGCGGATCTCGAGCCGCTCATAGAAACGCGGGCCGCCGATCACCCGGTACGGCAGGCCGATGGTCAGGAAGCGATCCTCGAAGGCGCGCATCTGGTGGCTGGCGCGGACGAGGATCGCCTGGTCGTTAAGGCTGACCGGGTCGTGCCCGCGGGTGCCGCGTTGCAACGCCCCGGCCTCCTCGCCGATCCAGCGCGCCTCTTCCTCGCCGTCCCAGTGGCCGATGAGGCGGACCTTCTCGCCGCCCGTCGCCTCGGTCCAGAGCGTCTTGCCGAGGCGGCCGGCATTCGCGGAGATCAGCCCGGAAGCGGCGGCGAGAATGTGTTCGGTGGAGCGGTAGTTCTGTTCGAGCCGGATCACAGTGGCGCCCGGGAAGTCCTTCTCGAAGCGCAGGATGTTGCCGACCTCGGCGCCGCGCCAGCCGTAAATCGACTGGTCGTCGTCACCGACGCAGCAGATGTTCCTGTGCTTCGCCGCGAGGAGCCGCAGCCAAAGATACTGGGCGACGTTCGTATCCTGATACTCGTCGACGAGAATGTAGCGGAACCAGCGCTGATATTGTTCCAGAACGTCAGGCCGGGTCTGAAAGATCGTCACGACATGGAGGAGGAGATCGCCGAAATCGCAGGCGTTCAGCGTCAGCAGGCGCTGTTGATAGGCCGCGTAAAGTTCGGTCCCCATGTGGTTGAAGGCGCTCGCTTCCGCGCTTGGCACCTGCTCCGGCCCCCAGGCGCGGTTCTTCCATTGGTCGATGAGGCCGGCAAGCTGCCGCGCCGGCCAGCGTTTCTCGTCGATATTCGCCGCCGCGATCACCTGTTTCAGCAACCGGATCTGGTCGTCGGTGTCGAGGATGGTGAAGTTGGACTTCAGCCCGACAAGCTCGGCATGGCGGCGCAGGATCTTGACGCTGATCGAGTGGAAGGTGCCCATCCAGGGCAGCCCCTCGACCGCCTGCCCCATCAGGCGCCCGACGCGCTCCTTCATCTCGCGCGCGGCCTTGTTGGTGAAGGTCACCGCAAGGATCTCGTTCGGGCGCGCGGCGCCGCGCGCCAGGAGATGGGCGATCCGTGCGGTCAGGGCCCGGGTCTTGCCGGTGCCGGCACCGGCGAGCATCAGGACCGGGCCGTCGAGCACCTCTACCGCCTGCCGCTGCGCCGGGTTCAGCCCGTCGAGATAGGGCGCCGGTCGCGCGGCCATGGCGCGGGCGGAGAGGGAGGCGCCTTCGAAGGCGTCGGTATCGTCGAAACTGCTCATGCGCGACAATCTAGACGCATCGTTTCCCGAATAAAAGACAAGTTCACACTCTGTTCCGCCGGACGCGCTGGACTTTCTCGCGCGAGCCGAGAAGAAATGCCGCCATGGACCTGCATTCGCGCTACCCCGCCATTTCCGATCTCAGGGCCCGCGCACGCGCGCGCATCCCGCATTTCGTCTGGGAATACCTCGAAAGCGCCACGGGGACGGAGGCGACGCAGCGCCGGAACCGGACCAAGCTGGACGAGGTGATTCTGTCGCCGTCGATCCTGCATGGCGAGTTCACCCCGGACCTGAGCGTCGCGATGTTCGGCCAGACCTTCCCCCTGCCCTTCGGCGTCTCGCCGGTCGGCATGTCGGGCATATTCTGGCCCGATGCGGAACGGATGCTCGCCGCCGCGGCCGCAAAGGCCGACATTCCCTATGGCCTCTCCACCGTCGCCGCCCAGACGCCCGAGGTGGTCGCGCCGCATCTGGGACGGCACGGCTGGTTCCAGATGTATCCGCCACGCGATCCCGGCATCCGCACCGACATGCTGAAACGCGCGAAGGACGCCGGATTCTCCGCCCTGATCCTGACCGTCGATGTCCCCGTCGCCAGCCGCCGCGAACGCCAGACCCGGTCCGGCCTGACCCAGCCGCCGCGCCTGACGCCGCGCCTTCTGGCGCAGGTGATGCAGCGCCCGGCCTGGGCGCTGGGAACGCTTAAACACGGGATGCCCCGGATGCGGCTGATGGACAGCTACGCCGACACCTCGGTCAAGACCTCGTCCACCGCGCATGTGGGCTACCTGCTGCGCACCTCGCCCGACTGGGACTATGTCAAGTGGCTGCGCGATGCCTGGGAGGGACCGTTCATCGTCAAGGGCGTGCTGCGCGCCGACGATGCCGCGCGGTTGCAGGACGAGGGCGTGGACGCGATCTGGGTGTCCAACCATGCCGGGCGGCAGTTTGACGCCGCTCCCGCCTCGATCGAGGTGCTGCCGGAGGTTCGCGCGGCCACGACGCTGCCGGTGATCTTCGACAGCGGCGTCGAAGGCGGGCTAGATATGTTGCGGGCCATCGCGCTCGGCGCGGATTTCGTGATGATGGGGCGGGCCTGGCACTATGCGCTCGGCGCGCTCGGGGCGGACGGTCCGGCGCATCTGGTCGACATGCTGCGGCTCGACCTGATCTCGAACATGGGCCAGATGGGCGCGCGTACCCTCGCCGAACTGCCGGGCCGGCTGATCGCGGCGCCGTCGACGTAACGCGGTTTGAGACCCGCCTTGCCGGCGCCTTGGCCAGGACGTCGCTTTCGTCAGATTTGCTTCGCTTCCGCGGCAGTTTGCAGCGTGGCGGGGCATATGCAGAACGAAGTGTTACCGAATCCTGACAGTTCGGGCGTTCTGGGTATTGCGCCGCGCCGCAGCATCCCTATTGTTCGGCACGCGCGACCGGGGAGGGACCGATGGGCGAGTTCAAGAAAATCCTGATAGCCAACCGGGGCGAGATCGCCATCCGCGTGATGCGCGCGGCGACCGAGCTCGGCAAGCGCACCGTCGCGGTCTATGCCGAGGAAGACAAGCTCTCGCTCCACCGTTTCAAGGCGGACGAGGCGTATCGGATCGGCGAGGGCATGGGGCCGGTCGCGGCCTATCTTTCGATCCCCGAGATCATCCGGGTGGCGAAGGACTGTGGCGCCGACGCGATCCATCCGGGCTACGGGCTTCTTTCCGAGAATCCCGATTTCGTCGAGGCCTGCGCCGCCGCAGGCATCACCTTCATCGGACCGAAGGCCGAGACCATGCGCGCCCTTGGCGACAAGGCCTCCGCCCGCCGCGTGGCAATCGCCGCTGGTGTGCCGGTGATCCCGGCGACCGAAGTGCTGGGCGACGATTTCGACGCGATCAAGACGGAAGCGGCGGAAATCGGCTATCCGCTGATGCTCAAGGCCAGCTGGGGCGGCGGCGGCCGGGGCATGCGCCCGATCACCAGGCCCGAGGAACTGGTCGAGAAGGTCCGCGAGGGCCGGCGCGAGGCGGAAGCCGCCTTCGGCAACGGCGAAGGCTATCTCGAAAAGATGATCCTGCGCGCCCGGCATGTCGAGGTGCAGATCCTTGGCGACAGCCACGGCAACATCTACCACCTCTACGAGCGCGACTGCACCGTGCAGCGCCGCAACCAGAAGGTCGTGGAACGCGCCCCCGCCCCCTACCTCACCGACGCCCAGCGCGCCGAGGTCTGCGAGCTTGGCCGCAGGATCTGCGCCCATGTGAACTACGAATGCGCCGGCACCGTCGAATTCCTGATGGATATGGACGACGAGAAGTTCTACTTCATCGAGGTCAATCCGCGCGTCCAGGTCGAGCATACCGTCACCGAGGAAGTGACCGGCATCGACATCGTCCAGTCGCAGATCAAGATCGCAGAGGGCAAGACGCTGGCCGAGGCGACCGGCGTCGCCCGCCAGCAGGATATCGAACTCCGGGGCCACGCGCTCCAGTGCCGGGTCACGACGGAGGATCCGCAGAACAACTTCATCCCCGATTACGGCCGCATCACCGCCTACCGGTCCGCGACCGGGATGGGCATCCGCCTTGACGGCGGCACCGCCTATGCGGGCGGCGTGATCACCCGCTACTACGACTCGCTTCTGGTGAAGGTCACCGCCTGGGCGCCGACGCCGACGCAGGCGATCGCCCGGATGGACCGGGCCTTGCGCGAATTCCGCATCCGCGGCGTCTCCACCAACATCGCCTTTGTCGAGAACCTCCTGAAGCACCCGACGTTCCTCGACAACACCTACACGACGAAGTTCATCGACACGACGCCCGGCCTTTTCAACTTCAAGAAGCGCCGCGACCGGGCGACGAAAATCCTGACCTATATCGCCGACATCACGGTGAACGGGCACCCCGAGACCGCCGGCCGGCCTAAGCCGCCGGCCGAGGTGCGCGCCCCGAAGCCGCCCGCGCTCCGCGCGGCCCCTGCCCCCGGCACCCGCAACCTGCTGGAGGAAAAGGGCCCGCAGGCGGTCGCCGACTGGATGGCGGCGCAGAAGAAGCTCCTCCTGACAGACACGACGATGCGCGACGGGCACCAGTCGCTGCTGGCGACCCGGATGCGGTCGATCGACATGATCAAGGTCGCCCCGGCCTATGCCGCCAACCTGCCGCAGCTCTTCTCCGTCGAGTGCTGGGGCGGCGCCACCTTCGACGTCGCTTACCGCTTCTTGCAGGAATGCCCCTGGCAGCGTCTGCGCGATCTGCGCGCCGCGATGCCGAACCTGATGACGCAGATGTTGCTCCGTGCCTCGAACGGGGTCGGTTACACCAATTACCCCGACAACGTGGTGCAGGAATTCGTCCGCCAGGCGGCGAAGACCGGTATCGACGTCTTCCGCGTCTTCGACAGCCTGAACTGGGTCGAGAACATGCGCGTCGCGATGGACGCGGTGATCGAGAACGACAAGGTTTGCGAAGCGGCGATCTGCTATACCGGCGACATCCTCAATCCCGACCGCGCGAAATACGACCTGAACTACTATGTCGCGATGGGCAAGGAACTGAAGGCCGCGGGTGCGCATGTGCTGGGCCTGAAGGACATGGCGGGGCTTTTGAAGCCCGCCGCCGCCCGTGTTCTCTTCAAGGCGCTGAAGGACGAGGTCGGTCTGCCGATCCACTTCCACACCCATGACACGTCGGGCATCGCCGGCGCCACGATCCTCGCCGCCGCCGATGCCGGCGTGAGCGCGGTCGATGCAGCGATGGACGCCTTCTCGGGCGGCACCTCGCAGCCCTGCCTCGGCTCCATCGTCGAGGCGCTGGCCCATACCGACCGCGACACCGGGCTCGACATTTCGGCGATCCGGCAGATTTCCAACTACTGGGAAGGTGTGCGCCACCAGTATGCGGCGTTCGAGAGCGGGCTCGAGGCGCCCGCCTCCGAGGTCTACCTGCACGAGATGCCGGGCGGCCAGTTCACCAACCTCAAGGCGCAGGCCCGGTCGCTGGGCCTCGAAGAGCGCTGGCACGAGGTGGCGCAGGCCTATGCCGACGCCAACCGGATGTTCGGCGACATCGTCAAGGTCACGCCGTCCTCGAAGGTCGTGGGCGACATGGCGCTGATGATGGTCGCGCAGAACCTGACGCGGTCGCAGGTCGAGGACCCGGCGGTAGACGTGGCCTTCCCCGACAGCGTCGCCGACATGCTGCGCGGCAACCTCGGCCAGCCGCCGGGGGGCTTCCCCGAAGGCATCGTCAGGAAGGTGCTGAAGGGCGAGGCGCCCAACACCGAGCGCCCCGGCAAGCACCTTGCCCCGGTCGATCTGGAGGCCACCCGCACCGCCGTCTCGAAGGAGTTGCTGGGCTTTGGCGTCGATGACGAGGACCTGAACGGCTACCTCATGTATCCCAAGGTCTTCCTCGACTACATGGGCCGGCACCGGGTCTACGGGCCGGTCCGCACCCTGCCGACGCGCACCTTCTTCTACGGCATGGAACCCGGCGAGGAGATCACCGCCGAGATCGACCCCGGCAAGACTCTGGAAATCCGGCTTCAGGCGGTGGGCGAGACGACCGAGGACGGCGAGGTCAAGGTCTTCTTCGAACTCAACGGCCAGCCCCGCGTGATCCGGGTGCCGAACCGTCTGGTGAAGTCGCAGACCGCGGCCAAACCGAAGGCCGCCGAGGGCAATCCGAACCACATCGGCGCGCCGATGCCGGGGTCGGTCGCGTCCGTCGCGGTCACGGCCGGGCAGAAGGTCAATGCCGGCGACCTCTTGCTGACCATCGAGGCGATGAAGATGGAGACCGGCATCCATGCCGACCGCGCCGCCGTGGTGAAGGCGGTGATCGTCCATCCCGGCAGCCAGATCGAGGCGAAGGACCTGCTGATCGAGCTGGAGTGAGTGATGCGTTTTGCCTGCCTTCTCGCCCTCTCGCTGGCCCTGCCGGGGCTGGCAAGGGCACAGGACACGACCATCATTTTCGCGAACGACGACCCGGTGATGAACCGCGCCATCGAGACGGCCATCTCCACCCTGCCGGTCTTTCTCACCCATGCTGGGGCCGGGACGGGCCTTTCGGCGGCGGGATATTCGGTCAAGGTCGCGGTGAAGGTGGAGCATCCCGAGATGGAGCAAGAGATCATCTGGGTCTCTCCCTTTACGCTGACGCCCGACGGACAGGGCCGGGGCAAGCTCGCCAACGATCCCGTGGCGATGCCGGGGATGGAAATCGGCGACACCCTGACCTTCACGCGCGACCAGATCAAGGATTGGGGCTTCAAGGGGCCGGACGGCCATCTCTACGGCCATTACACCACCCGCGTCTTGATCCCGCAGCTTGATGCCGAATCCGCCGCTTATATCACCGACCTGCTGTCGAAAGAGCCGAAGCCAGCGGATTGGCGCTGAGCGATAACGGGACCGTCCCGGTCCGGCAAGCGGTCCCAATCCGCCGTCGTGACGACGCACGCCTGCGCGGCGGCGCGCCCCGGGCCGCCGCGCATCGCCGGGCCGGCGGCCAACCGCCCGCACAGGCGGCCGCTTCTGAGGTGTTGCCCGTCGAACGAAGGGTGCACCGGCACCACAAAGCGCGCACCTCAACCTTTCGAGCGCCCCCCGGCTGTCGCCGGTCGGCCCGGCTCCGGCTTGGACCTGAAAGCGCATCACCAGGTCAGCCCTCTCTGGCAGTCTCACAGCCGCGGCCCTGTTAGGCGAGCGTTAATTGCCCCCCTCTACCCTGCCCCTGGGGAATAAAAGGGGTAGAGAAATGATTCACGACAGACGACAGGCGCTTGAGGCTTTTCTGGTCGAGGATGTGATCCTGACGCTGGGCAACCTGCGCGGATCGCTCGGATGGCTCGGTGCCGGGCCGGAGCAAAGCCGCGCCGGACTTGACCGGCTCGACCGCCAGCTTGGCCTTCTGGAGGACCGCGCCCGCGCCGTCTGCCGCCACCTTCGCCGGGCACCGGCCGGCGAGCCGCCGGGGACAGGCTGCGACAACCTCTTCGCCCTGGGTCCGCGACCCGCCGGCGGTCAGGCGACAGAGGATTGGTGGTGTGAACCGGACGCCGGGGACATCTCCATCGAAACCGCGATTCTCGATGCTCTGGGCGACGACGCCGATGCGTATGCGGGCCTTGGCGGCAGCCCGGTCTTCCGCAGTCGGCGCCGGTGACATGCCGACGCGGAAACGGGGGCGCCTGGCCCCCGTTCGTCCTCGCGGTTGCCGCCGGTGGTCAGGCGGCGCGGACCTGCCCGTCGCTCCACGTGGCCCCCGCCGCCATCAGCGCCAGCATCGCGCCGGCCCGCGCCTCGTCGAGCACCTCGAAGAAGGCCGAGCGTCGGGCGGCGGCTTCCGGCCCCTCGGCCGCGCAATGGACCAGCGCGCCGGAATTGACATAGACGATCTCTTCACTGGCAAACCTGAGGCCCAGCACTTCGGCCGGCCGCACCAGGGCCGCGCGGGTGATGCCGCGATAGCCGACGAGGGCCGAGGCCGGGATCAGCGCGCCGGCCCGGTCAAGCACGTCCTCGGCGATCTCGGAGGTCACCAGAAGGTGCTGGCCCGGCAGCAGGCTGAAGGCGCTGCAATTGTCGAGCGCGCCGCCCGGCACATGGATCACCTCGGCCCCGGTGGCCGGCCAGACATGGTGACGTTCGACCCGGGCGACGGCGCAGAAGCCGCCGTCATAGGTGGCGACGCGGGTGCCGCGCGACAGCGTCTCGACCGGGCGCCAGCCGCGATCGGTCTCGACGAGGCTGCCGGCCAGAAGGCCGGACGTGCCGAAGTCCGGCAGGATATTCAGGCCGTGCAGCGCGAGGGAGATCTTCTCGGCGGCGCGGAAGGTCGTGGCATTCTGCATGAACATGGCTTGGGTCCTTTCGGTTGAACGGGTGGCCGGTAGCGGCCGATCGGGTGCCATTGCGGCGATGGACCCAGTTCGCACCCAGAATTCGCCCATATTTCGACATAGTTGCGACGAACCCGCGGCACTATTTCGCCGCGATTGTTAATCCCGGCCCGACGGCGGCCTTTGATCCGGTTTTGGCGCGGCGTTAAGGCATAAGTAACCATTTTATCATACAAAAACATGATGTTAGGATGTGCCGCCGGTCATACGAACGAATCACTCGCACGTTCAGGCAACGCCGGCCCGACGCCTCCGGCGGTCACCGGCCGGCGCGAACGGCACCACCGGCCCCACGCCGCGCCGGCCTCGGGAACTTTCTCTTCGCCCCCCGCACTTTTCCTCTTGCGGCGGCGCGGGAGAATTTATACATCGCTCCCACCCAAGGATGCGGGCGTAGCTCAGGGGTAGAGCATAACCTTGCCAAGGTTAGGGTCGTGAGTTCGAATCTCATCGCCCGCTCCAGTTTCTCGCTTCATGCGAACGGACAGGGCCGCCTTCGGGCGGTCTTTTCGTTTGCGCGGCGTCGATGCGACAACCCGGCGATTTTCGCGACGCCCGCTGGAACTGACCGCACCCCGCGCCTATAAGGCGCGCGGAAGCGAAAGGATGGTCCCATGCGCCAGGCGAAGATCGAGCGGAAGACGGCGGAAACCGAAATCTCGGTCGAGATCAATCTCGACGGGACCGGCGCCTATTCGAATGAGACCGGCGTCGGGTTCTTCGACCACATGCTCGACCAGTTGTCGCGCCATTCACTGATAGACATGACGGTGCGCGCCAAGGGCGACCTGCATATCGACGACCACCACACGGTCGAGGATTGCGGCATCGCGCTGGGTCAGGCGCTGGTGAAGGCGCTCGGCGACAAGAAGGGCATCCGCCGCTACGGCCATTTCGCGCTGGCGATGGATGACGCGCAGGTTCAGGCCGCGCTCGACCTTTCGGGGCGACCCTACCTTGTCTGGAACGTCGATTTCCCGACCGCCAAGATCGGCA
This sequence comes from Rhodobacterales bacterium 32-67-9, assembly GCA_002280515.1. Taxonomy (GTDB): domain Bacteria; phylum Pseudomonadota; class Alphaproteobacteria; order Rhodobacterales; family Rhodobacteraceae; genus Albidovulum. Next base: position 17,575 of record NCEA01000047.1, read on the forward strand.
GCTTCGACACCGACCTGGTGCGCGAGTTCTTCCAGGCGCTCTCGACCCACGGCGGGATCACCCTGCATATCGACCGGAAGCACGGGATCAACAGCCACCACATCGCCGAGGCCGCGTTCAAGTCGGTCGCGAAGGCGCTCAGGATGGCGGTCGAGACCGACCCCCGTGCCGCGGGCGTGCTGCCCTCGACCAAGGGGGCGCTGTGAGCCTCACGGTCGTCGTCGACTACGATTCCGGCAACCTGCATTCGGCGGAAAAGGCGTTCCAGCGCATGGCGGCCGAGACCGGGGCGGGCTCCGTCCTCGTCTCGTCGCGGCCCGAGGACGTGGCCCGCGCCGACCGCATCGTGCTGCCCGGCGACGGCGCCTTTCCTTCCTGCCGCGCGGCGCTCGACCGCTTCACCGGGCTTTTCGAGGCGATCGAAGAGGCGGTGACGCACCGCGCGCGGCCCTTCCTCGGCATCTGCATCGGCATGCAGATGATGGCGACGCGCGGCCTCGAATATCGCGAGACGCCGGGCTTCGGGTGGATCGGTGGCGAGGTGGTCAGGATCGCGCCCGCCGACCGGGCGCTCAAGGTGCCGCACATGGGCTGGAACGACCTCGTCGTCGACCGCCCGCACCCGGTGCTGGCCGGGATCGAGACCGGCAACCATGCCTATTTCGTCCATTCCTACCATTTCCGCGTGGCCGATCCGGCGCATCTTCTGGCGCATTGCGACTACGGCGGGCCGATCACCGCGATCGTCGGGCGCGGCAACATGGTCGGCACCCAGTTCCACCCGGAAAAGAGCCAGGCGGTGGGGCTCAGGCTCATCGCGAATTTCCTCGCCTGGCGGCCCTGATGGACATCGCGGCGATCCTGCGCGAGGTTCGGGAGAGCGTCGGCAGAAGCGCGGATCGCGGGGCGGTCGCCAACTATATCCCCGAACTTGCCGGCGTCGATCCGGGGCATTTCGCCATGTCGGTGGTGCTGGCCGATGGCAGCCAGCATTCGGTCGGCGATGCCGGAGTGCCGTTCTCGATCCAGAGCGTCTCGAAGGTCTTCGCGCTGGCGCTCGCCCTCGGACGGCTCGGCGACCGGCTCTGGGACCGGGTGGGCCGCGAACCCTCGGGACTCGCCTTCAACTCGATCCTCCAGCTCGAGCACGAGAAGGGCATCCCCCGCAATCCCTTCATCAATGCCGGCGCGATCGTGGTCACCGATGCGGTGCTCGCGACCCACGCGCCGCGCGAATACCTCGGCGAGCTTCTGGGCTTCATCCGCACCGCCGCCGGCGACGACGACATCCACATCAACCAGGCCGTCGCCCGGTCCGAGACCGAGACCGGCCACCGCAACTTTGCGCTCGCGCATTACCTGCGCGCCTTCGGCAACCTGACCAATCCGCCCGAGCTGACGCTCGGCAGCTATTTCCATCAATGCGCGGTCGAGATGACCTGCGATCAGCTGGCGCGTGCGGGGCGTTTCCTGATGGAGGCGCCGGGCATGCCAAGGCTGGTCTCGCCCGACCGGGTCCGGCGGATCAACGCGCTGATGCTGACCTGCGGCCATTACGACGGCTCGGGCGAATTCGCCTTCCGCGTCGGCCTGCCCGGCAAGTCCGGCGTCGGCGGCGGCATCCTCACCATCGCCCCGGGCCGCGCCGCCATCGCGGTCTGGTCGCCGGGGCTGAACGCGCAGGGCAATTCCAAGCTCGGCACCGAGGCGGTCGAGATGCTGGCCCGCCGCGCCGGCTGGTCGGTCTTCGGCTGACCTATTTTACCCGGCTCCAGTCCGAGGCACGACAGATCACCCCGCCAAGCACGCAGCCGGACACCGAGAGGTTGTCACCCGAAAGCTGCATCTTCGACTTGTAGGTCTTGTCGCGGTCCGGGGCCCAGACCTTGCCGTTGCCGTAGGAGCCGTCGCCATTGGCGACCATGTCCCAGACGATCTGCTTGCCGACGTTCTCGGACGGCTTTTCCGCCCCGTTGGGATCGAAGGCCTTGACCAGCACACCGCAGAGCTTGGCACCGCACGGCGCGATCTGGACATAGCCGTAATTGCCGTTGTCGTCGGGCTTGGTTTTCCACATCCCCTCGACCGGATCGGCGGCGAAGGCGGCCCCGGCGAACAGCACGGCGGCGGCGGCGAGCGAAAGCGTCTTCATGTCCGATGTCCTCCCTGACATTTGCGGCGGATCATCGGCGAACTGGCCCCGCCCCGTCCAGCGTGACGTGGCGTTGAGCCGCCTTTGCAATCGCCGGTCGGCTGTGGCAAGAGGCGACCGCGACCAAGGAGACCGGCCCATGATCCTCTATCCCGCCATCGATCTCAAGGACGGCCAGTGCGTGCGGCTTCTGCACGGCGAGATGGACAAGGCCACCGTCTTCGGCGACGACCCCGCCGCGCAGGCGGCGCAGTTCGAGGCGGCGGGCTGCGAATGGCTCCACCTCGTCGACCTCAACGGCGCCTTCGCTGGCCTTCCCGTAAACGCCGCGGCGGTCGAGGCGATCCTCTCCCGCGTCACGGTGCCGTGCCAGCTTGGCGGCGGCATCCGCGACATGGCGACGATCGAAACCTGGCTTACGAAGGGCCTCGCCCGGGTCATCCTCGGCACGGTTGCGGTTGAGAACCCGGCGCTGGTGCGCGAGGCCGCGCTGGCCTTCCCCGGCAAGGTCGCGGTCGGGATCGACGCGCGCGACGGCCGCGTCGCGACCAAGGGCTGGGCCGAGGCGACCGACGTGAAGGTCACCGACCTCGCCCGCAGCTTCGAGGATGCCGGCGTCGCCGCGATCATCTACACCGACATCAACCGCGACGGCGCCATGACCGGGCCGAACATCGAGGCCACCGCCGCCCTCGCCCGCGCCGTCACGATCCCGGTGATCGCCTCCGGCGGCGTCGCCTCGCTCGCCGACCTGATCGCGCTTCGCGACACCGGCGTCATCGCCGGCGCGATCTCCGGCCGCGCGCTCTACGACGGAGCCATCGACCTCGGGCAGGCGCTGACCAGCCTCGCCGCCTGAGCGTCTTCGTTGCCGAAACGCCCCGGAGGGGCACGGAGAAGCAGCGCATCACCGCCTCTCCCGCCAGGCCCTACATCCGGTTGGCGCGCACCTTGCAGCCCATCGTCGAGGTCGAGGAATAGCTCTGGCCGTCAGCGCTCAGCGTGCCGGTTTCGGTAAAGGGCGCGACGGCAAATCGGCCTTTGGTGATGAAGGTCCGGCCCGACTGGGTGCCCCTGTTGGTTCCCGTCTGGCCAAACGAATCCTGCCAGGTTCCGGAGATACCGGTGCCGCCGGTGCTCCGGTAGGTGATCGTTCCCGCCGAACGGACGAACAAGGGGCATTCGGCCGAAAAGGCCCAGCGTCCGACGATGCTCGGCGACGTCACCTGCGACGCCTGCGGGGACGGGACGGCAGGCGCCGTACCCGAAGGCGCCGCCGCCAACGGTTTCGGCGCCGGCGCGCAGCCCGGCGCGCGTGCCGCCTTCAGCACCGCAAGCGACTTTTCGGACCCAAGATCGGCGCGCCCGAGCGCGGCGCCCGATTGCGCGATGAAGGCCGCGAAGGCCGATTGCGTGCGCCGTCCGGCAATCCCGTCGGCGCCACCGGCGTTGCAGCCCAGCCGGTTCAGCTCGCTCTGGCTCGCCCGCAGGATCTCGCGGCGGTCGTCCCCGGCGGGGGCGGAAAGGGGGGCGGGGACGCGGGCGGGTTCGGCCGCCGCCACCCGCTCTGGCGCCGTCTCCGCCGTCATCTCGTCCAGCATCCGCCGCGCGATCTGGACCGAAAAATCGTCCTCCCGCCCGGCGTATTTCTCGACGAAGGCGCGCAGCGCCGCCTCGCCGCCGACCTGTCGGGCAAGATCGAAATCGGCCCGGATCGCGGCGCTGCCCGCCACCGGCGCAACCACTTGTGCAGGGGCGGTGCCGCCGGTGAAATAGAATTCGCCCAGCAACTCGTCGTAATAGGCCGGGAACTGCGCGTGGTTCTCGCTCAGCGCGAGGTCGCGCACCTCGACCCGCACGTCCGCGATCAGCTCCCGCAGTTCCAGCCCCGGCGTGCCGATCTTCGGCAGAAGGCTGCGGGTGAACACCGAATTGGCATTGTCGTCGCGCCCGTTCAGCCGGTCGAGCGCCTGTTGCCCCGCCCCGGCGGAGAAGACGACGAACGTGCCCTCGGGCGCCGCGATCCGCCCCAGCCCGCGCGCGGTGCCGATCGACCGCCCCGCGGCCCCCGCGAAGGGATTGTCGCGGCAGGCGTCGATCACTGCCAGCGTGGTCCGCGCCCCGGTCGCCCGGATCCGGTCGAGCAGCCGCGACAGCGCGATCGATTCGCTCTCGATATAGGCCGCGCCCACGCCCGAGGGCGCCGAAATATCGGCCGGCAGCAGATAGTTCTCGCCGTCGATCTCGACCCCGTGGCCGGCATAGAAGACCACGGCGGTGTCCCCAGGCTGAAGCCGCGCGGTGAACTCCGCCACCGCGAGGTTCATCTCGCGCCGCCCCGCATTGGTGACAAGCGCGGTACGGAACCCCACCTCGGTCAGCCGCGCCGCGACGGCCGTGGCATCCGCCACCGCGTTTTCCAGGACGGGCACCTCGGTATAGCCGTCGTTGCCGATGACGAGGGCCATCCGGTTTTCGGCGCGCAGTGCGGCCGGGATCAACATCAGAGCGAGTAGAAGCGCAAGGCGGTACATGGCGGGGCTGCGATGGCTGCGGTTTCCCCAATTCAACCCCGCGCCGGCCCTGCCCGGGGCCATGTCGCTTCAAATACGCAGCACGGCGCACGCGCCCCTCCCCGCGTCGCCTGCCCCCGCATGGCTTCAATCTGGCGCCGCCCCGCACCCCGCGCTATGTAGGCGCCGAAGGAGCCGCTGCCATGCTCAAGACCCGCATCATCCCCTGCCTCGACGTGGCCGACGGCCGCGTGGTCAAGGGCGTGAACTTCGTCAACCTGATCGACGCGGGCGACCCGGTGGAGGCGGCGAAGGCCTATGACGCGGCCGGCGCGGACGAACTTTGCTTTCTCGACATCCACGCCACGCATGAAAATCGCGGCACGATGTACGACCTCGTCACCCGCACCGCCGAACAGTGCTACATCCCGCTCACCGTCGGCGGCGGGGTGCGCACCCAGAACGACGTCCGCGCCCTCCTCCTCGCCGGCGCCGACAAGGTCAGCTTCAACTCCGCCGCCGTTGCCAACCCCGACGTGGTGGCCGAGGCCGCCGACCGTTTCGGCAGCCAGTGCATCGTGGTGGCGATCGACGCCAAGACCGTCGCCCCCGGAAGGTGGGAGATCTTCACCCACGGCGGCCGCAAGCCCACCGGCATCGACGCCGTCGACTTCGCCCGCACCGTCGCCGCGAAAGGCGCGGGCG
>NCEA01000047.1:22994-32474 GCA_002280515.1 Rhodobacterales bacterium 32-67-9
CCCTGACCCGCGCAATCGCCGACGCGGTGGAGATCCCGGTGATCGCCTCGGGCGGCGTCGGCACGCTCGACCACCTCGTCGAAGGCGTGACCGAGGGCCATGCCGCGGCCGTCCTCGCCGCCTCGATCTTCCACTTCGGCACTTATACGATCGGCGAAGCCAAGGCCCACATGGCCGCCGCCGGAATTCCGATGAGGCTCGAATGACCCCCCTCCAGACCCTCGCCGCCACCATCGCCGCCCGCAAGGGCGCCGATCCCGATACGTCCTGGACCGCGAAACTCCTCGCCAAGGGCCCCGAGAAATGCGCCGAGAAGTTCGGCGAGGAGGCCGTCGAGGCGATCATCGAGGCGGTGAAGGGCGACCGCGCGCGGCTGACCTCCGAGGCGGCGGACGTGCTCTACCACCTCCTCGTCATGTGCGCCGCCCGCGACGTGACGCTCGCCGATATCGAGGCCGAACTCGCCCGGCGCGACGGCACCTCCGGCCTTGCCGAAAAGGCCGCGCGCGGCTGACCACCCTTCATCTTGCCTGAAATATCCCCGCCGGAGGCTTCCCGCGTCCGCCACCGTACCCGGAACTTCCGGCCTCAGAGTTTCGAGGAGATCACCCCGGTCGCAAACCCGCCCATGCGCAGCTCGCCGTAGAGCCGCTGGTACTCGATCTTCGGACAACGGTTCTGGATGACCCGGATCCCGCGCGCCTCGGCCATCGCCGCGGCGCCGGCATGGCTGACCCCGATCTGCATCCAGATCGTCCTCAGGTCGGGAAGCTCGGCCAGCGCCTCTTCGACGATGCCCGGCACCGCCTCCGACCGGCGGAAGATGTCGACCATGTCGACCCGCGCGTCCTTCGGGATCGAGGCAAGGTCGGCATGAACCGGCTGGCCCAGGATCTCCTGCCCCGCATGGCCGGGATTGACCGGGATCACGGTGAACCCCTTCAGCCCAAGGTATCGCGCGACATAATAGGACGGCCGCACCGGGTTGGGCGATACGCCGACGACCGCGATCACGCGGGTCGTGGTGAGGATCTTGCGCAGCAGGGCGTCGGAATACTCGGTCATGGGCCCCCACTTGCCAGAAAAAGACGCCCGAACCAAGAGGCCGGGCGCCAGTGCGGAACGAGGGACAGTGAATTGAAGCGCGGCTGTTCCGAAGCCGTGCTTCCACAGAGTGATGTAGGAATGTAACTGCGGCGTAAAAAGATCGCGTCGCGATCTTGTGATCAGCGGGAATTCAGCACGGAAGGCCAATGGCTGTCGGCCAGCGCGACGTTCGCAGCGATATCCTCGCGCCAGATCGCCCGGACCTCGGTCGAATAGGTGAGGTAAAGCCGGCCGCCGGTGACGGTGAATGCGTCCGGGACGGTCGAGGCGACCGCGCCTTTCGACATCGCATAGGCGCAGTAGCCGCCGTATTGCGGCGCATAGGCGAGCGGATCCATCTCGAACGCCTCCATCGTCTCGGCGCTCGCGAAATACCAGGTCACGCCACGCCATTTCAGAGCATGGCCGGTCTGGCCCGGAACCGGCTTGCCTTCGGTGAAATAGGCGACCGGATCGTAACCGGAGATCGCCACGCCGCCCGGGGCGAACACCTCCGGTTCGCTGGCGAATGCAGGACGCAGGATCGTTCCCCCGACGGGGATCGAGACCGCGGCGATCAGCAGGGCGCGTCGGGTCAGGCTCATCTCAACTCCATTCCGGTCAACGGCCGGTGCCGGCGTCCAACATGCCACCACCCGACCCGCCGTGAAAGAGACCTCCCGCAAGCGTGATCCGGCGGGAGCAAAGGGTGAAAGCCCCTCAGCGCATCACCGCGGCATAAAGCGCGACCGCCGCGGCGTTGGAGACGTTGAGCGAACCGAACCCGCCCGGATAGGGGATCTTCACGAGCCGGTCGCAGGTCTCGCGCGTCTTCTCGCGCAGCCCCGGCCCCTCGGCCCCGAGAACGAGTGCGACGGGCCGCGTCCCGGCCTCCGCCAGCGCGCCCGCCAACGTGACCTCCGCCGCGCCGTCGAGGCCGAGGAGGATATAACCCATCGCGCGGAGCCGCTCCATCGCCTCGGCAAGGTTGCCGACCCTGAGATAGGGCTGGCGTTCGAGCGCGCCGCTCGCGGTCTTGGCCAGCGCCCCGGTCTCGGGCGCGGAATGGCGCGCCGGCGCGATGACGGCGCGGGCGCCGAAGACCTCGGCCGAGCGCAAGATCGCGCCCACGTTGTGCGGGTCGGTCACCCGGTCGAGCAGCACGACAAGCGCCGCCCCCGCGCCCCCGGCGCAGACCTCCTCGAGCCCGCCCCAGGCGAGAGGCTTCACCTCCAGCGCCGCGCCCTGGTGGACACTGTCCGGGGCGAGCGGAACATGGGCATCGAACTTGCGCGGATCGACGATTTCTGGTGCCAGCGCCCCGCTCAGAATCTCAGGCCCGAGCCGGTCGGCGGCGTTCTTGGTCAGGACAAGGCGCAGCTTTTCGCGGGCCGGGTTGACCAGCGCATCGCGCACCGCATGGAGCCCGAAAAGCCACACGGTTTCCGCCGCGGCGGCGCGCCGGGCGCGTTCCTTGTCGATCACCCAGGTGGGTTTCTTCAACTGACTGGCCTTTCGATTGCCGGACAACCGGGTTCCACCTACGCCCAACACCCGCGATTGCCAAGCCGCACGATCTGCCCCCGAATTCCCCTGCGCGCCCTTTGAAACCGTGGTCCCGCCGCCCCTGCAATCCGCCGGAAAAGGAACGGAGATTGCGGTTGACGCGTCGCGACAGCCGCAGTAATCAGCCCCGGCGTCGGGCGACGTGCTGCAAGGTGCGGCAGCGGACTGTAACTCCGCCGGGGAGACCCATGCCTGGTTCGATTCCAGGGTCGCCCACCATTCTCCCCAAGATCAACAGCTTAGAAGCCGCTTTCTCTCGGTGCGACGCACAAGTGAGACACACGGCATGCATCATGCGGCTTATCTAAGCACCTCGCGTCACGGCATTTTCTACTTCCGCTGGCCCATTCCCGCAGCCCTCCACCCGCTCGGCAAACGCACCGACGTCAAGGTATCGCTGGGAACGCGGTCTCCGGGTATCGCAAGACGGCTTTCCCAGTATCTGATTTTGGCTGGCCAAACGGCTGTGGAGCGGGCATCACGTCGCACTATGCGATACCAAGACATCCGTCAGCACGACATACCTCTTAGGACGGAGGGTTAAGGTTTGGACCCGTAGTCAGTCTTAGGACGAGGGGGCAAGGAATTTGGATGTCGAGCTGACAAGTCCCAATGATCTAGGAGCCGGCTTCGCTCAACACTCGGTATACAGATGCCCGACCTATGCCGAGTTGTACCGCAATAGCCGTAGCCCCCATGCCATCCCTATGCAGGCGGATCACATCTGCCGCCTTAGCCCGCGCGGTGGGTTGCCGCCCCTTGTACTTACCCGCCGCCTTTGCTTTGGCGATACCCTCACGTTGCCGCTCAAGCATGATCTCCCGCTCAAACTCAGCTATGCCGCCAAGTACTGTGAGCATTAGCTTTCCGGTCGGTGTGTTGGTGTCTATCCCTAGTCCGATGATCTTGAGATGCGCCCCTTTGGTAGTGAGTACTCCGAGGATGTCATGCAAATGCCGAACTGAGCGTGCTAGCCGGTCAAGTTTGGTGACGACAAGCGTGTCACCGGCCCTAATGAACTCCAAGGCATTTGCGAGTTCCGAACGCTCGGCAACGTCTACTGACGACACTTGCTCTGCAAACACCCTTTCGCAGCCTAGCGCCCTCAACTCCCGGTCTTGCGCCTCGAAGCCGGCCTTCTGGTCAAGCGTCGAAGTCCTAGCATATCCAACAAACATTATCGCCACCCCGCTGTCTCATACAAGTCTTAGGCATAAGGGCGCACCCTGTCTCAAATGTCAATAAGAATTTATATGAGACGAAACGCGCCCTTGCTGAGACGCACCAGTGGGGCAAGGTCTAGTGGGACTGGTGGACGATGCCAGCAAGTCGTTGTTCGGCTCAGCACTAGTTAAGGAAATCAGTCGAAGTGCCTGCCAATGTGGCCGAATGCATGCACCCCTATGGGGGAAGTCGTGCACCATGAAACTGTAGATGCCCTCTCAGAAAAATGTGTCGGATATTTGTAGGAACTACTGACATCTCGTCATGGTCGAGTTGACTCGCAGCAAGGTAATCAATGATAGTGTCAATTCTAACGTAAACCGCTTGCGCAAGGCAAACGTCAAGTGTATGGTCAATCGCATCCCGGCATGGAGGATGTCGCATGACCAACGTCGTTAACTTGCCTCGGCGCACCGAGAAGCGTACGCGGCACGAGCTAGGGTTCTTTATTCGAGTCGGCCATAACGACCACCGCGAACTCTTGAACCTTCTGGCATCCGGTGAAGCCGGCATGTTTGGGCTAGTGATATCCGCGCAGCACGCTAGTCGTCATGCCGAGTTGATAGCAGATGCGCGCGACCGAGGGTTCGACGTGATCTTGGACCCCAAGACACAAGAAATGGGCACGCCGGGCGCTTACTCGAACGGCTTGGCCGGCCTTCCTTGGGGTGGGGAGGACTTTCACCGTGTGTCTGACTTTCAAGGCGAAGCCGGTCGCGGACTGGTTGAGCAAATCGTGGAGTTTGCAGTCGAACGTCAGTTCACGCAACTCATAGGCCCAACACATCTAGTGTCGAGTCCGAACGACTTGTGGCTACGAACTGATGTTGCGGCAATGGGCTGGGCACGTGATATCATCTCAGCAGCAAGAGTTCAGATGCCGCTGATTTATTCGCTGGCCATTCCCATTGCGGTCCTACGAAACCGCACACTTCGGCAGGCACTTTTGCCGGCTGTTGCCGACATTCCGTGTGATGCCATTTGGCTCAGAGTCGAAAACTTCGGCGACGACGCTAGCGGCGATAAGACCGTTGCCTATATGGAGGCTTGCCGCGATTTTCACGCTGCGGGCATTCCAATTGTCGCCGATCATGTTGGAGGACTTCCCGGCTTGGCTGCACTCGCGTTCGGCGCAGTTGGTGGAATCGCTCACGGGATAGCAGTTCATCAAAACTTTCACGCCAGTGCTTGGCGTCGCCCTCGCAAGGAAGATGTGGGTAGTTTTGCCCCTCCAGCAAAGCGCGTGTACATTAGACAGCTGGACGCATTGCTAAAGCCCGAAACAGCAAGACAGCTCCTACAGTCGTCGCCGAGGGCACGTGGGCACTTCGCTTGTAACGATCAACATTGCTGTCCGCGCGGGATGCATGACATGCTCTCAAACCCTGGCAGGCATGCAATTTACCAGCGAGCGCGAGAGATCGAACAACTAGCCGGAATGCCGCAGTCCGTCCGTGTACAGGGCTATCTCGACGGGATGGTTCGGGCGGTTTCAGATGACGTAGCCAGGGCCGCAGGGTTTGCGTCATTGCCGGATGACCTCCGCCAGAAACTTGGCAAGAAACAGACTCAGGTAAGCGCGTTCAGGACCGCAGTTACGCATGTCTCGGAGGTGCCTTCACCTTCGCTTGCAGTAGTGCCAAAACGTCGCTCAACACGCTGATGACACTTTAGGAAAGGGTTGAATATGACCGGTGCAGTAGCCCGCCGTCTTGATGCGATTCATGAGAAGGGCGCGCTTTCTTTTGCCGAACTTGCTGAACTTCTACAGACGTCTCCAGAGACTGTCTCCCGCTGGCGTCAGGGTCATCGTGACCCTAGGCCCGCCTCAGAGAAAGCGTTGCTTGAGCTGGACTTTTTCATAGATCAGCTTTCAGAGTTGTATGATCCACGAGAGGCGAGGTTGTTTCTGTTCTCACCGCAGAAGCTATTAAATGGGCAAACCCCCGCGACACTGATTGCACAGGGCCGAATGGATGAAGTGCATCGGCTGGTTAGCCAGATCAGGGATGCCGTGTATCTGTAGGGGTGATGCGGGACAATGCTTCATGACAAGGAACTCCTACGGCAACTCGCTGCGTTTCCGACGCAACCATTCGCCGGTCAGGTATTTCGAGCCACCAGCCCGTCCCGTGATGCGTAAGCGTCCGGGCTGACCGCCCTGCCACGTTGTGAGAGAGGCGGATAGTGTCCACCAACGATAGTGGACACTATGGTGATGGCGTGGCGCGTCGGACGAAGCGGCTTTGGACGGACGAGGAGAAGCGGTCGATCTGTTTCCAGACGACGGCGTCGGGCGTTTCCGTGGCTCAGGTGGCGCGGCGCTACGCGGTGAACGCGAACCTGATCTTCAAGTGGCTGCGCGATCCCCGTTATGCGCCGGACCCCGCCTTGGTTGCACCCCCAGCAGAGGAGGCGCGCTTTCTGCCGGTAGAGATCGTCGCGGAGACCAGGTCTGCCCCGGCGGCACCTGCCGCCGAGAACCACATCGAGATCGAGTTGGCGGGCGGCCACCGGATGCGGATTAGCGGCAGCTATGATCCTGAGGCGCTGGCGCGGCTGATCCGGGGGCTCTCGGCGTGATCCCGGTTCCTGCCAACACGCGGGTCTGGCTGGCGGCTGGGGTGACGGACATGCGCAAGGGCTTTGCGGCCTTGGCGGCGCAGGCCGAAGCCGTGCTGAAGCAGGACCCGTTTGGCGGGCATCTCTTTGTCTTCCGTGGTCGCCGGGGTGATCTGGTCAAGGTCATCTGGTGGGATGGCCAGGGGGCCTGCATGTTCCTGAAGCGGCTGGAGAAGGGGCGGTTCGTCTGGCCGGCGGCCAAGGAGGGCAAGGTTGCGCTGTCCCCTGCACAGTTGTCGATGCTCCTGGAGGGGATCGACTGGCGAGCGCCGGAACGGACGTGGCGGCCTCTGGCGGCGGGATAGTCCGCGGGGCCCGCAATCAATGATTCCCACAAATAATACAGTGGGATAAACTTCTTGCATGCTGGATCGGACCCTGACCTTGCCGGAAGACCCCGAGGAGCTGCGCAGCTTCACCGCGCGGCTTCTGGCCGAGGTCAAGGCACAGGCGATCCTGATCGAGAAGCTGCGCCGGGCGCACCGGTTCGGCACCTCGTCCGAGACGGCCGAGCAACTCCAGCTGGCCCTCGAGACCAGCGAGATCGCCGCCGCTGCCATGACGGCGCGGATGAAGCTGCCGGACATCGAGGAGAAGGATAAGCCGAAGCGTCGTCCGATCCCGGACCATATCCCCCGGATGGAGGTGGAACTGACGCCCGGCGCCGATGCCTGTGCCGACTGCGGCGGTCGCCTGCGCCGGATCGGCGAAGATGTGACCGAGGAACTGGAATACGTCCCGGGCCGCTTCATCGTGAACCGCATCGTCCGGCCCCGATTGACATGTTCCTGCTGCGAACGCTTCGTGCAGGCCCCGCTACCCACGCGTCCCATCGAGCGCGGTCGCCCGGGCCCGGGTCTCTTGGCTCACGTGCTGGTCAGCAAATACGCCGACCATCTTCCCTTGTATCGCCAGAGCCAGATCTTCGACCGTGAGGGGCTCGACCTCGACAGATCGACCTTGGCCGACTGGGTCGGCAAGTCCACTGCCTTGCTTGAACCCCTCGCTGACGCCATCGGCCGCCATGTCCTGTCGGCCGAGGCGATCTTCGCCGACGACACGCCCCTGAGCATGCTCGCCCCCGGGACCGGCAAGACCCAGACGGCACGGCTCTGGACCTATGCCCGCGACGAACGACCATGGGGCGGGCAAGCCCCACCGGCCGCCTGGTATCGCTTCTCCGGCGACCGCAAGGGTCAGCACCCGAAGGACCATCTCGCGCGCTTCCGCGGATGGATGCATGCCGACGGCTATGCCGGGTTCGAGGACTTGTATCGGACCGGAGCGATCCGCGAGGTCGCCTGCATGGCCCATGTCAGGCGCAAGTTCGTCGACATCCACCGGTCACAAGGCTCCGCGATCGCCGAAGAGGCCATCGGCCGGATCGCGCAACTCTACGCCGTCGAGAAGGAAGCCCGAGGGTCGCCACCGGATGTCCGGGTCGGACTTCGCAAGGCACATGCGGCCCCGATCTTCGACAATCTGGAGGTCTGGCTGGCCCTGCAACTCACCACGATCTCGGGCAAATCCCCGCTCGCGGCCGCCATCCGCTATGCCCTGACCCGCATGGAGCGGCTGCGCCCCTATCTCGACCACGGCATCCTCGAACTCGACAACAACGCCGCCGAACGCGGCATGCGCGCCATCGCCCTCGGCCGCAAGAACTACCTCTTCGTCGGCTCGGAGGCGGGCGGCAAGGCCGCCGCCACCGCCTACACCCTGATCGAAACGGCCAAGCTCAACGCCATCGATCCCCACGCCTGGCTCGCCGACACCTTGGCCCGTATCCCTGACTACAAGATCACAAAGGTCGATGACCTGCTGCCTTGGCGCTGGAACAGATAGCGGTCAGACCCGACGGTTACCGTGATGCTTTGGAAGCCTCAGCCAACGGCGGCCGCTGGAGCGTCCCTCAAAACTCGACGCCGGGCACATCTGTCCTCTACACGTCAATGCAACGTGACGGTGCGCTAGCAGAAGTCGCATCTTACATGATCGAACTCACGCCACTTCCTCGCTCTAACCCGCTGAAAGTAAGCACTATTGCGTTGACTGCCTCAAGGGTGGTTCGCCTACAGATGGGCGATCTTGAAGCCCTTGGAGTCGATAGGTCTCGCTACGGCACGCGAGACTATTTCGTGACACAACAGATAGGAGCGGCTTTGGAGCATCTAGGTGTAGACGGCTTGATCGCACGATCGGCACGATATGATTGCGATAACCTTATGATCTTCACCACGCAACACGGATTCGACCAAACCTTGGAAGTTGTTTCGACCGAGGAAGTCGAATGGCGAGATTGGGCACGCAGGCGCGGCATGCTTAAAGGCTTGGAGTGACTAACCAACTCATTCATTACAGCGAGACACATCAGCCAGGATCAAATCTTGCCGCTGCTTGGCACGGATGGCCAGTCATGCTTTAGGTGAGACATAAAGGTGGGCGATTGTATATTTGACAAACCCAACGTGAGTTCCTATATCTCTATCAAGACGATAGGAGTTCACAATGTCCGTTCTTTCCGCCACTTACATGCACGACGAAGCTGCCGCCTTCGCCCACGTCGAAGCGATGCTTTGGGCGGATGGCCCGGTCTGCCCGCACTGCGGCGTTGTGGATCGCGCCTATCGTCTTGAAGGCGTCCGCACGAAGGCGACAAAAAAGAACCCGGAGGGCAAAGAACGTTACGGCCTCTGGAAGTGCCGCGAATGCCGTGGGCAGTTCACCGTTCGCAAGGGCACCATCTTCGAGGAAAGCCACCTGCCGCTTCATCTGTGGCTCCAAGCCATTCACCTGATGGTGTCCAGCAAGAAGGGCATCAGCAGCCACCAACTGCACCGCGTTCTTGGCATTACCTACAAAAGCGCATGGTTCCTGACCCACCGTAAGCGTCGCCTGAACCCCACCTTTCAGCCTTGGTCGTAATCGGCTGATTGGAGCCTGATGTTGATCAGGACGGAGTTTCTCCATGGAGTCTGGAAT
>NCEA01000048.1 GCA_002280515.1 Rhodobacterales bacterium 32-67-9
GCTTCAACGCCCTCGGCACCGCCGAAATCGTCCGCGTCGTCTGACATCAACGGGGAAAGGGGGAAGGCACGCCTCGAGCGTGAATTTCGCAACAACGCCTCACCAGGTACCGCACGCATTTGCCATGCAAGCGTTTTCGCGCAGTATTGAACCCGCTTGCGAAATCCAAACAATCCAGCTGCCTCACCTCGTGAACTTCTTGTACTTCACCCGCTTCGGCTCGATCGAATCCGGCCCCAGCCGCCGAACCTTGTCCTCCTCGTAGGCCTCGAAGTTGCCCTCGAACCACTCCACATGCGCATCCCCTTCAAACGCCAGGATATGCGTACACAGCCGGTCGAGGAAGAAGCGGTCGTGGGAGATGATGACGGCGCAGCCGGCGAAATCGTCGAGCGCGGCCTCCAAGGCCTGTAGGGTCTCGACGTCCAGATCGTTGGTCGGTTCGTCGAGCAATAGCACGTTGCCGCCCGAGCGCAGGAGTTTCGCCATGTGGACGCGGTTGCGTTCGCCGCCCGAGAGGAGGCCGACCTTCTTCTGCTGGTCGCCGCCCTTGAAGTTGAAGGCGGAGCAATAGGCGCGGGAGTTCATCTGGGCGTCGCCCAGTTCGATCTGTTCGGCGCCGCCGGAGATCTCCTCCCACACCGTCTTGCCGGCATCGAGGGCATCGCGGGACTGGTCGACATAGGCGAGCTTCACCGTGTCGCCGTAGCTTACGCTGCCGGCGTCGGGCTGTTCCTGCCCGGTGAGCATGCGGAAGAGGGTGGTCTTGCCCGCCCCGTTCGGGCCGATGACGCCGACGATGCCGCCGGGGGGCAGCGCGAAGGAAAGATCCTCGATCAGCTGCTTGTCGCCCATGTGCTTTTTCAGCCCCTCGACCTCGATCACCTTGCCGCCAAGGCGGGGGCCGTTCGGGATGATGATCTGGGCGCGGGTCAGCTTGTCGCGCTCCGACTGGTCGGCCAGTTCGTTGTACTTGTTGATCCGTGCCTTCTGCTTGGCCTGCCGCGCCTTGGCGCCGGCGCGAATCCATTCAAGCTCGCGCTCCAGCACCTTCTGCCGCGCCTTGTCCTCGCGCGCTTCCTGCGCCAGCCGCTTGGCCTTCTGTTCGAGCCAGGCGGAATAATTGCCCTCGTAGGGAATGCCGCGGCCGCGGTCGAGTTCGAGGATCCAGCCGGTGATGTCGTCGAGGAAGTAGCGGTCGTGGGTGACGATCAGGATCGTGCCCGCGTATTCGATCAGGTGCTTTTGCAGCCACGCGATGGTTTCGGCGTCGAGGTGGTTGGTGGGTTCGTCGAGAAGCAGCATGTCGGGCGCTTCGAGCAGGAGCTTGCAGAGCGCGACCCGGCGCCGTTCGCCGCCCGAAAGCGTGGCGACGGAGGCGTCGTCGGGCGGGCAGCGCAGGGCCTCCATCGCGACGTCGATCTGGCTGTCGAGATCCCAGAGGTTCTCGGCGTCGATCTGGTCCTGGAGCGCGGCCATCTCGTCTGCGGTCTCGTCGGAATAGTTCATCGCCAGCTCGTTGTAGCGGTCGAGCTTGGCCTTCTTCGCCGCGACGCCGAGCATCACGTTGCCACGCACATCGAGGTTTTCGTCAAGGGCGGGTTCCTGCGGCAGGTAGCCGACGGTGGCACCCTTCGCCGCCCAGGCCTCGCCCGAGAAATCCTTGTCGATGCCGGACATGATGCGGAGCAGGGTCGATTTCCCCGCGCCGTTGACGCCGACGACGCCGATCTTCACGCCGGGCAGGAAGTTCAGGCGGATGTTCTCGAAGAGCTTCTTGCCGCCGGGATAGGTCTTGGAGACGCCATCCATGTGGTAGACGTACTGGTAGCTGGCCATGCTGGATTTCCTTGGCGTATGGAATTGCCGGTCGTCTAGCTGAATTGCCCGACGAGGGCAACGCGGGGCCGGATCGGCGGGAGAACGGAGAGAGCCGATCCGTGTTTCGCGCGCCGCGGGCGCCGTCACACGGGGCGGGGGCGGCCGGATTTTGGGGTGTCTATAACTCGAGTTGTATGTCCGCGGGCGACCCCGCCCTCTAACGCTGGCGGCAGGAAACGGCGTTCAAGTATCCCGGCGGCAACGCCATTGGAGGAAGTTGAATCATGCCAAAATATGCCAAGAGATCTAATATTTACGTCTGCGTGGCGGTCGCGCTCGGCGGGCTGATGGCCGGCGGCATCGCGGCGGCCGAAGTCGATCAGGGGTCGGTCGCGCGCGGCGGCAAGCTCTACGACAAATGGTACAAGGTCGTGAAGGCCGAAGCGCCGGCGGAATCGCACCCGCTCTATCCCGCGTCGAACGCGAAATATGCCGCCGACCCGGCCTCGAACTGGCGCTGCAAGGAATGCCACGGCTGGGACGGTCTCGGTGCGGAGGGCGCCTACAAGGCGGGTGGTCATGTGACCGGGATCAAGGGGATCAATGGCATGGCAGGCGGCGATCCTGCGGCAGTCGTCGCGCTTCTGAAAGCGCCGGAACACGGCTATGGCGACAAGCTCTCGGATGCCGACCTGGCCGACCTGGCGAACTTCGTCGTGTACGGGCAGGTCGATCTGACCCCGCTCGTCGACCTGGAGACCAAGGCTTCGAAGGGGGATGCCGCTGCGGGCAAGCAGGTCTTCAACACAGTCTGCGCCGGTTGCCACGGACCCGAAGGCAAGCTGCCCAAGGACATGCCGCCGCTCGCCTCGCTGGTCGGCAATCCGCAGGAAGTGATGCACAAGCTGCTGAATGGCCAGCCGGGAGAGGTCATGCCTGCGATGCGGGCGATCGACCACAAGGTCTCGGCCGATCTCCTCGCCTATCTGGCCACGCTTCCTGCCGAATAAGACTGGCGGACCGCCGAGGTCGAGAGCGCCGGGGCGGGCAGCGCCCCGGCGCTTTCACGAAGGGACGAGGAGACGGGAAAATGAACGGATTCTTCCGGAGGCTCTGGCACTGGTTCACGCGCCCGAGCGCGCTGATCGGGCAGGGCGTGCTGCTTTCGGTCGGCGGTATCGCCGGCATCATCTTCTGGGGCGGGTTCAATACCGCGATGGAGGCGACCAACACGATGGGGTTTTGCATCTCCTGCCACGAGATGCGCGACACGGTCTATGAGGAATACAAGACCTCGATCCATTACAAGAACGCCTCCGGCGTGCGGGCGATCTGTTCGGATTGCCATGTGCCGCATGCCTGGACGCCGAAGCTGATCCGCAAGATCCAGGCGTCGAACGAGCTCTGGCACAAGTTCCGCGGCACCATCGGCACACCCGAGAAGTTCGAGGCGAAGCGAGAAGAGCTGGCCAACCATGTCTGGGCCGCGATGAAGAAGACGGATTCGCGGGAATGCCGCAATTGCCACAGCTTCGATGCGATGGACTTCGAGCATCAGCGTGCCCGGTCGCGCGAGAAGATGGAGCCGGTCGCACTGGGTACCGATCTCAGCGGCGGGTCGACCTGCATCGACTGCCACAAGGGGATCGCGCACAAGTTGCCCAAGGTCGAGCGTGACGACTAAGGGTAGGGGATCAGGGCCGATTTCCCCGCGCTGTTGACGTCGACGATGCCGATCTTCACGCCGCCGGGACGGGTCTTGGAGACGCCGTCCATGTGGTTGTCGTACAGGTACTGGCCTTGGGAACGATCCTGGGGGAAACGGGGTCTGGTCCCATGTGGAAAATGGCGCGGGGAAGGGCAATCCGGGGGGCAGCGTCAGCGCCCCAGCGCGGCAAAGGTGAAGCCCAAGGCGAGGAGGATGAGGGCCATGAGCGAGGTGGCCAGCGAAAACCCCATCGACCTCGACGATGAGCAGGCCGCGGTTCCCGTCCTTTTCCGGCGGGGCGAGGATGGCGTCTTCAAAGGAGGGGGCGTCGTAACCTTCCTCCCGCGTGGCATGTTCCGCATGGGTGGTAAGGCGGAGCTGACGCACCGCCTCGTGGTCGGCCAGGGCGGCAGGGCGGACGGTGATACGCATCACACCCCCTTCTCGAAGAACACGTCCGGGTAGGGATCGTCGTTGAAGCGCGGGATCTCGGTCCAGCCGGCGGCGCGGTACAGGGCGACGGCCTCAGGGAGCGCGGAGTTGGTGTCGAGGCGGAGGCGGGTCATGCCAAGGTCTCGTGCGGCGGTTTCGATCAACGCCATCAGGCAGGTTGCGAGGCGCTGGCCGCGCGCGGAAGGGGAGACCCAGAGGCGCTTCACCTCGCCCCATTGCCCATGGCCCTTGAGGCCGACGCAGGCGACGGGCCGGCCGTTCATCGAGGCGACGAAAAACGCGCCTTTGGGGCGGACCATGTCGGTCGCGTCCGGGTCGCGGGACAGCGCGACGTCGAACCCGCCGGGGAAGCGGCGGGCGAGTTCGGCGTAATAGGCGGCAAGGCAGATCCGGGCGGCGGTGCCGCGCGGGTCTGCCTCGTCGATGGTGATATGCGGGGCAGGATCGGCGCGTGTCATGTCGCACGAGCTTAGCCGGTTGGTTGGGGCACGCAACGGTTTCCATTTAGGGGGCACTGTGCCGGGGTAGGGGGCAAGAACTCAGGCGTCGCAAGTCATTGGCGTATGGGCTAGAAGCGGGGAAAGTGGCAGCCGCCGGACGATGAGCGGTTTCGGAAGGGTCGGGGCAGGAGAGCGCGCGTGCAGGGATATCCGTTGGCGTTCAGGGGCGAGGCGATCGGCCTACTCGGCGGGTCGTTCGACCCCGCCCACGAGGGCCATGCCCATATCACCCGCGAGGCGCTGAAGCGGTTCGGGCTTGACCGGGTGTGGTGGCTGGTGTCGCCGGGCAACCCGCTCAAGGTCAACGGTCCCGCGCCGATGGCCGACCGGATCGCGCGGGCGGGGGAGGTCATGGCGCATCCGCGCGTGGTGATCAGCGATATCGAGGCGCGGCTGGGAACGCGCTACACCGCCCGGACGCTCGGCCGCCTGAGGGCGCTGTATCCCGGGGTGCGCTTCGTCTGGCTGATGGGGGCGGACAACCTTGCCGAGTTCGACCGCTGGCAGGACTGGGAATGGATCATGCGCAACGTGCCGCTCGGCATCTTCGCGCGCCCTGGCACGCGGCTCGCCGCGCGGGGGGCGCGGGCGGCCGACGAATATGCGTGCTACCGGCTGCCGGCAGAGGCGGCGCAGCTTCTGCCACGGATGGCGCCGCCGGCCTGGTGTTTCCTCGACGTGCCGATGGTGAACCTCTCGTCGAGTGCGATCCGGGCGCGGGGCGAGTGGCGGCGGAACTGAGGGGGCTGTCCGCCCCCTCTGCGCGCAGGAGGCGCGCATTCACCCCCGAAGGTATTTTCGAACAGAAGAAGTGATCCCTGCGGGGCTTGCGATGGCGCGGGCGCTGGGCGATGGTTCGGCCAGCGAGGAGGAGCGGATGGCGCGGATCACGCGGCGGTTGGTTCTGGGCGGGGTTCTCGGCGGGATGGCGAGTGCCGCGTTCGGCAATGCGCCGGCGCGGTCGCAGCGGCCGGTGGCGCGGACCGGGATCCGGGTTGCGACGTCTGGCGCGGCCAGCGCCGCGCGGGCCGCCGACCTGATCGGCGCGGCGGGGCTTGGCGGAGAAGTCGCCTATGTGGTCGCCGATGCGAAGACTGGGCTGATCCTCGAGGCGCGGCAGGGCGGCAAGCCGATGCCGCCGGCCTCGACCATGAAGGTCATCACCTCGCTCTACGCGCTGGAGCATCTCGGCGCCGGCTACCGCTTTCCAACCCGATTGGTCGCGACCGGACCGGTGCAGGGCGGCAAGATCCGGGGCGACCTGATCCTCGCGGGCGGTGGCGATCCGGAACTGACGACCGACGATCTCGGTGACATGGCGGTGGCGCTGAACAAGGCCGGCATGACCGGGGTCACGGGACGGTTCCTCGTCTGGGGCGGTGCGCTGCCCTATCTGGAGGCGATCGACCGGGGCCAGCCGGACTGGCTTGGCTACAACCCCGCAGTCTCGGGGCTGAACCTCAACTTCAACCGGGTGAACTTTGTCTGGAAGCGAGCGGGGGGCGGCTATGAGGTTGGCATGGATGCCCGCGCCGAGCGGTTCGCGCCGCCAGTCTATTCGGCGCGGGTGAAGGTTGCCGACCGCGACCTGCCGGTCTTTGCCTACCGGAATGGCGGGCGGGTCGAGGAATGGACCGTCGCGCGCCGGGCGCTCGGCAAGGGTGGCAGCCGCTGGTTGCCGGTGCGTCGGCCAGAGCTTTACGCTGGCGACGTGTTCCAGACGCTGGCCCGCGCGCAGGGCGTGCCGCTTCCGGCGCCGGAGGAGGTAAAGCGGATGCCCGGCGGCAGCGTGCTGGTCGAGCGGGTGAGCGAAGAACTTCCCGTGATCTTGCGCGACATGATGAAATATTCGACCAACATGACGGCAGAGGCCGTCGGCATGGCCGCGTCGGCCCGGCGCGGGGTGACGAGCCATATCGCCTCCGGCCCAGAGATGGCGGGTTGGCTGAAGGCGCGGACCGGGGCGACGAGCGCGCGCTGCGCCGATCATTCCGGCCTTGCCGGCGCCTCGCGCATCTCGGCCGAGGATATGGTGAGGGCGTTGGTGACGCTGGGGCCCGGGGCCGGGCTTCGCGGGCTGATGAAGGAGGTGCCGTTCCGCGACGAAGGCGGCCGCAAGATCAGCGGCCATCCGGCAAAGGTGGAGGCGAAGACCGGGACGCTCAATTTCGTCTCGACGCTGGCGGGCTATGTCCGGGCGCCGGGGGACACCGATCTGGCCTTCGCGATCTTCACCGGCGACGTCGCCCGGCGCGACTCGGTGCCGGAAGCACAGCGGGAACGGCCGGAGGGCGGGGCCGCCTGGGTGAAACGCTCGAAACGCCTGCAGCAGCAACTGATCGAACGCTGGGTGACGGTCTACGGGGTGTGAGGCCACGCTTGCCGGGGCGGGGGCAGCCCTGCTTGCGGGGATTCGCCTCGAAAACAGAAGGCAGAGGGCATTGTTCAACCGACGAGACATCCTGCTTTCCGCGGCCGCCGTCGCTATCGCGGGACGTGCCGACGCTAAGATCGGGCAGCACCCGGAAGTGACATCGCTTTACCGGGTCCGCAATCCGCTGGCGGGGTATTTTGACCTGGCGGAGCGTCGCCGGATCATGCGCGACCGGCCCAATCTTGTCCTCTCGCAGGCGCGGTTGCGGGCGATGCGCGCGCCGGGCTGCCGGAAGGTCAGGTCGATTCCCGTGCAGGATGAGACGATCACAATACCATCATTCTACGGCAACGATGCCGCCTGGCGGAAGGCCGTGACCCCGTTCCGGGATTTCGAGGATGCCGTCAGCGACCTTGCGGCCGCGAACCTTGTCGCGCCCGAGCGCGGCCATGCCGAATGCCTTGTCGATCTTCTGGCGGACTGGGCCAGGCATGACGCGCTGGCGAAGTTCAACCATTCGTCGGACTACAAGCAGGGATGGTATCAGGTCGAATCCACCCTGTTCGCGATCGGCCATGCGCTCGCGGCGGTTCGCCTGGACGTTCTGCACCGTGCGGACGACCTTCGCGTGATAGACGCCTGGCTGCTGCGTGTCGCGAAACGTCACTTTTCGATTCCGGGCGCGCCCGATGGCACCTGTTGCAACAACCATTACTACCGGCGTGCCCTCTATGCCGCGATTATCGGCGTCTTGACCGGGGAGGACCGGCTTTTCGCCGACGGGGTGGCCGCCCTCCACTCCGCCTTGTCCGGGGCGACGGCGGAGGGGGCGCTGCCACTTGAGATGGCAAGGGGCGAACTTGCCGCCCACTACCAGAACTACGCGCTCATGTACCTTGTGATGATCGCCGAGATCGCGGAGCGACAGGGCTATCCGGTCTGGAACCTCGAGATCGAAGGCAAGACCCTGCACACCCTCGTCGATTTCAACAACCGGATCATCGCCGATCCGAATACGGTGCTGAAGTATTCGGGGGTGACGAAGGTATCGCTGAAATACCGCAAGGACATGCAGTATTTCGCGTGGTTCGAGATCTTTCTGGCGCGGTTCGCGAATCCCGGGATGGAGGCCTGGGTGGCGCCTCACCGGCCGCTCTACAACCGCAGTCTGGGCGGGCATCTGACCGCGTACTTTTACGTCGGGGCCTGATGCCGCGCCCTGCCGCGAGGTTTGTGTAGCCGAATATTACAGCCCGCCCTTGCCGGGCCTGCTACACACCGTAACGGGCGGCTGTCAGACCGTCGAAGTCGATCTCGGGCGTCTTGCCCATCACGAGGTCGGCGACCGCGCGGCCGGAGCCTGCCGCCATCGTCCAGCCGAGCGTGCCGTGGCCGGTGTTGAGATAGAGGTTGCGGTAGCGTGTCGGCCCGAGAATCGGAGTGCCGTCGGGCGTCATCGGTCGGAGGCCGGTCCAGCCTTCGGCCTGGGCCAGATCACCGCCTTTCGGGAATAGGTCGCCGATGACATGCCGCACGGTGCTTGTCGCATGCGGCCCGAGGCGGTCCGAATAGCCGGCGATCTCGGCGGTACCGGCGACGCGGATGCGGTCGCCGAGCCGGGTGATCGCAACCTTGTGCGTCTCGTCCATGATCGTCGATTGCGGAGCGAAGCGGTCGTCGGTGACGGGGAGTGTCACCGAGTAGCCCTTGACCGGATAGACCGGCAGCCGGATGTCGATCGGGCCGAGAAGCTTCGGGCCGAAACTGCCGAGCGCGCAGACATAGGCGTCGCCCTCGACCCGTCCGAGGCTTTCGGTCATCACACCGATCACCTCTTCGCCCCGGGTCTGGATCAGACGGATCCTCTGGCCGTAATGGAAGGTGACGCCAAGGGCGGCGGCCTTGTCCGCCAGGGCCATCGTGAACATCCGGCAATCGCCGGTGCGGTCGGCTGTCAGGCGCAGCCCGCCGACGAACTTGTCGCGCACCTCGGCAAGCGCCGGTTCCGCCGCGATGCAGCCGTCGCGGTCGAGGACCTCGTAGGGGCTGTCGAATTCGGCGAGGATCGCCTGGTCGGCCTTCGACGCCTTCAACTGCTTTTCGGTGCGGAACAGCTGAAGCGTGCCCTGTTCGCGCCCGTCGTAGTCGATTCCGGTCTCGGCGATCAGCTCCGGCAGGATGTCGCGCGAATAGTTCGAGACCCGGACCATGCGGGACTTGTTGAGCGCGTAGGCCTCCTCGTTGCAGTTCGCCAGCATCTGGGCGCCCCATTTCCACATCCGGGGGCTGATGAGCGGCCAGATGAAAAGAGGACGGCGCTTCATGAAGAGCCATTTCAGCGCCTTCATCGGGATGCCGGGCGCGGCCCAGGGCGAGGTCATGCCGTAACTGAGCTCACCCGCATTGGCGTAGCTCGTCTCCATCCCGGGGCCGGGCTGGCGGTCGAGGACGATCACCTCGGCCCCCTGGCGGGCGAGATAGTAGGCGGTGGTAACACCAATCACCCCGGCGCCCATGACGACGACTTTCATTAAGATGTTTCCTCGCGCTGTTTCCATCATCCAGAATGGAGGTGCCGCGCCGCCGTGGCAAGGATGGACGTGGGATGGAGGCTGGACGTGGTGGAGCGGGCTTTGGGGCCGAGGCGGGCAGGGCCGCGTCCGATCTAGAGCGTCAGGTGCCGCGCCCGTGCGCCCCATTCGATGGCGGCGGCGTGGAGGCGGTCTATGTCGAGTTCATGCCGCACCTCTTCGAGGAGCCTCAGTTCCTCCTGCCGGAGGGAGCCGTCCGCCGCGGCGACATCGCAGGCGAGCGCATAGGCGGTTTCCCAGAGCCGTTCGGGCAGCGCGTCGCGGACCATCGCGAAGAGCGTGTCGAGCCCGTCGTCCTCCTCCATCAGCTTGTAGACCGTTTCAGCTACTTCGCGGACGGCGTCCATGTCGTAATTGGCGAAGATCGGCATGTGGTTCACCTGCCGCTCGATCGCCACGAGTTCGGAGGTGCGGATGGATTCGTCGGAGATCGAGACCGTGACCATGATCGCGACAAGCGCGTCCTGGGCGGAGAAGGCGGGGAGCGTATGGGTCACTGTCGTCGTCCTTTATGTTTCGTCGGCAAATTATTGACGATCCGCCCCCCGTTCAATAGGAACCGGAGCTTGCGGCGTATCAAGCGCCGTCCTTTCGGGAATAACTGTCATGTCTTCTCTGCGCGACGCCGCGATGAACTCCAAAGCCTGGCCTTTCGAGGAAGCGCGCCGTGTGCTGAAACGCTACGAGAAGGCGCCGCCGAAAAAGGGCTATGTGCTCTTCGAGACCGGTTATGGCCCGTCCGGCCTGCCGCATATCGGCACTTTCGGCGAGGTGCAGCGCACGACGATGATCCGCCGGGCGTTCGAGATCATTTCGGACATTCCGACCAAACTGATCTGCTTTTCCGACGATCTCGACGGGATGCGGAAGGTGCCGGACAACGTGCCGCAGCAGGAGATGCTGAAGGAAAACCTGCAGCGTCCGCTGACCAGCGTGCCCGATCCCTTCGGCGAATATCCGAGCTTTGGCGACCACAACAACGCGATGCTGCGCCGGTTCCTCGATACATTCGGTTTCCAATACGAGTTCTATTCGGCGACCGAATTCTACCGGTCGGGCCGCTACGACGATATTCTGCTGCGCTGCTGCGAGCGCTACGACCGGATCATGGAGATCATGCTGGCCTCTCTGCGGGAGGAGCGGCAGCAGACCTATTCCTGCTTCCTGCCGATCCATCCCGAGACGGGGCGCGTGCTCTACGTCCCGATGAAGGAGGTCAATGCCAAGGAGGGCACGATCACCTTCGACGACGAGACCGGACGCGAATGGACCCTGCCGGTGACGGGCGGGCAGGTGAAGTTGCAGTGGAAGCCGGATTTCGGTGCGCGGTGGGCCGCCCTTGGCGTCGATTTCGAGATGTACGGCAAGGATCACAGCACGAACACGCCGATCTATGACGGCATCTGCGAGGCACTGGGCGCGAAGGCGCCGGAGCATTTCACCTATGAACTCTTCCTCGACGAGCAGGGCCAGAAGATATCGAAGTCGAAGGGCAACGGGCTGACCATCGACGAATGGCTGACCTATGCCTCGACCGAGTCGCTTGGATACTTCATGTATCTCAAGCCGAAGACCGCGAAGCGGCTCTGGTGGGACGTGATCCCGAAGGCGGTGGACGAGTATCACCAGCAGCTTCGCGCCTTCCCCGATCAGGACGAGGCGGCGCGGCTGGCCAATCCGGTCTGGCATATCCACGGCGGCACGCCGCCGGCATCGGACATGGTCGTGCCCTTCGCAATGCTCCTGAACCTCGCCAGCGTTGCCGGCGCCAAGGACAAGTCGGGCCTTTGGGGCTTTATCAACCGCTACGCGCCGGAGGCCACGCCAGAGCAGAACCCGCAGCTGGACCAGGCGGCGGAATTCGCGGTGCGCTACTTCCGCGACTTCGTGGCGCCAACCCGGAGCTTCCGCGCACCCTCCGAGACGGAGCGGGCAGCGATGGCGGACCTTGTCCAGCGGCTCAAGGTCTGGGACGGCGGGCTCGATGCGGAGGCCTTGCAGTCGATGGTCTTCGCGGTCGGCAAGGAGCATGGGTTCGAGCCGCTTCGCGACTGGTTCACGGCGCTCTACGAGGTGTTGCTGGGCGCGAGCCAAGGCCCGCGGTTCGGCGGGTTCATCGCGCTTTATGGTGTTGACGAGACGGTGGCGCTGATCGAGCGGGCGCTGGCCGGCGAGCTGGTGGCCTGAGCCTTCGGGCTGGCGCGGTCAGTCCCCGCGCCAGACGTCCCACCAGCCGCGCCAGCGTTGCGAGAGGCCGGACTCCTTCTCGCTGAAGAACCGGCTGCCGAGGGTCCGGGCGTCGGCCAGAAGCCGGGTTTCCTCTTCCTCCGCCCGGGTGCGGAGATCGGTGGCGTCGACTTCACCCTTCAGCGCCTCGATCAGGAAGGCGAGGTCGCGTGCCTCGCCAAGGGTCTCACCGAGCGTGTCGGCGGCGGCGATGTGGTGGGTCATCATTTCGGGCCAGATCCGGGCGAGCAGGCGGGCGTGGTACCAGTGGTCCTTGACCCGCTTGCGCCAGAGGTGGAGCGCCTCTCCGGTCGGGTCGGATTCCGTCATGCGCATGGCCTTGCGGGCCGCCGTCCAGCTTCGTTCCAGCCCGTCCTCGATCGCGTCGAAGCCGGCGCCCGAGACCTTCCAGTTCTTTGCGCGGCGGGCGATTGTGGCGATGGCCTCTCCGTGGGCGGCAAGGTGCGCGGCGGCGTCGGCAACCTTGGTGTGCGGGCGCACGATCCGGTCGCGCAGCGCGGCCAAAGCGTCGGGCGGCATGTAGATTCGGCTGGCGACGTCATCGAAGGTCGCCGCCAGCACATCGGCGTCGCGCAGGTCCGAGACGAGACGGGCGGCGTCGCGTAGGGCCGCATTCTCCCGGTCATATCCCTTGAAATGCGGTCGCACGAGGCGAAGGAGCGCGCGCGTCTTCTTGATGTTCTTGCGCAACTCGTGGACCAGAACATCGCGCGGCATCGTCGCGTCCGCAAGATGCGCCAGCGATGCGTCAAGGCGTTCACGCGCGATCCGGCGGACCGCCCTTTCGACGGTCTTGTCCTTGGCGTTGAAGGAGAATCCCATTTCGGTCGTTCCCTTGGCCGGATCGGTTCCGGCCCTGATCCCGGCGGCAAATAGACAGACGGTTTGTAACCTTGTGATGACAGGGCGGGGCATGGTTCCAATTGCCGGGACGGAGGG
Organism: Rhodobacterales bacterium 32-67-9; assembly: GCA_002280515.1. Taxonomy (GTDB): domain Bacteria; phylum Pseudomonadota; class Alphaproteobacteria; order Rhodobacterales; family Rhodobacteraceae; genus Albidovulum. The sequence continues at coordinate 12,634 of NCEA01000048.1, forward strand.
TCCGCGCGCCGGGACGGCGGTCTTCGGCCGGATCACCGAACGCTCGGGTAACCCGGTTGTCAGTCTTTCCCGGTAGACCTTTGCGCCATGGGCCCTGGAGGCCCGGCAACTTCCCGGAATGAGCGGACTTCCTGACGGCGCCGATGCCGGCGCCGGCCGGCGCCCCCGTTCGCGGGCCCCGGGAGGTCGGGCGCTGACGGGGCCTGGAACAGGACAAGGGGTTTTTCGCGATGAACAAGGCGATCACCGACGGGCTGGTCTTCATGCCACCCGCTTTCGAGAACGGGCTTGATGTCTGGTCGGCCGGCGACGGCACGCCGGGATCGCCCACCTATGACGGGTCGCCGAATGCGGCGCTGGTGCCGGCTGATCAGGATTTCGCCGGCTCTCTCGAACTTCTCAAGTCCACCAACACGGTCAAGCTGCGCTATACCGGCGACACGACGATCCTGCCGGGCTGCTACCTGCGCATCCGCGCCCGCGTGAAGGCGATGAGCGGCAACCTTCCGGCGGTGCGCATCGCGGCCTGGGCCGGCGCGGCTGGCGGCGCGCATGTGTCGGGTGTCGTCGAGACCGGGCCGAGCGTCCAGCTTGTCGCCTACGGCAAGGTCGAGACCATCGAGGCGATCGTCGGCACCGGCACCCGCAGCGGCGTCGACATGTCCTGGGGCACGGCGGCGATCTTTGGCCATTTCGGGATCGATCTGACCGGGCCGAACGGCGGCGTGGTGCGCATCGACGATATCGAGATCGAGGATGTCACCTCGGTCTTCCTGCGCGACATGATGGACTGGGTCGACGTCCGCGATTACGGCGCCACGGGCGACGGCGTGACGAACGACGCGATCGCGTTCGAGGCAGCGGATGCCGCCGCCGCCGCGACCGGGCGGACGCTGCTGGTGTCGAGCGGGATCTATCGCCTTGATGCCGACGTGACGCTTGAAGCCAAGGCGCGTTTCGAGGGCACGGTGACGATGCCGGTGAACCGGCGCCTGTCGATGACCCGGAACTTCGACCTTGCGACCTATGCCGCAGCGTTCGGCGACGAGGAACTGGGATTCAAGAAGGCGTTCCAGGCGCTTCTGAACTGGGCCGACCACGATTCGCTCGACCTTGGCGGGCGGCGGATCGAGGTAACGGCGCCGATCGACATGCAGGCGGCGGTCGACAACAAGACCACCTTCGCCACCCGCCGCGTCATTCGCAATGGCCAATTCAACGTCATCGATGGGCCGGCCTGGGCGCCGACGGTCGTCACGTCGCAGGCGAGCTACAATCCGGCCAGTGAGCTGGTGCTGACCAATGTCGTCAACATCGCCAACATCCCGGTCGGGTCGCTCGTCACCGGCACCGGTGTCGGCCGCGAGGTCTATGTCAACGCGGTGAACGTCGGTGCCGGCACTCTGACGCTGAGCCAGCCGCTTTACGGCGCGGCAGGCACGCAGAACTATACCTTCACCCGGTTCAAATACGTGCTCGACTTTTCCGGCTTTGCCTCGCTGGCGAAGATGACGCTCGACGATATCGAGGTGCAGTGCAACGGCATCGCGAGTGGCATCATGTTGGCGCCGAGCGGGCTGATCTTCCACCTGCGCGACAGCCATATCACCCGGCCGAAGAATCGGGGTATCACCTCGATCGGAACCGGCTGTCAGGGGATGTTGATTGACCGCTGCAACTTCCAGTCGGACGAGAGCGGGCTGAGGTCGCAGGACCGGATCTCCATCGCGTTCAACGCCAATGCGAACGACGTGAAGGTCCGCGACAACCGGGCGATCCATTTCCGCCATTTCGGCCTTCTCGCCGGCAACGGCAACCTCGTCGTCGGTAACCACTGGTTCCAGGGCGATGACGAGGTGGACGGTCTGCGCCTGGCCGGCCTGATCATTGCCGGCACCGATGTGAAGACGACGATCACCGGCAACTACATCGACAATTCGTCGATCGAGTGGACGAACGAATACGAATCCGATCCGAGCTTCGGCACCCAGTTCTCGTTCGGCGGCCTCACGATCACCGGCAATACCTTCACCGCATCGGACGTGGCGCCGTGGTTCGCCTTCATCGTGGTCAAGCCCTATGGCGCGGGGCACTTCCTTCAGGGCTTCAACCTGTCGGGCAACGTCTTCAAACCGATCAGCGGCAACATCGACCGGATCGACAAGGTCGACACCACCTTCGCGACCCTGCAATACAACCGGATGCGCAATATCACGGTCGAGGCGAACTCCTTCACCTCCGTGACCCAGCCGATTGCGAACCCGGTCTATCTGCAACACGACCAGGCCACGGCGTCGACGGTCTGGACCGTCAGCCCCGGTGCCTACCTGCCCTTCGGGGGCTGGGCGCGCAACGTCGAATCCGTCGTGGCGGAGGGCAAGATCACCGGCCCCGCGAACGAGTACCGGACCGACATGCCCTATGTCGAGGTCGAGCAGGGCGCGCTGAAGCAGGATGTTACGGTGAACTGGGCGGCCGCTTCGAAGGGGCGCATCCAGATCCGTGTCAGGATGGACAATCCGGACTGACGGGCGCCGTCAGGCAACGGCGAGTAGTCTGGCGGGCGGGGTATTCCCCGCCCGTTCGTTCCGGCGGTGTCAAAGCGGCGGCGGCGGCGGGACGGCGAAGAGGATCTCGGCCCAGAGCAACCGCTTGTCCACCGGTTTCGACACGAAGCCGTTGAGACCAAGCGACAGGTAGTAATCGCGCTGCCGTGCCACCACATCCGCGGTGAGTGCCACGACCGGAATATTGTGCCACTCGGCACCGGAGCTGCGGATTTCGCGGAACGTCGCCTCGCCGTCCATGTCCGGCATGTTCATGTCGAGCAGGACAATGTCGAACTCTCCGGTCGCGAGCCGGTCGAGTGCGTCGCTGCCGCCCGAGACTTCGTCGGCCTCGATCCGCAAGGAGCGCAGCATCTGCACTACGACGAACCGATTCGTCGCGATGTCGTCGACGACGAGCGCGCGAAGCCGGCCGTAGACCATCTCGGCCCCGGTGGCCGGTGGGTCGGGCACCGTGACGAAGGGAAGCTCGATCCGTGCGACGAGGCTGCCGTCGGGGGCCCTGAGCACGGCGGCTCTGGCGCCGATCACCTCGGCGATTCTGTGTACCAGCGTCAGCGCCAGAGACTCCTCGGCCGGGGTTCCATCGCGTTTGATGGCCGGGCGGGCAGGCGCGCGTCCGGCGATGGTCACGCGGAGCCGGTCCTGCCGCCCCGGTGCAAGGGCGCAGCGCATGTCGATCTCGGCCGGCCGGCCGGCCGGCTGTTCGTTCAGGACGATCGCGCTCAGATGGCTCAGGCACTTGCGCAGGAGCACCGGGTCGAACCGCCCGAACTCCGGCACTTCCGGCGCGATCTCGATCGTGATCACGGGGTCTACATGGCCGCTCATCGGCAACTTCATCGAGGCGACGACGTCAAGTTCGGGGCGGATCACCGCGGTGACCGGCTGAAACCGGATTTGCCCCTCGGTCACCGAGGCGAGGTCGATCACGTCCTCGACCAGCATCTGCATGCCACGCGCGGCCGATTCCACCGCCGCGGCGTGATCGCGCGCGGCATCGGAGTCGGTCTGCTCGCGCAGGAGCTGGCTGTGGCCGAGGATGGCGTTGAGCGGGGTGCGCACCTCGTGGCTCATCGCCGAGAGGAACCGCGACTTCGCACGACTCGCCTCGGTGGCATCGGTGACGGCGGCGACCAGGTTCGACTGGGTGCGGTGGTTCTGCACCAGCGCCGAGATGAAATAACCCACAAGCACGATCACCCCGGTCGCCGCCAGCGCGGCATTCATGTTGATGATCGGGTCGAAGAGGTACTGCATCGGCAGCCACAACAGCGCCAGCGCCGGCGGCAGGCCGCTTAGAATGCCCATGGCCAGATGGGTGGAGCGCACGACCGAGACGTTCAGAAGCGCGCCGATCAGCGACAGCACCCCGGTGAACTTCACCAGCGGGTCGGGATGAAGCCAGATGAAAAGCGCCGGCAGGCTGTAGACGGCAATGCAGAAGGTCGAGGTTGCGAGGATCGCGCTGCGCCGCGCCGGCGTCGGGTCGGTCTCGAAGGCCCGCATCTGACGGTGCTGCGTGATTTCGCCCCCCACCACGACGAGGTAGGTGAGAAACACGGCCCAGAACGGCAGGAAAAACCCGAAGACGATGCAGGACAGTGCGATTCCGATTTGGCGCGAGACAAGGTCGGCTTCAAGCCGCTGCCTCTGGCGCGAAATCTCGTCCTTCCACGTCGCCCGATCAACCATCACCATTTGTCCATGTCGTTACCCGGTCGGCGGAGGCTGGGCCGCGTCAGGCGACTTCAGTTCACTTTAAGATCATTCTGTTCGAGTGCATAGGCTTTAGCGAAACCGGCATTAAGATGGCCGCTTTCGGGTTCGAAGGCGACGAAGTGGAAATCGGCGAAGTCGATGTAGATGGCAGCCTTGGGATGGTGTAAGAGCCAGGTTTCACGCAGCCGGGCCCGGACGTTCGCCACGGGGTCGAGAAAATGGGCGCGGGTGCGCAGGGTCAGCCGGGGATGGACCAGCGGATCGCCCTTGTCGCCCGCCTCGCCGATCAGGAGTGCTGCGCGTGGATCGGCGCGCAACGCCTGCGCATGGAGCGACAGGTCCGATATGAGGCTCATCGGCTCGCCCTCCGGGCCGAGGCCGAAGGCGATGCGGCTGACGAACGGCGCGCCGGTTCCCGGCTCGATCACCGCGAGCGCGGCGATGCGGGCGGCGCCCAGCAGGTCGCGGGCAAGGGCGCGCGCGGCGGCGTCGGTTTCGCGGATCGGGCTGATCTTGTCTGGCATCGGGCGGGTATCCTTCCGACCGGGGTTTCCGGCAGTTTCCATGGCATTTCAAGTGCAATCGCAATCGCGCCTTTAAGAATGAACGGCGGGGCGGGCGGCCGCCGTCGCGGCCCCGTCGCGTTGAAACCGTATCGCCCGCTCTTGTCCCCGTGTCGCGAACCTGTCAGCCTCCGGCCCGGAAAAACGGAGGGACACAAGGCTGTCGTGCGCCCGCTTGAGGAAGCAGAGATCGAACCGACCCTGCGGTCGGAAGTGCAGTTCTTCAAGGGACCGCTCGGCGTCATTCCCAATTCGGTGCGCACGATTGCCCACCGGCCGGAGATCGCCCGCGCCTTCACCGCGCTGAACATCGCGGTGATGCAGTGCCACGGCGCGGTTACGCCGGAATTCAAGCGGCTGATCGGCTATGTCACTTCCTATGTCTCGGGCTGCCGGTACTGCCAGGCGCACACAATTCTTGGGTCGCAGCGTTTCGGGGCGAGCGAGGAGCGTCTGAATTCGGTCTGGGATTTCGAGCAGAGCCCGCATTTCACCGAGGCCGAGAAGGCAGCGCTCGCCTTCGCCCATGCCGCCGCCGAGGTTCCGAACGGCGTCACGCCCGAGATCGAGTCGCGATTGAAGGCGACGTGGGGCGATGGCGACATCGTCGAGATCATGGCCGTGATCGCGCTCTTCGGCTATCTCAACCGCTGGAACGACTCCGTGGGCTCCGCACTCGAGGATCTGCCGGTTTCGGCGGGCGAGCGCTACCTCGCCCCGACCGGCTGGGACGTCGGCAAGCACCGCTGATTCGCGCAAAGACCTTGGCGCCGAATCGCTCCGGCGAGTTTCGGCGCTAACGGAAGCGGCCGGCCACCACGGCGGATTACACCCTGTTCGGAGGGTGTCCCACGCCCCTTGCCGAAGCCGGCATAGTGGTCGCGTCCAACGGAAAAGTCGGCCAGCAGCTCGATGCCGAGCGTTCCGAGCGCGGCCCGGTAGAAGGCCTTGGACCGCTCGAAATCGGCCACCCTGATCC
>NCEA01000006.1 GCA_002280515.1 Rhodobacterales bacterium 32-67-9
TGCGCAGGTCGTGGAACCAGGTGCTGTTGGACCGCTTGATCCCGCGGTAGCGCGATCCGTCAAGGTTGTGCGCGGCGACCACCGGGCCCTTCATCGCGGCGCTGTAGAGAACGCCGAAATGCTCATAGCGCAGTTCATGCGGGCGGTCGCCGGTCGCGTCCGACGGCCGGGCAAGGTCGAGCGTCGGAGGAACCTCCGGCAGGGGAACGCCGGTGACCTGAAGGAAATCGGGATCGTAGCCGCCCCGCCCGGCAAAGAAAGCCGCGTCATGGCTGCGGTCGGCGGCCTCTTCGGCGACGGCGACGGGGAGCGCCGCGCCGGGCTGGCCGCCAAGACCGGCAAGCACCGATTTCAACGTCGCGATCCGGACCGCCGAATTGCCGACCCCGTACTTGCCGGCGAAGTGCAGCCCCACGACCTTGCCGCTTTCCAGGCTGATGACCGGAGAGCCGGAATTGCCGCCGAGCGTCGTGCAATCATGGCTCAGCACCGTCGCTCCTTCGCCTCCCGGCTGCAGGAAACCGGGGGAGAACCGCTTCACGTCGTAGAGGCCCTGGAAGTAGCGCTCCATGTCGTTCGGGTCGTTGCGATAGGGATCGGCGGCGGGATAGCCGACGACCGCCACGATTTCTCCGTCGCCGCCTTCGTTGTCGGCAAGGTCGAGACGCCCGATGCCCCCCGCGCCCTCGGGCTTCGGAATGCGGCCGATGGCGATGTCGGCGGAAATGTCGTCGGCGAGATAGGTGAACTTCTCCAGCGCGAAGACCTTTTCGGGCTCTGGCACCACGCCGCTTTCCTCGCCGAAGTCGATCTCGGCCCCGTAACGGGTGTTGTTGTAGGGATTGAACATGAAGACCCCATCGCCCCGGAAAGTACGCCGCGCCACAAGTTTCGCGACATGCCGGTTGGTGGCGACCAGAAGGTGCCCCGGCCCGTCCTCGGCCACGATCCAGCCGGTGCCGCCCCACGACATGTCGTGGTTGACGAACTCGATCCGGCCGACCGAGGGCAGGAATTTCTCCACGCCCGAGATCAGCCCGTCGATACTGGCGGGGAATTCGTCGCCGAGGGTCGTCTTGCCCTCGACCTTGCCGTTGCGCACGATCAGGGGCGGGCGGCCAGAGGCGCGGACGATGGCCTCCAGCATCGTCGGCGGCATCAGCCCGCTGGCTTCCAGCGCCGGCGGATCGAAGGACAGCGCCTCCCTGATCTGGGCATCGCTCACCCCGAATTCCTTCAGGACCGGATTGCCCTTGTCGAGCGACTTGCGGACCTTGTCGAACGTGCCGGACGCGGCGAGGCGCTCAAGCCGGCGGACGCTTTCGGTGAAATCGGTGGTACCCATGTGAAATCTCCTTCCTGAAAAATCAGTTGCCGCTGCCGCCGCCCATCACGTCCGAATGCCAGAGGCCGCGCGCGACGAGGCTGGCAAGCGGCACCGCGACCACACCCGGCGCCCCGAGCTTGAGCAGGGTGGCGAGCGCGGCTTCGGGCCGCTGTGTCCCGTCGGTTTCCAAATGCCGCATCGCGCGGGTCACGAAGCCGTCGAGACGGCGCAGGGCCGAAGGCGCTGTCGGCGGCCGCGTCCAGAACTGCAATTGCGCCCGCGCGGCGGTGACCGGGTCCGTTGCCGCGACAAGCCGGCACAGGCGGTCGGCGCTGATCAGGTCCACCGTCCCGGCGTCCGCCCATCCGGCGGGCCGGGTGCGCCCGTAGGCCCAAAGGCCGGCAACCGTGCGCCGCCAACGCTCTGACGAATGCGCGATCAACCTCAGATCGACGTCCCGGTGGGCGAGCGCATAGCCTGAGGGCCAGTCGCCGGCGAGGCCCATCGCCGTCAGGCCGGCCACCACGTCGGGCGAGCCGGAATGCAGCCGTTCGGGCAGGGCTGCGGCGCCTTCGAGACCGGGCAGGAAAAGCGACGCCGCCTTTGGCAGGTCGGGCCGCAGATCGGCAAGGTAGCCCATCAGGTCGTCATCCGCGTCACCGGCCGACACACGCGCATGAAGCGCCCCGCCATAGGGGTTGAGCGATTGCAGCACCTGAGCCTTGAACACCGGCGCCCGATCGTCGGGCCCGCCTGCCTCCGTCGGTTCGTGAAAAAGCCCGAACTCCCGCCGGGCCGCTTCGGCCGCCGAGAGGGCGAACTCGGCGGTGCCTGCGTCCGCCCCAGGATCAGTGCCGGCCGCCAGCAGGCTCCGCGCGAGGTCGAGACGCCGGGGCAATGCCTCGGGGTCGATCCCGGCGGCGAGGAAGGCGAAGTCGAGCGCACCGCCGGCCATTCCGGTCCGGACGGAGCCTTCATGCGCGGCGCGCGCCAGTTCCAGCCCCTTGTCCCAGCGCAGGAACCTGATCGCGCGGGAAAAGGTGAATTCGGCCGTCATCTCCATCAGCACGCGCCCAGTCAGGTGCGGGCTGTCCACGAGGGCACGCGCAAGATCGGCCTCGTCCAGGCACCGGTGGACGGCGCGCGCGGCCGACCAGCGGCCCGAGAGCCAGAGATAGCTGACCGCCACCAGCCCGGCCCGGTCCGAGGCGGCGAAGCTGCCCTGATAGCCGTGGGCGAGGATATGGCCGGCCTCGCGCAGATCGCCCTTTTCAAGCATGAGTTCGAGGTCCCGCACCGCCCGTTCGTCGGGCGGCGTCCCGTCTGCCGCGACAGGGACAAGGCGCATCCGGGCCGGATCGAAGGCGAACCGCGTGGCACCGGGGGCCGTGGCGGGCGCTGCGCGCTTTTTCCGGGGTCTGGCGGCGGCCGCGCCCTTGTCGTCCGCAGGCATCGGCGCCGCCTGACCGACCTCTGTCGTCGTGCCTCCGCGCGCCACGCCGGTCCGCCGCCCTTGCCGCAGCAACACCTGGTCCCTTGCGTCTTCGGGCAGTTCGTTAAGCATCGGCTCGGTGAAGGCGGGTGCAAGGTCGGCCGGAATGTCAGGCATCGGATGGCCGAACCGGGTCAGTTGCAGGCGGTGGTAGAGGGCCGTCAAGGGATCGCGCGTGGCAAACCACTCCGCCGCGCGCAGGTTGATCGCTTCGGTCGCTTCGCGGTGTCCGGCCGTCGCGTCATAAAGCAGGGGCAGGAAGGCCCGGCGCACGTCGCCGCGATGACGTATCCAGTCGCCGTGATCCGGTTCCACCAGCCAGTGATGGGTGGCGAGCGTGCCGAGGATTTCCCGTGCCTCGTCCGGCGTCAGGGTCACGCCGAGCGCGGGCGCAACGACGGCGCGCAGGGTCTCGGGGTTTATGGTACGCAGCACCAGCCCTTCGTTGGCGATGCGGCGCAGCCGTTCGGGCACCCGGCTCAGGATCGCGCGGTAAAGGTAGCCGCCGATGGTGGCGGCACTGGCGGCGGGCGGCAGGTCGCGTTCATCGAACGCCGCGTCGGTCAGCGCCTTGGCGGCGAGCGTCAGCAGGAGCGGATTGCCCTGCGCCAGCGGCAGGATGCGCGGCCAGAGCGATTTCGGCACGCCGCGCGTTTCGAGCAGCACCCGCGCTGCGCTGTCTTCGAGCCCGTCGAGACGCACCCGGTCCGCGATACGCTTCGGCACCGGATCGAGCGCATCACCTCGCCCCGCCGAGATCAGGACAAGCGGGCGGGCCCCGTATTCCGCAAGACGGTCGAAATGGTCGAAGAGCGTCATCACCTGCGTCTCGCCCCGGCTGCGCAGCACTTCGAGCGTATCGAGAACGACGAGGATCCGGCGGCCGCTGGCGGCCACGGCCTCTCCCATCGCGCCCAGAAGCTCGCGCGGCAGGCTGTAGCGGGCCGACGATCCGGCCCCGGCCGCGCGGCGTTCGGCGGAACGCAGCCGCATGTCGCGCAGACGGCCCGCCGCCTCGGGCAGCGCATCGCCGATCTGGCGCGAGATCTCCTCGAAGAAGCCGTGCGCGTCGAGGACGTTGAGGCCGGATCGGTCGAAATCGAGGGTGACGAGGATCGGCCGGTGTTCGAGCCGCGCCATCTGGATGACCCGCTCCAGCAGATAGGACTTGCCGATGCCGGGCAGGCCCGAGACATGGACCGTGCGCAAGGGCGGCTCTTGCTGCGGCTGGGCGATCCAGTCGGCAAGGCGCGCCAGTTCCGCCTCGCGCCCGAAGAAGCCGCCGGCCAGAAGCGCGTCGGTTCGCGCCTCGGCCCGTGCGGCATTGAGGGCGCTGCGGATCTGCACGAGCCGGTCGAACCCCGGCGCCGAGGGGCCGGCGCGGTCGAGGGCCACGGCGATGCCGCCCAACCGCTCCGCTTCGCCGCCGCCAGCGATCATCGCGTCGATCGCCTCGGGCGCGAAATCGCCCTGCCCCGCCAGGGCCACCTGCACCGGCGTTCCGGCAGGGGTGGCGCTGGCGGTGGCCCATTCGCCCCCCCCGGATGGCCCGCCCAAGGTCTTGCGGCGCGCGCCGGGGCGCATCAGCCACATTTCCCCGGCCGTGCCGTGTTCGACGGTGCAGTCCCTGCGCAACGCCGAGAGCACCCGCGCCGCAAGGATCGGCTCCGACACCGCGCGACCGCCCATCGCCTCCTGCACCGCCGCCTCGGGTGTGAACGTGCCTTGCAGCGCCGCATAGCGTCGCGCCGCCTCTGTCATTGCATCGAACTCGGGGCCGGGCGTCTTCACGTAATCCCCTCCTCGCGCCGCGCCTCGTCGCGAAGCTTTTCCGCCACCGCGCCGACATGCTCGGCCGCGTAGCGCCCGCCCGACGCCGGCAGCCCGGCCAGCGCCAGCTTCACGATACGGTCGATGACATCGGCGGACCAGCCATAGCCCATCGCGCGGCTCATCTCGGCGGCGGTCAGGCGGACATCGGCCGGCCCGAACTCGCCGACATGTTCGGCGAGAAGCCCCGGCAGCGCGGCCGCGCGCGCCTCGGCCACCGTCTCAAACATCTGCTCCACCAGTTCGTAGGTTTCGAACCCCGAGAGGACAAGCCGCAGATGCGGCCGGGCGAGGAGCGCGCGCACCAGGTGTTCGAGCTGCACCTGGGTTTCGTGAAGCAGCCCCGAGGGCGGGTTGTCCAGAAAGAACCACCAGGTCTCGCCGGCGGCGATCGCGGCCTCCTCCAGCGCCCCGGCCAGCGTTCTGGCGCGATCCTCGTCATGGGCGACCCGCGTCGTCTCATGCTCCTGCACTCCGGGTGTCGCACCGGCCGCGCCCGCGTCGAAGGCCTGACGATGCACCTCTGCGATCAGGTCCGGCACGTCGAAGCCCGTCGGGATGCGGAACACCCGGTGGCCGGCGCGGTCGCCGTCCAGAAATGCCACCAGCATCTCGTGACTGAAGCTGAGCCCGGTCGAGAGGGCGATATTCTGCCGCCGCACCCAGATCCCCTTGAGTGCGGGGGCGTCGCCCTCGACCATCGCCGTCAGCGCATCGAAGAAATCCTGCCGGCCGATGACGATATGTCCATCGGGCGAACCGTCGAGCGACCAGAGGAAACGCGCCTCGCGGTCCTTTTGCAAAGCGGCGCGGAAATCGTCGTTCGCGGCGAACCGGTCAAACGGGACGATGCGCTTGATCCGCCCCAGGATGCCCTGGTGGAGGCCGATGAACCGGAATTCGGCGTCGAAGCCCGGCCCGCCGGACGACCCGTTCGCGGCCTTCGCGGTATGGGCCTGGCGCAGATCGTCGGCCGATGTCCGTTCGACTTCGCCAAAGGAAATGCCCGACGCCTTGCCACCGGGAAAATGCACGAGAATGAACGGCCCCTTGCCGCCGCAGGCCACCGGGGCCGGCGGCAGTTCCGCCTGGGCGTAGCGCCGGCCGAGTGCATGGTCGAGCCGCAGCAGCGCCACGTCGCAATGGGTCGCGGCGGCCGTCACCGGCGGCAGCTTGCCGGTCCGCTCGTTCTCGTGCGGGGGCAGCGCAAATGCGACACGCGCCGGGTAGCTGAGGCCGTCCGACGCGATGACCTCGATCACCGGATCGCCGGCGCTGCCTTCTGGCTTTTCGATCACGTGATCCGCCGTGATGACCAGCCGGGGCGAAATCAGCGCACCACTGCCCATGATGCGTCCATTCACCTTGATCCGGCAGCGGAACCCGCGCGACTGGAGCGAGAACCGCGCCAGCTTCGCCTCATCGAAGGCGATGCCGACAATCGGGCCGAGCGTGGTTTCCATGTCGGCCTTGATCCCCACGATCATGTCGGTGAAGGCCTCGGCATCGAGCGGGTGGTTGCGCGCGGCGAGAAAGGCGACAAAGGGCCCAGCGAGGTCATCCTCGTCAAGGATCATCGCCAGCATCTGGCCCGGCGACTTTCCTATGCCGCGCCCGGCCGCCGCCACCCCGTCAAGATCGAGCGGCTCCGCCTGCTGATCGTAGATCGCCCGGAGGGCGGCCTGCACAAGCTCCGGCTCGGCCCCGATCAGGGGATCCAGCGCCTCGGCTGAAAGGGCCGTCGGCATCGCGGCCCCCTACGGCACCGCCACCACGGCGCGAAGCTCCGGCCGGGTCGCAAGGGCCGCGCGAAGGCCGGCGCTGGCGCGGTCGGGGCGGATCATCGCCGCTTCCACTCCCTCGGTCTCGGCGGCGCGGGTCCGGGCGCCGGCGCGGTGGCTGAGCCACAGGATCTCGGCCGCGTATTCCGCAATCTCGGGCCCGTATTCGTCGAGCGCCTCGGGATTGTGGTTGGCGAGGTGGAGGGCGAGGATTTCCGACGTCGGCTCGACCCCGGCGGCCGGCAGCGCGGCTTCGGCCACCGCCTCCGTCCCGGTCGGGCCGGCGGGGAGCGCCGCGCCAAGCAACCGCTCGGCATCGAGCATACCGGCACCAAGATCGGTGGCGCCGTTCCAGACCGGCGGTTTCGTCAGCCCGTGGGTCAGGCAATGGACGAACATCGCCTGCACCGTGGTCCCGGCCGCCGACGCCTTCTGTGCAAGCGCCGCCCGCCCGCCGTGCCGCGCGACCCAGAGCGCGGCCACTCCGGCGGTGAGCGAGGTGGCGAGCGTGGTTCCCTGCGCTGCCTTGATGCCGTTATCGGGGTCGGTCGCCTTGTTCTTCGCCGCCCCCCAGACATGCTCGCCCGGCGCCGCGATCGTGACCTCGGGCCCCCGCCCGGTCTTGGGCCAGGGCGTCTGAGTGTGGGTCAATGCCGCGACGGCGGTACAGAGGCCGTTGGCGGCATAGGCGGCCGGGAACACCACCTTGGGCCAGCAATTGCCCGCCGCGCAGGTGACGACAAGACCGGCGCGCGTGGCGTCGCGCAGCGCCTTTTCGGTGGCGCTGACCCGCGTCGGGCCGCCCATCGCCATGGTGATCACGTCCGCACCTTGCGCCACCGCATGGGCAATCGCGGCCGGAATGGTTCTCTGGCTGAAATTGATCACCGACCTGATCGCCCGGATCGGCAGCACGGTCGCCTCGGGGGCCGAACCTGTGATTGCCCCCGGCCCGCTGACGTCGCCGGCCCCGTTCGCGCTCCCCCGGCTTGCCACGACCGAACAGACCAGTGTGCCGTGGCCCGGATGGCGCAGGAAACCGGCGTTGAACCGGTCCGAAGCGTCCGTACCTCCCTCGACGAGATTAAGCTGCCCGTTGGATCGGATGATCCCGTTCAATTCCTGATGTGAAGAGTGGCCGGTATCGATGACCGCGACGATCGCTCCTTGACCACGCGACCGCGTCCAGGCTTGCGGCGTGCGGATCACCGGATGGACCCATCCGAAAGGGCTGAGATTCTCGCGCGGGGTCTCGCAGGAAAAAAGCGCCGCCTCGGTGTCGAAGCCGCCGCCGATCGCGGCAGCCCCGTACAGGCTGTCGGCGAGGACCGGGTTGGCGTCCGTCGCGCCGGTCTCACGCCGCAATGCGCGGGCGAAGGCGAAAACCTCCGGCTCCTGCCCGCGCGCGGCGATTCCGGGGAAGGTGACGAAATGGAAGCGGTCTTCGGGGCTGCCGAAGGCCGAGTCCACCTCGACCTCCACCCCCGGCAACGCGGCGCGGATCTGATCCGCGACAGCGTCCGGGGTGCGCTCCTCGGCAAAGACAAGTTCCACGGTGACGGGATCATCGCCCGGTTCCAGCGGGTGCCCGCGCAGGGCTTCAAATGCCTCCTGCATGCCAATTCTCTCCAAATGCAAAATCGAAATACGTGGCGCGATTGTAACCGAAAAGCACCTTGATTTTCAATCGAGTCGCGAGTGTCGTCGCAGGCGCGACAATCACCGGTCGAAATGGCCCTGTTGATGGTGTGGATGCCCCTACGGGATTGCCGGGATGGATCCGAACGCGACGAACACGCAGGCGGTGATCGTCGGGCTCGACATCGCGATGGTTCCGCAGCACACGGCGACGGAAGTGTAGAATGGAGTGCCGGCCCTTCGCGCTCGGCGTGCCGGAACTGCCGATCATGCGCCACAGGTTCCTGCTGCACCGAGAGGACCAGACCCTGACCGACGCGACGACAGATCCGGGAATAGGGTGCCACGCCGCCCTATCCTCGGACCGGCGCCCTATTCGAGGATCGACAGAAGGTTCGCGAAATCGTCAGTCCAGATCCGTTGTCCGTCGGACCGAATCTCCTGCCAGCGCGGGTCTGCCGCCAGCCCGCCCAGCGCGGCCTCGCTCCGGGCCAGCATCACTACCCGCGACGCACTGTCGCCGGGGTCGATGTCGGGGCGGCCGGGATAATCCTCGATCCGCGCCACGAGGCCGAGCGCCTCGGCGCTCCGCGCCAGCGGCCGCTGGATCGCGTAATAGCGGTTCGAAATGTGGTAGAGCAGCACCCCGTCAGGCGCGAGCCGGTCGAGATAGAGTTGCATCGCCTCATGCGTCGTCAGATGCATCGGCACCGCGTCCGAGCCGTAGGCGTCGATGATGAGGATGTCGTATTTCACCCCCTCCTGCCCGGCCAGAACCATCCGGGCGTCACCGAGATGCGTCGGCGCGTCGCCGGCGCAGGCCGACATGAAGGTGAAATAGTCCGGATTGCGGGCAATGCGATCGACCACCGCATCAATCTCGTAGAACTGCCAGTCCTGGCCCTCGCTCCGGTAGCAGGCCAGCGATCCGACGCCGAGCCCGACAATGCCGACACTCTTCGCAGCACGACCGATGTCGGAGGTCAGCACCCGCGCCATCGGCGCATTCGGGTGATAATACAAAAGCGGCTCTGGCCTTGCCTTGGCGAAATCGGCCTGCCGCTCGGCCCCGTGGATCGTGGTGCCGTTGGCGTAGGTGCGCATCCCCTTTTCTTCCGCCACCCGGTGCGTGCCGAAGAAGCTGCGGTCGCGGAAGATTTCGCCGGTCGGGATCAGGTAGGCGCCGCAGACCATCACGATGACTGCCCCCAACGCCGCCGCCGGCAACGTGCGCCGCAGCATGATCGCCACCAGCGCCGCAAGCCCGAACATCGTCAGTTTCAACGTCAGCCAGTCAGCGATGCCGAACACCTTGACTGCGAGTATCAGCGGCAACGCCGCAATCGGGCCCGCCGCCATGCCTTTGCCGGCCAGCCCCCGCGTCAGCCGCATCTCCTTGCTGAGGACGAGCATCGCCGCGAGAAGCGTCGTCACCCCGCCTTCGGCCAGGCTGTCGAAAACCAGGGGCGCGACGATGGAATTGAACAGCCCGCCGAGCGCGCCCCCGACCGACATCACGAGATAGAAGAGCGTGAGGTGGCGCCCGTCGGGCCGCGCGTCGTAAAGTTTCGTATGGGCGAACATCGCCACGACGAAGAAGGCCGCGATCACACCCACGACGCCGAAAAGGTTCACATGAGCCCCCGCCATCCCGGTGAAGACCACCCCGAGCCAACCGAGCGCGGCCAGATACCCGAAGCGCAGGACCGCCGGAGAGACCAGCGGCCGCCGCGTGAAGGTCAGCACGAAGCTCAGGAGGTAAAGCGACAGCGGCACCACCCAGACCAGCGGGATCGCCCCGATGTCGGTGCTGATCTTCGTTGTCACCGCCAACATCATCGACGAGGGAACGAAGGCGAGCAGCGTCCAGCGCCCGATCTGGCCAAGGCTGACCGGTCCTGCCGGAGCGTCGGTCCTGCGTGCCGTCCAGCCGCCCCCTCGTGCGGCGCTGATCCCGCTGGCCAGAAGAAAGGCGCCGAGCGCCACGAACCCCGCAGCCCAACCGGTCCCGATGCGGGTCGCGCCGAAGAGCGGCTCTGCCACCAGAGGAAACGCCAGAAGTGCCGTGAGCGAGCCGAGATTGCTAGCGCCGTAAAGGAAATAGGGGTCGTCGGCCGAGGGTCCGTCGCTGCGCGCGTACCAGAACTGGATCAGCGGCGCATTGGCCGAAAGGACCGCGAAGGGCACACCGACACCCAGCCCGAAAAGCGCCAGCGTCTGCCAGACGGCCGGCGTCGCGGCATCGTAGCGCCAGCCCTCGGGAATGGCGAGCGGCAGGAAGAAGAGCGCTGCGGCCCAGAGGGTCAGGTGAACTACGATCTGCGCCGGCACCGGAAGATAGCGGGTGATCAGGTGCGAATAGAGATAGCCGCCGATCAGAACGCTCTGAAAAAACAGCATCGCCGTGGTCCAGACCGCCGGCGCGCCGCCGATCTGCGGCAGCACGATCTTCGCGAAGAGCGGCTGGACGAAGAAGAGAAGCGATGCGCTGAGAAAGATCGTGGCGGTAAAGATGACCGGGATCAAAACTCCCGATCCTGTCGCGGCCCTGCCTTCGGTCGGGTACATGGGTCTGCCCTGTTTTTGTGCCAGGGTCTTTTTAACGTTGAATCGTGCTGAGATTGTGGCGGTACGAGACGGCCGAGCGCGCCGGCCGGCCGCCGGACGTGCGACGGGCCCGTTCAACCACGCTGCGCAGAAGGAGTTTCCGAATTACAGGTGCCGCATCCAGTTCTGGATCGAGGGCGACGCCCGGTTGCCGGCTACACTGTCTGTTCGACGAAGTGATCCGGATTTGCCGCGCGGATCATCCGGGTGGCAACCGGCGACAGCGTTGCCCAGGGGCCATCGACCAGCCGGCGGAAGACGCGGACAAGCCTTTCGGCGGCCTCTTCGGCAAGGTCCGGCGCCTCCTCCTTGCGGTTGAGAAGGAAGAAGGCCCGCACCTGGTCGTCGCGGCAAAGGTGAATGTCGATATCGCGCGCCGCGCCCGGCGACTGGAAGAGGCAGAAGGCCGATGTCACCGCCCAGCCATACCCGGCCTGGACGAACCGCAAGAGGCTCTGGGTCGAATCGAAACTGAAGCGCGGGCGCGCTTCGGCACCGAGCGCCTCGGCGATCTCGGCCGTCACCGCGCCGAACTTCGAATTCCGCCCGTAGGCGACCAGAGGATCGCGCGCGGCGAACTCCGACGGCGCCAGTCCGTGCGCGCGTTTCGGGCTGACGATGACGAAGGGATCCCGGAAGAGCGGCCTGCACTCTGCCCGCGTGGCCGGATCGAAGGGCGGGCTGTCGACCGCAAGATCGAACTGCCGCATGCGGAATGCCTCCTCGATCCAGGGCGAGATGCCGGAACGGAGCTCCACCGTCCGGGCGAGGGGGCCCGAAGCGGAAATGAACTCCGCCCCGAGGATGCAGGACAGACTGTCCGGCATCACCATGCGCAGGACCTCACGCTGCCCGCCGTCGCTTGCCCGAACATGGTCCAGAAGCGCCTCGACCCCTTCGAGCGCGGCGGGTAGACCCCGGGCAAGCATCTCTCCCGCCGGGGTCAACCGAAGCGGCCGCGACCCGCGGTGAACCAGACGCTGACCGAGTTGAGCCTCGAGCCGTTGAAGCTGCTGTGATACCGTAGGTTGCGACAGCCCGAGCGAAACGCCCGCCGACGATAGGCTGGACTGTTCCGCGATCGCGAGGAAACTGCGCAGGAGCGCCATGTCGGGCGGCGTCGGCTTCATTCCATTGCCTCCCGTTATGCCCTTCATTGATATTTGCAATAGTATAGAACCCTCTGGATTGCGGCGTAAAGCCGTCTGATACCGGTCCACAGTCTCGGGTTGCGGGAGGTGACGATGAAGACGCATGCGCAGGCAGTGGTGATCGGCGGCGGGCTGGTGGGATGTTCGATCCTCTACCACCTCGCCAAGCTCGGCTGGACCGACGTCGTGCTCCTCGAGCGGGACGAGCTGACCTCGGGATCCACCTGGCACGCGGCCGCGAACATTCACGGCCTGCACGACAACAACAACATCTCCAAGATCCAGTATTACACGATGAAGCTCTACAAGGAGCTTGAAGCCGAGACCGGGCAGGGCTGCGGCGTGTTCCAGCCCGGATCGCTCTACCTCGCGCAGACCGAGGCGCGCGAGCATCAGTTGCGCCTGCAGGAGGCCAAGGCCCGCTATTTCAAGGCGGATTTCCACAACATCAGCCGGGACGAGGCGGAGCGGCTGCATCCGCTGGTCGATTTTGACGGCATCCGCTGCATCATGTACGAACCTGACGGCGGCAACGTCGATCCTTCGGGCGTGACCCAGGCCTATGCCGCCGGTGCGCGCAAGCTCGGCGCCGAGATTCACCGCTTCACCCCCGTCACTGCGACGATCCCGCAACCCGATGGAAGCTGGATCGTCGAGACCCCCAAGGGCAACATCGACACCCAGTGGGTGGTGAACGCCGCCGGGCTCTGGGGCCGCGAAGTGGCGCGCATGGCCGGCATCGACCTGCCGCTGCAACCGACCGAGCACCAGTATTTCGTCACCGAGACGATCCCGGAGATCGCCGCCTTGGGCCGGCGGCTGCCTTCGGTCGCCGACCGCGACGGAGAATATTACCTCCGCCAGGAGGGCAATGGCCTCTTGGTCGGCGCCTACGAGAAGGACATGCGCTTCTGGGCCGAGGATGGAACGCCGCAGGGCTTCGGGCACGAGCTTTTCGCCGATGACCTCGGGCGGATCGAAGAGAACATGATGCGCGCCATCGCACGGGTTCCGGCGGTCGGGGCGGCGGGCATCAAGCGGGTGATCAACGGCCCGATGATCTGGTCACCCGACAGCGCCGCGCTTTACGGGCCGGTGCCGGAGCTTCGGAACTACTTCTGCTGCACCGGCATCATCCCCGGCTTCTCCCAATCCGGCGGCCTCGGCCTGATGAGCGCGCAGTGGATCGTCGAGGGCGAGCCGCAGTACGACATGTTCGCCTGGGACCTCGCCCGCTTCGGCGACTGGGCCGACAAGGCCTTTACCAAGGCGCGGGTGCGGGACCAGTACGCCAACCGCTTCAAGATCCACTTTCCCTATGAGGAACGCGCCGCCGGCCGGCCCGTGCGCACCCGACCCGCCTACGCCATGCAGAAGGACATGGGCGCGGTCTTCGGCCTCAACTACGGCTGGGAACACCCCTTGTGGTTTGCGCCGGACGGCGTGGAGCCGGAGGAAAGCTATGGGTTTACCCGCCAGCCCTGGTTCGACCATGTCGGCGCCGAGGTCATGGCGTTGCGCAACGGCGTCGGAGTGATCGACATCTCGAACTTCGCGAAGTACGAGGTCCGGGGGGCGGGGGCGGGCGACTGGCTCGACCGGATCATCGCCAACCGTGTGCCGTCGGAAGCGGGCCGGTCCTGCCTGACACCGCTCATCGGGAAGCGTGGCGGCATCGCCGGTGATTTCACGGTGACCAAGCTTGGTGTCGATCACTTCTTCATGGTCGGCTCCGGCATGGCCGAGCGTTATCACCTGCGCTACTTCAACGAGGTTCCCCGCCCGGCGACGGTGTCGTTCCGGAGCCTCACCGTCGACCTCTGCGGCTTCAACGTGGCGGGCCCGAAGGCGCGCGCGCTCTTGTCCCGGCTGACGCAGGAAGACCTGTCGACCGCCTCCTTCCCGTTCATGCGGTCGCGCCCGATCGTCATCGCCGGCGTCGCGGCAACCGCCATCCGCGTCTCGTTCACCGGCGACCTCGGCTGGGAACTCTACGTGGCGGAAGCCGATCAGGCGAAGCTTTATGCCGCCCTTCTGGAGTCCGGCCGCGATCTTGGCGTTCGCCCGGTCGGCAGTCGCGCGCTCCTGTCGCTGCGGTTGGAGAAGGGATACGGGTCGTGGGGCCGCGAATACAGTCCCGAATACTGGCCGCAGGAAGTGGGCCTCGACCGGCTGATCAAGATGGACAAACCGGACTTCCTCGGCAAGGCCGCCTATGCCGCACTGGCCGGGAGCCCACCGCGCGAACGGCTCGTGATGATCGAGGTCGATGCCGATATCGCCGACGCCTCGGGCGGCGAGCCGATCTTCCTGCCCGACGGCTCGCCGGTGGGGCGCGTCAGTTCGGGGGCCTACGGCTTTTCGGTCGGCAAGTCGCTGGCGCTTGGCTTCATCAAGACGCCGAGTGCAATTGCGGGAACCGAAGTGTCGGTGGCAATTTTGGGCCGCCCGCATCGCGGGGTCATCCTTGCCGAACCGGCATTCGACCCGGCGGGCGAAAGACTGCGCGCCTGAGGGGCGCAAGCCGTCGCCCGAGGGATAGCTACCAGCGCGTCAGCGCCGTCTCGTCCGCGTCCTTCGCGGCGACCCATGCGGCGCCGTCCGGCCCGTATTCCTTCTTCCAGAAGGGCGCGCGCGACTTGAGGTAGTCCATCAGGAAATCCGCCGCCGCGAAGGCGGCCGCCCGATGCCGTGCCGCCGTCGCGACCATCATGATCGCGTCGCCCGGAGCCAGTGTTCCATGACGGTGGATCACCAGGACATCGGCAAGCGCCCAGCGATCCGCCGCCTCTTTCGCAATTGCGGCGATCGCCTTTTCGGTCATGCCGGGATAGTGCTCGATCTCCATCCGCGCGAGTTTTCCGCTGTCGTCACGGACCACGCCGAGGAAGGTCACGACGGCGCCGACATCGCGCCCGCCCTGCCCGAAGCCCGCGCATTCCGCGCCATAGTCGAAAGGCCCGGTCTGGACGCGCACCCGCATGGCTCAGCCCCCGGTCATCGGCGGGAAGAAGGCAACCTCGCGCACGCCGAGAAGCGGCGCGGAGAAGTCCGACAGCTCCTGATCGAGCGCCACCCGCAACGCCGAGACATCGGCGAAGGCGGCGGCATATCTCTCTTCCCGCGCCTTCAACTCCTCCACGAGGTCGGCAACGGTCGCCGCCCCGGTCTCCAACCGCTCGCGCGGGAGGCCGATGCGTTCGCGGACCCAGGCGAAATAGAGAACGTCGATCATTTGTCGTCCTTCAGGAACGGCAATGCCTTGCGGAAATAATCCCATCCCGTCAGGAAGGTGAGGACTGCGGCGACCCAGATCAAGCCGAGGCCGACGAAAGTGGCGTAGGACGAACAGCCCCGCACGCCGCAGGACCTGAGCGGATCGGCAAGGCCGGCATTGACGAGTTCAGCGTATTCGTCGGCCGTCAGCCCGCGCCGGGCGATGCCTTCGACATGTTCGAGTCCGGTCCCGAGGAACAGGACCGCGATGGCCACCATCTGCGCCGTCGTCTTCCACTTGGCGAGTTTCGTGACCTTGAGAAGCCCGGCCTTCGTGCCGAGGAATTCCCGCAGACCGGACACGAAGACTTCGCGGAAGAGGATCACGGTGGCGGGCAGGATCAGCCAGGGATTCATCCCCGAATACCCCGTGATGACCATGATCGCGATCACCACCATCGCCTTGTCGGCAATCGGGTCGAGCATCGCACCGAATTTCGATTCCTGTTTCCACATGATCTTATCGGCGATAGGATCAAGGAAGACGCCCAGTTTCGAGACTGTTCCCTGCGCCCGCGCGAGGTAGCCATCGAAATAGTCCGTGACCGCCGCAGAGATAAAGAGCGCCAAGGCGAACCAGTCGGCCCAGGGTCGGTGGAAATACAGGAACATGACCGCCACGCCGGGGGCGGCGAGAAGGCGAAGTACGGTCAGGATATTCGGGATCGTCCATCTCATGTAGAAAGGAGTAGCGGATGGCCAAGGGAGGTGGAAGGGGGGTCGTCACTTCAACCGGAAGCGGAGAGAGAGGGCGGGGGTCTGTACGGAATACCACCTATCCGTTTGAAATAATTTCACATCCAACGCCCCTCCAACCGAATTTCGCCCCTTCCGACCTCCGGCGCCACCATAGCCTTGCCCGGAGAGAGTAGGCGCATAGGCGCCTGCGACGGCAGGCCTGGTCGGGCAATGGGCGACGGGTTCTGCAACAACGTCGATCATACCGATCCGCAGGAACGGGCGTCCGTGGAAAGAGGACTTCCCGGCAGCACGCGCCCGAAACGAAACCCTGCGAGCCACCCGGCACTATGGAAGGGCGTTCCGGAAGCGGTGGACCGGATACCATGCCCGAGGCCGGATCGAGGCGAAGGTCCGCTGCCTCACGAGGGAGATACGCAACAACGCCAAAAGACAGCAAATCATCCGTGCAAATTGGTTCCGGCGCTGCCGGACGCCCCTTCCTCACCCCTTCGCGTGAAAGAAGTCGTAGACCGTCTGCGCCGTCGCCGCCGAAATTCCATCGACGGCCTTCAGGTCTTCCAGGCCGGCGCGGGCGACCGCCTTGGCCGAGCCGAAATGCCGGAGAAGCGCGCGTTTGCGGGCGGCGCCGACGCCCGGAACCTCGTCGAGCGGGGTGGCGCCAACCGCCTTGGCGCGCTTGGCGCGGTGGGCGCCGATCGCCCAGCGGTGGGCCTCATCGCGCAGGCGCTGGACGAAGTAGAGGACCGGGGCGTTGTGCGGCAGCGCGAAGGGGCGCTTGCCCGGCCGGTGGAATTCTTCCTTACCGGCGTCGCGGTCGATGCCCTTCGCGACGCCGATCATGGCGATATCCTCGACCCCCATCTCCTCCATGATCGACGCCACGGCCGAGACCTGCCCCGCGCCGCCGTCGATCAGCAGAAGATCGGGCCAGGCCTCGGTCTCCCGATCCGGATCTTCCTTCAGGAGGCGGGCGAACCGCCGGGTCAGCACCTCTTTCATCATGCCGAAATCGTCGCCGGGCGTCAGGTCGGTGCCCTTGATATTGAACTTGCGGTACTGGCTTTTGATGAAACCCTCCGGTCCGGCGACGATCATGCCGCCGACGGCATTTGTGCCCATGATGTGCGAGTTGTCGTAGACCTCGATCCGTCGCGGCGGGGCGTCTAGGTCGAACGCCTCCGCCAGTCCTTCGAGTAGCTTCGACTGCGCGGCGCTTTCCGACATCCGGCGGGCGAGGCTTTCGCGGGCGTTGCGCGCAGCGTTCTCGACGAGCTCGGCCTTTTCCCCACGCTGGGGAACCGCGATCTCGACGCGCCGGCCGGCGCGGTCCGACAGAAGCTCGGTCATCAGGTCGGCGTCGTCGATCGGGTGACTGAGCAGGACGAGGCGCGGCGGCTCCTTGTCGGCGTAGAACTGGCCGAGGAACGCCTCCAGCACCTCCGGCTCTTCAGCGCCGGAGCCGGTCCGGGGATAGAAGTCGCGGTTGCCCCAGCTTTGATTGGCGCGAATGAAGAAGACCTGCACGCAAGCCTGCCCGCCCTCCATGTGAAGCGCCACCACATCCGCCTCGGCGACGCCGCGCGGGTTGATGCCCTGTACCTGCTGGATCTGGGTCAGCGCCTTGATCCGGTCGCGTAGGGCGGCGGCGCGTTCGAATTCCATCGCCTCCGACGCCTCTGCCATCTCGGCGGCGAGCTTGGTCTGCACCTGGGTCGAGCGGCCCTGCAGGAAGCGTTCGGCGTCGCCGACGAGGGCGCCATACTCCGCCTCGCTGACATAGCCGACGCAGGGGGCAGCACAGCGCTTGATCTGGTAGAGGAGGCAGGGCCGGGTCCGGCTCTGAAACATCGCATCGGAGCAGTTGCGCAGCAGGAAGACTTTCTGAAGCTGGTTGAGCGTCCGGTTGACCGCGCCGGCCGATGCGAAGGGGCCGTAGTAGTTGCCCTTCTCCTTCTTGGCGCCGCGGTGCTTCTTGATCTGCGGAAAGGCGTGTTCCTTCGACACGAGGATGTTCGGGAACGACTTGTCGTCGCGCAGAAGGACGTTGAAATAGGGCTTCAGCTGCTTGATCAGGTTCTGTTCGAGCAGCAGCGCCTCGGTCTCGGTCCGGGTCGTCAGGAACATCATCGACGTCGTGGCATGGATCATCCGGGCGATCCGTGCCGAATGGCCCGAGGGGCGGGCATAGTTCGACACCCGCGCCTTGAGGTTGCGCGCCTTGCCGACGTAAAGCACCCGGCCCTCGGCATCGAGCATCCGGTAGACGCCTGGTTGCGCGGTCAGCGTCTTCAGGTAGGACTGGATCAGGGCATGACCCGAAACCTTGTCCTGCGTTGGCTCTGTCATCCGTCGTGCCCTTCCCGCCGGTGCCCGCCACGGGGCGCCGATTCCCTCTTTCGGCTGCACTCTTACGCGTCGGGGCGCAAGAGAAAACCTGTCCACCCTGAAAATGTTGAGAGAATCGTAACAGATCTGTCACGCAGTCGTTACAAGTGGACAAGTCAAGCCCCGGCGACCGGATATCCGGTCCAAAACCGCTAGTTCACACCCAAAACATCGGGGGTCTTCCAGCCAAGGTGCTGGCCGCCGTCGACACAGAGAAGCTGCCCCGTGACGGCGGGCGCATCGAGGAAATATCCCAGCGCCGCGCAGATATCGTCCGGGTTGGCACCCCGGCCGAGAACCGAGCCGGCCCGCTGGGCGCGGAACTGGTCGTCGGTCTGTTGCGCGCCTTGCAGGGTGGAACCCGGCCCGATCGCATTGACGCGGACGTCGGGGCCGAGGGCGCGGGCAGCGGTCTGGGTAAAGGCCCAGAGCCCCATCTTGGCCACCGTGTAGGACATGAATTCCGGCGTCAACTTGCGCACCCGTTGATCCAGCATGTTGACGACCAGCGCCGCCGCCCTCTTCTCGCCGCCATCGGACGTGGCCCTCGGAGCCTGAGCGGCGAAGTCCTGGGTCAGGACGATGGGCGCGCGCAGGTTCGACTCGATGTGGCGGTCCCAGCTGTCGCGGGTCATCGTGCGGATATTGTCGTACTCGAAGACCGAAGCGTTGTTGACGAGAACCGTCAGCGGCCCGCCCAGTGCCTCGGCCGCGCGGCCGACGAGGCCCCGCGTCTCGGCCTCGACCAGAAGATCGGCGCGCAGCGTCGCGGCCCTGACGCCAAGCGCGCGGGCCTCCCGCGCCAGATCTTCGGCCGCCTCGGCCGACGTCGCGTAGTGGATCGCAACGTCATGGCCGCGACCGGCAAGGTAAAGCACCATCGCCCGGCCAAGCCGGTGCGCGGCGCCGGTGACGAGTGCCCGGCCGGTCACCCCTTGGCCCCGCAGTCGCAGGGGCCGCTACCGATCCTGGACCGTCCGCATTCTGGGCAACGCGCCGCCGAGAGACGCTTTGGTCCGCGGCCCGGAAACCGGAGCCGGCCGAAAAGCGCGAGCACCGCCATGCCGATCAGAAAGAAGGTGAAGATCTTGACCATGTCAGAGCCCGTACCGCGCCCAGAGCGCGCGGTCCTCCATCTGGTCCAGCGCCTCGCCCAGTACGCGGGCACCGAAGCGCTGGAACAGCGATTTCTTCACGCCGTAGGGCACCAGCTTCACCTTGTCACCGTAAAGCGACTTCAGCTTCGGCGCCATGTGGGCGATGCCGTCGGCCAGCCCCTCGGCCACCGCCGCCTGCCCCACCCAGACATCGCCGGTGAAAAGGTCTTTCTCAGCCAGCTTGCCGTGGCGCCGGCCGGTGACCTGCGCCTTGAAGGCCTCGTGAATCGGGTCGAGGATCGCCCGCAGCCGCGCCACGTCCTCGGGTTTTTCGGGACGGAACGGGTCAAGGAAGCTTTTCGACTTGCCGGCTGTATGCACCCGCCGCTCTATCCCGTGGCGGGAGAGCAGGTCAGGAAAGCCGAAGCTGGCCGAAATGACGCCGATGGACCCGACGACCGAGCTTGGATCGACCCAGATATCGTCGCCGGCGGTGGCGAGCCAGTAGCCGCCGGACGCCGCAACGTCCTCGACGAAGGCATGGACGGGGATCTTCTTTTCAACCGCCAGCCGTCGGATCCGCGCGGCGATCAGGGCCGACTGCACCGGCGAGCCGCCCGGCGAATTGATCGCCAGCGCCACCGCCCTGGGCTTGCCGCGCCCGAAGGCACGCTCGATCACCGGGGCCAGCGAGGCGTCGTTCAGCCCTGCCCCCATGCGACCGCCCGAGGATATGACGCCCTGAAGGCGAATGACCGCGACCCGCGGCGGCGATTTGAGGAATGGGATGAAGCGTCTCATGGATTCCCATGTAATCCGGGGGGGCTTTGTCGACAATAGCTGCCTTCCCCGTCCCGGCCCGGCCCGCTAGTGTCGCGCCATGATCGACAAGCTCGAAATGTTCATCGCCCTCGCCAACGAACGCCATTTCGGCCGCGCCGCAGAGGTCGTGGGCGTGACCCAGCCGTCGCTTTCCTCGGCGCTCCGGCAACTGGAGGACCATCTGGGCGTGAAGCTCGTCTTTCGCGGCTCGCGCTTTCAGGGGCTGACGCCCGAGGGGCAGCGGGTTCTCGACTGGGCGCTCAGGATCGTCGGCGACGCGCGGACCATGCGGGAAGAGATGCGGGCACTAAAGCAGGGCGTCTCGGGCAATCTTCGGATCGGGGTGATCCCGACGGCCCTGCCGATGATCGCGCAACTGACGCTTCCGTTCCTCGACCGTAATCCGAGCGTCGACCTCACGATCCTGTCGCGCACGTCGATCGAGATCCTCGACGGGATCGAGCGGCTGGAACTGGATGCCGGCATCACCTATCTCGACAACGAGCCCCTCGGGCGGGTCAGTCAGGTCGCGCTCTACCGCGAGAGCTACCGGCTTCTCGTCGCCGCCGCATCCCCCCTCGCCCGCCGCCGCTCCATTACCTGGGCAGAGGTGGCGGACCTGCCGCTTTGCCTTCTGACCGGCGACATGCAGAACCGCCGCATTGTCAACCAGCATCTCGCCGAAGCAGGGGCGGCGGCGAAGGCGACGGTGGAGTCGAATTCGACGATCGCCCTTATCGCCCATGTCGCGACCGGCCGCTGGGTCTCGATCGTGCCGGAAACGCTCGCCGGGATGCACGGCGCGGAGTCGACGTTCAAGGCGATCCCGATCGTGAAGCCGGAGGCGAGCCATCTGGTCGGCCTGATCGCCGCTCTGCGCGAACCGCACACGCCGGTGCTGGGCGCCCTTCTCGATCAGGCGCGGAAGGTGGCGTCGGTCTAGGTGTTCAGCCAGACGCCTCAGCGCCCCTTCAACTCCTCGGTGAAGTTCATGGGCCCGGTCTTGCCCGAGAGCCGCGCCCGGTAGATCGGCAGGCTTTCGGCCACCCGCATCACGTAGGTCTGGGTCTCGCGGAACGGGATCGCCTCGATCCAGTCGACGGGATCGACACCCTCGGCGCGGGGGTCGCCCAACTCCGCGATCCATTGCCGCGACCGGCCGGGGCCGGCGTTGTAACCGGCAGCGACGAGAAGCGGCGAATTGCCGAACTCGCCCACCAGCTCATCAAGATAGGCAGCACCAAGCCGGGCATTGTATTGCCAGTCCGTGGTGAGCTTGCCGGGCTCGTAGCTGACCCCGATCTTCTTCGCCATCATCTTGGCAGTGCCCGGCATCACCTGCATCAACCCGCGCGCCCCGGCGTACGAGACGACCGTGGCGTTGAACTCGCTTTCCCGCCGCGCGATCGAAAGTGCAAGCTCCGGCCTGACCGGCAGGTCGAGGCCGGAGAGCGCCGGCACCGGGAAATAGGCCGAGGGCCAGATCACGCCCTTTTCGGCGGCCGCCTTGGCAAGCGACAGCGCGACATAGGATTCCTTCGCCTCGATCGCCATGCCGGCGAGCGCGCCAAGCTCGTAGCCCGAAAGCCCCTCGCCCAGATGCAGCAGAAACCGCGCAGCCAGGGTCTCGTCCCCGGCAGCCATCAGTTCGCGCGCGGCGAGAAAGACGCTGGAGTTGGCGACCGGCAGGCTCCGCCAGTCGGGATAGGTCTCACCTCCCGCCATCGCCGGCGAGAGCGGCAAGCCGACCTTCTCGGCAGAAAGGACGCCGTAAAACGAGGTCGGATAACGGGCGCCTTCGGCATAGGCGGCACGGGCATTGCCGGTATCGCCCAGCGCCTCGTAGGCTCGGCCGCGCCAGTAGCCGGCACGGGCGAGGCTGATCGGTCCGTTCACCGCCTTGGCGAAGCGGTCGAAATGGCCAAGCGCGGTCTTCGCGTCGCCGAGCTTTCTCAGCGCGATATAGCCGGCGAGCCACTCGAGATCGGCAAAGTCGTCGCCCCGGGCAAGATGGTGGTTCGCCGCCATCCGGTAGGCGCGGCCCGGATCGCCCTCGCGCATTTCCTTGCGGGCGAGCCGCCGGCGCCAATCGGCCCATTGTGCCGGATCGCCGAGCGCCTCGGCGCTGGCAGAGCGCTCCAGCAGAAGCTCATCGGCGCTGTCGTAAAGATCCTTGCGGATCCGCCAGCGAAAGCGGTCATAGGCGAGGCCGCCCGAATTCGCCGCCTTTTCCGGTAGCGCCGCGATGAGCGCGTCGATGCCATTGTCGTCCGCCTGAAGCGCCACGCGAGCTTCGGCGATGGCGCGGGTATAGGCGCCGTTCAGCGGCAGCATCCGGCGCACGTCGGCGATGTTGCCAGCCCTGAGCATGGCAGCCGTGCGACCATCGTGATGGTCCGCCAGCAGCGGCCCGTGCCGGGCGACGAAGAGCGCGTGCTCGGCATCGGTCATCGCAAGGCTCCGCCAGGCGCGCACGGCTTCCTCCGCCGCCGCCCGGCCCTGCCCCTTGGCCTGCAAGGCCGCGATCAGCGCGAGGCTTCCGGTGCCAGTCTGCGGCTTGCCGCCGGCGAAATAGCCGATCACAGTGTCGGATGGCGTATCTTCGGCGATCACCGCCTCGCCCTTCTGGCGCAGGTAGGGCAGGCCCGGCCAGTCCGGATAGCGTGCGAGGAAGGCGACATATTCGTCGAAGCCGCCCTTGCCGTCGCGCAGCCGCTCCCAGTCGATCACGGCGGCGGCGAGCGGCCCGGCGGCGCGCGCCTGAGCCACCGCCGCGGGCCAGTCGCGCGCATCGGCTGCCGCAAGTGCCGCGCGGAAGGCGCCCGGATCATCGGCGCGGGCCGCAGCGCTTAGACTGAGGGAAAGGACCAGCACCAGTGGCGCCGACCTGACAAGGGGACCGAACATGGTTTCGCACTGCCTCGATATATTTTCCCCAAGGATAACGCACCCTGCGGCGCCCGCAACACACAAACTTGGCAAGGCTGTCCGATCCCTATAGGTTCCGCGCGATTTCAACGGGCGAGTCTCGCCCAGCACACCAAAGGAGCGTGTCATGTTCAAAGGGTCCTACGTTGCCCTCGTCACGCCGTTCAAGGACGGCGCGGTGGATTGGAACGCTCTGAAAAAACTCGTGGACTGGCATATCGCCGAAGGTACGCACGGGCTCGTCCCCGTCGGCACGACCGGCGAAAGCCCGACGCTGAGCCACGAGGAACACGGCCAGGTCATCGAGGCCGTTGTCAAGGCCGCCGCCGGCCGGGTGAAGGTCATCGCCGGGGCCGGATCGAACAACACAGCCGAAGGGATCGCGCTGATCCAGCATGCCGAACGCGCGGGCGCGGATGCAGCCCTTGTCGTGACGCCCTATTACAACAAGCCCACCCAGCGCGGGCTTTACGCTCATTTCAAGGCGATGCACGACGCCTCGACCCTGCCGATCATCATCTACAACATCCCGCCGCGTTCGGTCGTCGACATGAGCCCCGAGACAATGGGCGAACTGGCGAAACTGCCGCGCATCGTCGGCGTCAAGGACGCGACCGGCAAGATCGAGCGGGTGAGCCAGCAGCGCGCCGCCTGCGGCAAGGATTTCATCCAGCTGTCGGGCGAGGATGCGACCGCGCTCGGCTTCAACGCGCAAGGTGGTGTCGGCTGCATCTCGGTCACCGCGAATGTCGCGCCGAAGCTCTGTGCCGAGTTCCAGGAGGCGACGCTGGCGGGCGACTACGCGACCGCGCTTGGCTACCAGGACCGGCTGATGCCGCTCCATGAGGCGATCTTCATCGAACCGGGCCTCGCGGGCGCGAAATACGGGTTGTCGAAGCTCGGCCTCTGCTCGGAAGAAGTCCGCTCGCCGCTGACGACGCTCCTGCCCGAGACCAAGGCGAAGATCGACGCGGCGATGCGCCATGCGGGGCTTGTGAACTAGGCGATACGATTTTTCTTGGCACTGACGGCCCGGGCGACCAGCCCGGGCCGCGCCCCCGGGAGGGCGCATGGCAACGTCAGCCTCACGACATCCGTTGGAGGCATGTGGCGCGATAAAGCGCACCGCTCAGCCGGGGCCGGGCGCCCTCCCGAGATCGGACGCGGCCCTCCGCGCGTCGTTCGCGGCATTTGTGCCGGATTACCGGCACCTAGCAAACATCCGGTCTGTTCAAACCGGCCGCGCCGGGCTAGCCATTTGATCATATCCCCGACGGAGAGCCCGACATGACGCCCGACATGATCCTGACCAATGCGCGCATCCTGACGATGGACCCCGACCGGCCGCGCGCCGAGGCGGTCGCGCTCGGCTCCGGCCGGATCGTCGCCGTCGGTGCGCGCGCCGATATTGAACCGTTGGCCGGCCCGGACACCGAGATCATCGACTGCCAGGGTGCCACGCTGCTACCCGGCTTCGTCGAGAGCCACCTGCACCTCGTCCTCGGCGGGGCGGAGCTTGCGCATCTGCAACTCGGCCATGTCGAGGGCGAAGCGGCGCTGACCCGCGCTTTTCGCGACTTCGCGGCAAGCCATCCCGAACGGCCGCTGCTGATGGCGCAGGGCGGGCATTACGCGATGCTCGACCATCCGATGGGCCGCCACGACCTCGACCGGATCATCGCCGACCGGCCGATCGCGATCACCGCACATGACCATCACACCGTCTGGGCCAACACCGCCGCCCTGAAAGCGGCAGGCATCCTCAATGGCGCGACGACGCCGCACGGGCACGAGGTGGTGATGGGGGCGGACGGCCTCGCCACCGGCGAGTTGCGCGAGTTCGAAGCCTTCGCGCCAGTCATCGCACTTGGCGGCGAGGCGCGGCTGAACCTCGGGATCGCGACCGGGGCGGAACCGTCGCCCTGGCCCTCAGAGGCCGAGCAGGCCATCGACCGCGCCAAGGTCGCCGCCGGCCTTGCCCATTGCGCCAAGCATGGCATCACCTCGATGGTGAACATGGACGGCAACCGTTACACGCTCGAACTTCTGCGCGGGCTCCAGCGCGAAGGTGGACTGACGGCGCGGGTCAAGGTGCCGTTCCACTTCAAGCCGCACATGGAGCTGACGGAGCTGGACCGCGCCGACGAGATGACGCGCGACTTCGACGACGAATGGCTATCCTGCGGCTTCGTCAAGTTCTTCATGGACGGCGTCATCGACAGCCGCACCGCCTACATGCTGAACGACTATCCCGGCCATCCGGGGCACCGGTCCGAGCCGCTTTTCCCCGGCCCGCGCTTCAACG
Organism: Rhodobacterales bacterium 32-67-9; assembly: GCA_002280515.1. GTDB lineage: Bacteria > Pseudomonadota > Alphaproteobacteria > Rhodobacterales > Rhodobacteraceae > Albidovulum. The sequence goes on from NCEA01000006.1 coordinate 25,342, forward strand.
AGATCGCGACCGAGGTCGACCGGCGCGGCCTCCAGATCGCGGTCCATGCGATCGGAGACGGGGCGGTCAGGACGACCATCGACGGCTTTGATGCCGCGCAGATGGCCAACGGCCGGCGCGACAGCCGCCACCGGATCGAACATATCGAATTGATCGACCCGGCCGACATTCCCCGCCTCGGTGCACTCGGCATCACCGCGTCGGTGCAGCCGCCGCATGCACCGGGGGCGATGGATTTTGCGCTGTTGCCGACCATCGACACGATCGGGCGGGGGCGGCTCAAGGACGCCTATCTGTGCCGGACGCTGGCCGAGGCCGGCGCCCCCCTCGCCTTCGCCTCGGACTGGCCGGTGACGGATGTCTCGGTCCTGCGCGGCATCGGCGCGGCGCTGACCCGGAAACCCTATGACGCCCCCGGCACCGGGGACGAACGGGTCGACCTGATGCGCACGCTCCACGCCTACACCGCCGGCGGCGCATGGGCCGCGCATCGCGATCATCTGACCGGCACGGTACGACCGGGACTGGCTGCGGACCTCGTCGTCCTGTCCGGCGATATCGAGGCGACACCGGCCGGCGAGGTGGCAGCGATGTCGGTCGCCCTCACGATCTGCGGCGGTCGCGTGACCTACCGGCGCTGACAAGCCCAGGAAGCGCGGCTTGCCGGGCGCGCCGGCGCCTCAGATCTTGCGCTTTCTGGCTTCCATCTGGCCGATCCGGACATGGCGCAGCACCTCGACCAGCATCGCGGTCAGCAGGCCCATGCTCAAAAGCCCGTTCGCTGCGGCCATCCCGCCGAGCAACCGCCACTGATGCGGCAAGAGGATGTCGCCAAACCCGAGCGTGGTGAACGCGACGAGCGAGAAATAGACCGAGGCCTCCATCGTCACGAAAATGTCGAGTGCCCGCAGCGCGAGGGCCCAGATCCAGACCCCCGCCGTCACCATGCCGAGCACCCAGACCACCGTCACCGACAGTACCAGCGCCAGCTTTGGCCGGTGCGGTTCCCGCAAAAGCCAGGGGTGCGACCGCATCAGCACAACCTCGAGCGCCCAGAAGGCGAGCCCGGAAATCAGGATCGACATCAGCATCAGCAGCGTGCCGAGCGCGATCTGAATGAACATGGGAAACTCCTCCGGCTTCTGTTCCACGCGATTCTGCCCGAACCTTTGCGGGCGCGAAAGCCCCGACTGGACAGAACCCTGCCGCTCACCTATCTCGTGCAGGTCATGGCCGAGAAATCAGACCCCAACTACAAGGTGATCGCCGAGAACCGCCGCGCGCGGTTCGACTACTTCATCGAGAGCGATCTCGAGGTCGGCATCGTGCTGGCCGGGTCCGAGGTCAAGTCGCTCCGCACCGGGCAGTCGAACATCGCCGACAGCTACGCCTCGGTCGAGGGTGGGGAACTCTGGCTGATCAACGGCTACATCGCGCCCTACAAGCAGGCCGGGGTCTTCGGCCACGAGGAACGGCAACGGCGCAAGCTTCTGGTGTCCAAACGGGAACTGGCACGCCTCTGGCAAGCGGTCGGGCGCGAGGGCATGACGCTGGTGCCGCTTGTCATGTATTTCAATCACAAGGGCCGGGTGAAGCTGAAGATCGGCATCGCCAAGGGCAAGAAGACCGCCGACAAGCGCGCGACGGAAGCGAAGCGCGACTGGAATCGCCAGAAGGAACGCCTGCTCAAGCAAGGCTGACGCATCGTCAGCCGTGACCGGCGACACTCCACGATTGTCGCAGATTCGCGAACATGAGACACTCCGCCGCAACTGACGGCAGGGGGCCGGGTCGTCGGGGCAGGACCATAGCGGCTCGACAGGAAGGAACTTGGGTAAATGGAACAGCTGATCATCAGCCTCATTTCGGGCGCTGCCGGCGGCAATATTGTTGGTAAGATCCTGAAAAATCTCGATCTGGGGCCCCTTGGCAACTCCATCGCCGGCATTGTCGGCGGCGGTCTCGGCCAGCAGATCCTCGGCGGATTGCTGAGCGGCGGTGGCGACGCGGCGGCGGGTCTCGACATCGGCGCGATCATCTCTTCAGTCGCGTCGGGCGGTGTCGGCGGCGGCGTCGTCATGGCGATCGTCGGCGTGCTGAAGAGCATGATGGCCAAGTAATCGGGCGCGCGGGACGGCCACAGGGCCGTCCCGCGCCTCCAAGCGACTTGCACCAGCCCGCCCGCGCCGGTTATTGCAGACGAGGCAGGAAAGGGACGGTCATGGCGCTTGACGATCCGAAAACTCTCGTCTCAACCGAATGGCTGGAAAGCCATCTGAAGGATCCCGATCTGCGGATCCTCGATGCATCCTGGTATCTGCCCGACATGGGCAGGGACGCCCGGTCGGACTACGCGTCCGCGCACATTCCTGGCGCCCGCTTCTTCGATCTCGACGAGATCAGCGACCAACGCTCGGGCCTGCCGCACATGGCGCCGCCGTCGGAAAAGTTCGTCAGCCGGATGCGGGCGATGGGTGTCGGCGATGGCCATCAGGTCGTGGTCTACGACGGGGCCGGCCTTTTCTCGGCGGCGCGGGTCTGGTGGACGTTCCGCCTGATGGGCAAGACCGATGTCGCGGTGCTCGACGGCGGTTTCGCCAAATGGCAGGCCGAGGGGCGCCCGGTCGAGGACATGCCGCCAGTCCTGCGCGACCGGCACATCACGGTCAGCCGCCAGGCGCATCTGGTGCGGGATGTGACCCAGGTCGCCGCCGCGTCAAAACTCGGCGATCACGAGATCATCGACGCCCGCAGCCCCGGCCGCTTCACCGGGGCCGAGTCGGAGCCGCGCGCCGGACTGCGCCAGGGACATATCCCGAACTCGAAGAACGTGCATTACCAGACGCTTCTGAACGCCGACGGAACAATGAAGGCGCCCGACGGACTGCGCGCGGCGTTTGCGTCGGCCGGGGTGGACCTCACGAAACCCGCGATCACAACCTGCGGCTCCGGCGTCACGGCGGCGATCCTCAACCTCGCGCTCGAACGGATCGGCAAGCTCGACCACTCGCTTTACGACGGGTCCTGGGCGGAATGGGGCATGTACAACGATCTAAAGGTCGCGAAGGGATAGGAGCGCCGATGTTCGCCAACCTCAAATCGCAGCCGGCCGACAAGATCCTGCAACTGATGGGCCAGTACAAGGCCGACCCGCGCGCCGACAAGATCGACCTCGGCGTCGGCGTCTACAAGGACGCGACCGGCCTCACCCCGGTGATGCGCGCGGTGAAGGCCGCCGAACGGCAGCTTTGGGAAACCGAGACGACGAAGACCTATACCGGCCTCGCGGGCGACCCGGAGTTCAACGCGGCTCTCGCGGCACTGGTCCTGGGCGACGCGCTCGCGGCGGAACGGCTTTCTTCGGTTGCCACACCGGGCGGCACCGGCGCGGTGCGGCAGGGGTTCGAACTGATCCGCATGGCCGCGCCGGAAGCGCGCGTCTGGGTGTCAGATCCGACCTGGCCCAACCACCTGTCGATCCTGAACTACCTCCACATCCCGGTGGAGCCCTACCGATACTTCGACGCCGACAGCCGCGCGGTCGATTTCGCCGCGATGATGGCCGATCTCGCGGCCACCAAACCAGGCGACGTGGTCCTTCTGCACGGCTGCTGCCACAATCCGACCGGGGCGAACCTGACGCTGCCGGAATGGGCCGAGGTCGCGGCGCTGCTGGAAAGGACCGGCGCCGTGCCGATGGTCGACATCGCCTACCAGGGCTTCGGCGACGGGCTCGACGCCGACGCGGCCGGGGTGCGGCTGATCGCGTCCCGCCTGCCCGAGGTGCTGATCGCTGCCTCCTGCTCGAAGAATTTCGGCATCTACCGCGAACGCACCGGGGCGCTGATCGCGCTTTCCGATCCGGCGAAGCGCGAGGTGACGCAAGGCACGCTGGCCTTCCTCAACCGGCAGAACTACTCCTTCCCGCCCGATCACGGTGCCCGGCTGGTGACGATGATCCTGAACGACCCCGCGCTCCGCGCCGACTGGCAGGAGGAACTGGAGGCGGTGCGGCTCGGGATGCTCGCCTTGCGCGAACACCTGGCGGCGGAGTTGCGGCAGCTTTCCGGTTCCGACCGCTTCGGCTTCCTCGCCCAGCATCGCGGCATGTTCTCCCGCCTCGGCGCCACGCCCGAACAGGTGGAGCGGCTGAAGCGCGAACATGGCATCTACATGGTCGGCGATTCGCGCCTCAACATCGCCGGGCTGAACGCGGCCACGGTACCGGTTCTCGCCCGCGCCATCCTCGCCGTCGGTATCTGACCCGGATCGGGAAAAGGGGGCTGTCTGCCCCCCTCTGCGCCTGACGGCGCATTCACCCCCGAGGATATTTCGGCCAAATGGAAGCCACTGGATTTCCACTTGGACCAAATATCCCCGCCGGAGGCAGGGCCGCGGGAGCGCGGCCCCCGCCGAGCCGGGGCTCGAAGCCCCCCGAGGCGGTCCTCGCCCAAGGGAAAAGGCGGGACAGGATCCCGCCTTTCCGCCATCGCTCATGTGCCCTCAGGCGTGATAGGCGCTTTCGCCGTGCGCCGTAAGGTCAAGACCCTGACGCTCGTCGTCGGTCGCGACCCGGAGGCCGGTGATCGCCTTCGTGACGTAGATCAGAATCGCGGACCCGATGCCCGACCAGAGCAGCGTGATGATCACGGCCTTGATCTGGATCGTCACCTGGCTGGCGATGGCGAAGTCCTCGGCACCCGTCCCGCCGAGACCGGGCGCGGTGAGGATGCCGGTCGCGATCGCGCCAAAGATACCGCCGATGCCGTGCACGCCGAAGACGTCGAGGCTGTCGTCATAACCGAACTTCGATTTGACCGTCGTGACGAAGAGGTAGCAGAGCGGCGAGACGGCGAGGCCGAGGACGATCGCGCCGACCGGCCCGATGGTGCCGCAGGCCGGGGTGACGGCGACGAGGCCGGCGACCATGCCCGAGGCGGCGCCTAGGCCGGAGGCCTTGCCGCGCGTGACCGTCTCGATGAGCGCCCAGCTCACGATCGCGCCGGCGGTCGCCACGAAGGTGTTCATCATGGCAAGGGTCGCCCCCGCAGTCGCCTCGAGATTGGAGCCGGCGTTGAAGCCGAACCAGCCGACCCACAGCATCGCCGCGCCGACCATCGTCAGCGTCATCGAATGCGGCGCCATGTTGTCGCGGCCGAAGCCGACCCGCGGCCCGAGGACGAGCGCCCAGACCAGCGCCGCGATACCGGCGTTGATATGGACGACCGTGCCGCCGGCGAAGTCGATCGCGCCCATGTTGAAGATGAGCCCCGCGCCGTCCCAGACCATGTGGGCGACCGGGAAATAGATGAACGTGACCCAGAGGACCGAGAAGAGCAGCACCGCCGAGAATTTCGCCCGTTCGGCGAAGGCGCCGATGATGAGGCCCGGAGTGATCGCGGCGAATGTCATCTGGAAGGCGATGAAGACATATTCCGGCAGCACGACGCCGTCCGAGAACGTCGCCGCCGTCGTCTCGGGGGTCACCCCCGCCAGGAAGAGCTTGCCCATCCCGCCCCAATAGGGCGAGGTGCCGCCGCCGAAGGCGAAGGAGTAGCCGTAAAGGACCCAGACGATCATCACCACGGCGGCAATCATCGTGCACTGCATGAGAACCGACAGCATGTTCTTCGACCGGACGAGCCCGCCGTAGAACAGCGCCAGCCCGGGGATCGTCATGAACAGGACGAGAAGCGAGGATGTCATCATCCACGCGACGTCGCCCTTGTCGATGATCGGCGCAACTTCGGCTGCCACATCCGCCGCCGTCTCCTGCGCGAGCGCCGGCAGGCCGGTGGCAAGGGCCGCGAGGCCCGCCCATCCCAGTATCTTCGTCATTGTCATCCCCCGATTGATTGTCCCGCTCACAGCGCGTCCTCCCCGGTCTCTCCGGTCCGGACCCGCAAAACCTGCTGAAGATCGAGCGCGAAGATCTTGCCGTCGCCGATCTTGCCGGTCGTGGCGACCTTCGCGATCGTCTCGATGACCTCGTCGGCGAGCGTGTTGCTCACCGCGATCTCGAGCTTGACCTTCGGCACGAAATTGACCGCGTATTCGGCGCCGCGATAGATCTCGGTATGCCCGGATTGCGTACCGAACCCCTTGATTTCACTTACCATCATGCCCCTGACCCCGATCGCGGTCAGCGCTTCGCGCACCTCGTCGAGCTTGTAGGGCTTGATCGCCGCTATGATGTATTTCACGTCCCGATCCTCGCTTGGTTGATCAGCCTCGCCTGGCGCGGCCTCGGGGAGAAGGGGAGACGCTGCAGCGCAGCATAGCAAGCGGATGGCGGGGTATTCGCCGGGCGATTCAGAAAGAAGTGCACAATATTTGCACTCTTTTGAGCTTTCGCCTGTTTTTTGGTCGCTGCGCGAAGTGAAACGTGATCCGCATTGGCTCCACATTCCCGTGGCAAGCCTGTATTGTCGGAAAAAACGGGCAGTCATCGGATCAGAACGCATGAAGGAATCGGGCGGCAGAAAGACCCCGCTGGTCGCGGAACGGCGCTACGCGGCAAAGCCGGCGCCGAAGCCGAAAGCCGCGCGCAAGCCGAAGACGACAAGGCGGCGCACGGCCGCGCGCAAGGCATCGTGGCCGGTGCGGCTCATCACCGGGGTTTTCCGGCTGATCTGGCGCGTGATCTGGGGCGTCGGCTGGCGTCTCGGCGCGATGACCGCCATCGTCCTCGGCCTTGCCACGTTCTACTTCTACGCCCAGTTGCCCCCGCTTGAGACGCTGATCGACGCGCGCACCAAGGGGTCGGTGACGATGCTCGACCGCGACGGTCAGGTCTATGCCTGGCGCGGCGAGACCTTCGGTGGCCAGATCACCGCCGATACCGTCTCTCCGCATCTGAAGAACGCCATCGTCGCGACCGAGGACAAGCGGTTCTACCGCCATTTCGGCATCAGCCCGCGCGGTATCGCCAGCGCGATCAAGATCAACCTGTCGGAAGGGCGCGGCCCCCTGGAGGGCAATGGCGGATCGACCATCACCCAGCAGGTGGCGAAGCTCATCTGCCTCGGCGTGCCCTATGACCCTGCGCAGTGGAAGAGCGAGGCGGATTACGAGTCCGACTGCCGCGTCTCGTCGAAATGGCGCAAGCTGAAGGAAGTGCCCTTCTCTTTCGCGATGGAGGCGAAATATGGCAAGGACAGCGTCCTCACCCTCTATCTCAACCGTGCCTATCTCGGTGCCGGCGCGCGCGGGTTCGAAGCGGCGAGCCAGCGCTATTTCGGCAAGTCGGCCAATGAGGTGACGCCGGCCGAAGCGGCGATGCTCGCCGGCCTCCTGAAAGCGCCGACCCGCTACGCGCCGACCGCGAACCTCGGGCGGGCGCAGGAACGGGCCGAGGTGGTGCTGGGCCTGATGTACGACCAGGGCTATCTGACGGACGCGCAATATGCCGACGCAAAGGCCAATCCCGCGCGGCTGTCGCCGGCGGCCGAGGCGCGCGCCGGCGGCTATTTCGCCGACTGGGTGATGGAATCGGGACCGGCCTTCCTGACCGAGGACACGACCGAGGACGTGATCATCCGCACGACGCTCGATCAGGACATCCAGAAGAAGGCGGAAGACGCGCTCGACTACGTGTTCGAGACCAAGGTCAAGGAAGGGTCGAACGTGCAGGCTGCGATCGTGGTGATGTCGGCCGATGGCGCGGTCAGGGCGATGGTCGGCGGCCGCAAGAGCCAGGTCAACGGCGCCTTCAACCGGGCGACGCAGGCGCTGCGCCAGACCGGATCGACCTTCAAGCCCTTCGTCTATGCTGCGGCGCTCGACATGGGCTACACGATGAATTCGGTGGTCGAGGACGCGCCGCTGACGCTTTACGTCAAGGGGTCCGGCGAATGGTCGCCGAAGAACTACACGCCCGAGTTCCGGGGGTTCATCACCCTGACCGAGGCGCTGACGAATTCGGTCAACACCGCGACCGTGCGGATAAGCCAGGCGGTCGGGCTCGAGGCGGTGCGCAAGGTCGCGGCGGATTTCGGGCTGCAATCCGAACTGGCGCAAGGCCCGGCCATAGCGCTCGGCGCCTCCGGCGCGACGCTGCTCGACATGACCGGCGCCTATGCCGGCATCCTCAACGGCGGCTCGTCGGTTCATCCCTACGGGCTGGTCGAACTGCGCATCCAGGGCGACGACACCGCCCTCATCGGTCAGGAAGGCGGCATGGGAGAGCGCGTGATCTCGCAGGATGCGGCACGCCAGCTCACCTATATGATGACCCAGGTGGTCGAACGCGGCACTGGCCAGAGGGCGCGGCTCGACGGGCGCCAGGTGGCCGGAAAGACCGGCACGACCTCGGACTACCGCGATGCATGGTTCATCGGCTTCACCGGCGACTATGTGACCGGGGTCTGGATGGGCAACGACGACAACAAGCCCTTGACCGGCGTCACTGGCGGCGGACTGCCGGCGGAGATCTGGCACGAGGTCATGGCGCGGGTCGAGGCCGACATCCCGCCGACGCCGCTGCCGATGATCCGGCCGGACCAGGTGCCCGCCCCGGCCTGGCCTGGGCAGCGCTACGAAGCCGGTGGGCAAGGGGTGCCGGGGACGCAACCGCAGCAGCCGGCTCAACAGGCCCCGGCCGATCAGACGATCCTCGATATTCTCGGTGCAATACTCGGCCGCCGGAACTGAGATGCCAGCGGCCACATGGCGCAATGACGCGCGTCAGCCGGCCTTTCGCAGGTCGGCTGTGAGCGCCGCGATATCGCCGCGGCGCCGGTCCAGCATCGCCCCGATCTCGGTGCGCTCGGCCGCGAGCATGTTCACGCCTTCGATGATGATGTTGAAGAAGAGGTTCTTGCCCGACTTGTCGAAGACGTGCCAGCGGACCTCGAACGGCGCCCAGCCCGGCATGTTCGCAACCGAGATCACCTCGTAGAAACTCTTCAGCGGTCGGGCGTCAGTCACGACGATCGTGCTGCCGATGAACTCACGGAAACGCCGTCCGTACTTGCGCGAGATATAGCCCTGGAACGCCTTCACGTAGGCGTTCATCACCGACGCGCTCGCGCCGCGCCCCGCCGGGCCGAGCGCGCTTTGCGCGATGTAGCGCACATCGGCATAGCGCACGAAGATCGCCTCGAAGGACTTGAACATCGCGGCTTCGGACGTGCCCGAATTGATCACCCCGTTGACTTCGCCGATGGCCCGGTCGATCAGCGCCCGCGCTTCGGCGACATTCAGCGCCGTGGCCGCGCCCGGCACGGCCACCAGGGCGAAGCCTGCGGGAAGCGCCGCGAGCACCTGGCGACGAGAAAGCTTACTGGCCATAGGGGTCCTCGTACGGGTCGAACACCTCGGCTTCGATGCCGAGTTCGAAGTGGCGGTTTTGCAGATAGAGAAGTCTCATCTGCGCGTAGCTGTCCGCGCTTCCATATAGGATGGAGTCGATCGCATCGCCATAGCGCTGCCGATCTGCCACCTTGCCGCCAAGCTTGATTGCCGCAACGTAATATTCCTCGGGCTCCTGGAAGACCCCGCTCATCGGGTCGATAACAAAATCGACGATCTTTCCGACAAGATCGCGCTCCGTCGTCGGCCCCGCGACCGGAACGACGAGGAAGGCGCCCTCGGGCGCACCCCAGACGTGCAGCGTCTCGCCAAAGTCGGTGTCGTCTTCGAAAAGACCGATCGCCGTGGCGGGGTCGAAGATCCCGCCGATGCCCACGGTCGTGTTGACCACGAAGCGGGCGGCGTTCTGCACCGCCGGACCGGGCCGGGCCTGCAACAGGCTGTTCACCACCGCCGAGGGCATGCCGAGATTGCCCGAGACGTTCGACAGCCCTTCGGCCACGGGCTTGGGCAGAAACGGCTTCCGGTCTGGCTTTCCTCCGCCGAGCATACGGTCGATGGCGACGTTCTCAGCATGAACCGCGCGGTTTTGTTCTTCGAACGGATCGTTGAATTCCGCCCCCGGTTCGGGCGTCGAACAGGCGCCAAGCGCGAGTGTTGCCAGAAGAAATACCGCCGAAGCCTGCCCGTGCAATGAACTCGCCAATGGATTTCTAATCATTTTCTTTCTATCGTCCCGCAAATTGACCGGCAGGGGCGCCGAAATCGCTCCAATGGCTTAAAAGCCAAGCGCGGAAGACGCAAGTCACAGTCGGGGCAACGGTCCCGGTCGGCAGAAAACATGCCGGGGCAGGAGTTGAGACGATGACGAGGAACGAGTTCGGCAAGGGTCGGGAAGAGTTGCGCGCAGCGCGTGCCGCCGGGCGAAGCCTCCTCTGGGCCGTGGCGCTCTTTTCGGCCTTCGTGAACCTTCTGATGCTGGTCGGCCCGGTCTTCATGCTCCAGGTCTACGACCGCGTCCTCGGCAGCCGCTCGGAAGAGACCTTGCTGGCGCTCTTCGCCCTCGTCGCCTTCCTCTTCGCCATGATGGGCCTGCTTGACCTTGCGCGCGGCCGGGTGATGGCGCGGCTTGCCGTCGGATTCCAGTCACGTCTCGACCGGCGGGTCTTCTCTGCCGCCCTCGCCCGCAGTGCGCTGGCGCCCGGCGATCCGGCGGCGGCCGCGGGGTTGCGCGACCTCGAAGCGATCCGCCAGCTTCTCGCCTCGCCGGTGTTCTTCGCCATCTTCGACATGCCTTGGGCGCCTGTGTTCCTGACGGCGGTGTTCATCTTCCACCCCTGGCTCGGCTGGCTCGCCCTCGCCGGCGGCGCGGTTCTGGTGTTGGTAACGGCGCTCAACCAGGCCAATACCCGGCGCGCCGTCCTTGCCGCGCACGCCGCGAACCAGCGGGCCGAGCGGTTGTCGGACCAGTTGCGCGACGAGGCGGACCTTGTCCAGTCCATGGGAATGCGCGGCGCAAGCTTCGCCCGCTGGGCCCGGGCGCGGGCCGTGGCCCTCTCGGAATCGATCACCGCGACGGACAAGTCCGGCATCTATTCGGTCTTTTCCAAGACTTTCCGGCTTTTCCTGCAATCGGCGATGCTGGCCTTGGGCGCGCTTCTGGTGCTGAAGGGCGAACTGACCCCCGGCGCGATGATCGCCGCGTCGATCCTGATGGGCCGGGCACTTGCCCCGGTCGAACAGGCCATCGGCGGCTGGGCAGCCGTCCAGCGCGCGCAAGAGGGCTGGCATCGGCTTGCCAGCCTTCTCGCCACAGTGCCCGCCGATGCCCCCCGCACCGCCTTGCCGAGACCCCGCGCGGTTCTTGAGGCGAACCAGCTGACCGTGGTGCCGCCGGGGCAGAGCCAGGCGGCGCTCAGGATGGTGTCGTTCAAGATCGAACCCGGCCAGGCCGTCGGCGTGATCGGGGCCTCGGGGGCGGGCAAATCGACGCTGGCCCACACGCTGACCGGGGTCTGGCGTCCGGCCGGCGGCTGGGTCCGGCTGGACGGGGCCACGCTCGACCAATACGACCCAGACGTGCTCGGCAGCTACATCGGCTACCTGCCGCAGAGGGTGACGCTTTTCGACGGCACGATCGCCGAGAATATCGCCCGCCTCGCGCCGCAGCCCGACGATGCGGCGATCGTGGCGGCGGCGCAGAAGGCCGCCGCCCATCAGATGATCGTCGACCTGCCCGACGGCTACAACACGCAGGTCAGCCAGACCGGCGGCAGGCTTTCGGGCGGCCAGATTCAGCGCATCGGCCTTGCGCGCGCGCTTTATGGTGATCCCGTCATCCTTGTACTCGACGAACCCAACTCCAATCTAGACAACGACGGCTCGATGGCGCTGAACGCCGCGATCCGGGCGATGAAATCGAAGGGCGGCTCCGTGCTGATCATGGCGCACCGGCCAGCGGCGATACAGGAATGCGACATGCTGATGGTGCTCGACGGCGGCATTCGCCGCGCGTTCGGGCCGCGCGACGAGGTACTGAAAAGCATGGTCCGCAACGCGGGTGACATCGTTCGCGCGACAGGGCCAGGAGGTGTGACATGACCGATCCGGCAAAGTCCCCTTCGGCCCGCGCGCCGCTGCTTCTCGGCGGGTTCGCGCTCGCGCTTCTCATCGGCGGGTTCGGCGCCTGGTCGGTGACGACGAAGATCGCCGGCGCCGTCGTCGCCGGCGGCCAGGTGGAGGTCGAGCAGAACCGGCAGGTCGTCCAGCATCCCGATGGCGGCGTCGTCGCCGAGATCCTCGTCAAGGACGGCGACCTCGTCGCCGCCGGCGCACCCCTGATCCAGCTTGACGGGACGCTGCTGACATCGGAACTGACAATCGTCGAAGGCCAGTTCTTCGAAATCCTCGCCCGGCGCGGAAGGCTGGAGGCGGAGCGCGACGACGCCGGGACGATCACCTTCCCTGCCGAACTGACAGAGTTCGCCAGCACGCGTCCCGCGATCGAAGCCCTGATGCGCGGGCAGGAACGGCTGTTCGTCGCCCGCGCCGAGACCGAGGCGAACGAGATCGACCAGCTCCAGCGCCGGCGCGGCCAGATCGCCAACCAGATCGAGGGCATCGTCGCCCAGCGCGCCTCGACCGACAGCCAGCTCAGCTTGATCGGCAAGGAACTGGCCGACCTCCAGACGCTGCTCGACCGTGGCCTCACGCAGGCGGGCCGGGTGCTCGCGCTCGAGCGTGAGAAGGCACGGCTCGAAGGTGCCGCGGGCGAACTCGACGCTTCCAAAGCCGAGGCCGAGGGCCGGATGACCGAAATCGACATCGAGATCCTGAAACGCGGCAGCACCCGCCGCGAGGACGCCAATACCCAGCTCCGCGACCTCGGCTACCGCGAGCTTGAACTCGCCGAACGGCGCCGGGCGCTGATCGAGCAGATCGACCGGCTCGACATCCGCGCACCCGTCGCGGGCATCGTCCACGCTTTGCAGGTGACGACGCCGCGTTCCGTCATTCGCGCCGCCGAGCCGGTGCTTTACCTCGTTCCGCAGGACCGTCCGCTGGTCATCGCCGCCCGCGTCGCGCCGATCAATGTCGACGAGGTCCGGATCGGCCAGGAGGTCACCCTCCGTTTCGCCGCATTCGACAGCCGCACCACGCCCGAACTCTTCGGCCAGGTCTCCCGCATCTCGGCGGACGCATTGGTCGACGAGGCCAGCAAAGCCTCCTACTACCGCGCCGAGGTCGTGCTCGATGCGGGCGAATTGGCCAAGCTCGACGGTCATGCCATCATCCCCGGCATGCCGGTCGAGGTTTTCATCCGCACCGGCGAACGCACCCCGCTCGCCTATCTGATCAAACCGTTTACCGAGTATTTCAACCGTGCCTTCCGGGAAAGCTGACAGCATCGTGATCCTCCGGGCCGCTCGGCTCGCGGAACTGGCGGAACTTTCGCTTCTCTGCCTGCGCTCGAAGGCGGTCTGGGACTATAGCCCGGAAGTCATCGCCGCCTGCCGGGCAGAGTTGACCCTCGGCCCCGGCGACCTTGAAACCACCCGCGTCGCCGAACGCCGCGGCCATCCCGTCGGCGTCGTGCAGGTGACGGTCGGGGGCAGGACCGCCTCGCTCGACCGGATCTTCGTCGAACCGCATGACATCGGGACCGGAGTCGGCACGATCCTCTTCGCAGAGGCACGGACCATGGCCCGCGATGCCGGCGCGAAAGAGCTTGTCGTCATCGCCGATCCGGGCGCTGCGGGGTTCTTCATCCGCATGGGCGCCCGGCCGGCGGGCGAGGTGCCGTCAGGCTCCGTTCCAGGCCTGGTCCTGCCGCGCTTCGCGCTCGCCCTGCCAGGCTGAGGACCGCGCCCCTTCCCCCCAGCAGCCCGCACGGCTAACCTCCGCCAGAACCGGATTCGCGAGGAGACAGAGACATGGCCGGAAAGATCGACGCACGCCTAGCCGAGCTTGGGATTACCCTGCCGGACGCGCCCGCCCCGGCGGCGAACTACGTGCCATACGTTCAGGCCGGCGATCTCGTCTTCGTCTCGGGCCAGATATCGCAAAGCGCCGCCGGACTCATCAAGGGCCGGCTCGGCGACACTATGGACGTGGCGGAAGGCGCGGAAGCCGCCCGGCGTTGCGGCATCAGCCTGCTCGCCCAGGCACGCGCGGCGCTCGGCGGCGACCTCGACCGGATCGTCAGGGTGGTGAAGCTGACCGGCTTCGTCAACTCGACGGCCGAGTTCACCGACCAGCCGAAGGTGATCAACGGCTGCTCGGACCTGATGGTCGAGGTTCTGGGCGACGCCGGCCGCCACGCCCGCGCCGCCGTCTCGGCCCCCGCTCTGCCGCTCGGCGTCGCGGTGGAGATCGAGGCGATCTTCCAGGTGGCGTGATGGGTCCAACGCCGGTCCCCTTGCCGCAAGACTTCCTGACCAGACCGATCGCCCACCGCGCCTATCACGACCGGGCGGCGGGTCGGCCAGAGAACTCGCCGGCCGCCTTCCGCGCGGCGATCGACGCAGGCTACGCGATCGAGACCGATATCCAGCCTTCCGCCGACGGCGTGCCGATGGTCTTTCATGACTACGACCTGAAACGGCTGACCGGCACTTCCGGCCGCATAAGGGGGCGGACGGCGGCGGAACTGGGGCAGATCAGGCTGCTCGATGCCGAGGACGGCATCCCGACGCTGGCCGGTATGCTCGCCCTTGTCGCCGGGCGGGTGCCGCTTCTCATCGAGATCAAGGACCAGGACGGACGGATGGGGCCGGAGGTCGGGCCGCTCGAACGGGCCGTGGCGGACGTTCTCGCCGGCTACGATGGCCCGGTCGCCCTGATGTCGTTCAACCCGCATTCGGTCGCGGCCCTTGCAAAGGCGGCGCCCAACCGGCCACGCGGGTTGACTACTTCGGCCTACACGTCCGAGGGCTGGCCACTGTTGCCCGCCACGGTCCGCGACCGCCTGCGCGAGATCCCCGACTACGACCGGGTGGGGGCAAGCTTCATCTCGCACGAGGCATCCGACCTCGACCGCCCGCGCGTGGCCGAACTGAAGGCGAAAGGCGCGACGATCCTTACCTGGACCATCAAGTTCCCCGAAGCCGAGGCCGACGCCCGCCGGATCGCCCAGAACGTGACCTTCGAGCGTTACGCAGCGCGGCCGGTCGCTTGACCCGGGCCACCCTTGGTCCCTACGTCAAGGAAATAGACCCGGTACCTCATGGATGACATCGCCATCGACGTGAGCGTCCTTTCTGGCCTCGGCGGCATCGCCGCGGAGGACTGGGATGCATGCGCCGACCCCGAGGCCGGGCCGGGGCGCCCGCGCGACCCCTTCACGACACACCGCTTCCTTGCCGCGCTGGAACGCTCGGGCTCGGTCGGCGACGGCACCGGCTGGCAGCCGCGCCACCTCGTCGCCCGCGCCGGCGGCGAGCTGATCGCGGCGATGCCGCTTTATGTGAAATCCCACAGCCAGGGCGAATACATCTTCGACCACGCCTGGGCCGACGCCTACGAGCGGGCGGGCGGGCGCTACTATCCGAAACTCCAGTCCGCTGTGCCGTTCACCCCCGCCACCGGTCGCCGCTTCCTGACGAAACCAGGATGGGAGGTCGCGGGTCGCGCCGCGCTGACGCAGGCCCTTGTGCAGATCGCATCCGACCACGGCCTTTCCTCTGCCCACATCACCTTCTGTACCGAGGAGGAGGCCGAAACCGGCGCCGCGATGGGGCTTTTGCACCGGATCACCCAGCAATTCCACTGGGAGAACCGCGGCTACGGCAATTTCGACGGCTTCCTCGCCGACCTCGCCTCGCGCAAGCGAAAGGCGATCCGCAAGGAACGCGCCGGCGCCGCAGGGTTCGGCGGCACGATCCGGCACCTGACCGGCGACGCGATCCGGCCCGAACACTGGGACGCGTTCTGGGACTTCTACCAGGATACCGGAAGCCGCAAATGGGGCCGCCCCTACCTGACCCGCGCCTTCTTCGACGAGGTGCAGGCGACGATGCGCGACGACGTCCTGCTGATCCTCGCCGAACGCGGAGGGCGGCCCGTCGCCGGTGCGCTCAACTTCATCGGCCGCGACACGCTCTACGGCCGCTACTGGGGCGCGGTTGAGGACCATCCGTTCCTGCATTTCGAATGCTGTTACTACCAGGCCATCGACTACGCCATCGCCATGGGTCTTGCCCGTGTCGAGGCGGGGGCGCAGGGCGATCACAAGCTGGCCCGCGGCTACCTGCCGGTCCAGACCCATTCGCTGCACTGGATCGCCGATCCGTCGTTCCGCAGCGCCGTCGCCCGCTATCTCGACGCCGAAGCGCGCGCCGTCGACGAGGAGATCGAGGTGCTGACCGATTTCGGCCCGTTCCGCAAATCCCCCGGCCACTGATCCGACTGCCCTTCATCTTGCTGCAAATATCCCCGCCGGAGGCATTGAAGTTTTGCCGCTCCGGCCGGAGTATTTCCCCAAGGAAGAACCGGAGAACGCGCCATGTCCGATACGCTCACGCTCTATTCGAACCCGATGTCACGCGGGCGCATCGCGCGCTGGATGCTGGAAGAGGTCGGCCAGCCCTACGAGGTGCGCTATCTCGACTACGGCACGACGTTGTAGGCTCCGGACTATCTGAAGATCAACCCGATGGGCAAGGTGCCGGCGCTGGTTCACGGCGACCGGATCGTCACGGAATATGCCGCGATCTGCGCCTATCTCGCCGACGCCTTCCCCGAAGCGGAACTGGCGCCCAGCGAACGCTCCTCGTATTACCGCTGGCTCTTCTTCGGCGCCGGCCCGTTGGAGGCAACCGTCATCATCAAGGCGCTCGGCGTCGAGGTTCCGGCCGACAAGCGCGCCATGGTCGGGTTCGGATCGCTCAAGACCACGCTCGACGCGCTCGAATCCGCGCTGACCGACAAGCCCTACCTTGCCGGAGACCGTTTTTCGGCCGCCGACGTCGCAACCGGGTCGCAGATCGGCTGGGGCCTGCGCTTTGGCACGATCGAGCCGCGCCCGGTCTTGCAAGCTTACTGGGACCGGCTGAGCGAACGGCCCGCCCTGCAACGCGCCAACGATGCCGACAACGCGGCAATGCCGCAGAAGGAGGAATGATGGCCGAGCTCTTGACAGAGGTCGAACGCACCGCCGACCTGCCACCCCTCGGTGACACCGGCTGGGCCGCGGTCGAAGGCCGCGATGCGATCCGCAAGATCTGGAAGTTCCGCAACTTCTCCGAGGCCTGGGGCTTCATGTCCCGCGCCGCGCTTCAGGCCGAAAAGCTCAATCACCACCCGGAATGGAGCAATATCTACAACGTAGTCGACGTGACGCTGACGACGCATGACTGCGACGGGCTATCGGCGCTCGATCTCACTCTGGCCCGTCGCATGGACAAGCTCGCCGGTGATGCGGAGGTGCAGCGCGATCACGGCGAACCGGTCGCCTGCCTCTGCCAGATCCACGCGCGACGCTAGCGCGGTGCAAGCCGCTCCAGCATCGCATCGCCGGTCGACAGGCTGCACTGACCAAGCGGATCGAGGTCGAATGCGGTGACAATGCCGTCCTCAACCACCATCGCGTAGCGGCGCGACCGGTCGAACATCCCGGCCGCCGGATTCGAATAGGCCAGCCCGACCGCCTTGGCAAAGCCGGCATCGGCGTCGGCGAGGAGGAAAATCCCCGCCGCCGTCGCGCCCGTCGTCTCGCCCCAGACCCGCATCACATGCGCGTCGTTGACCGAGAGGCAGATGATCTCGTCCACGCCCCGGTCGCGGAGCGCCCCGGCGTTGCGGATGAAGCTCGGCAGATGGGCACTGTCGCAAGTCGGGGTGAAGGCGCCCGGCACCGCGAAGATCACGACCTTGCGCCCGGCGAGGCGCTCAGACAGCCGCACCTCCTCGGGCCCGTTCGCGCCGATCCGCAGAAGACGCGCCTCGGGCAGGTGCTGACCAACCTCGATCAAGATCAGATCTCCGCCAGAAGATATTCGCCGGTCGAGATGTTGCACTCCCCCGGCTTGTCGATGCTCGCCGCCGAGATGACGCCGTCGTCAAGGACCAGCGCATAGCGGTTCGATCGGCCGATCAGCCCGATCTGCGGCGCGGTGAACTCCATGCCCAGCGCCTTGGTCAGACTGCCGTCCGCATCGCCGAGAAACCGTATGCCCGCCGCCGTGCCGCCGGTCGCCTCGCCCCAGGCCTTCAGCACGAAGGGGTCATTGACCGAGATGCAGATGATCTCCTCGACGCCCTTCTTGCGGAACTCGTCGGCGGTGCGGATGAAGCTCGGCACATGCACGGTCGAGCAGGGGCCGGTATAGGCGCCGGGAAGACCGAAGACCACGACCTTGCGGCCTTTCAATTGATCCGACAGCTGCACCGTTTGGGGCCCGTTCGCGCCCATCTCGACCAGGCTCGCCTCTGGCAGATGTCCACCCTTGTGAAGTTGCATTTTCCCGACCTCTCGCGTTGCGTTTTCCTGATCCCACGATATAGGGTCCGCCGGGACAAGGGCCAGAGGGAGAATGCGGATGAGCGGGATCGTGATCGTCGGCGCGGGCCAGGCCGGGGCCTCGCTCGCCGCGAAGCTCAGGACACTCGGACATGCCGGCCCGATCACCATGATCGGCGAGGAGCCGATGCCGCCCTACCAGCGCCCGCCACTGTCGAAAGCGTATCTTTTGGGCGAGATGGAGCTGGAGCGCCTCTATCTCCGCGCGCCGTCCTTCTGGGAGGAGCAGGCGGTCACGCTGCGCCTCGGCGCTCCGGTGGACAGCATCGACCCCGCTGCCCGCAGCGTCCGGCTGAAGGGCGGCGAGACCATCGGCTTCGACACCCTCGCGCTGACGACCGGCTCGCGCCCGCGCCGCCTGCCGGCGGCGATCGGCGGCGACCTCGGCCGGGTCTTTACCGTCCGCACCCTTGCCGATGTCGACCGCATGGCGCCGGAATTCCGCGCCGGCGCCAGGGCACTCATCGTCGGCGGCGGCTATATCGGGCTTGAGGCGGCGGCGGTCGCTGCCAAGCTCGGCCTTGACGTGACGCTGATCGAGGCGGCGCCGCGCATCCTGCAACGCGTCGCCGCACCCGAAACCTCGGACTATTTCCGCGCCCTCCATACCGCGCATGGCGTGAAGATCCGCGAAGGCATCGGCCTCGACCGGCTGACGGGCGACGGCGATGTCCGCGCGGCGATCCTGGCGGACGGCAGCGAACTGCCGGTGGACCTCGTCATCGTCGGCATCGGCATCCTGCCCAATGCCGAGCTTGCCGAGGCTGCCGGACTCGCGCTGGAGAACGGCATCCGCACCGACGAGTATGGGCGCACCTCCGATCCGCATGTCTGGGCGGCGGGCGATTGCGCCTCGTTCCCCCATGCCGGCGGGCGCATCCGGCTTGAAAGCGTCGGCAACGCCATCGACCAGGCCGAGACCGTGGCGGCCAATATCGAAGGCGCCGGGATCGCCTATGCGGCAAAACCGTGGTTCTGGTCCGATCAGTACGACGTGAAGCTTCAGATCGCCGGGCTGAACGCCGGCTACGACCGGATCGTCACCCGGCACGGCGACGGCGACGCGGTCAGCTTCTGGTATTACCAGGGCGGCCGGCTCCTCGCCCTCGACGCGATGAACGACGCCCGCGCCTACATGATCGGCAAGCGGCTGATCGAGGCCGGCAAGTCGCCCGATCCGGCACTGATCGCCGATGCCACGGCCGACCTGAAGCCGCTCCTCAAGGCATGAGGATCATCGGTGGCGCACGGCGCGGACTGAAACTCGCCGAGGTCGGCGCGGGCGACAGCGCGGCGCATCTGCGCCCCACCTCCGACCGGGTGCGCGAGGCGATCTTCAACCTCCTGATGAACGGCCCCCACGGCAACCCGGTCGAGGGCGCGCGCGTCCTCGACCTTTTCGCCGGGACCGGCGCCCTCGGGCTCGAGGCGCTCAGCCGCGGCGCGGCGCGCGTGGCTTTCGTCGACGACGGAACCGCGGCGCGTGCGCTTCTTAGGCAGAATATCGAGAAGATGCAGGCGATGGGCGCGACCGATGTCTGGCGCCGCGACGCGACCCGGATGGGTCCAAACCGGGGGCCGGGATACAGCCTCGTCTTTCTCGACCCACCTTATGGCAAGGGTCTCGGCGAAGCCGCCCTCGCCGCGCTTGCCGAAGGGGGTTGGCTCAGCCCGGGCGCGCTCGTCATATGGGAGGAGAATGTCGATCCGGTCGCGCCCGAGGGATTTGTCCGGCTCGACCAGCGCCGTTACGGCGACACGCTCGTCACGATCCTGAAAGCCCCGGCATGAAACCCGCCGCCGTCCTCTTCGACTGCGACGGGGTGCTCGTCGACAGCGAACCGATCAGCGACCGCGTCATCGCGGCCAACCTCGCGCGCCACGGCCTCGCCCTGCCGGCCCATGAGATCGGGGCGATGTTCCTCGGCGGCACCATCGCCGGCCTCGGCGACGAGGCGCGGCGCCTCGGTGCGACCCTGCCCCCGGCCTGGGTCGACGAGGTCTATGCCGAGATCTTCGCCGCCCTCGCCGAAGGCACCGCGCTCATTCCCGGCATTCCCGCCCTCCTTGACCGGCTCGACGCCGCCCGCATTCCCTATGCCGTCGGCTCCAACGGGCCACATGCGAAGATGGCGATCACCCTCGGGCAGCACCCCGAAATCCACGCCCGCCTCACCGGCCGCATCTTCTCGCGCCACGACGTCAGCCGACCGAAACCGGCGCCGGACCTCTACCTCCACGCGGCATGCGCCCTTGGCGCCGCGCCCGAAACCTGCGTCGTGGTGGAGGACAGCCCGACCGGCGCCCGCGCCGCACGGGCCGCCGGCATGACCTGCTTCGGCTACACGCCGAGCGGCGACGGCGCCCGCCTCGTGGCGGTTGGCGCCCGGCCCTTCCGCCACATGGACGACCTTGTCGCCCTCCTCGGCCTCTGAACTCTTCTGTTCGAAAATACCTTGGGGGTCCGGGGGCAAAGCCCCCGGCGGATCGGATCGCGCCAGCGATCCGATCACTGCGTCGGAAAGAACCGCCCCGCAGGCGACAGGGTGAAGATCTCGCAGCCGTCCGCCGTGACGCCGACCGAATGCTCGAACTGCGCCGAGAGCGACTTGTCGCGCGTCACTGCCGTCCAGTCGTCGGCCAGAACCTTGGTCTCCGGACGGCCGAGGTTGACCATCGGCTCGATGGTGAAGAACATGCCCTCTTCCAGCCGCGGTCCGGTGCCGGCACGGCCGTAATGGAGCACGTTCGGCGGGGCGTGGAACACACGGCCAAGCCCGTGGCCACAGAAATCGCGCACCACGCTCATCCGCTGCGCCTCGACGAAACTCTGGATCGCGTAGCCGATATCGCCGAAGGTATTGCCGGGGCGCACCGCCTCGATCCCCTTCATCAGCGCGTCATGCGTGACCTCGATCAGCCGCTCGGCCTTGCGGCTGAGCGATCCCGCGACATACATCCGGCTTGTGTCGCCGTACCAGCCGTCGACGATCACCGTCACGTCGATGTTCAGGATATCGCCGTCCTTCAGGAGCTTCGGCCCCGGAATCCCGTGGCAGACGACATGATTGACCGAGATGCAGGAGGCATGGCGATAACCGCGATAGCCGATCGTCGCCGACTTCGCCCCGGCCGCCTCGACGCGATCCTCGATGAACCGGTCCAGCGCTTCGGTCGTCACGCCCGGCTCGACCAGCGCCGCCACGTCATCGAGAATCTCCGCCGCGAGCCTCCCGGCCGCCTGCATCCCGGCAAAATCGCCGGACTCGTAAATCCTGATCCCGTCCTTCGTCAGACGGCCGCGCGGGTCATCCACCGGCTGCTCCTTCCGCTTCATGATCCGATTAGATAGTCAAGGAATTCCATTTTGGCCAGAGCCGGGGGCTTCCGCCGCGTCCGGCGCCGCCCTATACCCTTCCCAGCCGCCAAGGATCCGAGCCATGCCGAACCCCAAAGCCGCCATCCTGATCATCGGGGACGAGATCCTCTCGGGCCGCACCCGTGATGCCAATATGCACTACCTCGCGGGCGAACTGACCCGGGTCGGCATCGACCTGAAGGAGGTGCGCGTGGTGGCGGACGAGGCGCCAGCCATCATTGCCGCCGTGAACGCGCTGCGCGCCGTCTATGCCCATGTCTTCACGTCGGGCGGCATCGGGCCGACGCATGACGACATCACCGCCGACGCTGTTGCGACCGCTTTCGGGTTGGAGCTTCATGTCCGCGACGATGCCCGCGCCATCCTCGCCGCGCATTACGACCGCTCCGGGCTCGCGTTCAACGCCGCCCGCCAGCGCATGGCGCGCATCCCCGAGGGCGCCACACTGATCGAGAACCCGATTTCCGCAGCGCCCGGCTTCAGTCTCGAAAACGTCCATGTCATGGCCGGCGTCCCGAACATCTTCCAGGCAATGGTCGCCTCGCTCCTGCCACGCCTCGGCGGCGGCGAGCCCTTGCTGAGCCAGACGCTCCGCATTGAGCGCGGAGAGGGCGAGATCGCCGAACCGCTGGCGGGGCTCGCCGCCGAATACGCGGACCTCAGTTTCGGTTCCTACCCGTTCATCCAGAATGGCGCCTACGGGTCGAACATCGTCATCCGCGGCACCGATCCCACCCGCCTCGACGCCGCGATCTCGCGGCTCGCGTCCCTTTTCCCGGCCGGGCGCACGTGACCGACCTTTTCGACGTATCCGAGGCCACATGGCCCGCCGCCGCCCGCCACAAGGTCGGGGCCTTCACCGTCCGTGAGGGGCGCGGCGGCGGCCAGCGGGTCTCTGCCGCCACGGCGGACGGGAGCTGGAGCGCGGCCGACATCGACCTCGCGATCGCGAAACAGGCAGCCCTCGGCCAGCGCCCTCTCTTCATGGTCCGCGACGGCGAAGAGGCGCTCGACGCCGCCCTCGCCGCGCGCGGCTACCGGATCAAGGACCCGGTCAACGTCTACGCGGCCCCGATCCCGGATCTCGTGGCGGAACCCGCCCCCGCGATGGCCGGCTTCACGATCTGGCCCCCCCTCGCGATCATGCGCGACCTCTGGACGGAGGGCGGGATCGGCCCGGAACGGCGCGCGGTGATGGAGCGGGTCGCGGGGCCGAAGACCGGGATCCTCGGTCGGGCGAATGATCGCGCTTCGGGCGCCGCCTTCGTGGCCTGTCATGGCGACACCGCGATGCTGCACGCGCTTCACATCATCCCGGATCAACGTCGGCAAGGATCCGCCGTCAAGATGATGCGGAAGGCCGCCCATTGGGCGCAAGATCAGGGAATGACGCGGTTTTCGGTCTTGGTAACTGCGGCGAATCAACCCGCCAATGCGCTCTATGCTTCCCTCGGGATGCGGATTGTGGGACACTACCATTACCGCTCAGAATAAGCCCCGAGAGGCAAGGGGAGCAGTTGAAAGACGACGGCCAAAGCCCCACGGCGCTTGATCTTCAGATGGTCAAGCCGCTTCCGGACGCCACCCGGAAGTATTTCGATATTTGCACCGAAAAACTTGGCCTCGTCCCGAATGTCCTCAAGGCCTATGCGTTCGATATCGACAAGCTGAACGCCTTCACCGGAATCTACAACGATCTGATGCTGGCCGAGAGCGGGCTGAGCAAGCTTGAACGCGAGATGATCGCGGTCTGCGTCTCCTCGCTCAACCGCTGCTGGTACTGCCAGGTCGCGCATGGCGCCGCGGTGCGCGAACTTTCCGGCGACCCGGTTCTTGGCGAGGTGCTGGTGATGAACTGGCGGGTGGCGCCCCTGTCGCCGAAACAGCGCGCGATGCTGGACTTCGCCGAGAAGCTGACGCTCTCGTCCTCCAAGGTCGAGGAAGCCGACCGGCAGGCACTTCGCGATGCCGGGTTCTCGGACCGCGACATTTGGGACATCGCCTCGGTCACCGGCTTTTTCAACATGACCAACCGCATTGCCTCGGCATCCGGTATGGAACCGAACGCCGAGTATCACGGGGCGCACCGATGAAACGGCTGGTCCTCGCCCTCCTCCTCGCCGCTCCCGCCGCAGAGGCCGCCCCGACGCTGTCGCTGCCGCCCTCGGCCGCGCGGACCGCCGAGGATCGCAGCGAGATGGGCAGCTACCCGCTGCCGATCGGCCCCTGGGCCAACGGCCGGATCGAAACGCTGACCGCCGAAGGCGAAGTCACCCAGACCGCCTGGCGCGTCCGCGACGACAGCGTCACCACGCTTGGCCTGCTCGCCACCTTGCGCGACCAGCTCGGGCGCGAAGGGTTCGAGGTGCTGTTCGAATGTGACACCGACGAATGCGGCGGTTTCGACTTCCGCTTCGCCACGCCCTATCTGCCGGAACCCGACATGCATGTGGATCTTGGCGATTTCCGGTTCCTGTCGGCCCGGCGCATGGACGGACCGGTGCCCGATTATGTCAGCCTTCTCGTCAGCCGATCGGCCGACAGCGGCTATGTCCAGATGACCCGCGTCGGCGCGGCGCTCTCCACCTCCCTGCCGATCGCGGCCGCCAGCTTCAGCCCGCGCGAGGCGGCACCCACGCGTGACGCGCTCGGCGATCAGCTTGTGGCGACCGGCAAGGTCGTGCTTGGCGATCTGAGCTTTGCGACGGGCGCAACCGAGCTTGGCGCCGGCCCCTTTGCCTCGCTCGCGGCACTCGCGGATTTCCTCAAGGCGAACCCGGACAAGACCATTGCGCTGGTCGGCCATACCGATGCCGAAGGGTCGCTTTCGGCCAATGTCGCGCTGTCGCGGCAGCGGGCGAAATCGGTCATGAACCGGCTCGTCTCCACCTACGGGATCGCCCCGGCCCAGCTGTCCGCCGACGGCATCGGCTTTCTCAGCCCGCTTGCCTCGAACCTAACGCCAGAGGGGCGGACCCAAAACAGACGGGTCGAGGCGATGATCACCTCGACCCGGTAGCCACGCAAGCGGCCCTACTCGTCACACCCGAATTCGGATCACCAGTGATCCGGCCCCTTTTCCGCGAAGGACTGGGCCAGAAAGTCGATGAAGGCGCGGACCTTGGGCTGCGTGAAGCGGCCCGGCGGATAGACCGCATAGATACCAAGCGTCTCGACCGGGAGGTCTGGGATCGCTTCCTCGACCAGCCCCTGCTTCATCGCGTCAGCGTAGAGGAACGACGGCAGGTAGGCGATGCCGAGGCCGGAGATCGCGGCGTTCAGCAGCGACTGTCCGTCGTTCACCGTCAACCAGCCGGCGGTGCGTACCTGGCGCTTCTCGCCCGAGGGCGCGGTGATCTTCCAGACATTGCCGGCGGCCTGATTGGAATAATGCAGAAGCTTGTGCTCGTTCAGGTCATCGATCTTCATCGGCCGGCCGTATTTCTGGAAATAGGCGGGCGAGCCGACCATGCGCTTGGCGGTATCGGTAAGCTTGCGGGCGCGGAGCGTCGAATCCTCAAGCTCCCCCACCCGGATCGCCATGTCGAACCCTTCCGAGATCAGTTCGACGTAGCGGTTGTTCAGCACCATGTTCACGGTGATGTCGGGATATTCCAGAAGGAAGTCTCCGAGGATCGGGGAAAGCAGGTTCACCCCGAAATCCGTCGCCACCGAAATGCGCAGGAGCCCGGAGGGCGCCGATTGCATCGAGGTCACCAGCGCATCGGCCTCTCCGGCGTCATTGAGCACGCGGCGGGCGCGGTCGTAATAGGCCAGTCCGATTTCAGTTGGCGATACCCGGCGAGTCGTCCGATTGAGGAGCCGCGCCCCCAGACGCGCCTCCAGCGATGATACGTGTTTGGAGACAGCGGATTTCGAAATCCCCATCTTCTTGGCCGCGTCTGTAAACCCCCCCTGGTCTACGACGGTGGCGAAGGCCTCCATCTCTGTCAGTCTATCCATTGTGCACCCGTCAAAAACATTGCCCGCCGTGGTCTGGTATCGCGGTCAATTCGGGCAATATTGCGGAGCTTGACGGACAACACTGGGGTATTGTCGAGAACCAAAGTGGCAAGAATCCGCCGATCGGAGCCAAAGACTTAACAACCCTGTCAAATCGAGGCGGCGAGTCTTGTTCCCTGATCTATCGCACGCTTCGCATCAAGCTCGGCGGCCAGGTCGGCGCCACCGATCACATGGGTGAAAATCCCTTTTGCAAGGAGGGCATCGGCGAGTTTCCGCTCACTCTCCTGCCCGGCGCAAAGCACCACCGTATCGACGGGGATCAGGCGCGGGTCGGAACGGTCGGGGCCGGTCGAGACATGCAGGCCCGTGTCGTCGATCCGTTCGTAGTTCACACCACCCAGCATCTTCACGCCCTTGGCCTGCAACGTCGCTCGGTGAATCCATCCGGTCGTCTTGCCGAGCTTCCGGCCCGGCTTTTCCGGCTTGCGCTGCAAGAGGACCACCTCCCGCGCTGGCGGTTCGGCGCGCGGCGCGGCAAGGCCGCCGCGCGCGGTCCCCGGGTCTGCCACCCCCCATTCGGCCAACCATTCGTCCAGATGCAGCGTCGGGCTGTCACCGGCTTGTGTCAGGTATTCGGCCACGTCGAACCCGATCCCGCCCGCACCCACGACGGCGACGCGGGGCCCGGTCACGGCACCCTTCAGGACATCGATGTAGGACAGGACGTTGGCGCCGCGCTGTCCCGGAATGCCCGGATCGCGGGGGCGCACGCCGGTCGCGACGATCACCTCGTCAAACTCCGCCAGCGCCTCTGCCGTCGCCTCGGTGCCAAGTTTCACCGCGATCCCGCTCTTGGCGACCATCGTCGTGAACCAATCGACAAGGCCGTGGAACTCCTCCTTGCCCGGCACCTGCCGCGCGAGGTTGAGCTGACCGCCGAGCGCATCGGCCTTGTCGAACAGCGTCACCTCGTGCCCGCGCGTGTCGAGCGCCAGTGCCGCCGAAAGTCCCGCCGGGCCGGCGCCGACGACCGCCAGCCGCTTCGGCTTTGCCACCGGGTCGAGCTTGAGTTCCGTCTCGTGACAGGCACGAGGATTGACGAGGCAGGAGGAGATCTTGCCGGCGAAGGTGTGATCGAGGCAGGCCTGGTTGCAGGCGATGCAGGGCGCGATCTCCGCCGCCCGCCCCGCCGCCGCCTTCGCCACGAACTCCGGATCGGCGAGAAAGGGCCGCGCCATCGACACCATGTCGGCGCAACCTTCAGCCAGCACCGCCTCGGCCACCTCGGGCGTGTTGATCCGGTTCGAGGTGATGATCGGGATCCGCACCTCGCCCATCAGCTTCTTCGTGACCCAGGCGAAGGCGCGGCGCGGAACCGAGGTGGCGATGGTCGGAATCCGTGCCTCGTGCCAGCCGATCCCGGTGTTCAGGATCGACGCCCCCGCACCTTCAATGGCGCGGGCCAGTGTCACCACCTCGTCCCAACTCTGCCCCTCCGGCACGAGGTCGATCAGCGAGATACGGTAGATGAGGATGAAATCCTCCCCCACCGCTTGGCGGACGCGCCGCACGACCTCGACGGGCAGGCGCATGCGGTTTTCCGCCGTGCCGCCCCAACGATCAGTCCGCTTGTTGGTATGGGCGACAAGGAACTCGTTGAGGAAGTAACCTTCAGATCCCATCACCTCGACGCCGTCATACCCAGCTTCGCGCGCCCGCGCGGCGGCGGTTGCGATATCGGCGATCTGCTTCTCGATCCCGGCCTCGTCCAGTTCCTTCGGCGGGAAGGGAGAGATCGGCGACTTGATGGCCGAGGGCGCGACGCAATCCGGCCCGTAGGCATAGCGCCCGGCATGGAGGATCTGCATCGCGATCCGCCCGCCCGCCTCGTGCACGCGGCCGGAGACGACGCGGTGATTGGCAATATCCTCAGGGCTGAAAAGGCCGCTGGCCCCCGGAAAGACCCCGCCTTCGCGGTTGGGCGCCATGCCGCCCGTGACCATCAGGCCGACCCCGCCCCGCGCCCGCGTCGCATAGAACTCCGCCACCCGGTTCCAGTCCTTGGTTTCCTCCAAATTGGTGTGCATTGATCCCATGAGAACGCGGTTCGGCAGCGTCACATGGCCGAGGTTCAAGGGGGCGAGGAGGTGCGGATAGAGCGACATGGCGGGACTCCTGACTTTTCCGGACGATGCCGCAGATCGCAGGCCCGGTCACACCAAACGCTGCGTCATATCGTGACGCCCGGCAGGATTATTCGGGCTTTTCCACCGCGGTTTCGACGCAGTGGCGGCGGAACGCCTTCTTCAGCATGTCGAGCTCGGCGCGCAACAGGTCGACCTCGGCGCGGATATCATCCTCGAGCGGAACGCCGGTGACGATCGTGAACTGGTCCAGCCGGTTGCCGGTGGCGCCATCGCGCACGAGAAAGGTCTGCACCCCGTCCGACAGAAGCTCGGCCGGAATCGGCACCGAGACGGACCAGTGCGACGGGGCGGCGGAATGGACGGTCACGCCCTCCAGTTGCCGTTCGAGATGCCAGACCTCGACCGAAGGCGCCGCCGTGCCTGGCGCGACAAGCTCCGCCTCCCAGCGTCCGGCCCTGATCCGCGCCCCTGTCACATGCGGCTCGCTCATTCTCGCCCCCTCAGAGTTCAGCGCGCGGCCGACGGCTGACCGTCACGTCGCGCAGCACGATCTGGTTCATCTCCGGCCCTTCGAAGATCAGGTCGATCCAGGCCCGCTCAACCCGCTTTTCGTTCATCTTGGTGTAGCCGAGGTCGAACTCCACCATCGTCTCGTCCGAGCCAAGCGACAATTCGCGCACGATCTGTTCGCTGTTCGGCCCATGCTTGATGTTGAGCCGGGCAAAGATCTCCAGCGGCCTTTCCATCTCGACCGCCGCGTCGAGCCGGATCACATGGCTCAGCCGCAGCCCCTGCAGACCGTCGGCGGGCAGGTCGATCACCAGCGACAGGAACGACCCGTCAAAGCGGAACACGTCCATGCGCAGCCCGAACGGAGCCAGGTCGGATGCGCGCCCATTGCGGATCTGGCGCAGCGTCAGTTCGCTTGAACCGCAATCGTGAAACACAGTCGCCTCAGCACCAAAGGGCGTCCGGTTCTCGACTGCGGCGAGGCCGGCGGGGCTGATCGGTCCCCGCCATATCTCCGGGCGCCACGCCCAATCCGACAGCATGGGCTTGCGGATCCCAGTCGATCCGATGGCCGGTCGGGTCAGGCGACCGTCGGCGACATGCAAGAACCTGTCGATCTCGCGCCGGAGCTGGCGCGCGTCGGTCCGCAGGGGCCGCAGGCGGGAAAGATCGGCAGTCCCTGCCGCCTCGGCCGCGCGCCGCCAACGGGTCAGCGCGCGCCGGAACATCAGGCGGTTGATGACCTTGTTGAACTTTTCACCCATGAAACCGCCGCAATTGCCGATTAATCGGCTCAGGGAAACAGTAATTTCTTATCGTTTCCTTTCCGGCCATGCGCAAGGCTCACGACCGGCGGAAAGCGCGCGCGTCAGCCGGCCGGTGGCTCGCCGGCATTCGCGGCCCGCATCTGGGCCACCAGCGCTTCGAGCACCCGGCGCTTTTCCGCAGCCGGCAGCGGCCGGTCGCGCAGGCCCAGCGCCGACAGCGTCACCACGCGCCCGCGCAGCGTGGTGACCGCGCGCCAGTAGTCGGCCTCGACCGCGGGACCCGGCCCGGCGGACCCGTCCTTCAGGTGAAGGTAAAGCACGTCGCCCTTCGAGCTGACCGCGACCAGTTCGACCGTCTCGGCCTTGCCCGACCGGCTCAGCGCCGCGCGACCCGGCGCGGAACGGAAGAATTGCGCCAGAACCGGGAAGGACGCGGTTAGGGCGGTATTATCGGCCGTATCCGGGAGAACCGCGACGGTCAGGAGCGCCGGCCGCGCCGGCTGGCCCGCAGAGGCGGAGCCCGACAATGCGGCACAGGTCCCGAAGAGGACGAAGGCACCGTCCGGCCGGTCGCGGCTCGCGCTCCGGTCGATGCAGTAGCCCGGCGGGCCAGCCACGACCACGGCGCCGTCCGACACCGACATCGCCCGCGTTGCCGTGCCCCCCGAGACTAGCGGCGCGCCCGGCACACAGGCGGCGAGCGTGAGGCAAGCGGCCGCGACCCGTCCGGCCTTACTGATCCATGTAGACATGACGCTCGGCTTTGCCGCCCGGATGGGTGACCGCGCCCTGCCGGGCGCCGCCGACAAGCTGCGCGTACTTCCACAGCGCCCCGGTCGCGTATTCGGTCGGGCGCGGGCCTTTCCATTCAGCCTTGCGCCGCGCGAGTTCCTCGTCGGAAAGCGCCACCGACAACTCGCCCGTGACGGCGTTGAGCGTGATCATGTCGCCGTTCTGCAAAAGCGCGATCGGCCCGCCATGCGCGGCCTCCGGCCCGACGTGACCGACGCAGAACCCGCGCGTGGCGCCCGAGAACCGGCCATCGGTGATCAGCGCCACCTTCTTGCCCATGCCCTGGCCCGACAGCGCCGCCGTCGTCGCCAGCATCTCGCGCATCCCCGGACCGCCTGCGGGGCCTTCGTTGCGGATGACGATGACCTCGCCTTCCTTGTACTGGCGCGCCTTCACCGCCTCGAAGGCGTCCTCCTCGCATTCGAAGACCCGCGCCGGGCCCTCGAAGACCTGTTCCTCGGCACTCATGCCGGCGACCTTCACGATCGCCCCGTCCGGCGCGAGGTTGCCCTTGAGCCCGACGACGCCGCCGGTCTTCGAGATAGGCGCCTCGACCGGGAAGATCACCTTGCCGTCGACGGCACGGTCGACAAGGTCCAGTTCCTCGCCGATGGTCCGGCCGGTGGCGGACATGCAGTCCTCGTGAATCAGGCCCGCCTTGCGCAGCTCGCGCATCACGACCGGCACGCCACCCGCCTCGTAAAGATCCTTGGCGACATAGTCGCCGCCCGGACGCAGGTTCACGAAATAGGGCGTGTCGCGGAAGATGTCGCAGACATCGAAGAGGTCGAAGTCGATCCCGGCCTCATGGGCGATCGCCGGCAGGTGCAGCCCGCCGTTGGTCGAGCCGCCGGTGCAGGCGACAACGCGCGCCGCGTTTTCCAGCGCCTTGCGCGTCACGATATCGCGGGCGCGGATATTCTTCTCGATAAGGTTCATCACCGCCATGCCCGAGGCCTCGCCATACTGGTCGCGGCTTTCATAGGGCGCCGGCATCCCCGAGGAATTCGGCAGCGCAAGGCCGATGGCTTCCGAGACGCAGGCCATCGTGTTGGCGGTATACTGGCCGCCGCAGGCGCCGGCCGAGGGGCAGGCGACACGCTCGAGGATATCGAGCTCCGCATCGGACATCTGGCCCGCCTGATGCTTGCCCACCGCCTCGAACACGTCCTGAACGACGACATCCTTGCCGCCAAGCCGGCCCGGCAGGATCGACCCGCCGTAGATGAAGACCGACGGCACGTTGAGCCGCACCATCGCCATCATCATCCCCGGCAGGCTCTTGTCGCAACCGGCAAGACCCACCAGCGCGTCATAGCAATGACCGCGCATCGTCAGTTCGACCGTATCGGTGATCGCATCGCGGCTGGCGAGTGAGGAGCGCATCCCTTCGTGACCCATCGCGATACCGTCGGTGACGGTGATCGTGGTGAATTCGCGCGGCGTGCCGCCGCCGGCCTTCACACCCATCTTCACCGCCTGCGCCTGACGGTTGAGCGCAATGTTGCAGGGTGCCGCCTCGTTCCAGCAGGTGGCGACGCCGACCCACGGCTGGTGGATCTCGTCCTCGGAAATCCCCATTGCGTAGAAATAGGACCGGTGCGGCGCCCGCGCGGGGCCTTCGGTCACATGGCGGCTGGGCAGTTTCGACTTGTCGAACTGGCGGTTCTTCATGGGTTTGCCTCCCGTCTCTCGGTTCGCCATGCAATAGGCGAGCCGGGCGCGGGACACAAGCACCCGGACGGCCAGCCGGGCTGCGACATTGGCGCAGCATCTAAGCGACCGCGCGATCCCGGCGCGACCGCATTGCCCCCGCCGGCGCCGGAGGCTAGCGTCGCGCCACCATGCAGAACCTCCACGACGCCTATGCCCCGCACGACGCCTATGTCGCCCCCGCCCGCAGCCGGCGCGAGGTCTGGCGGCTTTTTCCTGGCATCGCGGTCATCCTTGCCGCCTATCTCGGCACGCTCGTCCTTCTCGGCACCTACCTGACGGAAAATTATGGCCGGCTGATCGCCCAGGCCCTCTATCAGCGCATGGCGCGCGGCGACACGCCGGGCGGCATGCTGATGCTGCTCTGGACCTTCCTCGGCCTCGCCCTCGGCCCGATGATCGCGGTGCGGCTGCTGCACGGGCGATCGGCCGGCACGCTCTTCGGCCCGTCACTGCGCAAAGCACTTGCTGATTTCATCCGCGTGCTCGGGCCGATTCTGGCCCTGAACGCGGTCCTGCTGCCCTTCGCCCTCGGCGCCGACACCACCCGGCCCGGTCTCGGCTTTGCCGCCTTCCTCGGCTACCTGCCCTTCGCGCTGCCCGGTGTCCTGGTCCAGACCGGGGCAGAGGAACTGGTCTTTCGCGGCTACCTGCAGCAGCAACTCGCGGCCCGCTTCCGGCAGCGGTTGATCTGGATCGGCCTGCCCTCGCTCCTCTTCGCGTCCGGGCACTATCTGCCCGGCGAATTCGGCGGCAGTGCCTGGGCCGTAGCACTCTGGGCGGCGGTCTTCGGCGTGCTCGCGGCCGACCTGACAGCTCGGACCGGCAACCTCGGCGCTGCCCTCGGCTTTCATGCAGCGAACAACATCGCCGCGCTGCTCCTCGTCGGGCTCGACGGCAACCTCGACGGGCTGGCGCTCTGGAGCATGACGGTCGATCTTCGCGATCCGGCGGCCGTGATCCCCGCCTTTGCCGTGGATTTCGCCGCGACGATCACCGCGTGGCTCCTCGCCCGGCTCGTGCTGCGGGTCTGATTGCATTTCGCGCCGCCCCGGCTTATCTGGAGGGCCAGACCGGCGGCCCTGCCCGTCCCGACCGAAGGCGGAAAAGACGATGAACTGGATCACCAACTATGTCCGGCCGACGATCAATTCGCTTTTCTCCCGGCGCGAAGTGCCCGAGAATCTCTGGTCGAAATGCCCCGAATGCGGGACCATGCTATTCCACCGGGAACTCTCCGAAAACCTCAACGTCTGCACCAACTGCGACCATCACCTCGCGATCAGCCCGCGCGACCGCTTCGGCGCATTCTTTGACGGCGGCATCTTCACCGAGGTGAAGGTGCCCGAGCCGATCGCCGATCCCCTGCATTTCCGCGACCAGAAGAAATATCCCGACCGGATGAAGGCCGCGCAAAAGGCGACCGGCGAGAAAGAGGCGATGCTTGTCGCCGAGGGCGAGATCGGCCGCACCCCCATCGTTGCTGCCGCGCAGGATTTCGCCTTCATGGGCGGGTCGATGTCGATGTATGTCGGCAACGCGGTGATCGCCGGCGCCGAACGGGCGGTGAAGCTGAAACGGCCCTTCGTCCTTTTCTCCGCCGCCGGCGGCGCGCGCATGCAAGAAGGCATTCTCGGCCTGATGCAGATGCCCCGCACGACGATCGCGGTCGAGATGCTGAAAGAGGCGGGCCTGCCCTATATCGTCGTGCTGACCCACCCGACGACCGGCGGCGTCACCGCCTCCTACGCGATGCTCGGCGACGTCCAGATCGCCGAACCCAACGCGCTCATCGGATTCGCCGGCGCCCGCGTCATCGAACAGACGATCCGCGAGAAGCTACCCGAAGGCTTCCAGCGCTCCGAATATCTCCTCGACCACGGCATGCTCGACCGCGTCACCCACCGCAAGAAACTGAGGGATGAACTGACGGCGATCCTGCGCATGCTGACCCGTCAGCCGCCACCGGTGAAGGGCGACCTGCCGAAACCCGACGCCAAGGCAGAGCCGGCGAAGGCCGCGGCTAAGTAACCCCTTCATCTTGCCCCAAATATCCTCGGGGGGTACCGGGGGGCAGACTGCCCCACGGACCCAAGCCCGAGCCCAGCGCCACGAGGCCACGATGTCCGACGGTTCCGACCTGATCCTCGCCCGGATGATGGCGCTCCATCCGAAGATCATCGACCTGACGCTCGACCGGGTCTGGCGGCTTCTCGGCGCCCTCGACCACCCCGAACGCGCGCTGCCGCCGGTGATCCACATCGCCGGGACCAATGGCAAGGGCTCGACCCAGGCGATGATCCGCGCCGGGCTCGAGGCGATGGGCGACACCGTCCACGCCTATACCTCGCCGCATCTCGCGCGCTTTCACGAACGCATCCGACTGGCCGGAGAGCTGATTTCCGAACCCCATCTCACCGAGATTCTCGAGGAGTGCGAGGTTGCGAATGGCGGCATCCCGATCACCTATTTCGAGATTACCACCTGCGCCGCGTTCCTCGCCTTCGCCCGTACGAAAGCCGACTGGACGCTGCTCGAGGTCGGCCTTGGCGGCCGGCTCGATGCCACGAATGTCGTGGACAAGCCCCGGTTGACGATCCTCACGCCGATCTCGATCGACCACCAGCAGTATCTCGGCGACACCCTGCCGGAGATCGCCGGCGAGAAGGCCGGCATTCTCAAGCGCGGCGTGCCTTGCGTGGTCGGCCCGCAGGAACCGGCGGCGCTCGAGGTGATCGAGGCGAAGGCGGCGCGGCTCGGCTGCCCGCTTCTCGTCCACGGCCAGCACTGGCATGCGTTCGAGGAACGCGGACGGCTGATCTTCCAGGACGAAAGCGGCCTTCTCGACCTACCGCTGCCAAACCTGCCCGGCCCGCACCAGATCGACAATGCCGGCGCCGCGCTCGCCGCACTCCGCCATCTCGGCGCCGGCGACGCGGCCTGCGAAGGCGCCATCACGAAGGCCTACTGGCCTGCCCGAATGCAGCGCCTGACCCAAGGCCCCCTTGTCGAGGCGGCCGGCGCTTGCGAACTCTGGCTCGACGGCGGCCATAACCCGGCCGGTGGGCAGGCCGTCGCTGCCACTCTCGCGCGGATGCCGGCGAAACCCACCCATCTCATCCTCGGCATGCTCAACACCAAGGATATCGCCGGCTACCTCCGACCCGTCGCGGCCGAGGCGCAAAGTCTGACCGCCGTCTCGATCCCAGGCGAGGCCAACACGCTCAGCGCCGAGGACACCCAGGCCGCCGCCGCCAAGGCCGGCATCTCCGCCGGCACCGCCGACAGCGTCCTTGCTGCCGTCCGGGCGATTGCCGTGAAAGATCCCGGCGCCCGCATCCTGATCTGCGGCTCGCTCTACCTCGCCGGGGGTGTGCTGAGGGAAAACGGCTAGGCGGCGACGCCCCACCAACGCAAGGTCGCGTCAAGGTGGGTGCGGATCGCGGCGGCAGCAGCATCGGCATCGCCTGCGACGATGGCATCTATGATCGCCAGATGTTCTTCCATCGCCGAAACGATACGGTCGCGAAGGAAGGGCCGCGTATTCTGGATGATGGCGACGCGGTGCCGGTTCTGGGCGTAGAGCGCCGCCGCCAGACCCGAGCCGAGCCCTGTCGCCATCGCGTCATGCAGCATGAGGTCGGTCAGCATTGCCCGTTCCGGCAGGTTGGGCGCGCCGCCAGAGCGGGCAGCCTGCAAAATCCCCTCGTGCGCGGCCCGCAGCTCTGCCAGGGGCAGTGCCCCCCCCGCCGAGACGAGCCGGCGGACGCCTTCGACGTCGAACATCGCCCGCAGGTTCAGGCATTCGCGCGTGGTCTCCGGCCCGGCATCCATAACCAGAACGCCGCGCTTGGGCAGGATGCTGACCAGTCCCTGCGCCTCGGCCCGCTTCACCGCATCGCGGACCGCGGCGATGGGCAGGCCAAGCTGCGCGACGAGCGCCGGCATGGACAGGAACGCCCCGCTGGCGGGCTGACCTGACTGGAGGGCGCCGATCAGCGCGTCATAGGCCCGTTCGGCCAGCAAGGACTGATCCGTTTCCGCGACGTTCACCGATATGCTCCTTGCACTATCAAAAATTTAAAGCAGGTGTTTCCTTCAAGAACGGAAACTCAGAATCAAGAATATCATCTAACATTTTACCTGCAATATCACAAAAAATGACAGACCAAAGGCCGCGCCACTATCAACGGGAGATAACACATGGCCCTGACACCTTCGGGAGCGCACGACAGCGATCTTTATAACGAGGACCTTGCCCCCCTCGCGCCGGAGGCGCGCAAATGGGGGGCATTCGAGATCTTCAACGTCTGGAACAACGACATCCAGAGCCTTTTCGGCTATTCCCTCGCGGCGTCGCTCTTCATCACCTACGGCCTGAACGGCTGGGCGGTCTTCGCGGCCATCGTCGTCTCGGGCTTTTTCGTGATGATGCTGGTCAACCTGACGGGGCGCCCCTCGGTCCGCTACGGCATCCCCTATCCGGTCATGGCCCGCGCCTCGATGGGCGTCTACGGCGCGCGCTTCCCGGCGCTGGTCCGAGGCATCGTCGCGATCTTCTGGTACGGAGTGCAGACCTACTTCGCCTCGACGGCGGTGGCGCTCTTGCTGAACACGATCCTCGGGATCGAGGGCGGGGCGGAGTTCCTCGGCATGACCGCCGTGGGCTGGCTGTCCTACATAATCGTCTGCGTCTTCCAGGTCGCGCTGTTCATGAAGGGGATCGACTGGGTCGGCAAGTTCCTGAACTGGGCCGGCCCCTTCGTCTATCTGGTAATGATCGCGCTTTGCCTCGTCATCTGGTGGAAAGCCGGCAATGGCATCTTCGGCGCGCTCGGCACGATCTTCGAGGGCTCCGAGGCAACCGATCCGCGTGGCCCCGTGGCCGCCTTCTTCGCCATCATCGGCACGATGATCGCCTATTTCGCAGCGGTCGTGATCAACTTCGGCGACTTCTCGCGCTTCGTGAAGTCGGAGACGGCAATGAGGAAAGGGAACTTCTGGGGATTGCCGATCTCCATGGCGTTCTTCTCGTTCATCGCGCTGTTCGTGACGGCAGGAACCGTGGTGCTTTTCGGAGAGAAGCTGACCAACCCGGCCGACATCGTCGATCGGGTCGACAACGTCCTTCTGACGCTGATCGCGGCGATCACCTTCTTCGCGGCGACGGTCGGCATCAACCTCGTCGCGAACTTCATCCCGCCGGCCTATGACATCGCCAACCTCGCGCCTTCGAAAATCTCGGCCCGCACGGGTGGCATCATCACCGCAGTGATCGCCTTCTTCATCGGCGCACTCTGGGTACCCTTGATCTCCAATATCGGGATCGCCGGGTTCGTCGATACGCTCGGCGCCTTCCTCGCGCCGCTCTACGGGATTCTTGTCGCCGATTACTACCTCGTCCGACAGCGGGAAATCTCGGTCGACGATCTGTTCAGCGCGGCACCGGACGGCCCCTATTTCTACGCCGGGGGCTGGAACAAGAAGGCAATCCTCGCATTTGCGATCGCGGCGGTCTTTTCAGTCGCGACGGTCTGGGTGCCGGCCTTCGCGGCGCTGTCGGGCTATGGCTGGGTCATCGGCGCGGTGCTGGGCGGGGCATTGCATCTTGGCCTGATGCGGTCCGCCGGCGCGGTTGCCCGCTCTGCCTGACCGCTCCTTTCCCGCGCCCGGCCGCTTTTCCCGCCGGGCGCGCCACTTGCGCGGCCTGCACGTCGATTGTGCAGCGCCGCGCCTTTTCTTTTCCGGCGGCGCGCCTTCATATACGGCAACTTAAGCCCGAGGCCATGATGACGCTGGAATTCGCACTCGACACCTTCGGCGACGTGACCTTCGGTCCGGACGGCAAGCTGAAACCGCAGGACCAGGTGATCCGCGACGTGATCGAACAGGCGGTTCTCGCCGACGCGGTCGGGGTAGACTTCATTGGCCTCGGCGAACATCACCGCGACGATTTCGCGATTTCGGCACCAGAAACGGTGCTCGCCGCCATTGCCGCGAAGACCACGCGCATCCGCATCGGCACGGCCGTCACGGTGCTCTCGTCCGACGATCCGATCCGGGTTTTCCAGCGGTTTTCCACGCTGAACGCGCTTTCGGGCGGGCGGGCGGAGGTGATCCTCGGGCGCGGCTCCTTTACCGAGAGCTTTCCGCTCTTCGGCCTCGACCTTTCGGACTACGAGACGCTCTTCAACGAAAAGCTCGACCTCTTCACCAGACTTCTCCGCGCACCCAAAGTGACGTGGTCGGGCACGACGCGGCCGCCGCTCCGGAACCAGCCGGTCTACCCGACGCTCGCGACCCCGCTGAAATGCTGGATCGGCGTCGGCGGCACGCCCGAATCGGTGATGCGGGCGGTGCATTACGACCTGCCAATGATGCTCGCCATCATCGGCGGTGCGGCGTCGCGGTTCCGCCCCTTCGTCGATCTCTATCAGCAGGCCTACGCCCAGACCGGGAACCCCCCGCAGCCGGTCGGCGTCCACTCTCCCGGTCATGTCGCCGAGACCGACGAAAAGGCGCGGGAGGAGCTTTGGCCACATTACAAGGCGCTCCATGACCGGATCGGCCGCGAACGCGGCTGGCCGCCGACGACCCGCGCGCATTTCGACCGCGAGGCCGACCACGGCTCGCTCTATGTCGGCGCGCCCGAGACCGTCGCCAACAGAATCGCGGCCACGGTGAAGGCGCTCGGCCTGTCGCGGTTCGAGATGAAATATTCCTCCGGCCCGCTGCCACACGAGCATCTCATGCGCTCCGTCGAGCTTTACGGCACCGAGGTCATCCCGCGGGTGCGCACCCTTCTCGACGGGCGCTAACCGGCCGCCCCGGCCCAGTCGGCCGCCTGCATCTCGCGTAGCCGGCTTGCGGTCCGCTCGAATTCGAAGGTGCCCTCGCCTTCGAGGTAGAGCCGTTCCGGCTCGTCCGCGGCCGAGCAGATCAGCCGCACCTTCGCCTCGTAAAGCGCGTCGATCAGGGTCACGAAGCGCTTGGCCTCGTTGTAATTCTCGGCGGACAGGTGCGGGAT
Organism: Rhodobacterales bacterium 32-67-9; assembly: GCA_002280515.1. Lineage (GTDB taxonomy): Bacteria > Pseudomonadota > Alphaproteobacteria > Rhodobacterales > Rhodobacteraceae > Albidovulum. Next base: position 63,974 of record NCEA01000006.1, read on the forward strand.
GTCCTCGAGGATCAGCACCCGCACCGCGCCGGCGATGGCAAGGTAGTCGGCGGGTCCGAGCGGCCGGCCGCACAGGTCCCAGAACGAGGCGCGGGCAACCCCGGCGTGATAGTCGGGCAGCACCACCTCGCGCCCCTTCACCGTCAGGCGCAGGGCCGCGTCGCTGCCGCCGCCGGTCAGTTCGGCCCAGATCTGCGAAATGGCGGCGCGCGCCAGGTGCCCGGCGGGCGTGAAATAGACCTGCGCACCCTGCAACCGATGCTGACGGTAGTCGGTCTCGCTTTCCAGTTCGCGCACCTCCATCCGTTCTTTCAGAAGCGCGATGAAGGGCAGGAAGAGGGGACGGTTGAGCCCGTCCTTGTAAAGATCGTCCGGCACCCGGTTCGAGGTCGTGACAACCGTCACCCCCCGGTCGAACAGCATCTGGAAAAGCCGCCCGACGATCATCGCGTCGGCGATGTCGGTGATCTGCATCTCGTCGAAGGATAAGAGCCGCAATTGCCCCGCAATTGCCTCGGCCACCGGACGGATCGCATCGTCCACGCCGGTCTTGCGGGCGGCGTGAAGGCCTGCCTGCACCTCCTGCATGAAGGCGTGGAAATGCACCCGACGCTTGGCCTCGATCGCGACATGGTCGTGGAACAGATCCATCAGCATCGACTTGCCGCGCCCGACCCCGCCCCAGAGATAGAGGCCCTTCACCGCCTCGGGCGCCTTGCCGAAGAACCCATCGAGAAGGCCCTTCTTCCGGCCGTTGGCGTGTTCCAGCGCCGCGCGGACCCGTTCCAGCTCCGGCAGGACGGCACGCTGGGCCGCGTCCTGCCTGAGCCCGCCCCCATGCGTCATCCGGTCGTAGATCTCGGTCAGCGTCTCGGTCATGGAATTTCGATAGCCTGCCGGTTCGGAAAGGGAAAGGCCGGCGGATGTGACGCTGGGGTGAAGAATCTTGCCGTCCGCCCGGCGGCCCAGCCGGCTTTGCGATGCGTATCGAGGTTCGATGGATCGCCAGGAGGAATTGTCCCGATCACAATTCTCGATTTGACCCTGCCTCAAAGGGCGGCGAATGTCGCGCTCCGTACAGGAGTCATCATGTCCACCCACGTCAAACTGTTCACGCCGGTCCTGATCGCCGGCCTTCTGATCCTCGTGGTCGGCAATGCCATCCGGTCGAGCTTTGGCGTGTTCCAGATCCCCGTTGCCGGCGAATTCGGCTGGCCGCGGGCGGAGTTCAGTTTCGCCATTGCCATCCAGAACCTCGCCTGGGGGATCGGCGCGCCGATCTTCGGTGCGATCGCCGAACGCTTCGGCGACCGAAAGGCGATCGTGCTCGGGGCGCTCTTCTATGCGGCGGGGTTGGTTCTTTCGGCCTGGGCGGTGACCCCGGGCCAGCACCAGGTCCTGGAGATCCTCGTCGGCTTCGGCATCGCCGGCACCGGCTTCGGCGTCGTTCTCGCCGTGGTCGGACGGGCGGCATCGGACGAGAACCGCTCTCTGGCGCTTGGCGTCGCGACGGCGGCCGGATCGCTCGGTCAGGTGTTCAGCGCGCCGGTGGCCGAATATCTGCTGGGCTATTTCAGCTGGCAGGTCGTGTTCATGATCTTCGCCGGCGCCATCTTGTCGGTGATCCTCGTCCTGCCGCTGATGCGGGCCCCTGGGCGCTCGAAACTGACCGGCGACATCAGCATGGCGGCGGCCCTGCGTCAGGCGCTTCGCGACCCGAGCTTCACCTTGATCTTCGTGGGTTTCTTTTCCTGCGGATATCAGCTTGGCTTCATGGTCGCGCATTTTCCCGCGATGGTGACCGAGATGTGCGGCCCGATCTCGCCCGCCGGCCCGCTGGCGGCCCTCGGTATCTCGTCGACTTCGGCGCTAGGGGCAGCGGCGATCTCTCTCATCGGACTCGCGAATATTGCCGGCACGCTGACGGCCGGATGGCTCGGCAAGAGGTATCCAAAAAAGTACGTGCTGGCGGCGGTCTATACCGGGCGAACGCTGTTCGCGGCACTCTTCATCCTTTTCCCGATCACACCTCTGACCGTCGTTCTCTTCTCGATCGGCATGGGATCGCTCTGGCTTGCCACGGTGCCGCTGACCTCCGGTCTCGTCGGCCATATCTACGGGCTGCGTTACATGGGCACGCTCTACGGGATCGTGTTCCTCAGCCACCAGATCGGCAGCTTCATGGGCGTCTGGCTCGGCGGTCGGTTCTACGACGCCTACGGCGACTACACGATGGTCTGGTGGATCGGTGTCGCGGTGGGCGCGTTCTCGGCCATTGTGCACCTGCCGATCCGCGAACGGTCGCTGGAGGCCCTGCCGGCGTGACGGCGGCGCGACCGGGGGCGCCGCCCCCGGACCCCCGAGGTATTTCGGAACAGAAGAAGGGGCGGGTCAGCCAGCCTGAGCGGCCGCGAGCACATAGCGGGCTGTCATCAGGTCGAGATGCGCGCCGCCGCCGTTCTTCGCGAGCGTGATCTCTTCGTCCGAGTGCCGGGTGAAGGCGCCGCCCTCGATATCGTAGAAGTCGGCGAGGACATCGGCCTCGGTGATCGCGCCGCTCGCGAGCGGTTTCATCAGTTCGCCGATATGGTGGAGGGTGGTCGCCCGGGCATCGACGAAGACCCGGGCGTGCCGGAAAGTGTCGTCGTCGGCTTCGCGCATGTCGGGCCGGTAGGCGCCGATGAGGTCGAGATGGGTGCCGGGCTTGAGCCAGGCGCCGCGAACGATCGGTTCCAGCGACATCGTCGCGGTGGCGATGACATCGGCCTTGCGCACCGCCGCCTCCAGGTCGGGTTCGACCGTCGCGCCGGTTTCGTTGGCAAAGCCCCGCGCGCTTGTTTCGGTCCGGCTCCAGACATGGAACCGGGCTTTTGGAAAGGCGGCGGAATAGGCCGCGACCATCGAATGCGCGACGGTGCCGGCGCCGATGATCAGGAAGACCTCGGCATCCTTGCGGGCAAGGCGCCGGGCGGCGAGCAGGCTGTCGGCGGCGGTCTTCCATTTGGTCACGAGGGCGAAGTCGATATAGGCCTCAAGCACGCCGTCGCGGTCGGAAAAGAGCGCCACGGCGCCGTGCAGGTTGGGCAGGCCGAGCTTGTGGTTCTCCGGGTAGATGGTCGCCGCCTTGACCGCGATCCCCATGCCGTCGATCCAGGCCGACCGGGTCAGGAGCGTATCGCCACCGCGCCTGAGGAAGGTGTCGCCGACCTCGGCCCGCGGCAGGCGGTGGCCCGCCACCAGGGCCTCGGTCAGCGCAATCCAGTCGAGCTTCGCCTCGACCTCCGGTCCGACGATTTCAACGCTCATGCCGCTTCCTCCTCATTCAGCAATCCTTCCGCGACGAGCCGCGCTGCCCAGGCCTCGGGCCCGTCGAAGAGATGCGTGCCCCAGCCGCGCGACGCGGCGACGGCGATATTCTCGGACCGGTCGTCGACGAAGAGAAGGGCCTCCGGCGCGATGCCGCAATCCGCTTCGACATGGGCGTAGATCGCCGGGTCGGGTTTTGTCAGTTTCAGCCGGCCCGAGACATAGGCGCGGTCAAATTCGGCCAGGAACGGGTAATGCGGCTGAGCGAAGCTGTAGGTGTCGTCACCGAAGTTCGTCAGCGCGAAGACCGGCACGCCGCGCGCCTTGAGGGCGTGCAGCAGCCGCACCGAATGCGGAATCGCGGGCGAGGCCATGTCGATCCAGTTGTCGTGCCAGAGGCGGATCTTGTCCGCCCATTCCGGGTGTCGTGCGGCCGTGTCATAGATCGTCTGGCGGAACGGGGCGCCCCTGTCGATCGCCTCGTTCATGGCATGAAGGTCGATCTCGGCGAACATGCGGGCGCGCTCGGCGGGCGCCATGATGCTGTCGTAGAACCGCTCGGGTTTCCATTCGATCAGAACGTTGCCGATGTCGAAGATAACCGCCCCTGCCCGCGCCATTCCGTCCCTCGCCTGTTCTTTCGGGCCGACACTAGCGGCAGGATCGGGAAAGGGAACCCCGGATCAGCGCCGTACCCTTGGCGCGGCGGGCAGATCGCGCGCCTGAGTCTCGCGCCAAAGCATGTAGAGCCCGCCCGCGACGATGAGGGTGATCCCGGTCCATGAGACCGGATCGGGCCAGTCGCCGAAGACCACGACGCCCCACATGACGGCGAGCGGCATGGCGACATATTCGAAGGGGGCGACCAGGACCGCCTCGCAGAGCCGGTAGGCCTGGCTGATCAGCACCGAGCCAAACCCGCTCGTGAGGCCGATCGCGGCGAAGACCGGCCAATCCTCGCGTGCCGGCCAGATCCAGGCGCGCAGCAGGAAGTCAAGCGATGCGTCGCCGGTGCCCGACAGGCGTCCGTCGCCGAAGGCGAGGCCCATGGCCGCAGATACCGTGACGAAGGTGATCTGGATGTAGAAGGCGAGCGTCGTCGCCCGTTCGGTCACGCCCATCTTCCGCGTCAGGATGTGCAGCATCGCATAGGCGCCGGCGCCGAAGAGCGGCAGGAGTGCCGCCGGGCGGAACGCCTCGGTCCCCGGCCGCAGGATGACGAGCACGCCGAGAAGGCCGACAGCGATGGCGGCCCAACGGCGCGGCCCGACGGTTTCGCCGAGAAGAAAGACCGACAGGACGCTGATGAGAAGCGGGCTGACGAAGGAAATGGCGACCGCCTCGGCCAGCGGCATCGCCGCGAGCGCCACGAAGAAGAGCATGTTGGCGACGACGACGAATGCTCCGCGCAGAAGATGCATCGGCAGCCGCCGTGTGCGAAGCGCCGCATAGGCGCCCTGCAGCGGCACGATCAGCACGAGCAGGACCGACATGGCGATCAGCGTGCGGATCAAGATGACCTGATGCAGCGCGTAGCCGCCGCTCAGGAACTTGATCGCGACATCGTTGACGGAAAAGAGCACCATCGCGCCGGCGATGCAGAGCATGCCGATCAGCCGGTTTCGCCCGGCGTCCCCGTCCGTTTCGCCGATCAGGCTCATGCCACCATCAGAGGTTCCGGAAACAGCGCTGTCTGTTCCAGCCGCGACATGACCCTATCGCGCCGCCGCCCGCAGGGCCCGGTCGAGGGCCGAGGAGAACCGCGCCCGGTCCTGTTTCGAGAACGCGCGGCCGCCGCCCTGGCGGAACGGATCGGCGGCGCGGAGGTCGGCCATCAGGTCGCGGGTGGCAAGGACGTTGCCGATATTGGCCGCAGTCAGCGCCTCGCCGTTGTGCTTGAGGACCAGCGCCCCGGCGGCCACGCATTTCGCCGCCAGCGGGATGTCGCCGGTGATCACCACATCACCCGGCCCGGCGCGTTCGGCGATCCACTTGTCTGCCTCATCCGGGCCTTCGGTGACAAAGATCGTCTCGACCAGCGGATGGGCCGAGGGCCGGATGCCGCCGTTGCAGACCATGAATACGCGGGCGCCAAGCCGGTCGGCGGCGCGGATGCACTCCTCCTTCACCGGGCAGGCATCGGCGTCGACGTAAAGGCTCATCCGAAAAGCGCCGCCGCGTGGAAGCCGATATGGTCGGGCATGAAGGTCGAGACGAAGAAATAGCTGTGGTCGTAACCGGGTTGCATCCGGACCTGCCCGTTCTGTCGCCGCTCCATCATCGCCTGCGCGAGGGCTTCGGGCTTCAGCAGGTCGAGGAACTGGTCCTTCGATCCTTGATCGATCAGAACCGGCCCGTCGAAGCCGAGCCGTCGCATCAGGAGCGTCGCGTCATGGCCCGCCCACTGGCTCTCGTCGCGCCCGAGATAGGCGGTGAGCTGCTTCCGGCCCCAGTCCGACTGGCTCGGATGGGCGATCGGGGCGAAGGCCGAGACGGAGCGGAACCGCCCCGGCAGGCGCATCGCCATGGTAAGCGCGCCGTGCCCGCCCATCGAATGGCCGGTGATCGACTGGCGCTCTTCATCCACCGCGAAATTCGCGGTGACGATCGCCGGCAATTCCTCGGTCACATAGTCCCACATCTGGAAATTGAGCGCCCAGGGATCTTGCGTCGCGTTCACGTAAAAGCCGGCACCCTGTCCCAGATCGTAGGCCTCGTCATTCGCCACACCGTCGCCGCGCGGGCTCGTGTCGGGGAAGACCAGCGCGATCCCCGCCTCAGCCGCCCAGCCTTGGGCACCGGCCTTTACCATCGCGTTCTCGTGGGTGCAGGTCAGCCCGGACAGGTACCAGAGTACGGGCACCGGCTGATCCGCCGCCTCTTCGGGCAGGAAAAGGCCAAAGGTCATGTCGCAGCCGCAGGCCTCGGAGGCGTGGCTGTAGACGCCCTGGATGCCGCCGAAGCATTTGTTTTCCGAAATCGTCTGCATGGTTTTCCTTTCGTCAGGTTCCGGTGATCCAGGCAATCACCACCGAGACAGTGACGATACTGATCGCCGTCGAGAACAGGATCGAGGCCGACACCCGGTGCGGCGCCACCCGGTAATGGCGGGCGAGGATATAGACATTCCCCGCCACCGGAAGCGCGGCGGCGGCGATCATCACGCCCGCAGCGAAGGGATCGACATCGAAGAGGTAGAGCGCCGCGACCGCGACCGCCACCGGGTGGAGAACGAGCTTGTCAAAGGTGAGCCAGAGCGCCACCGACACCCGTTCCGCCGATTTCGAGGCGAGCGATGCGCCGATCGCGAAAAGGGCACCGGGCGTCGCGGCGGCGCCGAGCATGGCAAGGAACTCGTCGGCAGGCGCGGGCAGCGGCTGGCGGGTCGAGGACCAGAGCAGGCCCGCGACCATCGACACGATCATCGGGTTCTTCAGAAGGCCGATACTCAGCACCTTGACGATCCGCGGCGAGACATGGCCTTCGCGCGCGGCGGTGATGATTAGAGTGAAGAGGCTGGAAAACACGATGAGGTCGATGGCCAGCACCATCAGGACCGGCCCGGCGGCGGCAGGCCCGAGGAGCACGGTCAGCATCGGCACGCCGAGAAAGCCGGTATTGCCGATCACCGCGCATTGCGCCTCGATCGAGGCTTCGGGGATCGAGACCTTGCGCAGGAGCGCGACGCCGAAGGCCAGAAGATAGACGATCGTGCAGCCGCTCAGATAGGCGAGCGCGAAGGCCGGGTCGAATATCTCGGCCAGCGACAGGTTGGCCGCGAAGCGGAACAGCATCGCCGACAGCGCGAAGTAGAAGACGAAGCGCGTCAGCCATTCGGTCGCCGCTTCGGGAAAGAAGCGCAACCGCCCCGCGCCCCAGCCGAGGCCGATCAGGGCGAAGAAGGGAAGTGTCTTGAGAAAGATCGCCAGCATCGCCCCGCGCCTAGCATGTGAAAAGAAGCGAGGCTATAGCGTTTCGAGCCTGGGACTGCCTCGATTATCCGCCGCCGATCAGCACGCCTGCGGCAAAGACCAGCGCGCCCCCCAGCACGACCTGAAAGGCCGCGCGCATGAACGGGGTTTCCATGAAACGGTTCTGGATCCAGGCGATTGCCCAAAGCTCGACGAAGACCACGGCGATGGCGATCGTCGTCGCGGTCCAGAAGTCCGGGATGAGGTAGGGCAAGGCGTGGCCGAGCCCGCCGAGGGCCGTCATGATCCCGGACGCAAGGCCGCGCTTGATCGGCGACCCCCGCCCCGACAGCACCCCGTCGTCATGCGCGGCCTCGGTGAAGCCCATCGAGATGCCGGCGCCGACCGATGCGGCAAGTCCGACCAGGAACGTCGTCCAGGGGTCTTGCGTGGCGAAGGCCGTCGCGAAGATCGGCGCGAGGGTGGAGACCGATCCGTCCATCAGCCCCGCGAGGCCCGGCTGCACCCAGGTCAGGATGAACTGGCGATGCGCGGCGCGATCCTCCTCGCCCTTCGCATCCCCGTCGAGGTGGGCTTCGGAAAGTTCGCCTGCCCGTACCTCGTGCTTGGCCTCGGCCGAGGCCAGATCGCCGAGAAGCTTCCGGGTCGCCGCGTCCTGCGTCGCCTGTGCGGCGCGCTTGTAGAACCCCGCCGCCTCGCGCTCCATCGCCTCGGCTTCGCCGCGCATCCGGTCGAGGCCGAGGTTCTCCACCAGCCAGACCGGGCGGCGGGCGTAGAACCCCGCGACATGTTCGCGGCGAATGAGCGGGATCACCTCGCCGAACCGCGCCTGGTGCCGCTCGATCAGCCAGTGGCGATGAGTATCCTCCTCCTTCGCCATGTCGTCGAAGACCGCGGCCGACGCGGGATATTCCGCCCGCAAGCGTTCAGCATAGGTCCGGTAGATGCGGGCATCGTCCTCTTCCGACGAAATTGCCAGCGCGAGGACCTCTTGCTCGCTCAGGTCGGAAAACCGGCGGCGATTGGCGAGACCGGGGATCATGGGTGCCTCCACTTGGAATCATTCCAAACTATTAGGTGGCGCACAGGCAGGCAAGTGCGACACCCTAGCATAAATGAACCAATCAGTTTGCTTATGCCTTGAAATACTGAACCGATCTGTATACTTATGACTCGCTAAACCAACCAGTTCAGATCGGATAGATCATGGCATACATCAGAGCCACCTTCATCGCCCTCGCTTTCGGCCTCGTTGCCCTGCCAGCCGTCGCGGGAGGCATTTCCTTCGATCTTCCACGGCTCGACTTCCCGGCGCCGGGCACGGATACGAGCCGGGACTGCACTGCCGTCACTCTGCCGGGCGGGACGCAGACCTGCGCGCAGACGGGCAAGTGACATCAACCCGCACTTTCCCTACGGGCCCCTGAGGCACCCTGCCAGCCTGCCGCAACACTACCGGGCGGGGGAACTCTCGCCCTTTTTTTCGCGCCGCCTGCTTGCCGGAACCGATACCGGGCGTCTATCATCGGCGCTCCGAGGAGTGATATGGCCGCAGCCGCCGAAATCGTGACCATCAAGCGCGGACGCAAGTTCGACCAGGTGCTGGACGGCGCCCGGACGATCTTTTTGCGCGACGGTTTCGAAGGCGCGTCGGTCGATGACATCGCATCCGAGGCGGGCGTGTCGAAAGCCACGCTCTACAACTACTTTCCCGACAAGCGCATACTCTTCGTCGAAGTGGCCAAGGCCGAATGCCGCCGACAGGCGGACGAGGCAGAGGTTCTGGTGACACTCGCCGCGCCGCCGGAATGCGTCCTGCCGGAGGCCGCGCGCCGGATCATCGACTTCTCGCTCTCGGAAATCGGCCGCTCGGTCTTCCGCATCTGCGTGGCAGAGACAGAGCGTTTTCCCGAGCTTGGCCGGGAATTCTACGCCTCCGGCCCCGGTCTGGTGCGCGAACGGCTTGCCGCGTACCTCAATGGCGCGGTCGCGCGGGGTGAGTTGCGCATCGACGACGTCTACCTCGCCGCCGACCAGTTCGCCGAATTGTGCAAGGCCGACATCTTTCCTTGCGTCTGTTTCGGCATCAAGCGCAGTTTTTCCGCGGCCGATCGCGACCGCATCGCGAAAGGCGCGGTCGAGATGTTCCTTGCCCGCTACGGCGTCAGGAAAGACTAGTCCACCCGCCGCACGTAAAGCTGGTTGCCGACGCGCTTGGTCTCGAACCGCTTCAACTCGGCCACCAGATCGCTCAGCTTGCGCTTGCCGTAGGTGCGGGTGTCGAAGTCGGGATTGTCGGCAACGATGCGCTGGCCGATCAGGCCGAGAAGGTACCAGTCGTCCTCCTGGTCGATCTTGTCCATCGCCCGGATGATCAGCTCGACCGCCTCGACCGGCGGACGCTTGGATTCGGACTTCGACACGGCGCCTTTCGCCGGCTCCGCCTCCTCGACGATGTTCTCGATGAAGACGAACCGGTTGCAGACATTGCGCAGCGCCTCCGGTGTCTTCGCCTCGCCGATGCCGATCACGTCGAGCCCGTCCTCGCGGATCCGGCTCGCCAGCCGGGTGAAGTCGCTGTCGGACGAGACGAGAACGAAACCGTCGAACTTGCCGGCGTGAAGGATGTCCATCGCGTCGATGACGAGGCCGATGTCGCTGGCGTTCTTGCCCTTGGTATTGGCCGATTGCTGGTGCGCGACAAGGCCGAGCGTCCGGGCCTTTTCCTTCCAGCCGTTGAGCTGGGGGTTGGACCAGTCGCCATAGACGCGGCGCAGCGCCGGTTCGCCGTAGGACGTGACCTCCTTCAGGATCGCCTCGGCATTGCGGGCGAGCACGTTGTCGGCGTCGATAAGAACCGCCAGCAGCGGCACCTCTGCGCGGGCCATCAGACCTGCCTCGCTTGGGGGATCATCGGAACCTCCTCATAATTGCCGGTACATGACCAGGGCATCGACAAATCCGTCGCGGGGCGACCTGAACGCCCCGGGCAGCCGTCCGACGACGTCAAATCCCATATCCCGCCAGATCGCAATGGCCCGCGTATTGGTCGAGACGACGAAGTTGAACTGCATGGCGCGGTAACCGTCGGCCCTTGCCGCCTCAAGCGCATGGGCAAGCATCGCACGCGCCACGCCCTTGCCCCGCGCCGCCGGGGCGGTCACGAAGCCGCAGTTGCAGACATGCGCGCCGCCACCCCTCTGGTTCGGGGTGAGAAAATAGCTGCCAAGAATCACGCCCTCCACCTCGGCGACGAAGACCCGGTGCGGCGCGCCCGACCAGTAGCCCAACGCCTCGTCCCGCGAGATGTCGCGCGGCACGCAATATGTCTCTCCCTCGCGGAAGACCGGTTCCAGGATCGCCCAGAGGGGATCATCGTCAGAGGGCGTGGCGGGGCGGAGGTTCATCGGGCGGGGTCCGTGTCGCGTGTTCCGGCACAGTCGAGCAGGAAGACGTTGGAATCAATGGGGGGCGGCAAATGGGGTGCGCCTACGCATTCCGGATCATACGCAGGTTGCCGAAGCCATGGCGAGGCCGGACTCGACTCGGGAGGCGGGGCATTCTATTTTGGAACAAAAAGGGAACAATTGACATGCCCCAGCAACGCCGGATCCTGTCGCTCTGGTTTCCCCGCCTCGGCGCGGAACGTCTGCTGCGCGAAATGCGCGGGCTCCAGCCCGCCGCCTTCGCCGTGGTCGGGGACGAGGCCAACCGACAGGTCCTGACCTCGCTCGGCGAGGGGGCCGAGGCTGCGGGGCTCTACCGTGGCCAGCCGCTTCGCGATGCGCGCGCGATGTGCCCCGCGCTGGTGACGGCCCTGCGCAATCCCCGGGCCGAGGCGCAGTTCCTGACCGCGCTGCGCCGCTGGGCCGGCAAGTTCAGCCCCTGGGTCGGCGAGGAGCCGCCCGAGGGGCTGGTGATCGACCTGTCCGGCGCGGCGCATCTCTTCGGCGGCGAGGAGGGCGTTCTCAGGGCGGTATCGGATGATTGCGCCGATCTCGGCCTGACGGTCGAGGCGGGCATCGCCGATACAGTCGGCGCGGCCTGGGGCCTTGCCCGCCATGCCGGGCGCGGGCCGCTGAGCCTGCGCAACGGCGATGCGGTCGACCAGGAGGCGCGGGCCACCCGGTCGCGCGCGGCCAAGCGTCACTGGGTCCGGGGCGGGACACCCCCGCGACCTGTGGCGCCACCGGTGCCGCGCGCCCGCATCGCGGCCGCCGGGCAGGTGCGGCAGGCCCTCGCGCCCCTGCCGCTCGCCGCCCTGCGGCTCGACGAGGATACGCTCGCCGGCCTCGCGCGGCTCGGGCTCCGGCATGTCGGCGACATCATCGGCATGCCGCGCGCCGCCCTGTCGCGGCGCTTCGGGCTTGGCCTTGTCCGCCGCCTCGACCAATCGCTGGGGCTGGAGGCCGAGCCGGTCTCGCCCGCCCGCCCGCCGCTGCATTTCGCGGTGCGGCTGACGCTGCCCGACCCGATCGGGCTGGCCGAGGACATCATGGCCGGGATCGACCGGCTGTTGCCCGCCCTGTCCGACCGCTTGCAGGCGAAGGCCCGGGGCGCGCGCCGGGTGCGGCTGCAGCTTTTCCGCGTCGACCAGTCGATGCAGGAGATCGAGTTCGGTCTCGCCCGCCCCTCGGCCGAGACGGACCATCTGCGGCCGCTGATCATGCTGAAAATGACCGAGATCGACCCCGGCTTCGGCATCGACATGATCCGGATCGAGGCGCATGTGAGCGAGCCGGTCCAGGCCCGCCAGCATCGCGGACCGCTCGATGCCGCCGGGGCGGCGGATCGGGGCGGGATGGGGGCGGCGCTCGACATCCTGATCTCGAAACTCGGGGCCCGGATCGGGCTTGAGGCGATCACCCGGCTGCATCCCGGCGACAGCCATATCCCGGAAAAGACCGCCCGCGTGATGCCCGCCGCCTGGTCGGAGCCGGCGGGCGACTGGCCGCCGCCACCACGGCCACGCCCCTTGGTGATCTTCCGGCCCGAACCGGTGCAGGCGCCCGAGGACCCGATGGTGCCGGCCCGCTTCCGCTGGCGCCGGCGCGACCTTGCCACCGCCTCGGCCACCGGGCCGGAGCGGATCGCCCCGGAATGGTGGCTGGACGAGCCCGAGTGGCGCACCGGCACCCGCGATTACTGGCGGGTGGAGGCCGAGACGGGCGAGCGGCTCTGGCTCTACTACGCGCATGGCGGCACAATGTCGGGCGGCTGGTTCTGCCAGGGCGCGTTCCGCTGAGGGCCGTCGGTGTAAACCGCATTTCTGGCGCACTGAGCAGGAACAGAGGCGCCCGATCCCGGCATCGCGCCGGTCGGTTGGGGCGCGTTTCGGACGAAGCACGCGCCCTCCACCCGACTGGCCCGGGCGACCAGCCCGGGCCGCGCCCGACCCTCCTCCGGGAGGGCGCAATGTAACGTCAGTCTTATGAATTCGGTTGGAGGTAACTGGCGCCATAAAGCGCCCTACACTCCCGTAGCAAAGCGCCCACCCAGGGTCGGGCGCGGCCCTTTGCGCTTCGGATCGAATGCCCGCTGCGTCTCGCCCGGCGACCTCCAGGGATTTCGCGGCGTCGCAAAAAGAAAAACCCCGCCTGAGGCGGGGCAGGTGAGCGACACAGTTCCGGCGGCGCGGGCTGGGTGGGGGCTATTGACCGCACCGCCGGAACCTAGCGTTGTCGCTATGCCCGTGGTGTCGCCAAAGATCGCGGCGGCGATGCGGAAACAGCGCGCCTCAGGCAAGGTCATTTTGCGGCCAAAAACGGGCAGTCTTGATTTGCGGCGAAAGGGCGGTAACATTTCCCCATGACGGTCCAGCCACCGACCCCGTTCCAATCCGCCGCACCCCCGCCCGAGCAGGTCGTCTTCGACCGCGCCGAACTCGGCGTCATCCTCGGGCTTTACGGGCGCATGGTGGCGGCCGGCGAATGGCGCGACTACGCGATGTCGTTCCTGCGCGAGATGGCGGTATTCTCGGTCTTCCGGCGCGCCGCCGAACACCCGCTTTACCGGATCGAGAAGCATCCCCGGCTGCGGCAACGGCAGGGCATGTATGCGGTGATCGGCATGGATGGCCAGATCCTCAAACGCGGCCACGACCTGGCTGCGGTGCTGCGCATCCTCGAACGCAAGCTGATCCGGCCGGTCGACTGAGGCAGGTCAGAGCCGGCCGACCGAGGTCACCGACCCTTCTCCCCGACCCTCGATCCGGGCAATGGCGTCGGCGATCCCCTCGTAGCCGACCGCCATGTGGAACCCGTTGGCATGGATCAGCCGGTCCGGCCCGACCGCCATCGCCACATGCCCCTTCCAGAAGAAAAGATCGCCGCGCTGGTATGCGGCGCCGGCCGGCAGGGCCACCCCCAACGCCCGTTCCTGCAGGTCGCTGTCACCGGGGCATGCGATGCCGCAGGCAGTGAGCGCGGCCTGGACGAGGCCGGAACAGTCGATCCCCGACCGTGAGTTTCCGCCCCAGAGGTAGGGCGTGCCGAAGAACCGCTCCGCAACCCCGGCCGGATCCTTCGTCCAATCGCCGATCCGGGCAAGATGCGGGCGCGGCACGAAAAGCCCGTCGGCAGTCTCCAGAAAACGCGGATGTTCGGCCGCGATCGTCAGCCGCGCGCCCATCGTCAGCAGGGCCACTTCCGGGGTCTTGAGGTCGGGCGCGCGGTAAAGATGCGTCGCGGGGGCGGAAACCCAATGGGTGGCCGCGCGGTCGGGGCCGAGTGCTGCCTCCGCCAGGTAGCCGCAATAGCCGTCCTTCTCCGCCTGCACGAAGGCAAAGCCCGCGTGCCGGTCGAGGACCAGAACCCCCTCGCCCATCAGAACCTGCCGGTCGCGGCGTCCACCCGGGGCAGCCAGCAGATCGGCGAGCGGGACGGCGATCCGCGCCGGATCGCCTTCGGTGAACCGCTCCGCCACCACCTGTCCCTTCAGGGAGACATGCGCAACGCGGCCGTTGGCCGGGGTGAGGCGCCGGTCGCTCATAGCCCGAGCAGCCCGGGAAGCGCTGCGAGGATCGCGCGCGCGCCCTGTCCGACGCCGCCCCTGGGCCGCGCCGGCTCTGCCTTCGGTTGCCAGCCGTAGATGTCGAAATGCGCGTAGCGCGGGGTTTCGGTGACGAAGCGGCGCAGGAAGAGCGCGGCGGTGATCGACCCGGCCATCCCGCCCGACGGCGCATTGTCGAGATCGGCGATGCCGGGTTCGATGAGCGCCTCGTACGGGTCCCAGAATGGCATCCGCCAGACCGGGTCGGCGACCGAGGCACCGCCGGCCGCGATCGCCCCGGCGACCGCGTCATTATCCGAGTAGAACGGGGCAAGGTCGGGTCCGACCGCCACCCGCGCAGCCCCGGTGAGCGTCGCCATCGAGATCAGGAGATCGGGCTTTTCCTCATCCGCCAGCGCAAGCGCATCGGCGAGGACCAGCCGCCCCTCGGCGTCGGTGTTGTTAATCTCCACCGTCAGGCCCTTGCGACTGGTCAGGATGTCCTGCGGCCGGAACGCATTGCCACCGACCGCGTTTTCCACCGCAGGGACCAGCACCCGAAGCCGCAGCTTCAGTCCAAGTGACATGATCATGCGGGCCAGCCCCATGGCGGTCGCCGCCCCGCCCATGTCCTTCTTCATCAAGCCCATCGACGCGGCAGGTTTCAGGTCAAGCCCGCCGGTATCGAAGCAGACGCCCTTGCCCACAAGCGTCAGGGCCGGCCCCTCGCCCCCCCAGCGCAGGTCGAGGAGCCTGGGCGCCCGATCCGAAGCGCGCCCGACGGCATGGATCATCGGGAACCCCTCGACCAGCAACGCGTCGCCTCGGATTACCCGCGTGTTCGCGCCAAAGCTCTCGCCCAGCGCAACAAAGGCGTCCTCCAGTTCCGCCGGCCCCATGTCGGCGGCAGGCGTGTTGATCAGATCGCGGCTCAGCGCCTCGCCCTCGGCGATGGCGAGAAGCCGGCCGGCGTCGACGCCGTCGGGCGCCCGAAGCCGCGCCTTCGGCGCCTCGGCAGATTTGTAGCGGGAGAAGCGATAGGTGGCGAGAAGCCAGCCGAGGGCGGCCTCCTCCGCCTCCGCTCGCGACAGGTCCGCCTCAAGATGCCAAGCGCCCGCCGGAAGGTCGGCGACGGCGCGCGCGACATGGAACCGCCCGCGCCGGCGCGCCGATGCCGACCCGTAGCCGAGAACCGCACCCGCCGGCGCGCCGTCCGCCCCGGGCAGGACACAGAGCTGCCCGAGCTTTCCGGCAAATCCCGACGCGGTCAGCCAGGCCCGCTCGGCCGCGGTCCGGCCGGCAAGAAACGCCTCCGCGCCCCCGGCCTCGACCAGATACAGGGGTAGCGTCGTCTCGGTCGGATCAACAAAGGAAAACGGCATGGCGGACCTCTTGGTGGTTCTGCCGCCAAACTAGACACCACCGCGCCAGCCGCAAGGCCCCTCAGACCGTCATGTCGCGCAAGTCCCAGACCGCGTTCAGCGAGCGGTCGCCGATCCGGGCGAGACGGGCGAGCGTCGCCGCCTGCCCGGCCCTGTCGCCAGCCTCGGCCGCCTCAAGAACATCGCCGGCGACCCGCGCGAAGCTGAGCATCCCGATCTGCTCCGCGACCTTGATCAGTAGCCGCGCGCTGCGCACCAGTGCCGGTGTCCGGCCCTCGTCGGCGAAACGCTGCAACTCGGTCAGCCTGGCCGACAATTCCTCCATCGCCTTGGCTACAACCAGTTCCGCCCCGGCCTCGCCCAGTTCCGCATAAAGCGCCACGAGACGGTCCGGATCGAGCCGGACGCCTTCATCGTGGTGCAAAACCGCCAGTTTCGCCACCCTTCACCCTCCATCTTCGTGCCCCACGCACAGGGGTGCAACGTGTCGCCCGTGTCTCAAGAATTCATTGATGTCGGGGACAAAAACCCCTCGAATTCGAGACATATGGCGACTATGTCCCCAAGGGGATTTCCAGAAGGGCGAGGACCGATGCAACACGCGAAACCGCTGCCGAGTTATCTGGTACAACGCTATCACGGCTGGAAGGCCACGACCTGGACCGAGAACCGCGCCTGGTACCGCCGGCTGGCCGAAGACGGCCAGCGCCCGCGCGCGATGGTGATCTCGTGCTGCGACAGCCGGGTTCACGTCACCTCGATCTTTGGCGCCGACCAGGGCGAGTTCTTCATCCACCGCAACATCGCCAACCTGGTTCCGGCCTATGCGCCGGACGGCGAACAGCATGGCACCTCGGCGGCGGTGGAATACGCGGTCACCGCGCTCAAGGTCGCGCATCTGATCGTCGTCGGCCATTCGCTTTGTGGCGGGGTCAAGGGCTGTCACGACATGTGTTCGGGTCACGCGCCCGAACTGGAGGAGAAGTCGAGCTTCATCGGCCGCTGGATGGACATTCTGCGCCCCGGCTACGACCGGGTGAAGGATCTGGCGGCGGGCGACCAGTTGCAGGCGCTGGAGAAGGAAGCCGTGTTGATCAGCCTCGAGAATCTTCTGACATTCCCCTTCGTCCGCGACGCGGTCGAGGCCGGAGAGATGACGGTGCATGGCCTCTGGAACGATATCGGCGAGGGAAGCCTCGAGTATTTCGACCCCGTGGCCAAGCGGTTCCAGCCGATCTGAACCGTGCGTTAACCTGATTCGCCCGACGCTGACGGCATGGACCAGACCCATGCCGTCACGATCGACCTGCCGGAGGCGCTGCTGATCGCCCTTGGCCGGGCCGCGCGGACGGCCGGGTGCAGCCCGTCGGATTATCTCAGGGCGGCGCTGCGCGGCGCGCTCGACCGGACGCCGGCGCGCCTTCGGGCAGAGGATGAGTGATCCGGCTTGCGGTCCATCTGGCGCACGACTGGCTTGACCTGCAACGCCGGCTCAGGGCCGCCGGCTTCGCCCTGCGCCGGGCGCCGGACGGCGGGCTTGCCGTCCATTGCTGGCCGCTCGACCATCCGGTCATGGACATCGGGAAACTGGGGTTCAGCCTCGCCGGGCTGGTGCTGAAGTTCCGCGCCCCCTTCCCCGGTGACCTTCGACACCGGCACCGCGAACGCCCGACGGTATCCCGCCCTGTCTCGCGCAGGTCCGGCGATGCCGCCTGACCCGAAAATATCTCCGGAACGTGAGCGGCAGGCTCGGTCAAACATGCTATCGTCGGACCATCGGTTGAAGGAGATCCCCGATGATAGCCGTCCCTCGAATGACACCGCTTTTCGCCGCCTGCATCGCGGCGGGCCTTGCCCTTTCGGCCGGCAGCGGGTTTGCCGCCGGCAGCGACAGCACCACCCCGGCCAGCCAAGCGACCTACACCGAGGCGAAGGCCGCGGTCGATGCCGGCCGCTATCCGGAGGCGCTGAAGATCCTCGCGCAGGTCCTGAAGGCCGAACCGCGAAATGCCGATGCGCTGAACCTGATGGGATATTCGAACCGCAAGATGAATCGCTTCAGCGAGGCCGCGCGGTATTACGAGGCCGCCCTGAAAGCCGACCCGAGGCACCTCGGCGCGCTGGAATATCAGGGTGAGCTATTCATCGAGACCGGCGATTTCGGAAAGGCGAAGGCGAACCGCGACCGGCTCTCGGCCCTGTGCGGCAGTTGCGAGGAACTGACCGACCTTCAAGCCGCGCTGACAGAGGCGGGGCAAAGCTGACGCCAGAGACGCACATTTGAGGCCCACCCGAGGCGGATTCCGTTTCGCCCGAAGACCAGGGCCTTGTCGGCCTCGATCGAGAATTGCAGGCTCTCCCCGGCCTTGATCCTGGTCATTCTTGGCAATTCGACGGTTAGCAGCGTTCCGCCGCCGGTCCCGACATAGGCAAACCCGGGCCGCCAAACCGCCGAACTCCAAATCCGCATCGCGTTCATGAACTGCTTCTCGGCCCTTGGAACGGTCAAGATCGTGCGGGCCGACTGAGGCGGGCGCGGAAAGGGGATGTCACGTCGCACGTATGAGCTACGTAACAACGCCGTGTTCCAGACCCCTTTGCGGCGCGGGCCGGGACGCTGACCGGCGAAACGGCGGTCAGCCGCGACGCCGCGACATCCCAGTCATCCTTAAGACGAGCCGTTCGAATTGCTCCAGCTCCGCTGCAGACGGCTCCTGCCCGCTGAAGGCGACCAGAAAGGCCCGGGTGCGGGAAAGACGCACCGCGATGTCCTCGCGAACGTCGAGCGTGTATTGCCCGATCTGGGTGAAATAGAGGACGCGGGCGCGCACCAGCGCGTCGACGTCGGCATACCCGTAACGGCTGAACATTCCGGTCAGCGCATCCAGTCGCTGCTGGTCAGCACTTTCGACAACCTTCAGAACCGCCGGCGTGCGCCTTGCCCAAAGGCGCACCGCGACATCGAGACGAGGGTCGAAAAGCTCTTCGTCGACCCAACATTCAAACACGTTGAGGATGGCTTGCGTGATCGTCGGCGCTGGCCGGAGCGCGCGCTGGATGATCGGGCCGGTGTTCTTGGTCAGCCAAGTGTCCAGCATCTGGTCGTAAAGGTCCCGCGAATCCTTGAAGAACCAGTAGAAGCTGGACCGCGAGACATTGAGTTGCCGGGCCATGATCTGGATCTTCACCCGGTCGATGCCGTCCCGGATCAGGGTCTCGAGCGCCAGGGCAAGCCAGTCTTCCCGCGTGGACCGGCCTTGCGTCGGAGCTTCGTCCAATCCTTGTCCAGCGATGCTTGCCATCTTCTTCACCCGGTCCACACGATGTCGGGCGACTATAGTGGCGTCACCGGTGGGTACAAGCTTTCGGACCAGACAGTTCGGGACGCGAGTCGTTTCAATCAAATGCAGGCCGTGGCTACGTCATTTCCGGATGAAGGGCCGGCGCCAAGCGATACACACCCGTAACGTGCCAGGCCGGGCCGCTGTCGCTTTCAATCGACGATCGCGTCCAGCCGGGCCGCAGCGATGAAGTCATTCTCAGTCAGGCCGCCAAGCTCGTGACTGGTGAAGGCAACCTCGCACCAGCCCCAACCGAAGCCGACATCCGGATGATGGCCGAGCTTGTCGCCAAGCCAGGCGGCCAGATTGGCCATCTGCACCGCACGGGCGAACCCCTTGAAGGTGAAGCGGCGCAGGATGCGGGTGCCGTCGAGTCTCCAGTTGGGGTGCAGTCCGGCCATGCGCGCCCCGGCATCGGCTAGCGTTTCGCCTTCGCCCTTGCAGGGCAGGCAGTCGCGGTTGGAGAGGTCACTGACTGTCATTCAGGCCACCTTCGGCGGATATTTCGGTGCGTGCAGGCCAAGCGACCTTGCGGTGGCAACATCGGCCAGCAGGTCGCGCCGGGCGGCGGCGAACAGGTCGTCCAGATCCTCGATCACGAAATAGACCGGTTGCAGGATGTCGATCCGGTAGGGCGTGCGCAGGATGTCGATCACGTCGAAGGGCCGCAATTCCGGCTGGCCGGAGGTCGCCCACTGCAACTCGGCGATCGAGGAGGCGAGGCCCGAGCCAAGGCCCTTCAGCACGCCATCTTCCCGGGTCAGGCCGAATTCGATGGTGAACCAGTAAAGCCGGATCAACCAGGCGTAATCCACTTTGTCGGCGCTCAAGCCCGCCCGCCCTATGGACTGGCTGAAGGCGGCAAAGCGCGGGTCGGTCAGGAGCGGCGTGTGGCCGAAGATCTCGTGAAAGATGTCCGGCTCTTCTATATAGTCGAAATCCTCGCGCCGCCGGATGAACGAGGCGGCGGGAAAGCAGCGGTCGGCCAAGAGCTGGAAGAAGCGGCCAAAAGGGATCAGGGCGGGCACCGGTTCGACCCGCCAGTCCGTCGCCCGGCGCAGGCTGAGGGAAACCTCGTTGCATTGCGCGACACGGGTTGTCGGCAGTCCCAGAAGCGCCAGCCCATCGAGATAGGGCCGCGCCATGCGGTCGCGAACCGCCGGCAACTGCCGCGCGATCAGATCGCGCCAGACCGCATCATTCTCGGCTGTATAGGGCACGCGCCCATCCGCATCGGGGATCATGGCAGCATAAGTGCTGAATTTCGACATCAGAGCCCTCCGCGTGTTTGCCTTTCCAGTTTTTGCGAATTTCGTCGAAAAATCTTGCCGATCTTCTCAGGATACCGCAAAAATATGGAATCGCATTTCACATTTCCGAGGCTTTAAGCAATCTTATGCCCAAAGTGGATCTGACCGAGGCCGACCGGCGCCTGCTGGGCCTGCTACAGGCCAACGCCCGCGCCTCGACCCAGGAACTGGCGGACGCGGCGGGCCTGTCGTCTTCGCCCGCGTGGCGGCGGCTGAAGCGGCTGGAGGATCTGGGGGTGATCAAGGCCCATGTGGCCTTGCTCGACCGGCACAAACTCGGACTTGGCACCCTGGCCTATGTGCAGGTGTCCCTCACCGATCACACCGAACCCACGGTCAGCCGCTTTGACGCGTTCGTGACGACACAGCCGAACATACTGGAATGCGCGAGGGTCACGGGCGGGTTCGACTATATCCTGAGGGTCGTGACGCGCGACGCGGAGGATCTGGAACATTTCCTGATGCGCCAGTTGCTCGCCTCGGGACTGGTGCGGACCGCGGCAACCAGCTTTGTCTTGCGCCAGACCAAGTCGACATCAGAACTGCCGTTGGATTAGTGCCGGCTATGGCGCGAATGCGCTGGCCATGTCAGGCCCTTTCATAGGGGTCCGCAAGTGCCGGGAGCACCGTTCCCGAGCAATCGCCAAAGCCGATCCGGTAGCCGTCGCCCTGCGCGTGGCCGCGCAGGGCCAGCGTGTCATTGTCTTCAATGAAGGACCGGGCGCCGCCGTCGACCGCAAAAGGCTCCTTGCCGCCCCAACTCAGCTCCAGCAGGCTGCCGCGAGCGCCCTTCTCGGTCCCCGAGATGGTGCCCGAGCCCAGAAGATCGCCGGTGTTCATCGCGCAGCCGCTTGTGGTGTGATGCGCGAGTTGCTGCGCCGCCGAGTAGTACATCTCGGAATAACTGGTGCGCGAAATCACCGTCTCCTGCCCGCCGTCCGGGGTCAGCCCGACCTCCAGAGCAATGTCGTAGAGCATCGGGCGGGGTTCGTGCAGATAGGGCAGAAGCGGCTTTTCGCGGGCGGGAGTCGGAATGCGGAAGGGCTCAAGAGCGGCCTTCATCACGATCCAGGGGGAAATCGTGGTGGCGGTGGCCTTCGACTGGAACGGCCCGAGCGGCTGGTACTCCCAGGCCTGGATGTCGCGCGCCGACCAGTCGTTCAGAAGGACGTAGCCGAAGATCATGTCGTCGGCCTCGGCCACAGTGACCGGATAGCCTGCCCTTGAGGGCGTGCCGACCACCGCGCCCATCTCGAGTTCAATGTCGAAGCGGCGCGAAGGCTGGAATGCCGGCATGTCGTGTTCGGCCGACTTCACCTGCCCCCAGGGCCGCCGCACATCTGTGCCCGACACCACCACGGAGGAGGCCCGGCCATTGTAACCGATCGGAATGTGCAGCCAGTTCGGCGGCAAGGCATTCTCCGGCCCACGAAACATGGTGCCGACGTTGAAGGCATGGTTCCGGCCGGCGTAGAAATCGGTGTATTCCGCCACCCGGAACGGCATTTGCAGGGTGGCCGACGCCAGCGGCACGAGGAACGGCGCAGCCTTTCGCCCGGCGCCTTCGGCAAGAAGCGCGGTGACTTGCGCGCGCACGCTGGCCCAGACCGCTGGCCCTGACGCCATCACGGGGTTCCAGACCGCCGCATCAAGGAGCGGCCGCCCCGGCAGGGCGAGCAAACCGGCCGCCTCAAGCCCGGCCACGTCGACGATCTGGTCGCCGATCGCCATGCCGCAGCGCGGCGCTCCCGCCCCGACCGAGAACACGCCGCAGGGCAGGTTGTTCAGCGGGAAAGGGCAATCCGGCGCATTCGCGCTTTCAACCCAACTGCGGATCAAACCCATCCTGTCGTCCTTCTTCCGGGGCGGTCCGCCCGGTGACATCCCGCCGACTGCATTCACTTGAGACCCGGCGTGCCGTCGAACTTCTTCTCTAGCGACCCCCAGCAGTCGATGTAATCCTCCTGCAGATGGCCGGCCGTCGCCGCCCAGGGCGTCAGGTGCTGTGGGAAGCGGGTTTCGAACATGAAGCTCATCGTATCGGCCTGGAAGACCGGCACCATCGGCTCGTTCGAGGCATGCTCGAAGGCGTTGCGGTCCGGTCCATGCGGCAGCATGCAGTTGTGCAGGGACATGCCGCCGGGCACGAAGCCCTTTGGCTTGGCGTCATAGATGCCGTAGATATTGCCCATCAGTTCCGACATGATGTTCTTGTGATACCACGGCGGGCGGAAGGTGTTTTCCGCCACCATCCAGCGTTCGCGGAAGAGAACGAAGTCGATGTTCGCCGTCCCCTCGATCCCGGAGGGCGCGGTCAGGACGGTGAAGATCGACGGGTCGGGATGGTCGAAGAGGATCGCGCCGACCGGGCAATAGGTCTTCAGGTCGTATTTGCAGGGCGCGTAGTTTCCATGCCAGGCCACGACGTCGAGCGGCGAATGCCCGATCTCGGTCACATGGAACTGGCCGCACCACTTCACAAAGACCTTCGACGGCACCTCGCGATCCTCATAGGCTGCGACCGGGGTCTTGAAATCGCGCCGGTTGGCCATGCAGTTCGCCCCGATCGGCCCACGACCGGGAAGCTGGAACTTCTGGCCGTAGTTCTCGCAGACGAAGCCCCGCGCCGGCCCCTCCAGCACCTCCACCCGGTAGACCAGTCCGCGCGGAAGGATGGCGATTTCCTGCGGTGCAAGGTCGATGATGCCTAGCTCGGTGCAAAAGCGCAGCCGGCCCTCCTGCGGCACGACCAGAAGCTCGCCATCGGCCGAGAAGAAATAGTCGTCCTGCATCGACTGCGTCACAAGGTAGACGTGGCTCGCCATGCCGGTCTGGGTGTTCACATCTCCTGCCGTGACCATGGTCCGCATCCCGGTGATCCAGGTCAGCGGCTGGTCGGGCACCGGCACCGGGCCCCAGCGATATTGGCCGAGCGACACGATATCCGGATCGATGCAGGGCGCCGATTTCCAGAACGGCACGTCGATCTTGGAGAACCGGTGGGTGTGTTTCACCGACGGGCGGATCCGGTAGCACCAGGTCCGCTCGTTCTGATGGCTTGGCGCGGTGAAGGCGGTGCCGGAGAGCTGCTCTCCGTAAAGCCCGTAATTGCACTTCTGCGGCGAGTTCCGCCCCTGCGGCAGCGCCCCGGGCAGGGCCTCCGTCTCGAAGTCGTTGCCGAAGCCGGGCATGTAGCCGCCATGCGGGCCCGCGATCGAGGCCGCGCGGACCATGCCTGCGGGAAGGGAAGTTCCGGTCATGATGTCCTCCAAGGCAATGATGCGCGACCCTCGAGTCGTCCGTGCAGGTCTGCCGCAGATATAGTTGCGTTTGCAACGATGTCAAGGTAGAGATGCCCTTGTGAAAGAATCCGGGGGATGCCGATGGTGCGGGCCAAGCTCTTCGACTACTGGCGGTCGTCCACGGCCTTCCGTGTCCGGATCGCACTGAACCTGCTGGCGTTGCCCTATGATACCGTTCCGGTCGACCTTGTCGGCGGCGAACAGTGCGGGGCGGCGAACCTCGACCGAAATCCCCAGGGCCTGGTGCCGGTGTTGGAGATCGACGGGCTGCGCCTTACTCAGTCGCTTGCCATCATCGAATACCTTGACGAAACTCGCAAAGGCGGCTGGTTGCCGGTTGACCCGGCCGAACGGGCGATGGTTCGGGCAACCGCCCACGCCATAGCGATGGAGGTCCATCCGGTCTGCAACCTGCGCGTCGCAAGGCACGCAGTCAGCCTCGGCGCAACGATGGAGGGTTGGATGAAGCATTTCATCTCCCTCGGCCTCGAAGGGGTGGAGGGCCTTCTCAGGCGCGATGCCCGCGGTATCTATTGCCACGGCGACCACGTGACCCTTGCCGACATCTGTCTTGTCCCGCAGGTCTACAACGCCCGGCGCTGGAACGTGGACCTGTCGGCCTTCCCCCGGCTGACGGCTATTTCCGCCGCGCTCGAAACACTTCCCGCCTTCCAGGCAGCCCATCCCGATCACGCAAGGCCCGCAGGATGACTTTTCGGGCCAAGCCATGCCATAGTGGCAGTACTCCGGTTCCAACCCGCTGGATGAGATGACCGAGCCGACCCGTGCCTTTGACCTGCAGGACTTTCTGCCGTACGTCCTCAACCAGGCGGCCGAGGAATTGTCGCGCGGCTTCCAGGTGGTGTACCGCACCCGCTATGGCATGACCCGGACCCAGTGGCGAGTGCTGGCCAACCTCGGGAAATTCGGCGCGATGACGGCGCGCGACATCTGCGCCATCAGCCATGTCGAGAAGACAAAGGTCAGCCGCGCCGTCGCGGCGCTGGAACAGGCGCAGATGCTGACGCGGGAGGTCAGCAGCAAGGACCGCCGCGCCGAAGTGCTGTCCCTCACCGA
This sequence comes from Rhodobacterales bacterium 32-67-9, assembly GCA_002280515.1. Classification (GTDB taxonomy): domain Bacteria; phylum Pseudomonadota; class Alphaproteobacteria; order Rhodobacterales; family Rhodobacteraceae; genus Albidovulum. The sequence continues at coordinate 88,614 of NCEA01000006.1, forward strand.
GTCAGGAAAGGCAGTATTTGCGGAACTCGGTCAACTCGGAGTGGCCTTCGATGCGCAGTTGCGCGACCGGCTCGGGGAGGCGGAGGCGAAACAGTTGATCGCGCTTCTGGGCCGCCTCGTCGACCTTTCCCCCCGCAAGGCGACGGGCGCCGGCACCGACCCGGACGATCCGGCGTCCTGAGCGACGCCGGCGCCTTCGGAATGATGCCGCGGCCCCCGGTCACGACCTCGCCCCGCGATGTGAGCTACGGTCCTTTTAGGGGACCGATCCGTACCACCAGACACCTAGCCGAAAATGTCAAGCTCCTCGTTGATGTCGTCGATCAGACCGGCACGTTGCACGGCGGTTTCGCCGACGTGGCCGACGTAGGACACCGCGAGGAGGCGCAGCAGGCTGACCATCGTCGTATGGGTCGCGATCAGCCCGTAGCTCGCGACATGGCAGCGCAGGACGAGGTCCGAGAACCGCTTGGCCTGGGCAAGGTTGCTGTGATCGGCGATCATGATGATGTTGACGCGGGTCGTGCGGGCGAAGGACAGGATCGCCTTCAACTCCTTCGATTGCGGCCCCTGCGCCATGGCGATCAGCACGTCGCGCGGCCCCATCATCGCCAGGTCTTCGGCCAGCGCGCCCTCGGCCGTACCGAGGACGTTCACATTGTGGCGCAGACGCGAGAACGTCACCCTCGCGTAGCGCGCGAACCAGCCGTCCGCGCCAAGCCCCAGAAACCAGACCCGCGGCGCCTCGGCGATCATGCGCGACGCTTGGCGCAAGACGTCCGGCCCCATCTCCTCGAACGTCCGGGTGATATTGGTCAGCTCCAGCTCCAGATGCTCCCCGATCTTGCGGCCGAGGACCGTGCTGCCCTGAGGCGATACCGAATAGCTGTAGGGTTGGGTCCGGTTCCTCTCTTCCCGCGCCTGAAGCTTCACCTCATCGAAGTCGGAATACCCCAGCGCACGGAAGAACCGGGCGGCGGTGGCCTTGGACACATCGGCGATTCCGGCAAGCTCCGTTGCAGTATGTGTTTCAATCAGCGTCGGGGATTCGAGAATCACCCGGGCCAGTTTCTGCTCGCTCTTTGTCAGCCGATTGATACGTTCCTGAATCCTCAGCGACAATCTTGTCGACATTTCCTTGCCTTTTCCGACGCTTATTTTTTCTTTGACTGTATGAAACTAGTGTTTCACAATTTTGGAACGCTGGAACATTTCTTGAAACAATGAAACAGCATTCTGAAACAGTAGGAGTGCAGCGTGTCGAAATCAAACATCATTCGCCAGCAGATCTGGAGCAGGTTGAAGGACGTCGCCAAGCCCGACACGAGGTTCGACAAGAACTTCGCCGAGGTCATTCCGGATTTCGAAGGCTCCGAGATCGCGACCGACCGCATTCTGGAAATGCAGGCGTTCAAGGATGCCGAGTTTCTGTTCATCACGCCCGACAACTGCCTTGTCGACCTGCGCCGGCACCTGATCGAGATGGGCAAGCCGTTCTTCATGTCGACCTACGGCATCTATCGCGGCTTTCTCTATATCGAGCCCGGCAGCGTCCCCAAGGGGCACGAGTTGTACGCAGCCTGGCTTGACGGGATGGAGCATTTCGGCGTGCCGATCTCGCTCGAAGAGGTCGCCCGGCGCGGAAAGATCGACTTTCTGGTCACCGGCGCCTCGGCGGTGTCGGTCGACGGGGTCCGGTTCGGAAAAGGCCACGGATCACCCGAGCCCGACTGACATCCTGGTCGACTACATCGCCACCCCGAGCGGGCTGCACAAGGTCGAACGGCGCGCCACACGGCCGCGCGGCGTGATCTGGGACCTGCTGGACCCGAAGCAGATCGCGCAGACCCCGCCGTTGCAGGAGCTGCGCGCCATGCAGGGGCTGGCGCCGTCGAACTGAAGAACAAGACCGCTCGCACTGACCAACCAACAGGGGAGAAGAACATGTCACTCACGATAAATCGCCGGACCTTCCTGCAAGGCGCCGCCGCCGCCGGCGCGGTCATGGGGCTGCCGCGCCGCGCAATGGCCGCGACAGCGCTGACCATGCAGGCAGCCTGGATCAACGACGCCGAGTTCTCGGGCTACTTCGTGGCGATGGACAAGGGCTTTTATACCGACGAAGGGCTGGACCTGACCTATCTCTCGGGCGGCCCCGACGTGATCCCGGAAAGCACCATCATCGCCGGCCGTGCCGACCTGGCCCTGACCACGCCTGACACCACGATCCGGGCGATTTCGGAACAGGGCGCCAAGTTCAAGATCATCGGCGCGCAATACCAGAAAAACCCCATCGGCATCGTCTCGCTGAAAAAGAACCCGGTGAATACGCCGGCCGATCTGGTGGGCAAGACCGTGGCCGTGCCACCCGTCAACACCGTCACCGTCGAGGCGCTCTTGAGCCTCAACGGCATCGACCGGGCCGCGGTCAATATCGTGCCCTACGCCTATGACCCGACGCCGCTGGTCCGCGGCGAGATTGACGCCTCGCTCGATTTCACCACCAACGTGCCCTACACGATCAGCCAGTTGGGCGAAGAGGCGCAGTCCTTCCTGCTCTACGATCACGGCGTGACACTCTTCAACGACACCGTCGTGGTGACCGAGGAGACGCTCGCAGCCAAGCGGGCCGAACTGGTGGCCTGGCTACGCGCCAGCCGCCGGGGCTGGGACGAGAACCTCGCCGATCCGTCGGTCTACCCGCCGCAGTGGGAAGGCACCTGGTTCAAGGGCACCGGCCGGACCATCGACAACGAGGTCTTCTTCAACACCGCCCAGAAGGATCTGATCGTGGCGGACGGAGGCATCTTCTCGATGTCCGAGGACGCGATCGCGCGGAACATCGACGCGCTGAAGGCCGTTGGCATCAACGGAACCCGGGAGATGTTCGACACGACGCTTCTCGAGGAGATCTGATGCACCACGATCACGGCATCCATCTGCGCGCCGTCTGCAAGACCTTTCGCGGGCGGGGCGCGGATGTCGAGGCGTTGCGGGACATGAACCTCGATTGCGCGCCGGGGTCGTTCACGGCGCTCATCGGGCCGTCCGGTTGCGGCAAGTCGACAGCGATGCGGATCGCCTTGGGGCTTGAGGACTATGACAGCGGCGACGTCCGGATCGCGGGGCAGCCGCCTGCCGCCGCGACGGCGGCAGGGGTCACCGGGGTGGCGTTTCAGGACGCCGCCCTCCTTCCGTGGCGAACGGTCGCGCGCAACATCGCGCTTCCGCTCGAAGTCCTCGGGCGCGATCCGGCGAAATACGGCCATGAGATCGCGAAACTGATCGAACTGGTCGGGCTGAAGGGCTATGAGAATTCCCTGCCCGGCCAGCTTTCAGGCGGCATGCGCCAGCGCGTTTCGATCGCCCGCTCTCTCATCACCGGGCCCGAGGTCCTGTTCATGGACGAGCCCTTCGGGGCGCTCGACCAGATCCGCCGGCGCCAGATGAATGTCGAGCTGCAACGGATCTGGCTCGAATCGGAATCGACCGCACTTCTGGTCACGCACGGCATCGACGAGGCGGTCTTTCTCGCCGACTACGTGGTGGTGATGCACGCCAATCCGGGGCGCGTCATCGACATCATCGAGATTCCCTTCGAGCGTCCGCGCCGGAACGAACTGTACTCCGCGCCGGAATTCCACGCCCTCTGTGACAAGGTCGCAATGGTGCTTCATGGCGAATAGGGCCAGATTTCTTCGCACCGCCACGGCCCGCAACCTCTTGATCCTTGTCCTCGTCTGGGAACTCGTCGGGCGTATGGACTGGATCGCTGGCGGTGCGCTGCCGGGGCTCAGCGAAATCCTGATCCGCCTCTGGGTCGATCGCGGCGACTACCCCAGCCATATCTGGGCCACGGTCCATGCCTCGATCCTGGGCTTTCTGATCGGAAACGCCGTTGCCGTCGGTGCCGGCGTCCTGTTCGTTCTTTTCCCGACACTGCTGCGCCTGACGCGGGGCTTCAACATCGCGGTCTTTGCCCTGCCGCCCATCGCCATTGCGCCGATCCTCGTGCTGACCCTGTCGGGCATGGCGCCGCGGATCACCCTCGCCGCCCTCGGCGTCTACTTCGTGACGATGAGTGCCACGGTCGTGGGCCTGTCGCAGTTCGACTCCCGCGCGGCGGACGTGGTGCGTGCCTACGGTGGCAAGGACTGGCAGGTGATGCGGCTGGTGCGGCTGCGCGGCGCCGTCCCCGACATCCTGAGCGGCCTGCGCATCGCCGCGCCGAACGCGGTCCTTGGCGCGATCCTCGCCGAGTTCGGCGGTGGCGGACGCTGGGGGCTCGGCACCTACCTTCTCGGCTCGCTCGGCCGGGGCGAACCGGCGCGGCTCTGGGGGATCGGCCTGGTGGCGACGCTGATCGCCGGGCTGAGCTATCTGGTCTTTGCCATCATCTCCGCCCGGACGCTGGGCAGCACGCGGTCGGTGACACTGAACACCGCGATCCCCGATGCGGGTGGTGGTACGCCGGGACCACTTCCGGTGCGGCTCGCGATTTTCGCCGGTGCGGCACTCCTGCCCTTTGTCCTGTGGTGGGCGTTCATCCGGCTGAGCGGCGTGCCGGACCTCATCGCCAAGACACCGCTGGGCGTGGTCGAGTACCTTTTCCTGTCCGACACATCGCATATCGCGCGGGGAAAGCTCCTGTCCGCCTTGGCAGAGACATTGCCGATCACCGCCATCGGCATGATCGCGGGCCTTGGCTTCGCCTTCCTCCTCGCGATCTCGGCACGGATGTTTCCCGGCTTCATCAAGACCTTCATGCCGGTGGCGCTGGTCACCCAGACGATGCCGCTGGTGGCGCTGACGCCGCTTCTGGTCCTGATGCTGGGGCGCGGCACTTCCGTCACACTGTGGATCACCATCTCGGTGACGTTCTTTCCTGCCTTCGTGCTTCTGGTGCAGGGCATCCAACGGGTTCCGCAGACCGTCCTCGACCTTCCGCGCGCCTATGGCGCCTCGGCCTGGAAAGAGCTTCGCATGGTCTCCATACCGGCGGCCCTGCCTTATCTTTTCGCCGCGACCCGTCTGACGGTGCCGCGCGCCCTTCTGGGGGTGATGATCGCGGAATGGCTGGCCACCGGAACCGGGCTTGGCAACCTTCTGAACCAGTCGCGCGGCTATCTCGACTACGGCATGATCTGGACCGTCGCGGCGGTGTCGGTCTGCCTGTCAGTCGCGTTCTACTACGCGATCCTGCTCATCGAGCGGCGGACGCTGACGCGGCTCGGGATGCAGACTGTGGAATGATGCCGAACGGAGCTGGCGCCTTTCGATGAAGGAGCGGGCTGATGCCGGGGCTGCCGACGATCGTGGCCCTAGATCACGCAGCCAGCCAGGCGTCGAGCTTCGCGCGATCCGGCAGGCCGCCCGCATGCACAAGCTTGCCATCGACCGAGATGCGGGGCGTCGACATACGCCCGCAAGCGCGATCGAGCGCGGGTCCGTGACCTTTTCCAAGTCGACCGCGATGCCGAGCCGCGACGCGGCGTCCCTGACCATCGCCTCGGTGGTTTCGCAGCGTTTGCAGCCGGGGCCGTAGACCTTGACGGTTTTCATATCGTGTTCCTTTCAGAAGATCAGGTTGAAGAGAAACCCCATCGCCAGGATCCCGCCCGCCACGACGCCGATGAAGACGGCGATGAGGCGCAGCGTCAGGACCTGCCGGAGGATGATCATTTCGGGGAGCGAAAGTGCAATCACGCTCATCATGAAAGCCAGCACTGTTCCGAGTGCCGCGCCCTTGCCAAGAAGCGCCTCGACGATGGGGATGACGCCCGCCGCATTGGTGTACATCGGAATACCCAGGATCACCGCGGCGGGCACAGACCGCCAGGCATCCGCGCCCATGATGCGGACCGTCAGCGTTTCCGGCACTTAGCCGTGGATCAGCGCCCCCATACCGATACCGAGGATGATCCAGACCCGGACCTTTGCGAAGATCTCGCGCACCGCCTCGATCCCCAGCCGGTAGCGGTGTGAGGTGCCCGGAGTCTCACCTTCGACCGCCGCCGGGGTCACCGCGCCCGAATGGATGTCGCGCACCCAGTCCAGCAACCATCCTTCGAGCCGGAGCTTGCCTATGACAAAGCCGGCGGCGATCGCGATAGCGAGACCAAAGCCGAGATAGGTGAGCGCCACCTGCCAGCCGACAAGGCCGAAAAGCAGCACCAGCGCCACCTCATTCACCATCGACGCCGCGATAAGGAACGAGAATGTCACACCGAGCGGAACCCCGGCTGACACGAATCCAATGAAGAGTGGCAAGCAAAGCGCGGGAGTGAACTGATCGTCGAACAACTTGGCGGCTGATTCAAGTCGCATACATGTCCGCCGCCAAGCCGCCCGTTCTTCGCCACGTCCGGAGCTGTATCCCTGCCTCGGCGTTCGACGCCAGTGAGTGGATTGGGCGGCCCGCCAGCTCTGCCCCCGCCAGAGGACTATCGGTCGCCGGACGGAGTGCCAGATGGGGCGGCGACTTCCCTGCCGATCCGCCCCATCCGAATTCTTCAGACGCTCGCCTCGCTCAGATGAGCATGAAGTCGTCGACCAGATAGTCTCCTGTCGACGGATCGTAGCCCGTCACCTGATCGAGCGTCCAGTCCGCCTCGGCGAACTTGATCTTGCCGCCGAGCGTCACCGTTTGCTGCTGATCGCCGCCATCTATGATGCCGTTGGCGTTGACATCCCACCAGACATCGTAGTCCTGCTGCTTGCCTTTCGCGACGCCGGTTCCGAAGAACCAGCCGTCGGCATCGGTCAGCGCCTGCTCGATCACCGATGTATCACCGGCCTTGGTGAACAGGATCGACTGGTTCTCGAGCCCGAACGAGAGGGAATTGCCGCTGCTGTCGGTTCCGTCGAAGGTGACCAACCCACCGATACCCCGGATGTTCTTGAAGATGTTGTCGTTCGAGATGGTATCGGAACTGCCGTTCACGCTGGAGTCGAACATGAAGTTCATGAACTCCATGATGTCGTCATAGGACAGGATCACGTCATTCAGCGCGTTCTCGCCGCTGCGCAGCCAGGGCGCGGTCTTTTCCAGACTGAAGTCCATATGCATGTTCAGATAGACGAAACCATCGGTCGGCAGGCCGGAGACGGTCACGGTATAAGTGTCTCCGAAGCCGACCACACCGTCACCGTTGGTGTCGGTGTAGTCGCCTATCGTGAAGGTGCTGGCCTGGCTGCCGGCCGCCGTGCCCGGATCGAAGGAGATCGCCCCGCTTGAATCGTCGACCGTGACGCCGGTGTACCAGTGGATCGGGTTCGCGCCCTGGGTGACGAAGGGATAGGGCACGTCGATCGTCACGGTCCCGGCATCGTCCGTCATCGGATCGCCATCCGGATCGGCGGCATCGAAGAACGTATTATAGTAGAACTGTCCGGGGTTGCTGTCAGACAGCTTGTACATGTTGCTGCCATACTGGAACGCCGGCGTGAAGATCAGGTTGAAGATGTCGCCGAAATCGAAAAGCGACGAATTCGTCACATATCCCGGATCGAGCACATAGTAGGCACTGTCATCGCTGTCGGACACGTTGGCGGTGGTCCCGGCATCGTCCGTGAACGTGCCGGTCGCGGTTCCCGTGTTCGTATACTTGGCGACGTTCGTGCCTGTCGTGTTGTCGATCGCCGTACCCGTGGCGGTGTAGACCCAGGCTTCGGACAGGTCCAGAAGGCCGTTTTTGTTGGTGTCGCCACTGACATAGACCGGATCGTCGACGCCCGAGAGCTGATCGTCGTCCACGACGATGTTGCCGATGGCGACATTCCCGGTATTCGTGACCGTGTACTGCCACGTGACGTCGCTGCCGGCGAGGACCCCGAGACTGTCGCCCACGTTGCCGTTCTGGTCGATGGTGACCTTGTCGATCGACAGCGAGGGATCGGCGCCGAAGTAGTGGCTCGGGTCACTGTCGCTCACGGTGCCGGCGAAGAGATCGGCCACACTCGCGGTGCCGGTATTGGCATATTGGCCCGCGATGACCGTTCCGGTCGTCGACAGCACCGCCGTATCCCCCGGCGCCACACTGGCAATCGTCCCGATAGTTCCGATGACATCATCCGTGACGAGCACGTTGTAGAGTGTCGTGTTACCGGTATTCGTGACGGTATAGGTCCAAGTTGCGGTGCTGCCGACAAGAAGAACCGGCCCCGAGGAACTGTCGGCATCCTGCCCGTTGGTGGATTTTTCTATATTGATACCCGGCGCCCGCGCGATCCCGACGCTCGCGGTGCCGGTGTCGGTCACGCTCGTGCCGTTCGCCGCCGTGCCGGAGGCGGTCGCGGTATTGTCGATGGTG
>NCEA01000007.1:0-34235 GCA_002280515.1 Rhodobacterales bacterium 32-67-9
GCAATATCCTTGCCATCCTCGTCCTCACGGCGGTCCATCACGATCAGCTTGCCGCCGCGCTTGGTGAACTGTTTGAAATAGGTCGCGGCGACGGGATGGTTCTCGACCGGATTGCAGCCGATCACGATGGCCACGTCGGCATTCTCGATCTCGTTGAAGGTCGCCGTGACGGCACCGGAGCCGACATTCTCAAGAAGGGCCGCCACCGAGGAGGCATGGCAAAGCCGGGTGCAGTGGTCGACGTTGTTGTGCCCGAAGCCCTGACGGATCAGCTTCTGGAAAAGATACGCCTCTTCGTTCGTGCATTTGGCGGAACCGAAACCGGCGATGGCCCGACCACCATGCGCGTCGGTCAGCCGCCTGATCCCGTTCGCGGCGGCGTCCAGCGCCTCGTCCCAGGTCGCTTCGCGGAAATGGTTCTGCCAGTTCGCCGGGTCGACATTCAGCCCCTTGGCCGGCGCGTCGGCGCGCCGGATCAGCGGCTTGGTCAGCCGGTGCGGGTGGTGGATGTAGTCGAAGCCGAAGCGGCCCTTAACGCAGAGGCGGCCTTCGTTCGCGGGGCCGTTGATGCCCTCGACATACTTGACCTTGCCACCCTTGATCTTGAGCGAGACTTGGCAGCCGACACCGCAGAAAGGGCAGACCGAGGTCGTTTCGCTGTCATAATCCTCCCGGTCGCCAACCTGCGCCGCATCGACCACCGTCGCCGGCATCAGGGCGCCCGTCGGGCAGGCCTGCACGCATTCGCCGCAGGCGACACAGGTCGATTGACCCATCGGGTCGGCCATGTCGAAGACCGGATAGGCATCGTGCCCGCGGCCGGCCATGCCGATCACGTCGTTGACCTGAACCTCGCGGCAGGCGCGGACGCAAAGCCCGCACTGGATGCAGGCGTCGAGATTCACGCGCATCGCGACATGGCTGTCGTCGAGCAGCGGAATGCGCCCGGCGTCGAGCTTCGGGAAGCGGCTTTCGGAAACGCCGCTGGCCTCGGCCATGTCCCACAGATGCGAGGACTTGTCATGCGCCTTTGCCTGATCCGGCTGATCGGCCAGCAGCAGTTCCATCACCATCTCGCGCGATTTCTTGGCGCGGGGGCTGTCGGTCTTGACCACCATACCCTTCGCCGGATTGCGGCAGCAGGAGGCGGCAAGCACCCGCTCGCCCTCCACCTCGACCACGCAGGCGCGGCAGTTGCCGTCCGGGCGGTAGCCTTTCTGGTCCTTGTGGCAGAGATGCGGGATCGTGGTACCTTCGCGCTTGGCAACCTCCCAGATCGTCTCGCCAGGGGCGGCGGAGACTTCGCGGCCGTCGAGGGTGAATTTGATCGCGTCGGTCATGTCAGACCTCATCCGGGAAATGTTTCATCGTCAGGCGGATCGGGTTCGGTGCGGCCTGGCCGAGGCCGCAGATCGAGGCGTCGCCCATCACCTGGCAGAGGTCTTCGAGCAGGTCCTGGTCCCACTTCGGTGCTTGCATCAGCTTCACCGCCTTCTCGCAGCCGACGCGGCAGGGCGTGCATTGCCCGCAGGATTCGCTTTCGAAGAAGCGCAGCATGTTGAGCGCGGCGTCCCTGGCACTGTCCTTGTCCGACAGTACGACCACGGCGGCCGAACCGATAAATGTGCCGTGTGGCTGCAGCGTGTCGAAGTCGAGCGGCACGTCGGCCATCGAGGCGGGCAAGAGGCCCGACGACGGACCGCCAGGTTGGTAGGCCTTGAAGGCATGGCCCTTGGCCATGCCGCCGCAGGCTTCGATGATGTCGGCGATCGTCGACCCTGCCGGCAGCAGATAGACCCCCGGCTTCGCAACGCGGCCCGAGACGGAGTAGGACCGGAGCCCCTTGCGGCCGTTCTTCTCGGTCGAGTTCAGCACCTCCGGCCCCTCGCGCAGGATGCGGGCGATCCAGTGCAGCGTCTCGACGTTGTGGACCAGTGTCGGCCGGTCGAAGATGCCGACGGCGGCGACGTAGGGCGGACGCTGGCGCGGGATGCCGCGCTTGCCTTCGATCGATTCGATCATCGCGGATTCTTCGCCGCAGATATAGGCGCCGGCGCCGCGCCTCAGTTCGACCTCACCCTTGAGTATGATGCCCGCCTCTTCCAGCGCGGCGATCTCGCGGCGGAGGATTTCCAGGACGGCGGGATATTCGTCGCGCATGTAGATGAAGCAGCGCTCTGCCTCGACCGCCCAGGCGGCGATCAGCATGCCTTCCAGCATCAGGTGCGGAGTGCGTTCGAGGTAGTAGCGGTCCTTGAACGTTCCCGGCTCGCCCTCGTCGCCGTTGACGGCAAGGTAGCGGATGCCGGGATTGGCACGCACGAAACCCCATTTGCGACCCGAGGGGAAGCCGGCGCCGCCAAGTCCGCGCAGGCCCGAGGCGAGGACGGTTTCCTGCACCTTCTCCCAGTTGCCGGACTTGCGCAACTCGGCCAGCGTCGCATAGCCGCCCGCCGCCTTGTAGGCCGCGAGACCCTCGTAAGTCGGGATTTCGGCGTGGAAATGACCGTCTTTCAGTGCCGCCTCGACCTTGGCGGGGGTCGCGTGGTCGATATGCCGGTGACCGATCTCGAGGACCGGCGCGGTGTCGCAGCGGCCCATGCACGGCGCGCGCAGGACGCGGATCTTCTTCGGGTCCATGCCCTTTTCCAAAGCCGCGATCAGCGCTTCGGAACCGGCAAGTTCGCAGGACAGCGACTCGCAGACCCGGATCGTCAGGTCGGGGGGCGGCGTCTCGCCCTCCTTCACCGGATCGAAATGGGCGTAGAAGGTCGCGACCTCCCAGATCTCGGCCATGCCTGTGCCCAGTTCCTCGGCCACGGCGCGCAGATGCGGGGCCGAAAGGCATCCGTAGCGATCCTGGATCAGGTGCAGGTACTCGATCAAGAGGTCGCGCCGGCGCGGCCCGTCACCGAGCAGCGTCTTGACCTCGTCCCAGGCGGTGTCGTCGAGTTGGCGGCCCTTCGGGGTCTTGCGGCCCCGGCCCTTGCCCGATTTCCAGATGCCGTCCTTGTCGTCGAGTGCCATCGTCGTCATCCACCTTCCGGTCCGCCTGCTCAGGCGTCGCTTCTGACAAAGGCGGGTCCGCCGATCAATCCGGCAGTCCCGTCAGTTGATAGGTTATGTCAATCAAAAGCGGCCTCTTTCAGAGGCTATTTCTGTCACGACGAATCTCAAGATGATGGACAGTATACGGCACTTTCTCTATCCCCGGCGCCATGAACTGGGATCTTGAACTCGATGCGACCGGGCTTTTGTGTCCGCTGCCCGTGCTGAAGGCGCGCAAGCGGCTTGCGGGAATGGCGCCGGGTGCGGTGCTGCGGCTGATCGCGACCGATCCGGCGGCGGTCATCGACGTGCCGCATTTCTGCGCCGAGGCGGGGCACGACCTGATCGGCACGGGCGAGGACGGCGGCGCCCAGATCTACCTGATCCGGCGGCGGACCTAGAACCCGAAGCTCGCGAAGGGCAGATACCTGACCGGTGTTCCCGGCGTGATCTCGGCCGCGGCATCGGGCAATTCGACAAGTCCGGTTGCCCAGCTCAGCCCGCTGATCCGGCCGGATCCTTCGGAGGCGAAGACCTCGGCGCGTCCCTCGGCGTTGAGCCGGGCGCGCAGGTATTCCCGCCGGCCCGCCTTCTTGCGCTTGGCAAAGGCGGCCGGGACGGTGAAGGCCTGCGGCTCGGCCCAACCGGCGCCGGCCATCTGCGACAATGCCGGACGGGCGAAGATCAGCGCGCAGACCAGCGCCGCGACCGGGTTGCCCGGCAGGCCGAAGACCGGCGTTCCCTGCCACAGCGCCAGCGCCAGCGGCCGCCCCGGCTTCATCGCGATGCGCCAGCTCGACAGCGTGCCGCGCGTGCGCAGAAGCACCGAGATGTGATCCTCGTCCCCCGCCGAGGCGCCGCCAGAGGTCAGGATCACGTCCGCCGCCGCCGCGCCCCGGTCGAGGCACTCGGCGATCGCGGTCGGATCGTCGATGGCATGGCCGAGGTCGACCGGCGCGAACCCCCAGCTTTCGGCCAGCGCCAGCAGCATCGGCCGGTTGGCGTCGAAGATCTGGTGCGGTTCCGCCGCCGCGCCGGGATCGTCCACGATCTCGTCGCCGGTGGAGAGCACCCCGACTCGAAGCGGCCGGTAGACCTCCACCTCGGCGATCCCGAGCGCGGCGAGCAGCGCAAGATCGGGCGGGCGAAGCCGATGGCCGGCCCGCAGCGCCTCGGCGCCTTCGGTCACGTCCTCGCCGGCCTGCCGGGTGTTGGCGCGGGGCTTCACCGGCCCGTCGAAGGCGACCGTTGTCGCGTCCGTGGCGCAGTCCTCTTCGAGGACGACGGTATCGACACCGTCGGGCAGGATCGCGCCGGTCAGGATGCGGATCGCCTGCCCCGGCGGGACGACGCCCGCGAAGGGCTGCCCCGCGGCGGCGCGGCCCTTGACGAGCGACAGGCGCTGCACGCCTTCGCCGGTCGCGGCATGGGCGAAGCCATAGCCGTCCACGGCGGAATTCGGGCGCGGCGGGTTGGAGCGGCGGGCAATGGCCCCGGCGGCAAGAATGCGGCCAAGTGCGGCACGCCCCGGCAACCGCTCGGTCCCGGCAATGGGGAGAAGCGCCGCGCGCAACCGCGCCAGCGCATCCTCCACCGGCACCCAGGACACGCCCTGCGGCATCGCGAAACAGTCGTCGCGCAGGCGCGGCGGGATGAGAGGATCGGTCATGCGGCCTCGCTGTCTGCCGAAGTTCCGGCAAGGCCGAGGATCCAGCCTTCCTCGCGCCGGGCCGTCGGCGGGATATCCGACAAAGCGGCCGCAAGACGCCCCCGGTCCTGCATCGCAGCGATGCGGGCGGCGAGCGTCCTCACCTGCACCTCATCCCTGATATCGCCCGGCCGCGTCGCCGCCCGCACCGCATCGGCGTGAAGCGAGGGCCAGACCTCGACCAGCGCAATCGGCGCGTCAAGCGGCTGGAACGGCCAGACGGCGATCTTGCCGGGAAAGCGGGCGCGAAGCCGGGAAAGGGTGGCCATGCCGGTCATCACCTGCGATCCGACCGCGCCGGCACCGCCCATCTGCCAACAGGTGAAAGCCCCCTTGGCGAAGGTCTCGCAGAGGCGGCGTTCAACCATGCCGTGATCGCGCCGTGCGTTTCCCTTGCGCGGCAGGTCGGGAATGTCGTCCGTCGAGCCGTTGAACCAGAAGGGGCCGGTGCCGGGAAATCGGGTGTTGATCCGGCCGGCCAGATGAAAGCGGTTGTTGCCCTTCGGCGCATCATCGAGATGCTGCGCGAACCAGTCCCAAAGTAGCAAAGGATCGGACGACCCGGTAATCCGGGCAGCGAACCCCTCCGGGTAGCCGAAGGGAAAGTCGAACCCGGCGAAGACCCGTCGCCCGGCGGCAATCTCCGCCGAGAAGAGGTCGGCCAGCCAGGTCTCGGCGACGCCCCGGTTGCGGTGATAGACCGAAGGTTCCGCGCGGCCCTCACGGATCACGGCCGACCAGATGGCGTCCTTCTTCGGCGTGGCGCCCCGGTCGTTACCGCCGGACCAGTCGGTGACGACGATGGTGTCGAACCGCATCACAGCCCCACCTCGCGCAAGATGAAATCCGCGATGGCGGTCGTATCGTCGAGGTCGTGGACCGGCAGCGTGAGGCCGGGATGCGCGGTGTCCGACGCCACCGCCCTGACGCTCGGGTTGTCGGGCGCCAGAAGCGGGCGTCCCGTTGCCGCCCGGTGCGCCTCGACCTTCGGATGGCTTTCGCGCTTGTAGCCCTCCACCAGCACGAGATCGACCGGCGAGAGCTTCGCCAGAAGCTCGGTCAGCGGCGGCTCCTCCGTTCCCCTGAGTTCGTGCATCAGCGCCCAGCGGACCGGCGAGGCGACGATCACTTCGCGCGCGCCGGCCTCGCGGTGGCGGAAGCTGTCGCGGCCGGGGTGGTCAATCTCGGTCGCATGATGGGCGTGCTTGACAGTCGAGACGGAGAACCCGCGCCCGGTGATCTCGGCCACCAGCCGCTCCATCAGGTGAGTCTTGCCGGAGTTCTTCCAGCCGGTGACGCCGAAAACCCTCATGTCGCCAGCCTCTCGGCTGCGGCGATGTCGTCGGGCGTGTTGATGTTGAAGAAGGGATCGAACGGGTCCGAGGGGAATTCCGCGATCCCGGCGCCGTGGCGCTCGGTCCAGAGGACGATCTTCCGAAGCCCGCCTTCCAATGCCGCCCTGAGGTCGTCGCGCAGCGCGACCGGCCAGAGGCCGAAGGTCGGGTGCTGCCAGAGCTTGCCGTCCGCATCCCGGCTTGCCGCCAACGCAAGGCACGAGGACCCGGCAGCGGCGCTAAGCCGCGCCACGAGGTCGCGCGGGAAGAACGGCGTGTCGGCGGCGACGGTGATGATGGAGCCGGCGCCAAGACCAGCGGCCCAGTCGAGACCGGCGAGGACGCCGGCGAGCGGGCCGGGATGGTCGGGCAGGCTGTCGGGCAGCACCGGCAGGCCGAACTCCGCGAACCGCGCCGGATCGCCGTTTGCGTTGATCGCGAGCGGTGCGCACTGGGTGCCGATCCGCTCGATCACATGGTCGATGATCCGCCGCCCGGCCAGCGGCCGGAACCCCTTGTCGCCGCCGCCCATCCGCGTCGCGCGGCCGCCGGCAAGGATGATGCCGGGAAGGTCAGTGGGCATCCGGGTTCTCCCGGAATGCGCGCTCCCGCTCGGGGTCGAGCCACTTTTGCAGGACCGTCACCGCGTTCTCCTCGTAGCCGAGGGCGTCGTAGAAACCGAGGACCGGCGCGTTAGACCGGCGGACGAGAAGCTGCAGCTTGGCGTGGCCATGCCGCCGCGCCCAGTCCTCCGCCGCCGTCATCGCCTGCTGTCCGAGGCCTTGCCCGCGCAGGTCGGGATCGGAGCAGAGGTAGTAGACCCAGGCGCGGTGGCCGCCATCCTCGACCGCGACGCTGGCGACGATCCTGTCGCCCGAACGGGCGACGAGCAGTGCCGATCTCGGATTGGCACGGATCGCGGCAATATCGGTCTCGGGCGGGTTCCAGGGCCGGGTCATGCCGGCCCGCTCCCAAAGCGCGATGAGGCGGGCTATCTCGTCGTCGCGGACCGGGTGGAATTCAGTCATCCCCGGCCCCTTTGCGGCGATGCTTGCGGTCCTCGTCCTCGCCGGTCAGCGCGGCGTCCCGCACCAGCCGCTCCTCTCCCGCGAGACAGACGAAGCGTTGCCCGCGCATCCGGCCAATGAGCGTCAGGCCGACCTGACGCGCGATTTCCACCCCCCAGGCGGTGAAGCCCGAGCGTGAGGCAAGCACGGGAATGCCCATCAGCGCCGTCTTGATCACCATCTCCGATGTCAGCCGTCCGGTCGTGTAGAGGATCTTGTCGGCCGCCGGCACGCTCTCGCGGAACATGTAGCCGGCGATCTTGTCGACCGCGTTGTGGCGCCCGACATCCTCCATGTAGACAAGCGGCCGGTCACCCTGGCAAAGAACCGTGCCGTGGATCGCGCCCGCCTCGAGATAGAGCGAGGGCGTCGTGTTGACCTCCTTCGCCAGCGCGTAAAGCCAGCTTGCCCGCACTTCGGCCGGCGGCAGCGCCAGCCCCTCCAGCCCCTCCATCATGTCGCCAAAGACCGTGCCGACGGCACATCCGGAGGTCCGGGTCTTCTTCCTGACCTTCTCCTCGTAGGAGGTCTGGCGTTCGGTCCGCACCACGACCGTCTCGATCTCCTCGTCGTAGTCGACGCCGGTCACCACGTCATCGGCGCGCAGCATCCCCTGATTGCGCAGGAAGCCCACGGCAAGGTAATCGGGATAATCGCCGATCGTCATCGCCGTCACGATCTCCTGCGCGTTGAGGTAGATCGTCAGCGGCCGCTCCTCCACCACCGAGATCTCGGTCGCGGCGCCGGTCTGGTCGGTGCCGGTGACGCGCCGCGTCAGCCTCGGATCGGCGGGGTCGGGAAGGATCGGCAGGGCAGGGGGCATCGGGCGGCTTTCCGTTTCGCCCGGCATCTTGTATTCCGGGCGAGGCAGTTTCAAGGGGAAGCCATGCTTGGCTATGTCATCTCGGAAGGGCGCGGCACGGCAGACCGCTATCTGGCCGAGGTCGTCCACCGGCTTCATGCCGAGGGCGTGGCGGTGGCCGGCGCGGTGCAGGTCAATTCCGACCAGAGCGATCTCCAGCGCTGCGACATGGACCTGCACGTGATCGGGCCGGGACGGATCGTGCGGATCAGCCAGAATCTCGGGGCGCTCTCCAAGGGCTGTCGGCTCGACCCGGCGGGACTCGAACAGGCGGTCGGGCTGGTCGAGGCGACGCTCGACGCCACCGACCGGCCCCGGCTTCTGGTGGTCAACAAGTTCGGCAAGCAGGAGATCGAGGGTCGTGGGTTTCGCCCGGTTATCGGCCGGGCGCTGACCGAGGGCATCGCGGTCCTGACCGCCGTCAACACCGCGAGCCTCGCGGGGTTCCGCGCCTTCGCCGAGGGCATGGAGCAGGAAGTGCCGCTCGATATCGCTGCGATCCTCGACTGGAGCCGCCGCGCGGCGGGCTGAGGCAGCTTCAGCGACGGGCGGGAATGTCGCAAATGTGGACAAAATGTCCGAAGTGATGGTCAACTTGTCCATTTCCTCGCCTATGCTCACCCCCTAAGGATTGGCGCGACCGAGGGGAACGAGCCGGCAATGAACGATATCTATCAAGGCCTTTACCAGGCGATGCGTCTTCTGGTGACGCTCGATCCCGGCCTTGTGGAAATCACGGCCCGGTCGCTTCAGGTAACCCTGACGGCGACGGTCATCGCCTCGGCGATCGGGTTGCCGCTTGGTGCGTGGATCGCGGTCAACCGGTTCTGGCTCCGCCGCTATGCCATCGCGATCCTCAATGCGTTGATGGGGTTGCCGCCGGTCGTCGTCGGGCTGATGGTCTATGTCGTCCTTTCGCGGGCCGGCCCGCTTGGCGTGCTCGGGCTGCTCTTCACGCCCACCGCGATGATCATTGCCCAGATCATCATCATTACCCCGATCATCGCCTCGATCTCGCATCAGGCAATCCGTGATCTCTGGGCCGACTACCATGATCTCCTGATCTCGCTCCATGCCAGCCGCCGGCAGCGGATCGCGACGCTGCTCTGGGACGGGCGGCGGGCGCTGATGACGGCGGCGCTCGCCGGCTTCGGGCGGGCCATCGGCGAGGTCGGCGCGATCATGATCGTCGGCGGCAATATCGACCATGCGACGCGGGTCCTGACCACGGCTATCGCGCTCGAGACCGGCAAGGGCGACTTCGCGCTGGCGCTTGCACTTGGCTTCATCCTCATCGCTCTCGCCATCGCCGTGAACCTTGCTCTGCATATCCTGTCGGGAACCGAAAGGGGCAGCCGATGGTGAGCTCGATCCTGCCCCTGACCCTCGACGCGGTGGAACTTCGACGCGGTGGCAAGCGCATCCTCGGCCCGGTCTCGCTTACCCTCGACGGCGATGGTATCACCATCGTCCTCGGCCCGAATGGCAGCGGCAAGACAACGCTCCTGCGGACAATGCACGGGCTGGAACGGATCAACCGGGGGCACGCGAGGTGGACCGGCGACGCGGATAGGGTCCACGCGCGGCAGGCCTTCGTCTTCCAGACCCCGGTGCTGATGCGTCGCTCGGTTCTCGACTGCATCGCCTATCCCTTGCGGCTCGACGGCGTCGACCGGCGCAGCGCCCGCGACCGCGCCGCCGAAGTCGCTGCATCGGTGGGTCTCACCGCCACGCTCGACGCGCCGGCCCAGATCCTTTCGGGCGGTGAGCGGCAGAAGATGTCGCTGGCCCGGGCTTTGATCCGCACACCCGAGGTGCTTTTTCTCGATGAACCCTGCGCCAATCTCGACATGGCTTCGATGGCCGAGATCGAGGCGATCCTGATCCGCACGCGCAATGCCGGCACGCGGATCGTCATGTCCACCCACAACATCGGCCAAGCCCGTCGCCTCGCCGATGACATCCTCTTCCTCCACGACGGCCGGGTCATCGAATCCGCCCGCCGTGACGCGTTCTTTGCCGGGCCCGGAACGCCAGAGGCCAGGGCCCATATCAACGGAGACCTTCTTCCATGACCTTCAAGACCCTGCTTGCCACCGTCTCTGCGCTCTGGCTGGCCACCGCGGCCGGCGCCGAGGAGATGAAGATGGCCGTCACCACCTCCTTCGCCAATTCCGGACTGGCCGAAATCCTGCTGCCGCAGATCGAGAAGGACACCGGCATCACGGTGGAGCTTCTCGTCGTCGGCACCGGCCAGGCGCTGAAGCTCGGCGCGGCGGGCGATGTCGATGCCGCCCTCGTCCATGCCCGCGCCGCCGAGGAGAAGTTCGTCGCCGACGGCGACGCCACCCACCGGCGCGAGATCATGTACAACGACTTCATCGTCGTCGGCCCCTCGGGCGATCCGGCGGGGGCGAAGGCTGCCACGACCGCGAAGGACGCGTTCGCGACGATCGCGGCGGCGCAGGCCCCCTTCGTCAGCCGCGGCGATGACAGCGGCACCCACAAGGCGGAACTCGCGATCTGGGCCGCCGCCGGGGTTGAACCCTCGGGCGACTGGTACAAGGCCGTGGGCCAGGGTATGGGCGCCGCGCTGAACACCGCCGCCGGGATGGACGCCTATATCTTCGCCGACCGGGCAAGCTGGCTCAATTTCGGAAACAAGGGGGATCTTGCGCTTCTCTTCGAAGGTGATCCGGCGCTCTTCAACCAGTATGCCTATCTGCCGGTGAACCCCGAAAAGCACCCGCATGTGAAGGCCGAGGCGGCGAAGGCGCTTGAGAACTGGCTGACGAGCGACACCGCGAAGGCGCTGATCGAAGGCTACACCATCGCCGGTCAGCAGCTCTTCACCTTCAACGCCCAGCCGATGTGAACTCGCCGTGCCGGTCCGCCTTTCGGCGGGCCGGCACTAGGGTCGGGAACGGCGCTTGGCGGCCGAGAAGGCGCAGGGACGCCGGAAAGGACGCGTCGCGCGATCTTCCCGCAGGACGGTGTCGCGGTTTTCAGCCGGGGATGATCTCGAACTTCTCGACGTCGACCATGCCCCGGTCGGTGATCTTCAGGGCCGGGATGACCGGCAGCGCCAGAAACGCGAGTTGCAGGAACGGCTCGTCCAGCGTCACCCCAAGGTCACGGGCGGCGGCGCGCAAGGCGACCAGCCGGTCGCGCACGTCCTCAAAGGGGTTGAGGCTCATCAGCCCTGCGACCGGCAGCGCAAGCTCGGCCAGCACCGCGCCGTCCCGCACGACGACAAATCCGCCCTCGATCTCGCCCAGCCGGTTGGCGGCGAGCGCCATGTCGGCATAATCCGCCCCCACGACCGCGATATTGTGGTGATCGTGGCAGACCGTCGAGGCGATGGCCCCGGCCTCGATGCCGAAGCCCTTGACGAAGCCGGTCGCGATGTTGCCGTTCTTTCCGTGCCGCTCCACAACCGCGATCCGCATCAGGTCGCGGGTCGGATCGGGGCGCTTGTCGCCATCGCTGATCGCGATCTCCTCGCGCAGATGCTCGGTGATGATCTTGCCTTCGAGGATGCCGATCACATCGGTCTCCACCCGGTTTGCCCGGGCGCGGAAATCCTCCGGGCGCACACGCGGCGCCTTTACTGACTGGCGTCCGACCGGCGGGATCACCGTCCGCGCGGCAAAGGCCGCGCCGTCGGCCCGCTGCCCTGCACACAGCACGAGTTGCGCGTGGCAGCCCTCCAGACTGTCCACCGCGACGATATCGGCGCGTTTGCCCGGCGCGATCTGGCCGCGATCCTTCAACCCGAAGGCCTCCGCCCCCGACAGCGACGCCGCGCGATAGGCGGCGAGCGGCGCGGTGCCAAGGGCGATCAGCCGGCGGATCATGTAGTCGAGATGGCCGTGCTCGGCGATGTCGAGCGGGTTCCGGTCGTCGGTGCAAAGGCACATGTAGGCCGAGGTCGCCTCGGTCAGCACCGGCTGCAACGCATCGAGATCCTTGGAGACCGAGCCTTCGCGGATCAGCACCCGCATGCCCTTGCTCAGCTTCTCCCGCGCCTCCGCGGCCGTCGTCGCCTCGTGCTCGGTCCGTATCCCGGCGGCGATATAGGCGTTGAGATCGCGGCCCGAGAGTTGCGGGCAATGGCCGTCGATATGGCCGCCCTCGAACAGCCTGAGCTTCGCCATCGCGCCCGGATCGCGGTGGATGACGCCGGGATAGTTCATGAACTCGGCCAGCCCGATCCCGGTCTCGTGCCCCATCACCCTTTCCAGATCGGCGGCGTCGATCCGCGCGCCCGCCGTCTCCATCTCGGTCGAGGGAACGCAGGAGGAGAGCTGCACGCGGATATCCATCACCGTATGGCGCGCCGCTTCCTGGAAATAGCGGATGCCGTCGAGGCCGACCACATTGGCGATCTCGTGCGGGTCGCAGATCGCCGTCGTCACACCGCGCGGGGCGACGCAGCGATCAAATTCAAAGGGCGTGACGAGAGAGCTTTCGATATGCAGATGCGTGTCGATGAAGCCGGGAACGAGCGTCAGGCCGACGACGTCGATCACCTCGCGCCCTTCGTAGGCGGCGCCTATCCCGACGATCGTGTCGCCGGCGATCGCCACATCGCCTTCGATCATCGCCCCGGTCACGACATCGAAGACCCGCCCCCCGCGCAACACCAGATCGGCCGGCGCGTCGCCCCGGCCCTGGGCGATCCGTTGTTCGAGTTCCGTCATGCATGCCTCCCGGGGGTCGGTTCGAAACCTGTCGCCGCCACTCTTCCCCAGCGGCGCCGGCAGTTCAATGGCCGGCACCCTTGCATGCCCCCGCAATCTGCCGCAGGGTCGCGCCGAGCGGGCGCGGGGGAACGATGCGGGCGGGATTGGCATTCTTGGTGGCGGGCTATGTGCTCAGCCAGTTCTACCGCGCCTTTCTGGCGGTCCTGTCGCCGGTCCTCGGGGCCGAGATCGGGGCGATGCCCGGCGATCTGGCGCTGTCGTCGGGCATCTGGTTCCTGATCTTCGCGGTGATGCAGATGCCGGTGGGGGCCGCGCTCGACCGGATCGGGCCGAGGATCACCGTCTCGGTTCTGCTCGGGCTTGGCGGTGGCGGCGGCGCGCTGATCTTCGCGCTGGCCGAGGGGCCGGGCGCGGTGCATCTGGCGATGGCGCTGATCGGGATCGGCTGTTCGCCGGTCCTGATGGCGTCCTACTACATCTTCGCGCGGGTCTATTCGCCGGCCGTCTTCGGCACCCTTGCCGGGGCGATCATCGGGCTCGGGTCGCTCGGCAATATCGCCGGGGCGGCGCCGCTGGCCTGGCTGGCAGAGCTCGCCGGCTGGCGCGAGACCCTATTTGGCCTTGCCGCCGTGACGTTCCTTGTCGCCCTCGCGCTCTGGTTCTTCGTCCGCGATCCCGAGCGGGTGGAAATGCCGGAGACCGGGCGCGGTTCGGTGATGGACCTCCTGAAGGTTCCCGGCCTCTGGGCGATCGTCCTGATGATGTCGGTCGCCTATGCGCCCGCCGCCTCGATCCGGGGGCTCTGGGCCGGGCCGTACCTGTCTTCGGTCTTCGGTGCCGATGCCCAGGCGATCGGGCGGGCGACGCTGGTGATGGCGCTCGCGATGGTGGCGGGCAACTTCGCCTACGGCCCCCTCGACCGGATCTTCGGCACAAGGAAATGGGTGGTCTTCTGGGGCAACGCGCTGGGCGCGGCCTGCCTTGCCGCGCTGGTGCTCTGGCCGGCGTCGGGTTTCTGGAGCGCGACAGCACTTCTGGCGGCGTTGGGGTTCTTCGGGTCGTCGTTCCCGGCGATCATGGCGCACGCGCGCACGTTCTTTCCGCCGCATCTCGTCGGGCGCGGGGTGACGCTGGTCAACATGTTCGGCATCGGTGGGGCCGGCATCCTGCAATTCGCTTCGGGGCGATTCCACCGCGTCATGACGGATGGCGCCGCGACGCCCGAGGCGCCCTTCGCCGCGCTTTTCGCCTTCTTCCTCGTGCCGCTCCTGATCGGCCTCGGACTGTATCTCTTCAGCCGCGACGCGGCGGGCTAGCCTTGCCGGCCCCCGTGCGCTACCCATCGGGTCGGAAGGAGAGGTCATGGCCCCCGACATCGCGAAGATCGAGGTTATCGCCCCCAACCTGAAGCGCCGCCTTTCCGGCGTGACGGCGACGATCGTGCGGCTGGTGCCGATGCAGGCCGGAATGATCGGCATTGCCGCGACGGGGCCGGGCCTGCCCGCCCATGTGCCGCACCTGCCGCTCTGGCGCCTCTTTGTCCTGCCACGCGACCGGGTCCGGGTCTGGCACGCCCGCCGCAATACCGAGATGCTGCTGGGCCTCATCCTTACAAGGCTTTTCCGGCGGCGGCTGAAACTTCTCTTCACATCGGCTTCGCAGCGCAGACACTCGGGCTACACCCGATGGCTGATCGCCCGGATGGACGGGGTGGTTGCCACCTCGCGGAAGACCGCGGCCTATCTCGAACGCCCGCCGGTGGTGATCCTGCACGGCATCGACACGGAAGGGTTTTCGCCCGCCGCCGACCGCG
The DNA here is from genome assembly GCA_002280515.1 of Rhodobacterales bacterium 32-67-9. GTDB lineage: Bacteria > Pseudomonadota > Alphaproteobacteria > Rhodobacterales > Rhodobacteraceae > Albidovulum. Next base: position 14,539 of record NCEA01000007.1, read on the forward strand.
CGGCGCTGCGGCGCCGGCTCGGCCTGCCCGAGGGCCACGCGATCCTTGGCTGCTATGGTCGTATCCGGAGCCAGAAAGGCACCGATGCCTTCGTCGAGGTGGCGCTGGCGCTCCTGCCCGGCCGACCGGACGTGACCGCGCTTGTCATGGGGCGCGCGACGGAGGGGCACGACGGCTTTCTCGCCGGGCTGAAGGGCAAGGTCTCCGAGGCGGGCCTTGCCGACCGCATCCGCTTTCTTCCCGAGGTTCCGGTGCACGAGATCGCCGACTGGTACCGTGTGCTCGACCTCTATGTCGCGCCGCAGCGCTGGGAGGGATTCGGCCTGACGCCGATCGAGGCGATGGCCTGCGGCGTGCCGGTCGTCGCCACCCGCGTCGGCGCCTTCGAAGAGATCGTGACCGGCGATACCGGCACGCTGGTCCCGCCCGGCGACATCCATGCGCTTGCCGACGCCATCGCCCCCTGGCTCGACGCCCCCGCGCGGCGGCGGGCGGCAGGAGCGGCGGCACTTGCGCGGGTGCGCTCCACCTTCCGGATCGAGGATGAGGCGGCTTCGCTCGTCGCGGTCTACCGCCGGCTTCTGGCGGGGGAACGCTGGTGACGAGGGCGGGCTTCTACCTCGCGCGGACGTTCCGGCGCGATGCGCCCCTCGCGGCGCTTTCGGAGCCGCAGGCCGCGCTGATGGCCGAGCTTCGGGGCAAGCGGGTCGCGCTTGTCGGCAATGCCCGCTCGCTCACCGACCGGGCCGAGGGGGCGGATATCGACGCCGCCGACCTCGTGATCCGCATCAACCGCGCGCCGATGCCCGATCCGCGCTCGCACGGGACGCGCACCGACTGGCTGGCGCTGGCGACCTCGATCGGGGCCGGGGATCTCGCCCGGCTCCGCCCCTCCCGCATCCTCTGGATGAGCCACAAGCGCAAGCGGCTGCCGTGGCGGGTCGCGACCGCGCCGGGCTTTTACCTGCATCCCCTGGTCGACTGGGCGGGCCTGCGCGACCGGCTCCGCGCGCCGCCGACGACCGGGTTGATGATGATCGACCTTGTCGCGGCCAGCGACGCGGCGGCGCTCCAGCTTCACGGTTTCGATTTCTTCGCCTCGCTGTCGCTGACCGGATCGCGCCGCGCCGATCAGGTTCCGCACGACTTCGCCGCCGAACGCGATCACGTCGCGGCGCTGATGGAACGCGACCCCCGCGTGAGCCGGGCCGGGACGTGACCGGCCTGCCGCAGGGCGGATATTTCTGCGCCGCAGCATTTAGGGCACTTTAACTGACCCCCGCAATCGGATAAGGGGCCTCGTCCTGTGCTGAAGGAGACCCCGGAATGGGCTACAGAGTCGTTGTCGCCGGCGCCACCGGGAATGTGGGCCGCGAAATGTTGAATATCCTCGCCGAGCGGGAATTCCCCGTCGACGAGATCGTCGCGCTTGCCAGCCGCAAGTCGCTCGGCACCGAAGTTTCGTTCGGCGACCCGGAAATCCCGCTCGTCGTACCCGAGGTGAACCCCGAAGCCGTCGAGCAGTACAAGAACCGGATGATCATCGCCAACCCCAACTGCTCGACCGCGCAGATGGTGGTGGCGCTGAAGCCGCTGCACGACCGGGCGAGGATCAAGCGGGTGGTGGTCTCGACCTACCAGTCGGTCTCTGGCGCCGGCAAGGAAGGCATCGACGAGCTTTGGGATCAGACCAAGGGCATGTATGTGCCGGGCCAGGAAGTGGCGCCGAAGAAGTTCACCAAGCAGATCGCCTTCAACGTGATCCCGCATATCGACGTCTTCCTGGATTCGGGCGAGACCAAGGAAGAATGGAAGATGGTCGCCGAGACCAAGAAGATCCTCGACAAGGCGATCAAGGTCACCGCGACCTGCGTCCGCGTCCCGGTCTTCGTCGGCCATTCCGAAGCGGTGAACATCGAGTTCGAGGACTTCCTTGACGAGGATGAAGCCCGCGATATCCTGCGCGAGGCGCCGGGCGTGATGGTCGTCGACAAGCGTGAGAACGGCGGCTACGTGACGCCCGTCGAATGCGTCGGGGATTATGCGACTTTCGTCAGCCGCATCCGTCAGGACAGCACGATCGAGAACGGTTTGAACCTCTGGTGCGTCAGCGACAACCTGAGAAAGGGCGCCGCGCTCAACGCCGTGCAGATCGCCGAGGTTCTCGGCAACCGCTGCCTCAAGAAGGGCTAAGGCGCGCCAAGGCGGTCCCATATCTGGTAGAATTTGCGGAAACGTGATGCGCGCGTTATGGAATAACCGCGGACGCCGCCCTAGATTGACGGCATGAAATACGCACGCGTCCTCCTCGCCCCGCTCTTCCTCGCAGCCACCGTCGCACAGGCCCTGGCCGAGCCGATTCCGTTGCCGGATATATCAAGATATATCAACGACTTGACGACAGCAGAGGCTGATTTCAAGCAGGTCAATGCCGACGGCTCCACCGCCACGGGGAAGGTCTTCATCCGCCGCCCGGGACGCATGCGGTTCGAATATGCCCCCCCCGATCGCACCCTGGTGCTGGCTTCCGCCGGACAGATCGCGATCTTTGACGGGAAATCCAACCAGCCGCCCGAGCAGTATCCGCTGTCGAGAACCCCGCTGAACCTGATCCTTGCCGAGACCGTCGACCTCTCGCGCGCCAAGATGGTCGTGGGGCATTCCGAGGCGAACGGCCTGACAATCGTCACCGCGCAGGACCCCGAGCACCCCGAGCTTGGAACGCTGCAAATGGCGTTCTCCGCCAGCCCCGTCACGCTCAGGCAATGGGTGGTGACGGACGAGGCCGGCGGCCAGACGACTGTGATCCTCGGGCCGCTGAAAGCCGGCGAGAGCTACGCCACCTCGCTCTTTGCGATCCAGGCCGAGGCCGACAAGCTCAAGCGCCGCAAAAACTGATGACGCTCAGAGCTTGCCGCAGGCGATGAGCTGGCGTTGGTAAAGCTCCGCCCGCGCGCCGACCTCTGCCGCGACCCGCAAGAGCCAGGCCTTGTCATTGTGGCTGCCGCGCGAGTAGCCGCCATGGCCCTCGTGATAGGCAAGGTACTGGCTCGTCGCGTCCCATTTTGAGAGGCCGAGCTTCTTTTCCGACTGGTCCATGTACCATCCGATGAAATCGGTCGCGTCGGTGATCTTGTTGCGCCGGGCACCGTAGCTGCGGGTGGCCTTGACGTAGTCATCCCAGGTCCCGTCCAGCGCCTGCGAATAGCCGTAGGCCGAGCTTTTCCGGCCCATGGGAATGATGCCGAGCGCGAAGCGGCGCGGGGTCTTGGCGTTGCCGATGAATTTCGATTCCTGGTAGATCGTCGCCATCTGGACGTGGATCGGCACGCCCCAGTTGCGTTCGGCGCGCTGCATCGCCGTCAGGTATTCCGGCCGCTGTTCGAGGACCGAACAGGCATTGTCGAGATTGCGCGGAGCGGAATTGTTCCCGCCGCATGACACCAGAAGCAACAGGACACCCAGCCGGAGAAGTCTGCTCATACTGCCTCGCTCGATCTTCTTTTTCCGGCAGTTTACGAAAATTCCTCGGCGGGGGAAATCACAAAGCGGGGCGATGCGGTCAGGCACCGCCGAACGGCCCAGGACGGGGCGATCCCGTCTGGGGTGAATACCGTGCCTTCGGCGCAACGGCTGGCAATAACTGTAAGGATGAACTCCACAGACTGTTTCCGTCCGAATCGGTCTGAGACATGGACATCAGGCCCGTCAAGGGGGTAAAAAGAAACTAGGGACTTAGGAAGCTATGCTGAAAACGAATGCGAAATATCATCTCGGACAGGTGGTGCGGCACCGCAAGCACCCGTTCCGGGGAGTCGTGTTCGATGTTGACGCAATGTTCTCCAACACGGACGAATGGTACGCGGCAATCCCCGAGGACAGTCGCCCGGCGAAGGAACAGCCGTTCTATCACCTCCTGGCCGAGAACGACGAAAGCTATTACGTCGCCTATGTCTCGGAACAGAACCTCATCGCGGATTATTCCGGCGAACCGGTGGATCACCCCGACCTGCCCGATCTTTTCGGGGATTTCGAGGATGGCCGCTACCCGTTGCACTTCCAGTTGAACTGACCGGCAGGCCCGGTCAATAGCCGAGGGCGCAGCCGTCCTTTCGCGGGTCCGACGCGCCGTGCAGGATGCCGCGCGCATGGTCGATGAGGATTGCCTGGCCGCCGCCAAGTGGCCCGTCCGGCGTCGTCACCTGGTGTCCTATCGCCGCGAGCGCCCGCAAGGTCGTATCCGGGTATCCGCGCTCCGCCTTCAGGATGCCGTTCTCGGCCATCGACCGGGGCGCGTCGATCGCGCTCTGCGGACCCAGCCCGTAATCGAGCAGGTTCGACACGACATGAGCATGGCCCATCGGCTGATAGGACCCGCCCATGACGCCGAAGGGCAGGATCACGCGGCCCTCGTGACGCAGCATCGCCGGGATGATCGTGTGCATCGGCCGTTTGCCGCCCGCGACCTCGTTCGGATGGCCCTCGGTCAGGGTGAAACCGGCGCCGCGGTTCTGGAAGAGGATGCCGAACTTTTCGGACGCGATGCCCGAGCCGAAGCCCCAGTAGGTCGAATAGATCAGCGAAACCGCCATCCGGTCACGGTCGACGACAGTCAGGTAGACCGTGTCGCGGTGCACCGCCTCGGTCCGCTTCGCCACCTGTTCCATCGCCCGCCTTGGGTCGATCAGCGCCGCCAGACGTGCCGCCGTGGCATCGGCGATCATATGGCCGAGACGGGTCGTGCAGTCCGGATCGGCGATGAACCGGTCGCGTGCGTCATAGGCGAGCTTCGCGGCCTCGGCCTCCAGATGCGCGCGTTCGGGACCGAGGGGATCGAGCGCCGCGATGTCGAAATGCGACAGGATCTTCAGGATGAGGATCGCCGTCGCGCCCTGTCCGTTGGGCGGATGCTCCAGCAGGTCGTGCCCGCGATACTGGCCTTCGACCGGCTCGGTCCAAATGCATTCGGTTGCCGCGAAATCGGCGAGGTCGTGCGTGCCGCCCGCCGCACGGAGCGAGCGCACCATGTCCTCGGCCACCTCGCCATCGTAGAATCCGGCGCGGCCTTCCTTCGCGATCCGCCGCAACACCTCGGCCTGGCCCGGCGCGCGGAAGATATCGCCGGTGGTCAGCGGCGCGCCGCCCCTGAGGTAGAAATCCCGCGCCGCACCGGTCAGGCGCGCGCCGCTTTCGGGCCAGTCGAAGGCGACGCGGGGGGCGACAGGAATGCCCTCTTCGGCATAGCGGATCGCCGGGGCGAGGCTCGCGGCAAGGCCAAGCCGTCCGAATCGCCCGGACAGCGCGCAGAAGGCGTCGATCGCGCCGGGGACCGTCACCGACTCGACGCTTTCCGTGCCGATCGCGGTCACGCCGCGTTCGCGCATCGCCGCCGCGCTCAACCCCCTGGGCGCCCGCCCCGATCCGTTCAGGGCTACCACGTGTTCCGTGCCGGCCGGCTTCACCAGCACGAAGCAATCACCGCCGATGCCGCAGCTTTGCGGCTCGGCGAAGCCCAGCAATACCGCGCCGGCGATTGCCGCGTCGACGGCGTTGCCGCCGGATTGCAGGATGTCGAGCGCGGTCTTCGCCGCCAACGGGTGCGACGTGGCGCAAACCGCGTTCGCGGCCAGCACCGGGGATCGTCCTGGAAGTTGGAAATCGCGCATCATGCCCTCCTGTCGGCGGTACGCTATCGCGTTTCCTGGCCACAATGAATCGAATTTCGGATCGTGCTGGCCGATTGTCGTCGACCGGCCGTTCGGGGCTGGTCAACGGGCGCGCCTGATCGCAATCGCCGCGGATCGACGTGCGAGCCTGCCGGCCCGGGCCTGATGCTGTCGGGAAGGGGAAAGACCTCGGCGCCGCGCAATGGGTGGGGGCTGTTGAACGCGACGCCGAGGGAAGCCTTAAGCAGCTACAGGTCCCATACTTGCGTGGCATTCAGGCCGAGTTTGGGAGGTATTGCGGCATCTTTGCGGCGGTTCGCCCGAGTTGCGCGGTCAGGGGAATGCGGAATGTCAGCCGGTTTCGGCCGTTTTCCCTCGTGTAGCAGATGTCGGTTGTAAGATCCCGTATCAGCGCCCAGCCCCATCCTCCCTCTGCCAGCCCACCGGCCGTCGTGGCCAACGACGGCATCGCGCCCTCGGGCAATATCCTACCGGGCATCGGATGGCCCTGATCCTCGACAAGACAGTGCAAAGCCGCCCCCGCCCGCCGCAGGTCAAGCCGAACAGGACCCGGAGGCAGGCCCGCATAGCCGTGTTCGACGACATTGTTCAGCACTTCCGCCAAAGCAAGTTCCAGCGTCCCGGCATCGTCGGGCGTGATGCGCCGCGCGAAGCGCGCCACGGCGCCCCGCAGCGCGATGCGAACCGCCGTCGGTTCGGCGGAAAAGACCTGCCGGAACAGATCGCCGTCCCCCGGCGCCGGCCCGTCCCGCAAAATGCCGCCGGCCTGCGTGGAAGAGTCAGTCAGCATTCCCGACGTTCCCGAGCGTTTCCGGGGCGGTCGCATGGATCGGAAAGACGCTGTCCATACGGGTGAGGCGGAAGACCTTGCCGACATTCGGCGTCAGTGCCGCAAGTTCGAGCTGCATGTGCGGGGCCAGGAACTTCATCACCGCGACGATCGCGCCGAGCCCGGAACTGTCGACGAAAGTCACCCGCGACAGGTCGAGGATGACCGGCCCCTGGCCGCCGCCCGTCAACTCGCGCATCCGGTCCTTGAACTGGATCGCGACGGCCGCGTCGATCCGCTCCTCGTTTACGCGCACGATCAGCGCATCGGGTCTGGCTTCGGTGGAAAGGTGCATGGCTCCGCCCTCGGTCTTGTCACGTGAAGGCTAGACGCCAATCCTTACTATTCGGTATGCCTCCGGGGGCCAGACCCGGAAGGAGCATGAAATGGAAGAGGTTGTGATCGCCGGCGCCGCGCGGACCGCGATGGGCGGCTTCCAGGGCGCCTTTGCCGGAACCGACGCGGCGACCCTCGGCGGCGTGGCCATTGCCGCGGCACTCGCCGACGCCGGCGCGGCGGCGGACCAGGTCGAGGAGCTGCTGATGGGCTGCGTCCTGCCCGCCGGCCAGGGCCAGGCCCCGGCGCGGCAGGCCGGGTTCAAGGCCGGCCTCGGGCAGGAGGTGCCGGCCACCACGCTCAACAAGATGTGCGGCTCGGGGATGAAGGCGGCGATGATCGCCTTCGACCAGATCGCGCTCGGGCAGACCGGGATCATGGTCGCCGGCGGGATGGAGAGCATGACCAACGCGCCCTATCTCCTGCCGAAGATGCGCTCCGGCGCGCGCCTCGGCCATGCGACTGCGCTCGACCACATGTTCCTCGACGGGCTCGAGGACGCCTACGACAAGGGCCGGCTCATGGGCACCTTCGCCGAGGATTGCGCGAGTGCCTTCCAGTTCACCCGCGCCGCCCAGGACGACTACGCGCTCGCCTCGCTCTCCCGCGCGCTTGACGCCGGGCGGACCGGCGCCTTCGCGGGTGAGATCGCGGCTGTCACCGTCGGCACCCGCGCCGGCGAGGCGACCGTTGCCGCCGACGAACAGCCGGGCCTCGCCCGGCCCGAGAAGATCCCGACCCTGAAACCCGCCTTCCGCAAGGACGGCACGGTGACGGCGGCCAATTCCTCCTCGATCTCCGACGGCGCCGCCGCCCTCGTCCTCGCCTCCCGCGCCGCCGCCGGGGCGGCCGGCCTCAAGGTCCGCGCCCGCATCCTCGGCCATGCGAGCCATGCCCAGGCGCCCGCCGATTTCCCGACGGCGCCGATCCCGGCCGCGCAAAAACTCCTCGACCGGCTTGGCTGGACCAAGGACGATGTCGACCTATGGGAGGTGAACGAGGCCTTCGCTGTCGTGCCGATGGTCTTCATGCAGGCGCTCGGCATCGACCATGCAAAGCTGAACGTCAACGGCGGCGCCTGCGCGCTTGGCCACCCGATCGGCGCCTCGGGTGCGCGGATCATGGTCACGCTCCTCAACGCCCTCGAAAAGCGCGGCCTCAAGCGCGGCATCGCCGCCATCTGCATCGGTGGCGGCGAAGGTACGACCATCGCCATCGAACGGTGCTGACCTTCATCTTGCCGGAAATATCCTCGGGGGTCCGGGGGCCGACAGCCCCCGGCCGGCCGCAACAGGAGCTTACATGACCGTCGACTACCCCACGCTCGCCAAGGTGATCGAAAGCCTCACCGAGGGCGAGGATGACACGATCGCGCTGATGGCCACCGTCGCCTGCGAGGTGCACCAGTCCGACGCCCGTTTCGACTGGACCGGCTTTTACCGGGTGACCGCGCCGGAGATGCTGAAGATCGGACCCTATCAGGGCGGCCATGGCTGCCTCACCATCCCCTTCGGCAAAGGCGTCTGCGGAGCCGCCGCGCGCACGGGCGAGGTCCAGATCGTCCCCGACGTCGACGCCTTCCCCGGCCACATCGCCTGCGCTGCCTCGACCCGGTCCGAGATCGTCATGCCGGTCTTCGGCAAGGATGGCCGGCTCATCGCGGTCTTCGACATCGACAGCAACCGGCCCGACGCTTTCACCGACGAAGACGCGGCCGGCCTCTCGGCGATCCTCAGGTCGGTTTTCGGCGCAAGGTGACGCGGCCGGACGCGCCTGCCACCCCGACGGGCGCCACGCTCGGCCCATGACCGAAGGACATGTCCATTCCGGAAGCTGCCTCTGCGGCGGCGTGCGCTTCGAGGCCGACGGCCCGCTGCGTGACGTCTGGGCCTGCCATTGCGGCCAGTGCCGGCGGACCAGCGGACATTACTGGGCGGCGACCTCCGTTCCGCTGGAGCGGCTGCGCCTCGTCGCGGACGACACGCTCACCTGGTTCGACAGTTCCGCCGCCGCCCGGCGCGGCTTCTGCCGGCGCTGCGGCGCGAGCCTTTTCTGGAAACCCGCCGGAGAGGAGCGCTTGGCCATTGCCGCCGGTGCCTTCGACGGGCCGACCGGGCTCGGGACCGCGCGGCATATCCATACCGGGGACGCGGGCGACTATTACCGGCCCGAAGGTCCGCCACCGGATACCGTCGCGGCGCCGTCCCGTCTCGACTGTGCCTGCCTCTGCGGCGCCTGCGCCTTCGAGCTTCCCGGTGCGGCGGGGGCGATCACCGCGTGCCACTGCCGGCAATGCCGCAAGCTCTCCGGCCACTACTCCGCCTCCTTCGACGCCGACGAAAGCCGGCTGGACTGGCACCGCCGCGATACGCTTGCCGAATACCGGACCCCCGGCGGTGGCCGGCGCGGCTTCTGCTCTCGATGCGGGTCGAGCCTGTGGTTCCGCTCGGCGGCGGGCGAGTTTTCGGTCGAGGCCGGCGCCGTCCTCGGACCGACCGGCGGCCGGCTCACCAATCACATCTTCGTCGCCAGCAAGGGCGACTACTACCTTATCGACGACGGCCTGCCGCAATCCGGCGCCTGGTAGACGCCCCTTGGGTCGCGGCGCTCAGAGCCGCCGGCTCGGCACCCAGGCATAGCCGTTCCCGCAGAGGATCACGCATTCCCGGAGCCCATGCGGCTTGTCCGCCGGCGCCTGCAAAACGGTCGCATCGGGAAAGGCGGCGGCGCGGGCGGCGGCCGCGTCAGGGTCGGTCTCGTACAGACGTATCTCGATGCCCGCGCCGCGCGCCCCGGCCTCCGGCAGAAGCGAGGGCAGGGGATGCGCATGATAGGTCGGGTCGGCATGAAGCTGAAAGACCTCGCCGTGATAAGTCATGATCGCGAAATCCTTCGACATCCGGTGCGCCGACATGCCGAAGACCTCGGTCAGGAACCCGGCAAGCGTCCCCACGTCGCGGACGAGGAGGTTGAGACCGATCCCGCTCAGCGACCGGCCGAAATCCTCCGGCGATACGGTGTCGAAATCCATCCCGGCCTCCTCCGCACCCCGCCACGCTGGCGATCTTCGCCGCCGTCGTCAACTGCGGCGCGGGCAGCCCGAGACGGTCAGCCCGACACGGTCCGCTCGAGACGGGCGGCTTGACGCGGACGGCGCTTTCCGTCAGCGCTGGCGGCGAAGGAGCCTGTCACATGTGGGAAACGATCCAGACCTTTCCATCCGCCCAGCTTCTGGCCTTCACCCTGGCCGGGCTGGTACTGAATCTCACGCCGGGGGCGGATGTGATGTTCGCCACCGCTTCGGGCCTGCGCGGCGGTCCGCGCGCCGGAATGGCGGCCGGGCTCGGCGTCGGGCTTGGCGGTGCGCTGCACGTGACGCTCGCAGCACTCGGCCTCTCGGCGCTGATCGCCGCGCATCCGGCGGCATTGACCGCGATCCGCTGGGTCGGCGCGGGCTACCTCTTGTGGCTTGCCGTTCAGGCCTGGCGGACCGGGCCGCCCGATGCCGCCGAGTGGGGCGCGACACGGCCCGTCCGCGCCCTTGGCCGGGGATTCCTCGCCAATGCGCTCAATCCGAAGGTGATCCTCTTCATCCTCGCCTTCCTGCCGCAGTTCACCGATCCCGCCTATGGTCCGGTCTGGCAGCAGATCGTGTTTCTGGGCGGAATATTCACGGTCACCGGAACCCTGGTGACCGTGAGCTATGGCGCGATCGCCGGGGCGATGGGGCAGGCGCTCGGCCGCCGCCTCGGGGCGCTGAACCGGATCGCGGCGCTGGTCTTCGCCGGCCTCGCGGCCCGGCTGGTATGGGAGTGAGACGATGGCGGACGTAACCCTTCTCGATGGCGGCATGGGGCAGGAGCTGATCGCGCGCTCCGGTGACAAGGCGACCGCGCTCTGGGCGACGCAGGTGATGATGGATCATCCCGGCCTCGTCCGCGCTGTGCACGACGATTACTTCAAGGCCGGCGCCACGGTGGCGACGACGAACACCTATTCCATCCATCACGACCGGCTGCGCAAGGCCGGCCTCGACGATCGCTTCACCGCCCTGCACATGCAGGCCCTGGCCGAGGCCGCGAGTGCCCGCGCCGCGCATGGCGCAGGCCGCATCGCCGGCTCGCTTGGCCCGCTCGTCGCCTCCTATCGGCCCGAGACCCATCCGCCCCATGCCGAGGCGGTCGGCAAATATGCCGAGGTCGCGGCGCTTCTGGCGCCCGCCGTCGATCTTTTCCTGGCCGAGACGGTCGCCTCCCTGGCCCATGCGCGGGCGGTCCTCGACGGGGCAAGGGCGGGCGGCAAGCCGGTCTGGCTTTCGGTGACGGTCGATGACGAGGACGGCAGCCGGCTCCGCTCCGGCGAGGCGCTGACGGGCCTCGGGCCGGTCCTGACCTCGGGCGGCGCTTCGGCGGTCCTCGCCAACTGCTCGGCGCCCGAGGCGATGGCGGCGGCGCTCGGGGCCCTGCGCGGTTTCGGCCTGCCGTTCGGCGCCTATGCCAACGGGTTCCAGCAGATCACCAAGGCATTCCTGAAAGACAGCCCGACGGTCGACGTGCTGTCGGCCCGGCCCGAGATGACGCCGGAGCTTTACGCCGATTTCGCGATGCGCTGGGTCGATATGGGGGCCACCATCGTCGGCGGTTGCTGCGAGACGGGTCCGGCCCATATCGCCGAGATCGCGCGGCGGCTGAAGGCGGCCGGGCACCGGATCGTCTGAGCGCGTGGCCGGTCGCGGCGGCGGGCGGCGGATGCCTCCGGCGGGGATATTGGCACCAAGTGGAAACGCGAGGGGGAGTGCGGAACCCGTGGTCGCGTGTTACGGGGGGCCGCCATGACCGATGCCGCCTACGCCCCGCCCGACGAGCCGCTCCGCGTGATCCATGCCGATCATGCGATCCTTGTCGTCGACAAGCCCGCCGGGCTTCTGACCGTGCCGGGCAAGGGCGAGGATCTGGCCGATTGCCTGATCGCGCGGGTGCAGAAGGTGTTTCCCGAGGCGCTTCTGGTGCACCGGCTCGACCGCGACACCTCGGGCGTCATCGTCTTCGCGCTGACCCGTCATGCCCAGCGGGTGCTGTCGGCGGGGTTCGAGGCGCGCAAGACCAAAAAGGCCTACCGCGCCCGGCTCTGGGGCCATCTCGAGCCGAAGGAGGGCCGCGTCGACCTGCCGCTGATCGTCGACTGGCCGAACCGCCCCCGCCAGCATGTGAACCACGAGACCGGCAAGCCGGCCCAGACCGACTGGCGGGTGCTCGGCCATGACGAGGACGGCACGACGCGGGTGCGGCTTTTTCCGATCACCGGGCGCAGCCACCAGTTGCGCGTCCACATGAAGGAGATCGGCCATCCGATCCTCGGCGATCCGCTCTATGCCGAGGGGCCGGCCCGCGAGTTTCCGCGGCTCATGCTCCATGCCGAAAGCCTGCGGATCGCCCATCCCGAGACCGGTAAGGGCATGACCTTCACCGCGCCCTGTCCTTTTATATGATCACGCGTTGCCATGTCGCCGCGGGCACCCGGTCCGAGGCGCTCTATTCGGAGTGCGAGGCCTACCGTTACCTCCTCAGCCGTGACTGGGGCGAGGGCGGGCGGATCCTCTACGTCCTTCTCAACCCCTCGACCGCGACCGAGGAGCGCAATGACCCGACGATCAAGCGTTGCGAGCGGCGGGCGCGGGCGGCGGGGTTCGGCGGCTTTGCCGTGGCGAACATCTTCGCCTTCCGCGCCACCGATCCCCGCGACCTGAAGCGGGCGGCGGACCCGGTCGGGGCCGCGAACGACGGCGTCCTTGCCGAAGTGGTCGCCGATGCCGCGATGATCCTCTGCGGCTGGGGTGCGCATGGCGGCCATCGCGGGCGCGGGGAGGCGGTCGCGCGCCAACTCCGCGCCGGCGGGCACATGCTCTGGCATCTGGGGCTGACCAAGGCTGGGCACCCGCGCCACCCGCTCTACATCGGCTGTGCGCGCGCACCCGAGCTTTGGTGCGCCGGCGGGAAAAATACCGACAATTGAGGCCAAGCGGGCAACGTTGGCCGGTTCTTAACTCTCCTCCGCTTCACTCTCCGCCGGGGTGCGCCGGTCATGGGGATGTCCGGCCATGCAACGTTGGGGTGCGACATGTTCATGCTGGCCAGTCTGTTCGGGATTCTCATGGTGGGGGCGGCGGTCGATTTCACCGGGGTCCTGAAACCGGAGGAAGAGGACGACGACCTTGCCGCCTCCGGTGAGGGCGATCTGCCGGAAAACACCATCGAAGGCACGCCGCTGGCCGAGATCATTGCGGGCGACGCCGGGGGCGAGGTGCTGTCAGGCGCTGGCGGCGATGACCAGATCGGCGGCTACGAGGGCGCCGATACGCTCGATGGCGGCGCCGGTGCCGACGATCTGCACGGAATGGCGGGGGACGACGTGATCCTTGGCGGCGACGGCAACGACACGCTCCACGGCGAGGATGGGGCCGACCGGATCGACGGTGGCGCGGGCGACGACCTCGTGTCGGGCTACGAGGGCGACGACGACCTCGCGGGCGGCGACGGCAACGACGCGCTGATCGGCGGCGGCGGAGCGGACCGGCTCGACGGAGGCGCGGGCGATGATGCGCTCGAAGGGGCACTCGGCGACGACACTCTGATGGGTGGGACGGGGCAGGATACGCTGATGGGCGGGGACGGGGACGATGTGCTGGACGGCCGGCAGCCGGCGGATGGGTCGCCCGACATCGACGGGCGCGACTTCCTGAACGGCGGGCGCGGCAATGACACGCTCTTCATTGGTCAGGACGACTGGGCGGACGGCGGCGAAGGCGCGGACAGCTTCGTGCTGTCGGACTGGCTTGGCGACACCGACGCGCCCGCGACGATCGACGATTACGATCCGGCCGAGGATCAGCTTGTCGTGGTCTATGACCCGCTGAGCCATCCCGATCCCGAACTCTCGGTAGTGCCCGACGAGGCAGCGGAGGGGGCCGTGCAGATTGTCCTCGACGGGGCCGTCATTGCGAGAGTGCTCGGCAATTCCGGGCTGACAGCCGACGACATCACGCTTGTCGCCGAGGACGCGGCCCGCGCAGCCTGACTGGGACGCCTGATTGGGCCATCCGGTTGGGCCGAGGTGATTGAGGCTTCCCTTTCGCCGCATTCTCCCCTATACGCGCGCATCCGCTGGAAACGGCGGCAACTACTCCACGGGCCCTGCTGGACGACATCCCGGCTTGCGCCATAACCCTCATTTACGAAAGGAGACCCCGATGTCGATCACGGTTGAAGAAAAAGCCCGCGTCATCAAGGAATTCGGCACCAAGGAAGGCGACACCGGTTCGCCCGAAGTCCAGGTCGCCATCCTGTCGTCGCGGATTGCCCGAAGCGCGCTATCAGGCCCTGATCCAGCGCCTCGGCATCCGCCGCTGATCGCACCTGCCGCCTATCGGAAACGCCCGCCCCTCGGAGCGGGCGTTTTTCATTGGCGGGGCGCGAAGGGGGATTTCGCCGGTTCGCCGCCGGCCGGGTGTGGGGTCACACCTCCTCCACCCGCCGCATGAATTGCGAGAGGTGGCCGACCTCGTCCAGCCACCGCGCCACGATCCGCGGATCATGCGGCGCGCCGTGCAGGCCGACGGGGATTTCCCGTGCCAGCACGCTCTCGACTGCAAGGGCGACGGTCCCCGACACCAGCCGCGCCATGGCCGAACCGCGGACGTCCCCTTCGGCGTCGAGAACCCAGGTCCGGTGCCAGACCGGCACGCCCGCCCGCTCCGCCTTCAGCGATACGCAAAGGACCACCCGGTCCGGTTCCCCCTCCGCCAGCGGGTATTTGCCCAAGAGATCGTCCGAAAGCGCCTTCAGCCGCGCCTCTGTCGGTTTCGCCGCCAGCTCGTCGAAGATCCCGGCCCAGGCCTCCGCCCAGCCGTTCAGCCGGAGCGTGCCGCGCACGAATTCCTTCACTTTCCAGTCCGGGTCGAAGTGATAGTCGGCGATGAATGGCACCGAATCCCGGTTCGGATACACCTCGAACGTCTCCGGCTGGCGGAGCGGTGCGGAATAGGCCCGCACCGCGTCCCAGGGATGCGCCACCCGCAACACCGAGAAATCGCGCACCGAGCGCGCCGGCGCCATCAGCGCCTTCAGAACGCCGAGCGGCGACCACGAGAACTTGTAGCGGAAGGCGTTCGGCCGGGCCGGCAGCCCGCCGCAATAGGAGGTGAAGGAAAGAACGTTGTCGCGGTCATAGGCCTTCGACGCGCGGTAGCCCGCGACCAGATCGTGGGCCATCAGGTGGTCGATGCCGGGATCGAGCCCGACCTCGTTGACCACGACAACCCCGGCCCGCCGCGCCGGTTCGTCAAGCTCGCGCATCTCGGGCGAGATGTAGCTGGACGAGACGAAATGGACCTTGTGCGCCACGCAGTGCCGGGCGAGATCGGCATGCAAGTCGGCGGGCAGCATCGAGACGACGATATCGCCGGGCCGCAGCGCCTCGTCGAGCGCGCCCGGCTCCATCGGCCTTATGTCCTCGGCGATGTCGCCCACCGCCGCGACCGCCGCTTCGACAGGCAGGTTCCAGACCGTGACCGGATGCCCGGCCAAGATGAGCCGCCGCAAACCGGGGCGCGAAGACAGCCCGGTGCCGCACCAGTGAATTCGCATCGCTCCACCTCCGCGCAGGGTTCCGCGTCAGACTGCTGCCGCACGGGCGCCGGGGCAAGTCCTCATGCGTTCGGACATGCGTCGGCGCGGCTTCCGTCAGCCCCAGCTTACGTCGCCAAGAAAGATGTAGCCGGCGCCATAGATCGTCTTGATCAGGCGCGGGTTCTTCGGGTCCTCGCCAAGCTTGGTCCGGAGCCGCGAGATCCGCACGTCCATCGCCCGGTCGAAGCTTTCGCCGGCCGCGCCGCCAAGGCTTTCCTGCATCTGCGCGCGGGAGATCAGCCGCTTAGGGCTGTCGAGGAAGAGCCGCAGCACCTCGCCCTCGGCATGGCTGAACGGCACTTCCTCGCCGCTGTCGCTGAGCAGGACGTAGCGGTCGAAATGGGCGGTCCAGCCCGCAAAATGCGCGATCGCGGCGGCGCGGTCGGGGTCGGCGCGGCCTTTCCTGAGCCGGGCGCGGATGCGGGCCACGACCTCGGCCGGGTCGAAGGGCTTGATGATGTAGTCGTCGGCGCCAAGTTCCAGCCCCATCACCCGGTCCTGCACCTGCGCGCGGCCCGAGATGATGATGATCGCCGCGCCGGATTCGAGCGCCAGCCGATGCACCAGCGCCAGCCCGTCGCGGTCGGGCAGGCCGAGATCGACGAGGCAGACGTCGGGCGCCGTGCGTTTCAGCGCCGCCTCGAATTCGGTGGCCCGGGCATAGGAGGACGTCCGAAACCCCGCCTCTTCCAGTGCGTCCGACAGCATCCGCCGGATCTCCGGCTCGTCGTCGAGGATCGCCACATGGGCGCGGGTGTCGCCGGGCGCGATCATGCCGCCTCCTTCCGGGTCAGGAAGGCCGCAAGCTCGGCCACCCCGAAGGGTTTCGTGAGGACGGGAACCGCCCCGGCCCGGCTGCGAAGCGCGTCGCCGGGCGGCAGCGAGGTCATCAGCACGACGCGCGCCGGATGGCCCCGGTCGATCAGCCCCCGGACGAAATCGACGCCGTTGGTGCCGCCGGGTAGGCCGATATCCGACAGGATCAGGTCGAGCCCCGGCAGGTCGAGAAGCTCCGCCGCCTCGTCCGCGCTCGCGGCCTCGACCACGTTATGGCCGAGGTCGCGCAGCATTTCGCGGACATCGGTGCGAATTTCCTCGGTATCCTCGACGAGCAGGACCAGAAGCGGCTCGGCCGGGGTAGCGCCCGCCGTGCGAAGTGGCAGCCGAAGCGTCACCTTGGCGCCGCCTTCGGGGCGGTTCGCGAGCTTGACCGTGCCGCCCGAAAGCTTGGTGTGGTCGTAGACCATCGACAACCCGAGGCCCGTGCCTTCGCCGCCCTTGGTGGTGAAGAACGGGTCGAGTCCGCGGTGAAGCGCCTCGGCCGAAAACCCCGGCCCGGTGTCGGCAACGGAAATCTCGAGCCAGGTGTCACGCACCGGCCGTGCCGTCAGGGTGATCCGCCCGACGCCCGCCCCGATCGCATCCTTGGCGTTGAGGATCAGATTGAGAAGGGAATCCTGCAGCGATCCGGCATCGAGCAGCACCGGCCCCGGCAGATCCGACACGAGGATATCAAGGCCGATCCCCTCGGGCAGCGACGGGCCGGCCATGATCCGAAGATCGGCCAGAAGGGAGGCGAGGTCGGTGGGCTGCGGCCGCACCTGGCGCGGTCCGGAGATCGCGGCGATGCGGTCGAGGAGCGTGCCCCCGCGCCGCGCGGCGGCGAGCGTGGCACGCGCCAGTTCGCCCGCGTCGGCGGGCAGGCCGGGCAGACGTTCGAGCCGGCCCTGAAGCCCGAGAATGATGGTCAGGAGATTGGCGAAATCGTGGGCGAGGCCAGAGGTCAGCTGTGCCGCGAGTTCACGCTTCGCGACCTGACTCAGGGCGGCGCGGCTTTGCGCCTCTTCGGTGACGTCCATCGACAATGCGTAGACGCCCTGCGGCTGATCCGCGCCGCCTTGGTCGGGTGTCAGCGCGATGCGGATGCGCCGTCCGGACGCATCATGCGTGATCTCGAAGACATTCGCCTCGCCCGAGAGCGCCCGGCGCAGGCCGGGTTCGATCTTGGCGAAGGCCTCGGCACCGAGCGCTTCGGGGGCCGGTCGGCCGACGATGTCGGAGAGGCTTCCGGGCATCACCGCCGACAACCGCCGGTTCGAGAACGTGTAACGCAAGTCGGGCCCGATATGAGCGATATGGGCTGGCATCATCTCGGTCACGAGCCTTGTGCGGGCCTCCATTTCGGTCAGTTCGCGCTTGGCCTCCTCGAGGGCCGCGTTGGTGGCGGCCAGTTTTCGGTTGGCCTGCGCCAGCCGCTCGGCGTGGGTGAGAAGCTCCTCCGAGAGTTCCTCGGACCGGCCGCGCAGAAGCGCCTCCTGCGCTTTGATCTCGGTAATGTCGGTGTAGACGGTTACCCAGCCGCCCTGCTGGAGCGGCGACCCCTCGACCGAGATGGTGCGGCCGTTGGCGCGCCGGCGTTCCATGTAATGCGGGGTGAAGGTGCGGGCCTGATCGACGCGCAGGCGCACGGCGTCTTCGGCATCCTCCACCTCACCGTACTCGCCGCGCAGGACCAGGTAGCGGATCGTCTCCTCGAACGAGGTGCCGGGCCGCGTCAGTTCCACGGGCAGGTCGAACATCAGCTGATACTGACGGTTTGAAACGGCAAGCCGCAGGTCGTGGTCGAAGATCGACAGGGCCTGCTGAATGTGGTTCAGCCCGGCCTGCGTCAGCTTCGCGCGCATGTCTTCGCGGTCCATCGGCCCTCCTCCGGTCCTATCGCTAGCACCGTTGGGCGGGGCGACGGAAGGGGCAAGGAGGGCGTGTTACAATTCGTAAGGATTGCGAAAAAGTCAGGAAATCTTTGACGGCGATGGCTGGTCGCGCAACGCTGGCGGCGACGGAGGAATCGCCTATACGGCGAAAAAGCGCGACCGACGCACGGCGCGGGGGAGGACCATCGGTGGTACAGAACGCGACGTCGGGCGCATTGCACTCCATTCCGGCCCTTCTGGCGCGCAACGCCGCCGAATGGGGCGCCTTGCCGGCCTTCCGCGAAAAGGAATTCGGCATCTGGCAAAGCTGGACCTGGGCCGAAACCGCCGAGGAAGTCCGTGCGATGGCGCTGGGCTTCATGACCCTCGGGATCGAGCGCGGCGATCATGTCGCGATCATCGGCCGCAACCGTCCGGCACTCTACTGGTCGATGGTCGCGGTGCAGATGTGCGGCGCGGTGCCTGTGCCGCTTTACCAGGATGCCGTCGCCGAGGAGATGACCTATGTGTTCGAGCATTGCGGCGCGCGCTTCGTCGTCGCCGGCGATCAGGAACAGGTCGACAAGGTCCTCGACGTCCAGGAAAGCCTGAAGGGCAAGGGCACGAAGCTTCACCACATCGCCTATCTCGACAAGCGGGGTATGCGGAAATACGACCATTCGCACATGAACGCTCTGGCCGATATCGCCGCCGAGGGCAAGGCCGCGCATCACCGCTATGGCGCCGAGCTTGATGCCCGGATTGCCGAGCTCGGTTACGACCATACCTGCGTGATGCTCTATACCTCCGGCACGACCGGCAAGCCGAAAGGCGTGGTCCTGTCGAACCGCAACATCATCGAAACCTCGAAGAATTCCGCCGAGTTCGACCATCTGAAACGCGATGACGATGTCGTGGCCTATCTGCCGATGGCCTGGGTCGGCGACTTCATCTTCTCGATGGGGCAGGCGATGTGGACCGGGTTCACCGTCAATTGCCCCGAAAACGCCTCCACCATGATGACCGACCTGCGCGAGATCGGCCCGACCTACTTCTTCGCCCCGCCGCGTGTTTTCGAGACCCAGCTGACCAACGTCATGATCCGCATGGAGGATGCCGGGCGACTGAAGAAGCGCATGTTCGACCATTACATGGGTATCGCCCGACGAGTCGGCCCGGCGATCCTCGACGGCAAGCCGGTCTCGGGGCTCGACCGGTTCCGCTACTGGCTCGGCAACATCCTCGTCTATGGCCCGCTAAAGAACACGCTCGGCTTCAGCCGCATCCGCGTCGGCTACACGGCGGGCGAGGCGATCGGGCCGGAGATCTTCGATTTCTACCGCTCGCTCGGGATCAACCTGAAGCAGCTTTACGGTCAGACCGAGGCGTCGGTCTTCATCACCCAGCAGCCCGACGGTCAGGTTCGCTCGGACACGGTCGGCGTGCCCTCGCCGGGTGTCGAGGTGAA
>NCEA01000007.1:34249-134609 GCA_002280515.1 Rhodobacterales bacterium 32-67-9
GTGAAGATCGCCGAGAATGGCGAGGTCTTCTACCGTTCACCGGGCACCTTCGTCGAATACTACAAGAACCCCGAATCCACCGCCTCGACCAAGGACGCCGAGGGCTGGGTGGCGACCGGCGACGCCGGCTTCTTCGAGGAAGGCACCGGGCACCTCAGGATCATCGACCGGGCGAAGGATGTCGGCAAGATGGCCGACGGGCACCTCTTCGCGCCGAAATACGTCGAGAACAAGCTGAAGTTCTACCCCAACATCCTCGAAGCCGTGGTGTTCGGTGCGAACCGCTCCATGTGCACCGCCTTCATCAACATCGACCTCACCGCCGTCGGCAACTGGGCCGAGCGCAACAACATCGCCTATGCGAGCTATCAGGAGCTGAGCCAACACCCGCAGGTGCTTGAAACCGTCGCTTCCCATGTCGAGGAGGTGAACCGCTCGGTCGCCGCAGACCCGATGCTGGCCGGCTGCCAGATCCACCGCTTCCTGATCCTGCACAAGGAACTCGATGCCGACGACGGAGAGCTGACCCGCACCCGCAAGGTCCGCCGCAAGATCATCGAGGAGAAGTTCGCTGACCTGATCGACGCGCTCTACGGCGGCAAGGACAGCATCTACACCGAGACCGAGGTCACCTACGAGGACGGCCGCAAGGGCAAGATCAAGGCGACGCTGACCATCCGCGACGCGAAGGTCGGACGTGGGACGGAAAGGATGGCGGCGGAATGACACCCTTTGAAAAAGCCAATATAAAACAAATAGCCGTCGTCGCTCTTCTACTTGCCGCTGCGATAGCGTTTCTACCATTCTCCGCCCAACTCTATGTAGTTCCAATCTGCTTTTCATGGGGCGGCGCCATCGTGCTTTGGATGGTTCTGAGTGACCGCAACGGGCGTCCGAAATCGCAAGAAGTGCCAACGTTCGGCGAGTTTCTGCTGCCCGTCTTTGCAGGGCATTTGGCGGCACTTGTCCTATTCACCGCGGCTGGAGTTGGGGCGTTAGCCAAGCAGGTGTGGGAATGAACGTTGTGAACACGGACGGCTACACCACCGCCGACGGCCGCAAGATCGGCGGCGTCCTGATGGAGATGAAGAACATCACGCTGCGCTTTGGCGGGGTGAAGGCGATCACCGACATCTCCTTCGACATCCGCGACGGCGAGATCCGCGCGATCATCGGGCCGAACGGCGCCGGCAAGTCCTCCATGCTCAACGTGATCTCGGGCTTCTACGTGCCGCAGGAAGGCGAGGTCTGGTTCAAAGGCTACAAGCGCGGGCCGATGAAGCCCTATCAGGTCGCCCGTCTCGGCATCGCCCGGACCTTCCAGAACATCGCCCTCTTCGACGGGATGAGTGTCTTGGACAACATCATGACCGGGCGGCTCACGATGATGAAGTCCGGGATCCTCGGCCAGGCGATCTGGTGGGGCGGCGCGCAGCGCGAAGAGACCGAGCATCGGGAAAAGGTCGAGAAGATCATCGACTTCCTCGAAATCCAGGCGATCCGCAAGACGCCGGTCGGGCGTCTGCCTTACGGCCTCAAGAAGCGGGTGGAGCTTGCCCGCGCGCTGGCCGCCGAACCGAAACTTCTCCTTCTCGACGAACCGATGGCCGGCATGAACGTCGAGGAGAAGGAGGACATGTCCCGCTTCATCCTCGACGTGAACGACGAGTTCGGCACCACGATCGCGCTCATTGAACATGACATGGGCGTGGTCATGGACCTCTCCGACCGGGTCGTGGTGATGGACTACGGCAAGAAGATCGGCGACGGCACGCCCGACGAGGTCAGGAACAACCAGGATGTCATCGACGCCTATCTGGGGGTCGCACATGACTGAGTTCATCCGCCCCATGCCGGTCCCACGCCCTTCCCGACAGCGCCCCCGGATCATGGAGACCCGCCATGCCTGACCAGCTTCTCTTCGCGATGGAGGTCACGCTGAACGGCCTCATGGCGGGCGTGATGTATTCGCTCGTGGCCCTGGGCTTCGTGCTGATCTTCAAGGCATCCGGCATCTTCAACTATGCCCAGGGCGTGCTCGCGCTCTTCGCCGCGCTGACGCTTGTCGGGTTCCAGGACGGGCAGATCCCCTTCGCCCATCTGATCAACACGGTCTTCGGGACGGACCTGCACAATTTCGGCTGGCAGCTTCCGGCCATCGTCGCCATCGCGCTCGCGGCCGCGGTCATGGTCCTTCTCGCCATCATCATCGAGCGCTACGTGCTGAAGCACCTCGTGAACCAGCCGCCGATCATCCTCTTCATGGCGACGATCGGCATGGCCTATTTCCTCGAAGGTCTTGGCGACATCATGTGGGGGGCGGACATCAAGAAGCTCGATGTCGGCCTGCCGCAGGGGATTTCCGAGACGATCGAGAGCGTGACCGACGCGGCCTTCGGATACGGCTTCTTCATCGACAACCTCGACATCGTGGCGACGGTGGTGGCGGCGCTGCTGGTCCTGTCGCTGACGCTCTTCTCGCAATACACCAAATACGGCCGCGCGCTGCGCGCGGTGGCCGACGACCATCAGGCGGCGCTTTCGGTCGGCATCTCGCTCCGCTTCATCTGGGTGCTGGTCTGGTCCATCGCCGGCATCGTGGCGCTGGTCGCCGGGATCATGTGGGGCACGAAGTCGGGGGTGCAGTTCTCGCTCTCGCTGATCGCGCTCAAGGCGCTGCCGGTCCTCATGCTCGGCGGCTTCACCTCGATCCCCGGCGCCATCGTCGGTGGGCTGATCATCGGGGTCGGCGAGAAGCTTTTCGAGTTCACGGTCGGCCCGATGATCGGCGGTGCCACCGAAAACTGGTTTGCTTACGTTCTGGCGCTTCTCTTCCTCGTGTTCCGGCCGCAAGGTCTCTTCGGCGAAAAGATCATCGAGAGGGTATGAACATGCAAAAACTGATCGCCATCCTCAACGTAGTCGCCTGGGCCGGCTTCTGGGCCTTCGGCTACATTGCCCTGACCAGCGACACGGCAAGCGCGAGCCTGACCGTCGCCGCCCTCCTCGCCGCCCTCGGTGCAGGGATCGGCATCGTCGCCTGGCTGTGGCTCGTGCGCCATTCCGAGGCGACGGGCTATGCCAAGCGCGCCCGGCAGGTCCCGCGCGAGCATCACCGCGAGCCGGAGGGGCAGGCATGAGCCACCGTTCCCGCATCGGCGTCCTCTGCATCGACTGCAAGACCGACGACCTGACCGAGGCGACGGCCTTCTGGTCCGCCATGCTCGGCATGAAGGGCGAGATCGACGAGAGGGGCAAGTACGCCGCCTTCGACGACCATGCGGGCTTTCCGCGCGTCCTGTTGCAGGCCGTCGACCATGAGCCGCGCGTTCATCTCGATATCGAGACCGACGACCGCGACGCGGAATGCGAACGGCTGAAGAGGCTTGGCGCCACGGAAATCGCGCGGGTCAAGACATGGATCGTGATGGAAGCGCCGACCGGGCACCGCTTCTGTCTGGTGCGGCCACAGGGCGACGACTTTCCGGGCGATGCGAAGGAGTTCGGGTGATGGGGGCGCTTCTTCCGCTGTTCCGCATCCTTCCACCTTTGCTCGTGTTCTATGGGACTTTGCTGACCTTCGCCAATATCGTCGCGCTTCGAAATACGGCAAGCATCGGTGGCGGGATAGATGCGTCCATACTTACCGAACTTCGCATCACCTACCTCACCGGGCTCGTCCAAACATTTGACGGCATGTTCTACTATTTCGCGCTCGCGGCGCTCGTGACTGCTGCCAACCGCTATCTCGAAAAGGAGTTCGGCTGATGTTCTACCGCGAGGCAGGCGACTTCAAGACGAGCTACGCCGCAGACAGCCAGACCTTCCCGATCAAGTTCGACCGCTGGCGCTACTATGCCGTGCTGGCGGTGGCCTTCGGGGTCGTGCCGTTCCTGATCAACGATTACTGGGCGAACGCGGTCTTCGTGCCGTTCCTGATCTATTCGATCGCGGCGATCGGGCTCAATATCCTGACCGGCTATTGCGGGCAGGTCTCGCTCGGCACCGGCGGGTTCATGGCGGTCGGCGCCTATGCCGTCTACAAGCTGATGACCGCCTTCCCGGACGTGCCGATCCTGATCCATGTGCTTCTCGCGGGGGGGATCACCGCCGGGGTGGGCGTGCTCTTCGGCCTGCCCAGCCTCAGGATCAAAGGCTTCTACCTCGCTGTCGCCACGCTCGCCGCGCAGTTCTTCCTCGTCTGGCTCTTCAACAAGGTGCCGTGGTTCTACAACTACTCCGCCTCGGGCCAGATCTCGGCGCCCGAACGCACGGTGCTTGGCCATGCGGTCACGGGGGCACAAACGACCGCCTCGGCGAAGTATCTCTTCTGCCTCGTCATCCTCTTCGGCCTCGCCTGGCTCGCGCGGAACCTCACGCGGGGCACCGTCGGGCGCAAGTGGATGGCGATCCGCGACATGGATATCGCGGCCGAGATCATCGGGGTGAACCCGCTGACGACCAAGCTCAGCGCCTTCGCGATCTCGTCCTTCTATATCGGCGTTGCCGGGGCGCTCTTCTTCTCGGTCTATCTCGGCGCGGTCGAGGTGGGCGAGGCGTTCGGCATCCAGAAATCGTTCCTCATCCTCTTCATGGTGATCATCGGCGGGCTCGGCTCGATCTTCGGCTCCTTCGCCGGCGCGGCCTTCCTCGTCCTCCTGCCGGTCTTCCTGAAGAACGTCCTTGTCGGCCAGTTCGGCTGGGCGACCGACCTTGCCGCGCATATCGAGCTGATGATCGTCGGCGCGCTGATCGTGATCTTCCTCATCGCGGAGCCGCACGGCATCGCGCAGCTCTGGAAGCTCGCGAAGGAAAAACTCCGGCTTTGGCCCTTCCCGCACTGAGGGGCCGCCCAACCACAAGATCGGCGGAAGCCGGCGCAGCTTACCGAAACCCTTGGGAGGAGACCCAGATGAAGAAGACCCTGACTGCACTGGCCCTGGCGATGGCGGTCGCGACGCCGGCCCTGGCCGAGCTGGTGGTGCCGAACCTCAGCTACCGCACCGGCCCCTATGCGCCGGGCGGCATTCCCTATGCCGACGGCTTCAACGACTACTTCACGCTTCTCAACGAACGCGACGGCGGCATTGGCGGCGAAAAGGTCGCGACCCCGGAATGCGAGACAGCCTACAACACCGAAAAGGGCGTCGAGTGCTACGAGGCCACCAAGGGCTCCGGCGCGCTCGTCTACAACCCGCTCTCGACCGGCATCACCTACCAGCTGATCCCGAAAGTGGGCGCCGACCACATCCCGCTCTACACGCCGGGCTATGGCCGGACCTCGGCCGCGAACGGCAAGATCTTCGAATGGGTCTTCAACTATCCGGCGAACTACTGGGACGGCGCCTCGGTGGCGATCAAGTATCTTCTGGACGAGAACGGCGGCGACCTCGCCGGCAAGAAGATCGCGCTCGTCTACCACAACTCCGCCTACGGAAAGGAGCCGATCCGCACGCTTCAGGAGCTGTCGAAGAAGCACGGCTTCGAACTGGTCGAGATCCCCGTGGATCACCCCGGCCAGGAGCAGAAGAGCCAGTGGTTGCAGATCCGTCGCGACAAGCCCGACTACGTTCTGATGTGGGGTTGGGGCGTGATGAACGCGGTCGCCATTCAAGAAGCCGCGAACATCAAGTTCCCGATGGAGAACTTCATCGGCATCTGGTGGTCGGGCTCCGAGAACGACGTGCTGCCGGCCGGTGACGGCGCCAACGGCTACAAGTCGCTTGCCATGCACGGCACCGGGATGGACTACCCGGTCTATGCCGACCTGAAGCAATACGTCTATGACGCGGGCAAGGCTTCGGGCGCCGGTGATCAGGTCGGCTCGGTGCTCTATTCGCGCGGCATGTACGCGGCTCTCGTCATCTCCGAGGCGATCCGCAAGGCGCAGGACCTGGCCGGCACCCCGGCGGTGAACGCGGCGCAGGTGCGCGACGGGTTCGAGGCGCTGGAAATCACCGAGGCGCGGATGGCCGAACTGGGCCTGCCGAACTTCGGCCAGCCGTTCGCGGCCTCCTGCGCCGATCACGGCGGCCCCGGGGCGGCACTCTTGCAGCAGTGGGACGCGACCGCGAAGAAATGGAGCCTGATCACCGGTTTCATCGCGCCGGACGACGAGGTTCTGACCCCGCTGGTGATGGAAGATTCGGCCGCCTTCGCCGCCGAGAACAACATCGCCGAGCGCTGCAACTGACCCGCGTATGCGGGCCATCCCGGACCTGATCCGGGATCTCTGACAGGGGGCACGGCCTTCGGGCCGGCCCCGGCAGGAGGCCCCGGATCAAGTCCGGGGCGTGTGGGAAGGGATGGAAAGGGCAAGCCCATGCTCGACGCCGCAAAGACCGAGACCCTGCTTGAGGTCAACAATATCGAGGTGATCTACAACCACGTGATCCTCGTCCTGAAAGGCGTGAGCCTCCATGTCCCGAAAGGCGGCATCACCGCACTTCTGGGCGGCAACGGTGCGGGCAAGACGACGACCCTGAAGGCGATCTCGAACCTGCTGCACTCGGAACGCGGCGAGGTCACCAAGGGCTCGATCCATTACCGCGGCGAACGGGTGCAGGATCTCGATCCCGCCGCGCTGGTGAAGATGGGCGTCATCCAGGTGATGGAGGGACGCCACTGCTTCGAGCATCTGACGGTGGAGGAGAACCTTCTGACCGGCGCCTATACCCGGGCCGACACCGGCCAGATCGGCGCCGACCTTGACATGGTCTACACCTATTTCCCGCGCCTCAAGGAACGTCGGAAAAGCCAGGCGGGCTATACCTCGGGCGGCGAGCAGCAGATGGTCGCGATCGGCCGCGCCTTGATGTCGAAGCCGGAGACGATCCTGCTCGACGAGCCTTCGATGGGCCTTGCGCCGCAGCTTGTCGAACAGATCTTCGAGATCGTGAAGGCGGTGAACGAGAAGGAGGGCGTGACCTTCCTTCTGGCCGAGCAGAACACCAACGTGGCGCTGCGTTATGCCCATTACGGCTACATCCTGGAAAGCGGGCGCGTCGTGATGGACGGGCCGGCGAAGGACCTGCGCGAAAATCCGGACGTCAAGGAATTCTACCTCGGCATGTCGGACGAGGGGCGCAAGTCGTTCCGCGATGTCCGCTCCTACCGCCGCCGCAAGCGGTGGCTGGCGTGATGAAGGATTTGAAGGTGAGTTATTACGACGATCTCGAAACCCGCTCTGCCGATGAACGCGCGGCCGACCATCTGCGGGCGTTGAACGGCCAGCTGAAACGCAACGGCATGGCGCCGGTCGCGACACTCGCGGACCTCGCGCGCTTGCCGGTGCTGCGAAAATCCGACCTCTCCGCCCGGCAGAAGGCCAGGCCGCCATTTGGCGGGCTGCCGGTCGCGAACCTTGCCCATGTCTTCCAGTCGCCGGGTCCGATCTACGAGCCGGGCGGGGTCACGGACGACTGGTGGCGCATGGGCCGGTTCCTTCACGCCTGCGGCATCGGCAAGGGCGATGTCGTCCAGAACTGCTTTGGCTATCACCTGACGCCCGCCGGCATGATTTTCGAGAACGGCGCCCGCGCCGTCGGGGCGGCGGTGCTGCCCGCTGGCACCGGCCAGACAGACCTTCAGGTCCGCGCCGCCGCCGACATCGGCACGACGGCCTATGCCGGGACGCCCGACTACCTCAAGATCATCCTCGACCGCGCCGAGGAGATGGGCGAGCGGCTGAAGATAACCCGCGCCGCCGTCGGCGGCGGCGCCCTCTTCCCGAGCTTGCGCCGCGAATATGCCGACCGTGGCATTGCCTGCCTGCAATGCTACGCCACCGCCGATCTGGGCAACATCGCCTATGAATCGCCCGCGATGGAGGGAATGATCGTCGACGAGGGCGTGATCGTCGAAATCGTCCGCCCCGGCACCGGCGATCCCGTGCCCGATGGCGAGGTGGGCGAAGTCGTGGTGACCACGCTCAATCCCGACTACCCGCTGATCCGCTTCGCCACCGGCGACCTTTCGGCGGTGATGGCCGGGCAAAGTCCCTGCGGGCGCACCAACATCCGGATCAAGGGCTGGATGGGCCGGGCCGACCAGACCGCGAAGATCAAGGGCATGTTCGTCCGCCCCGAACAGGTCGCCGACTTCGTCGCCCGCCATGCCGAGGTGGCGCGTGCGCGGATTGTCGCCACTCGCGACGGCGAAATGGACGCGATGACGGTTATGGTGGAAACCGAGTCCGGCGATCCTGCATTATATGAGAAGTCCGTGATGGATATTCTGAAACTGCGAGGTCGCATCCAGCTGGTTCCCACCGGATCGTTGCCGAACGACGGCAAGGTAATCGAGGATCAGCGGCAGTACGAGTAGATCTCGCCCCGATATGGGGACCATGACGCATGAGACCGAGAGCTTGCCTGGCAGTCTTCGCTGCTGTCCTCTCGACGCCGGCGCTCGCGCAGGACGCGGCGCTGGTCATCGGCAACGAGAACTACCGCAACGCTTCCGACATCGCGGCGGCCGACGATGCGCTTGATGCGGCTGACGCTCTGGAAACCGCGGGTTTCGTGCTGCGCAAGGGTGCCGATCTGACCGCGCCGGCGATGCAGGCGCTGCTTGGCGAGCATTACGGCGATACTGCCCGGCCGGGCCGCAGCGTGATCCTTCTTGCGGGCCATTTCGTCCATGCCGGTCCCGAGACATGGCTGGTCGCCACGGGGGCCGACCGTCCAACGCTGGCCTCGATCGACGCGGCCGGTCTTTCGCTGTCGACGGTCCTCGCCATTGCCGCCGAACGGCCGGGCGGCGCGCTAGTTCTTCTCGGGACCGAAGAGCGGCGGATCGACCTCGGCCGGGGTCTTGCCTCAGGGATCGGCCCGGTCGATGTGCCGCAGGGTGTGACCCTCATCGAAGGCGACGCGGCGACGGTCGCAGCGTTCGCGGACGACCTTGTCGGAATGCGTGGCCGGACGATGGCAGAGCTTGTAGCCGACGCCGGCGGCCTGCGCGCCCGGGGCTATATCGGCGCCTTCGCGCCGTTCCTGCCTGTGCCAGACGATGCCGCCGCTCCCGCGCCGGCCGCTCCCGCCGCTGCCGACGGGGAACAGGCCTTCTGGACGGCAACGCAAGCCATTGGCACCCGCGCCGCCTACGAAGCCTATCTCGACCGCTTCCCCGGTGGCGCCCATGCCGATGCGGCAAAGGCGGCGCTTTCGCGGCTCGACGATCCGGCCGCGCAGGCCGAGGCGGCCGAGGCCGCGCTGAACCTGACCCGCGACCAGCGCCGCGACGTGCAGCGCAACCTGTCGATCCTCGCCATCGATCCGAAGGGGATCGATGGCGTCTTCGGCCCCGGCTCGCGCAGGGCCATCGCCACCTGGCAGACCCGGGCCGGATATGACGGAACCGGCTTTCTGACCGCGCGCCAGATCGCTGTACTCGCCGACGAGGCCGACACGCGCGCCGCCGAGCTTGAGGCCGAAGCGGCCGCGCGCAAGGCCGAGCAGGACCGGCAGGACCGGCTCTACTGGGACCAGACCGGGGCGGCTGGCGACGAGGCGGGCCTGCGCGCCTATGTGAAGAAATACCCCGACGGATTGTTCGCCGAACTGGCGCAGGAACGTCTCTCGGTGTTCGAATCCGAACGCCGGACCGAGGCCGAGGCCACCGACCGCGTTGCCTGGGACACCGCGCAGAAATACGACACGGTTCAGGTCTACCAGAACTATCTGGAGGCCCATCCCGACGGCGCCTTCGTCGAGGAGGCGCGCCGACGGATCGCGGCGATGAGCGAGACGCCCGACCAGGAGGCGGCGCGCAAGCGGGCCGAGGCGCAGGAAGCGGCGCTGAATCTCAACCCCGTCATGCGCTCTCTCATCGAGCAGCGCCTCGCGGCGCTCGGGCTCAAGCCGGGGGCGGCGGACGGAACCTTCGACGACGATACCCGCCGCGCGATCCGGCGTTACCAGCAGGCGCGGGGCCTGCCCGTGACCGGCTATCTGAACCAGCAGACCGTGGCGCGGGTACTGGTGGATTCGCTCTGATCGCGGGAACCGGACTTGAAACGACGAAGGCCGCCGGTCACCCGGCGGCCTTTCGCATCACAGAGTTCCGCGTTTCAGCCCTGACGGGCCTTGAAGCGGCGCTGGGTCTTGTTGATCACGTAGACCCGGCCCTTGCGGCGCACGACCTGACAGTCGCGATGGCGCAACTTCAGCGAGCGGAGCGAGTTTCTGACCTTCATCGGTCTTCTCCTATTCGCGGCGCGCGTCGCGCCATTGAAAACAACATGCCCCCGAATCGGAGGCGGATGGTGGGCGGTACTGGGATCGAACCAGTGGCCACTACGATGTCAACGTAGTGCTCTACCGCTGAGCTAACCGCCCGTTCCGTCAACGATTCCGCCGATCCCAAACAATTAGGACGCGGGCGGAACCGCGTCGGTTCGTGGGTCTATAAAAGGAGTCGGGAACGCTTGCAAGGGGTTTCAGGCGTGCAAATATTGCCGTTATAGTTCGCTCATCGCGAGGGAGACGGCATGGCGCGCGCGCCTTACCAGTTGACGATGCCTGAACGGCGCCGGACCGGCGTCGTGTTCGCCTCGCCGCACAGCGGGCGCGACTATCCGGCCGCGTTCCTGCGCGCCTCGGTTCTGGACGAACGCACGATCCGGTCGTCCGAGGACGCCTTCGTGGACACGCTTCTGGACGGGGTTCCGGCGCTGGGCGCGCCGCTTCTCGCCGCCACCGCGCCGCGCGCCTTCCTCGATCTCAACCGGTCCGCGGACGAGCTGGACCCGGCGCTGATCGAAGGGGTTCGCCTCGCCGCGCACAATCCGCGCGTCGCCTCCGGCCTTGGCGTCATCCCGAGGGTCGTCGCTGGTGGGCGGGCGATCTATCGCGGCAAGATGACCCGCGCCGAGGCCGAGGCGCGCATCGACGCCTTCTGGCGGCCCTATCACGATTGCCTCGGCGATCTTCTGGCGACGGCACGCGCCGACTTTGGCGAGGCGATCCTTGTCGACATGCACTCGATGCCGCACGAGGCGATGGATTCGATCGCGTCGGCCGGGGCCCGGCGGCCCGAGATCGTTCTCGGTGACCGCTTCGGCGCGGCCGCGTCGCCGCATGTGATGGACCGGATCGAGGCGGCGTTCGAGCGGGCAGGGTTCCGGACGCTGCGCAACGCGCCCTTCGCCGGCGCCTATATCACGCAGACCTACGGCCGCCCGTCGCGCGGCTTCCACGCGGTGCAGATCGAGATCGACCGCGCGCTTTACATGAACGAGCGGGAAGTCAGGCCGAACGGCAATTTCATGAGCTTCCGCCGGGCGCTTCAGTCCATTCTGGCCGAGATCGTCGAGATCGGCCGCGGGGAAACATCGCTCGCCGCCGAGTGAGGCGCGATCTCCCCGGCACGCACTCGCCGCTTGCTACCGCAAGGACCGTCCCTTCACGATCGCATTCGGCCCGAACCGTGCCCGGATCGCGTCGGTCGCGCGTTCGGCGCCGGCGCGTTTCGCCGCGAAGGGATCGAGAAGGTCTGGCGTCAGGTCGGCGGCGCCGGCCGGGACGATGTCGGAGAGCCCGACCCCGATCAGCCGGTAGGGGCCCCGGTCCCCGACATGGGCCAGCAGATCGGCCGCCTCGCGGTAGAGCCGGTCGGCGATCTGCGTGGGTTCCCGCAGCGCGTGGCGCCGGGTGATGATGGTGAAATCGGCCCGCTTCAGCTTCAGCGTCACGGTGCGCCCGGCAAGGTCCTTGGCCTTGGTCCGGTCGGCGACCTTTTCGGCCAGCCGCCAGACATGGCCGTCGAGCAGGTCGCGGTCCGAGATATCGTCGTCAAAGGTCGTCTCGGCCGAGATCGACTTCATCGGCTCGTGCGGGTTCACCCGACGGAAGTCCTCGCCCCGTGCAAGGTGCCAGAGCCGGTCGCCGATCTGGCCGAAGCGGTGGATCAGGTCCTTGCGGTCCCAGCGGGCGAGGTCGTCGAACGTGCGGATGCCGGCCGCCTCCAGGGTTGCTTGCGTGGCCGCGCCGACGCCCCAGATCATCCGCACCGGCTTGCCCTTCAGGAAGGCGGCGGTATCGCCCTTGCCGATCACCGAGAACCCGCGCGGCTTGTCGAGGTCGGAGGCGACCTTGGCGAGGAACTTGTTGTGCGAGAGCCCGACGGAGCCGCTGAGGCCGAGCTCGTCCTCCATCCGCTTAAGGAGCCGGCAGAGAAGGGCGACGGGCGGCGCCTTGTGAAGCCTCTCGGTGCCGGTGAGGTCAAGAAAGGCCTCGTCGAGCGACAAGGGCTCGACGACCGGGGTCAGCTCGTCCATCAACGCGCGTATCTCCTTCGAGACTGCGGCGTAATGCGCTCCGCGCGGTTTGATGACCACGGCCTCCGGGCAGAGTTTCAGCGCCTGGAACATCGGCATGGCGGAACGTACGCCCTTGATACGGGCGAGGTAGCAGCAGGTCGAGACGACGCCGCGATGGGCGCCGCCGACGATAACCGGCTTGTCTCGGATCGCGGGATCGTCACGCTTCTCGACGCTCGCGTAGAAGGCGTCGCAGTCCATATGGGCGATGGAGAGGGTGAAGAGCTCGGGGTGCGCAAGGACGCGGGGGCTGCGGCAGGCCGGGCAGCGGGTGCCGGTCTCGAAGGGATGAAGGCAATCGCGGCAGAGGGCGGGCATGATGGGCAAGGATAACCGAGTCCCTTCGGGCGTGAAACCGGGCAGGCGCGCCGCGTGACAGAAAGTTCCGGCGCCGGAACGGGCAGGGGCGTCGAGGTGTCGGGATGGGGGCATGGGCCTGCCTGCACGGGGCTGGTCGCCGGCAAGGGCGGAAATCGACCGGGCGCGCGCCGGACGGTGCCGGAACACGACGCTTTCCAAAGCCGGGTATTTCCTGTAATGGCCCCGCATCTGTGACGTGAGCCCATGCCCCCGGGCGCATGCGAAGGATTGGGGGCGGCGGCAATGGGGCCGCCATGCAAAAGGGGAGACACGGGATACGCCCGTGCGTGCTCCCAAGAGGAAACGATATATGTTCAACGTGACAAAGAAATCCATCCAGTGGGGCCAGGAAGAGCTCTCGCTGGAAACGGGAAAGATCGCCCGTCAGGCCGACGGCTCGGTCATCGCCACACTGGGCGAGACCAGCGTCATGGCCAACGTGACCTACGCCCGCGAGCAGAAGCCGGGGCAGGACTTCTTCCCGCTGACCGTGCATTACCAGGAAAAGACCTATGCCGCCGGCAAGATCCCGGGCGGCTTTTTCAAGCGCGAAGGCCGGCCGTCAGAGAAAGAGACGCTGACCTCGCGACTGATCGACCGTCCGATCCGCCCGCTCTTCGTGCCGGGCTTCAAGAATGAAGTCCTCGTCATCGTCACTGTGCTGAGCCACGACCTCGTCAACGATCCCGACATCGTCGGGATGATCGCGGCCTCCGCCGCGCTGACGATCTCGGGCGTGCCCTTCATGGGACCGATCGGCGCTTGCCGCGTCGGCTTCTCCAACGGCGAATACGTGCTGAACCCCGAAGTCAGCGACATGGACCAGCTCCGGATGAACCCCGACCAGCGCCTCGACCTCGTCATCGCGGGAACCAAGGACGCCGTGATGATGGTCGAATCGGAAGCCTACGAGCTTTCCGAGGCCGAGATGCTTGGCGCGGTGAAGTTCGGCCATGACTCCATGCAGCCGGTGATCGACCTGATCATCGACTTCGCCGAATCCTGCGCCAAGGAACCGTTCGACTTCCAGCCGGCCGATTATTCGGCGCTCTATGCCAAGGTCAAGAAGGCCGGCGAAAAGCAGATGCGGGCCGCTTTCGCGATCAAGGACAAGCAGGAGCGGGTGAACGCCATCGCAGCCGCGCGCGACGCCGTGAAGGCATCGCTCACGGAAGAAGAGCTGGCCGACGCCAACCTCGGCTCCGCGTTCAAGAAACTGGAATCGTCGATCCTGCGCGGTGACATCATCTCGGGCGGTGCCCGGATCGACGGCCGCGACACCAGGACGGTGCGCCCGATCGTCTCCGAAGTCGGCCTGCTGCCCCGGACCCACGGCTCCGCGCTCTTCACCCGCGGCGAAACCCAAGGCCTGGTGATCACCACGCTCGGCACCGGCGATGACGAACAGATCATCGACGCGCTGCATGGCAACTACCGCTCGAACTTCCTCCTGCACTACAACTTCCCGCCCTACTCGGTCGGCGAAGTCGGGCGCTTCGGTCCTCCGGGCCGGCGCGAGATCGGCCACGGCAAGCTTGCCTGGCGGGCGTTGCAGGCGGTTCTGCCGGCACCGACCGATTTCCCCTACACGATCCGCGTCGTGTCGGAGATCACCGAATCGAACGGTTCCTCCTCGATGGCGTCGGTCTGCGGCGGTTCCCTGTCGATGATGGATGCGGGCGTTCCGCTGAAAGCACCGGTGGCCGGCGTCGCCATGGGCCTGATCCTTGAGGACGATGGCAAATACGCGGTCCTGACCGACATCCTCGGCGACGAGGATCACCTCGGCGACATGGACTTCAAGGTCGCGGGCACCGAGAACGGCATCACCTCGCTCCAGATGGACATCAAGGTCGCAGGCATCACGCCCACGATCATGGAGCAGGCGCTGGCACAGGCCAAGGACGGCCGGATGCACATCCTCGGCGAAATGGCGAAAGCTCTCGCTGCGGGCCGGTCGGAATTCTCGGCCCACGCGCCCAGGATCGAGACGATGACGATCCCGACCGACAAGATCCGCGAAGTGATCGGCTCGGGCGGCAAGGTCATCCGCGAGATCGTCGAGGTTTCGGGCGCCAAGGTCGACATCAACGACGACGGCGTGATCAAGATCGCCTCGGCCAATGCCGATGCCATCAAGAAGGCCTACGACATGATCTACTCGATCGTGGCAGAGCCGGAAGAGGGCAAGGTCTATACCGGCAAGGTCGTGAAGCTCGTCGATTTCGGCGCCTTCGTGAACTTCTTCGGCAAGCGCGACGGACTGGTGCACGTGTCCCAGATCGCCAACAAGCGCCTTCAGCATCCGAACGAGGTGCTGAAGGAAGGCCAGGAAGTGAAGGTCAAGCTTCTCGGCTTCGACGACCGTGGCAAGGTCCGCCTTGGCATGAAGATGGTCGATCAGGAAACCGGCGAGGAGATTTCGCCGGAGAAGCAGGAAAAGGCCGACGCCGAATAAGGCGACGCCACCCTGTTGTGAAGTTGGGAAGCCCGGGCCATGTCCGGGCTTCTTTCATTGTGAACCGACCCCGCTGCGATTGACATGGCAAGGGGCGGCTGCGACACCTGCTTCGACCTCGAAGATGGACAAAGCGCATGGCCGCCGGTGCCGAAGACACGCCCCTGACGGATTTCCTCGCGCCGGCCTCGGCGCGGTTCCGGCCATTGGACGAGGCCACACCGGGCGTTCGGATCCTTGCGCATCTGCGGCGCCCCGGTTCGAGAGATCTGGTCTGCCAGACCGATATGCGGTCCGAGATTGCGCTGCTGGAAGCGCAAGGCGGCCAGCCGCCGCTTTTCGTTTCCTACTACACGCCCGACACGCCCTACGAGGCGCTCGCGAATGATCTGCGCGCCTCGCTCGACCGGTTTGGCCTGCCGCACCGAATCGAGCCGATTGCCTCGCGCGGGTCATGGGTCGCCAATACCGGGATCAAGGCGCGCTTCGTCGAGCGGGTATGGGCCGAAAGCGACGGCCCGATCTGCTGGATCGACGCCGATGCGGCGGTGCTGCGCCCGCCGGGTTTCGTCGCGGGCAATCCCTTCGACATCGCCTTCGTGCGACGCCGGGGGTGGGAGGATCTTTCGGGATTTCTCTACCTCGGCAAGACCGAAGCGGCAGGAAAAATCGTCGCCGAATGGTCGCGGCTCTGCGGGCTTTATCCGCAGGCCTGGGACCAGACCATGCTCAGCCTCGCCTGGTACACGGTCGCGAAAGACCACCCCGTGTCGAGCTTCTGGCTCAACCCCGAGGTGTTCCGCTTTCCCCGGCCTGCGATCCGGGACCTGCGCGACCGACTGTTCTACTACCCGTTCCGCCGCAAGATCCGGCCGTTCATCGACCAGAAGCAGGCGTCCCGTGCGCTCAAGGCCTTCGTCAACGCCGCGTCCGCCCCGCGCGAGGAACGCGGCAGCGACGACCTGACCGAGGCATTCCGCCGCGCGCTCTCAGACTACGATTTCAGCTTCGATGCGCGGTTTGAGACGATTTTCACCGGCGGCTCCGGCCGCCCCTGACCGAAACCGCGCGGGAGAATCCGATGGTGCGGCGCAAGAAGACCCGTCTAGAGCGTTTCTTTTCGCTGAACCAGCACCGCAAGCGCTGGGGCGGCGGGCGTCATGTTGCGGGTGACGGCGATCTCGCCGCGATGCGCGATCGGATCGTCGAGGCGGGCGAGGCGGTGCAGACGCGCGGTTCGGAAAAGTCGCTCGACCGGCATCTGGAGAATCTGCGCCGCGAATTCTCCGGCCAGCCCGAACTGGTTTTCCACCACGCCAGGCTCATCGTCCTGATCCGGCGCGAGGTGCGGCTTGCCGACGGTCTTGCAAGGTTCGGCACGCTCTGGGATGAGGAGGGCGATTTTCTCTGCCGCCACCTCAACCTGCGCTGGCTGATCTCGGCCGCCGACACGCTCGCCGACCACGATCCCGACGCCGGCGTGCGCGCCGTGGCGATGATGACCGGGCTTCTCGCCAATACCGTGAAGATCTACGAATCCGAACGCTATATCACCGGCGCCGCTACGCTTGCCCCCGAGCCGGGGCGGATCGATAAGCTGCAAACCGACCTCGTGCCGCTCTTCGAGGGCATGTCGGTCTTCACCGTCGGCACCGACGACACCTTGCGCAACATGTTCTGGCGGCTGGAGCCGTTCTTCGCGACGCCGCGCGCCGGGCGCATCCTGAAGACGGTCTACGACCGGATGCAGGCCGAGGATACCGCCTTTGCCCGGCTGCGCGCGCTCCACCGCCGCGACCGCACCGCCTGGTGGGACGAGACCGAGAGTTAGGCGCCGAAATCGCCGGGGTCGAGCGTCACCTCGCGCCGTTCGGCGACGAAGGCCCGCGACACCTGCCGCCAACCCATCCGAAGCTGGGCGAGGATGCGCCGCAGGCGGTAGCCGGCGCCGGCCGAGCGGGCCGCCTTGCCGGCGCCTTCGATCGTCGAGGCGGTCTCGATCGGTGCCGCGAGCCCATAGGCCGCGCAGCGGTCGAGCTGGATCGCGCAGGCCGGCTCCACCTGCCAGCTCGAGAGTTCGTAGGACTTGCAGATCAATGCGTCCGCCAGCGCGCCGCCGCGCCCGGCGCGGGCGAGGAGCTTCGCCGCGCCGGACGGCCACAGAACGTAGGCCGCAGCCCCGCTCCGGTCCTGATAGAGCCGGCGCAGCACGAGACCCGGAACGACCGGGCGCGCGGCGCGCCCCAGAAGCTTGCGCCGCTTGCGCACCTCCAGCGTCACATGGTCGATCCCCGGCATCGCCTCCAGCGCAGACAGGAGGTTCGGCACCCGCCGCGACAGGACCGCGTCATCCTCGAGGATCAGCGCCGGCCGTCCGGTCTTTGCGATATGTTCCCAGGCGGCGACATGGCTGAGAAGGCAGGCCCGCTCGGCCGGGCGCATCGGGCGTTCCCAGCGCTCCCAGTAGGTTTCGGGCCGGGCCTGCGCGGCCCTGTCTGCCGTCACCGCCTCGATCCGCTGCCAGCCCAGCCCCAACGCCGCCATCTGGCCGCGCTGGAAATCCATCCGCGCGGTCGAGCGGGCAAGGTTGATGATCAGGACGTCCATAGTTCGGTCATGTTGGCGGCAGGTCGGAGATACGCCAGAGGCCCAGCATCTTGTCCTCGGCCTGACCCTTGAGCCAGCCCTTGCCCTCGGCGATCAGGCGCGCCGGTTCGGGCAGCCCGAAAGGCGGGCGGGTCAGGTCGATCGCGCGCCACTCGCCGGTCACGATGTCGCTGTTGGCAGTGCCGGGAAAGGTCGTTGTCAGAAGGTAGGTCGAACCCGAGGCGCGGATATTGCCGAGCGCCTTGCGGACATGGTCGTTCGAGAGGTGGACGAGGCAGTCGCGGACAAAGACCAGATCGGTTTTCGGCACAGGCCCCTCGATCAGATCGACCACGGCGAAGGACACCCCGTCGCGGGCGTGCTTTTCGCGGTTCCGCCCGATCAGTTCCGGCACGATGTCGGCGCCGAGGTAGTCGATCCCGGACAGGTCGACATGCGCCATCCAGTGAAAGTCGCCACAGGGCAGGTCGAGCATGCTGCGAACGCCCAATTCCTTCAGAAGCGGCGGCAGCAGCTTGCGCAGTTCCTCGGTCGATTGAAGGTTCGAACCCTTGCCCGACACACTTTCCGCATCGCCCCATTTGTTGGTGCGGACATAGTCGCGGAAGATCTCGGCGGGTGTCCGGCTGCGCAGGGCGCGGCGGTTGATGGCGTGGCGGAGCTTGCGAAACATGCCCACGGGAAGGCCTCCCCTCTGCCAGCGGCCGGCTGATCCGGCGGCGCCGATGTGGCGATGTGCTTATGGGGCGGCGCGATCACCGTCAAGGAAGACCGAAGGTCCGGTCGTGGTCCGGTCCCCCTCGCGCGGCGAACCGAGAACCCCGGCGCGGACCGTGCCGCGCCGGGGCATCGTCCTTACCCCGGCAGCTTGGCGTAGCGCAGGTAGGGCAGGACCTTGTTGATCTTGCCGAACTTCGCCTCGGCTGCCGCGTCGTCAAGCGCGAGCGGCACGATCACGTCCTGGCCCGGGGTCCAGTTTGCCGGCGTCGCCACGGCGTTGCTGCTGGCCGTCTGAAGCCCGTCGAGCGCGCGCAGCACCTCGGCGAAATTGCGGCCGACGTTCATCGGATAGGTCATGGAGAGTTTCAGCTTCTTGTCCGGCCCGATGATGAAGACCGCGCGCACCGTCTGGCTGTCATTCGGGGTCGGATTGTCGGGCAGGTAGGCCTCGGCCGGCAGCATGTCGAACGCCTTCGACACGTGCAGCCCGTCATCGGCGATGATCGGGAAGGCGGCGACCGCGTCGGCGGTCGATTCGATATCGCGCTTCCAGCGCTTGTGCTCCTCGACGCCATCGACGGAGATGCCGATTACCTTGGTGTTGCGCTTCGCCCATTCGTCCGCAAGCTGCGCCACGGCACCGAATTCCGTGGTGCAGACCGGCGTGAAGTCCTTTGGATGCGAGAAGAGGATCGCCCATTTGTCGCCGATCCAGTCGTGGAACTTGATCAGGCCCTGATCGGTCTGGGCCGTGAAGTCGGGAACGGTGTCGTTGATGCGCAAGGCCATCGGTTTCTCCTTTTCCTGAATCAATTGGTGTGTTGGCAAGGAACATATGCGGTGGCGCCGGCAAATACACCCCGCTTCGATCATTCGCGAAAAATCGCCGGATCGCAGACGTCGGGTGAGGGTTTCGAATAATTTGATCAAATCATGTTACCCACCCTTGCGGGCCTTGCCCGGCCCTGCCACAGTCCGGTCGCCAGAGACGAGGTGAGCCATGATCGAGAAACGCGACTTCTATATCGGTGGGCGCTGGACCGCCCCCGTGACCCCCCGCGACTGCGCGGTGATCGACCCGTCGACCGAGGATCCCTGCGCGGTGATCTCGCTCGGTTCCGAGGCTGATGCCAATGCCGCCGTCGCGGCCGCCAAGGCCGCCTTTCCCGGCTGGGCCGCGACACCGCCGGCCGAGCGTCGGGCCATCGTGGCGCGGATCCTCGACGAATACGACCGCCGCAAGGATGAGCTTGCCGGGGCGATCTCGCTCGAGATGGGGGCGCCCATTGACATGGCGACTGACAGCCAGGCGCCCTGCCTGCCCTGGCACCTGAACAACTTCCTGCGAGCGTTCGATGCGATCGAGTGGACCCGGCCATTGGGCCCCCATGCACCGAACGACCGCATCGCGCTGGAGCCGATCGGTGTCGTGGGCCTCATCACGCCGTGGAACTGGCCGATGAACCAGATTGCGCTGAAGGTGATCCCGGCGCTGCTGGCGGGATGCACCTGCGTTCTGAAACCGTCCGAGGAATCGCCCCTGAACGCGATGCTCTTCGCCGAGTTCTGCCATGACGCCGGGGTGCCGCCGGGGGTCTTCAACCTTGTCAACGGCGACGGGGCGGGGGTCGGCGCGGTCCTCTCCGCGCATCCGGACGTGGAGATGATCTCCTTCACCGGGTCAACCCGCGCCGGCCGCGCGATCTCCAAGGCGGCGGCGGAGACGCTGAAGCGGGTGACGCTGGAACTCGGCGGCAAGGGTGCCAATCTGATCTTCGCCGATGCCGACGAGAAGGCGGTCAAGCGCGGGGTTCTGCATCTGATGAACAATTCGGGCCAAAGCTGCAACGCGCCCAGCCGGATGCTGGTGGAGCGTTCCATCTACGATTCCGCGGTGGAAACCGCCGCGGAAGTGGCCAATTCGATCAAGGTCGGCCCGGCGTCGGAACATGGCCGCCATATCGGTCCGGTGGTGAACAAGCGCCAGTGGGACCAGATCCAGGGTTTCATCCAGAAGGGCATCGACGAGGGCGCGCGGCTGGTGGCCGGCGGGCTTGGCCTGCCCGAGGGCATGAACAAGGGCTATTATGTCCGTCCAACCGTCTTCGCGGACGTAAGGCCCGGCATGACCATCGAGCGCGAGGAAATCTTCGGCCCGGTTCTCTCGATCATCCCCTTCGACAGCGAGGAAGAGGCGGCGCGGATCGCCAACGACACGCCCTACGGGTTGACCAACTACGTGCAGAGCCAGGATGGCGCGCGCCGGAACCGCCTGGCGCTCGCGCTGAAGTCGGGGATGGTCGAGATGAACGGCCAGAGCCGCGGCGCGGGGTCGCCCTTCGGCGGCGTCAAGGCGAGCGGGCGCGCGCGTGAGGGCGGCCATTGGGGGATCGAGGAGTTCCTTGAGGTCAAAGCGATCTCCGGCTGGGCGCCGGACCTCGCCGCAGAATAGGCCGGCGGGGTCGGTCCGGTCGGGGGATCGAGCCCCTCCGGACCGGTCCGGCCATGGCCGGACGGCCCCAATCCGACCCGACGCAAAACGACATCTGCGCCATTGCGAATGTCGGCCCCGATACTTTCCGCACCGGTCCCGCTGCCCTTAAGATCGGTGGATATGGTCGGACCGGGGAGAGCGACATGGCCGCTGATGAAACGGTAACGAAGGCACGCCACGGCGGGCGCGAGGCGCGGCGGCGCGAACGGTCGCACAAGGCGTCGGGGCCGGGCCGGCCCTACATCGTTCGCAACATCCCGACCTACGACGTCCTCTCGGAAGAAAACCTGCTGAAGATCGAGGCCGCCGCCGACCGCATCCTGGCCGAGACCGGGATCGAGTTCCGCGACGACGACGCGGTGCTGGCCTACTGGAAGCGTGCCGGCGCAAAGGTCGATGGCACGCTGGTGAAGTTCGAGCCGGGCATGCTGCGCGAGATCCTGAAATCCGCGCCCTCCGAGTTCACCCAACACGCCCGCAACCCGGCCAATTCGGCCCGGATCGGCGGCAGGAACGTCGTCTTCGCGCCCGCCTATGGCTCCCCCTTCGTTATGGATCTCGACCGGGGCCGCCGTTTCGGCACGCTCCAGGATTTCGAGAACTTCATCAAGCTGGCGCAATCCTCGCCGTGGTTCCACCATTCCGGCGGCACGATCTGCGAGCCGACCGACGTGCCGGTGAACAAGCGCCACCTCGACATGGTCTATGCCCATCTCACGCTGTCTGATCGCTGCTTCATGGGATCGGTCACCGCCGAGGAGCGCAGCGAGGATTCGATCGACATGGCGCGGATCGTCTTCGGCGAAGGTTTCGTGGACGAGAATTGCGTGATCCTCGGCAACGTCAACGTCAATTCGCCGCTGGTCTGGGACGGCACGATGACGAAAAGCCTGCGCGCCTACGCCCGGGCGGGTCAGGCTGCTGTCATCGTGCCCTTCATCCTCGGTGGCGCCATGGGGCCGGTGACCAATGCCGGCGCCATCGCCCAGATTGAACGCCCCGGCGCCCCGGTGGTCTTCGGCAACTTCCTGTCGTCGATGAGCTTGCGCTCCGGTTCGCCCACCTTCGGCACGCCGGAACCCGCCATCGGCTCGATGGTCATCGGCCAGCTTGCACGGCGGCTGAACCTGCCCCTGCGCTGTTCGGGCAACTTCACCACATCGAAGCTGCCGGACGCGCAGGCGATGACCGAGGGCACGATGTCGATGCTCGCCGCGATCCATTGCGGCGCCAACTTCATCTTGCATTCGGCCGGCTTCCTCGACGGGCTGCTCAGCATGTCCTACGAGAAATTCATGCTCGACGCCGACCTCTGCGGGGCGCTGCACTCCTACCTCGACGGGGTCAGGATCGACGACAACCAGCTTGCCGTCGATGCCTTCGCCGAGGTCGGCCCCGGCAACCATTTCTTCGGCTGCGCCCATACGATGGCGAATTACGAGACCGCGTTCTGGGACTCGGAGACCGCCGACAACGAGCCCTTCGAGAAATGGGAAGCGGCGGGTGGCGACGATGCCGCGACCCGTGCCAACCGGCTCTGGAAGGAGCGGCTGCGTGAATACGAGGCGCCGCCGATTGACCCGGGCGTCGACGAGGCACTGAAGGACTTCGTGGCGAGGAAGAAGGCGGAGATGCCGGATGCCTGGTACTGAGCCGAGCGAAACCCTGCGGTCCTGTCACCGGACCGGGACCGGGAGAAACGCATGACGTCGCATCCGCACCTCCTCTCCCCACTCGAATTGCGCGGCCATACCTTGCGCAACCGCATCGTCTTCGGTGCCCATACCGCCAACATGTCCGACATGGGCCTGCCCGGCCCACGTTTCGGCGCCTATCTTCTCGAACGCGCGCTGGGCGGGGCGGCGATGATCGTGGCCGAGCCGATGCCGGTCCATGCCACCGGCGTCCTGACACGCGGCAACTTCCGCCACGGCACCGACGAGGTGATCCCGCATTTCCGCAAGGTCACCGAACCGGTGAAGGAGGCGGGTTCCGTCATCCTCCAGCAGTTATACCACATCGGCGCGCATGGCGATTCCGACCTCAGCTTCGCGCCCCACTGGGGGCCGTCCGGCGGACCGTCCTATCACGACAGCGACGGTTCGCACGCGATGACGGAGGCCGAGATCGAGGAGCTGATCGCGGCCCATGTCGCCGCCGCCGTGCGTTGCCGGAAGGGCGGCTTCCAGGGGGTCGAGGTCTGGGGCGCCTACCATTCGCTGCTCGACCAGTTCTGGACGCCGTGGTCGAACAAGCGCACCGACAAATGGGGCGGCAGCCTTGAGAACCGCACCCGCATGTCGCGCGCCATCATCGAAGGCATCCGCCGCGCCTGCGGCGAGGATTTCATCATCGGCCTTGCGGTCTCGACCTCCGACAGCCACGATGTCCTCCTGCAGGGCGAGGCGCTGGCCGAGGTCGTGGCCTGCCACGACGCGACCGGGCATATCGACTACGTTACCTGCGGCCACGGCGGTTATCTCGACTTCGAGCGGCTGATGCCGACCTTCCTTTTTGCCGAGAAGCTCACCGCGCCTTTTACCGAGGAGCTGAAGAAGGTCGTCAAACACGCCAAGG
This sequence comes from Rhodobacterales bacterium 32-67-9, assembly GCA_002280515.1. GTDB lineage: Bacteria > Pseudomonadota > Alphaproteobacteria > Rhodobacterales > Rhodobacteraceae > Albidovulum. The sequence goes on from NCEA01000007.1 coordinate 57,788, forward strand.
TCACGTCAGAGGCGCATGTCCGCACCCCGGAAAACGCCGAAAGCGTGATTGCCTCCGGGCAGGCCGACCTCGTCTCCATCGTGCGCGGCCAGATCGCCGACCCGCATCTGGCGCGGAAGACGACGGAGGGCCGGGCCGGGGACGTGCGCGGCTGCATCTCCTGCAACCAGATGTGCTGGGGCCGGCGCAGCCGCGACTACTGGATCTCCTGCCTCGTCAACCCCTCGGCGGGCCGCGAGTTCGAATGGGGTGGCGACCGCTTCACGCCGGCCGCAAAGCCCCGCCACATCGTGGTCGTCGGCGCCGGTCCGGCCGGGCTCGAAGTCGCGCGCGTCGCCGCCGAACGGGGCCACCGGGTCGATATTCTGGAGGCACAGCCCCGCATCGGCGGCCAGTTCCGGCTGGCGGGCGAGCAACCGCGCCGGGCGCAGATCCTCGACCTCATGGACTGGTATGAACGCCAGTTTGAGAACCTGCAGGTCCGTGTCCACCTCAACACCTTCGCCGAGGCCGGTGATATACGCGCGCTCAAACCCGATGCGGTCGTGCTCGCCACCGGCTCCCTGCCGGACGAGGACGGATTCCAGCGCTGGCTTCCCGGCAAGGATCGACTGCCGGGTATCGACAGGGGCAATGTCTGGTCACCCGAAGACGTCATGCGCCGCGAGGCAAAGCTCGGCGACCAGGTCATCCTCTACGACGAAGGCGGCAACTGGCGCGGCCTCGGCACCGCCTGGGCGATGGCCGAACGCGGGCTGAAGGTCACCATCGTCACGCCGGAACCCTTCATCGGCAAGGAACTCGCACGAACTTCCGCGGACATCGCGCTCCGCCCCCGGCTCGCGAAACTCGGCGTAACCTTCCTGACCGAACACCTGATCACTGAATGGCACGGCGATGCGGCCACGCTCTGCAACATGCTGACCGGGGAAGAAACCCACCACGCCGCCTCCGCCCTTGTGATGTCGACCACCAACCGCGCCTTCGACCCGCTCTCGACCGAGCTTGATGGCATCGAAACTCACCTGATCGGCGATGCCTCCGCGCCGCGCCAGGCCCCCTATGCGTTTCACGAGGGGCGAAAGACCGGACTCACCCTTTGACCTTCATCTTGCCGGAAATACCTCGGGGTCCGGGGCAGCGCCCCGGCTCCACCGGTCAAAGATTGAACACCCGGCTCGGATGCAGTTCGCCGGACTTGTAGACCCCGACCGCCACCGCGCGGCCCTGCCAGCTCGCCCAGGCCTCGTCGCCCCAGTCGACGTCCGAGGCGATGACCATCCCCGGATTGCCGTTCCTCAGCCGCGCCGCGCCCTCCGCTGTCGCCTTCAGTTCCGGCAGGTCCGCCAACCCGACCTCAAGCGGCAAGAGTAGCGCATCGAGCGCCTCGGTCTTCGCCAGTTCCTCGATCGTCTCGATCGACACGCCGTCGGCGGCCTCGAACGGCCCCGACCATTCGCGGCGAAGCCAAAGGACATGGCCGTGACACCCCAGCGCCGCACCCAGGTCGCGGGCGACGGAGCGCACGTAGCCGCCCTTGCCGCAGACCATCTCCAGTTCGACCGTATCGGCGTCGGGCCGGGCGATCATCTCCAGGCTCTCGACCCAAAGCTCCCGCGCCGCAAGATCCATCTCCTCGCCCGCACGGGCCAGCGCATAAGCACGCTCGCCGTCGACCTTCACTGCGGAGAACTGCGGCGGCACCTGCATGATCTCGCCGCGAAACGCCGTCAGGGAAGCGCGGATATCGTCATCCGAGGGCCGCAGCGCCGAGGTGGCGATCACCTCGCCCGTCGCATCGTCGGTCTTCGTGGCGGCGCCAAGCCGCACCGCGAAGCGGTAACATTTCAGCGCATCGGTGATGAAGGGAACCGTCTTCGTCGCCTCGCCGATCGCCACCGCCAGCACCCCGGTCGCGTCGGGGTCGAGCGTGCCCGCGTGGCCCGCCTTCTTCGCGTCGAGCGCCCAGCGCACCTTGTTCACGACGGCGGTCGAGGTCATGCCCGCCGGCTTGTCCACCACCAGCCAGCCGGAAATGTCGCGACCCTTCTTGCGTGCCATGTCTCTACTTTCCAAAGGAAGGCCGCCTGCTAGCGAATGGCGGCGGGGGCGTCAATCCGCCGGCACCGAAAGCCCGACCATCGGCCCCATCGGAAAGCCGAAATCGTCGCGCAGGATCTCGGGCGCGTAAAGCCGCGAGACGTTGCCGTCGAAATAGAGCGCGTCCGGCACGCCGAGCGCGTCGCGGAAGACCCGGGCGAAGGTGTGGAAATTGACCGCCCCATCCGAAATCACGAAATAGGCGCGGTGGCCGTCCGCCGAAACGCCGACGCCGTTGCGGACATAGCGCGAGTCGGATCCTTCGAGGAAACGCGGATGCAGCGCCCCGCCGATCACCAGCATCGGCCCCGACTGCGTCGCGAACCGGCAGTCGGGGGAGCCGTTCGCATAGGCCCGTGTCTCGATCACCGCGAAGCCGCCCTCGCGGATGCAGAAGACCCCGTTCGGCAGCAGCCCGAAATTCCCCGGCCCGGCCGAGGTCACCAGCCGCGAGACGTCGCGCCCCTCGGCGCGGTAAAGCCCGACAGGGCGGCGGTCGGGATGATACATACCGGCGTTCATCGCAAAGACCAGCCGCCGCCCCTCGGCCACAAGCCCTTCGCGCAGCCGTTCGAAGGTGCCAATCGGCGCGTCGTCGGCGTCGTTGAGGAAAAGCCGCAGGTCCTCGTCCGCGCCCGCCTCGCAGACCGCGTAGCTCTCGCCCTCGTGCACCAGTGTCCGGCAGCTCTCCGCCTCGCTCGCGCCTGCCAGAAGCAGGAAAGCGGCGGCGGCCCTAACCCAGATCGCCATCGCCATCGTCGTCATCGTCGCGCTTCGCGATGTCGCGCTGCACCCGCTCGTCGGCCAGAAGCCGGCGCGTCGCGTCCATCCGGTCGAAGGTCTCGTCGAGGACGAACCGCAGTTCCGGCGCGAATTTCAGCGTCATCGCCTTGGCCACGTGATGGCGCAACTCCCCTTTCGAACGGTTGAGCGCCGCCAGCGCCTCTGCCGCGCCGTCGCCGCCGAGCGGCAGCACGAAAGCCGTGGCGACGCGCAGGTCGGGCGAGACCCGGACCTCGCCCACCGTGATCGACATCGCGCCGAGCGCATCGTTATGGACCTCGCCCCGCATCAGCACCTCAGACAGGGTGCGGCGGATCAGTTCGCCGACGCGAAGCTGGCGCTGCGAAGGGCCGGACGGCCTTGAGGAACGGTTCTGTGCCATGTCCCAGCATGTAGGCCATGCCGGCCCGGCCCGCAACGGGGCTTTGCCAAGCCGCCTCGCAGCGGCTAAAGGAAGCCCATCGCGCGAGGAGACCGCCATGACCGACCCCACAGACATTCCCGGCTTCGTCGTCACCGGCGTCTCGGGGCGCATGGGCCAGATGCTGGTCCGCCTGATCGCGGCATCCGACCGGGCGCGGCTCGTCGGGGCGGTCGAACGGACCGGGCACGACTGGATCGGCCGCGACCTTGGCGTCGCGATGGGTGGGGCCGCGAACGGCATCACCGTCACCGACGATCCGCTGGAGGCGTTCGCGAAGGCGCAAGCCGTGATCGACTTCACCACGCCCGCGGCCACGGTCGAATTCGCGGCGCTCGCGGCGCAGGCCCGCGCGGTCCATGTGATCGGGACGACCGGGCTCGAGGCCGACCACCTTGCGAAGATCCGCGCCGCCGCGCGGCACGCGGTGATCATCCGCGCCGGCAACATGAGCCTTGGGGTCAATCTCCTGACCCAGCTCACCAGGAAGGTTGCCGCCGCGCTTGACGCCGATTGGGATATCGAGATTGTCGAGGCGCATCACCGGATGAAGGTCGATGCGCCCTCAGGCACTGCGCTGATGCTCGGCGAGGCGGCGGCACAGGGCCGGGGCGTCAACCTGCCCGATTTCCGCGACCGCGCGCGCGAGGGCATCACCGGCGCCCGCGAGACGGGTCATATCGGCTTTGCCGCGATCCGGGGCGGCGACGTCGTCGGCGAGCATGACGTGATCTTCGCGGCCGACGGCGAGCGCATCGTTCTGCGTCACATTGCGACCGACCGCGCGATTTTCGCGCGCGGCGCGCTCAGGGCCGCGCTCTGGGGGCAGGACAGGAAGCCCGGTGAATACGACATGCTGGACGTGCTCGGCCTTTAACCGGGCGCGGCGTAAGGTGGTTTCAAACCCACCTTGCGGGCGCCGGTCCTCAGAAATCGACCGCGATCCCCTTCTTCTCCCAGTCACCGTAGCGGACCGGCTCGGGTCCGTCGCGGCCACCGAGTTCGGCCGGCAGATCGGTTGCCGTCGCCGCTTTCCGCCGCGCTTCGGCCTCAGCCAGTGCGCGTTTGGCGGCTTCGGGCAGATGTTTGTCGGGCGTCGTCGGCATCGTGGCCTTCCTTGTTTCGCGATGCCCCATGATATACGGGGGCCGGGCGGGCGCGGCAACCGGGGGACGCATGGCGACGGATGACACGGCACGAGGTGCAGCGGCCCGGCTGGTGGTGGCCGTGCTGGAGGACCGGGCGCCGCTTTCCGATCAGATCGGGCGTGGCGCGCTTTCGGGCCTTGCGCCACCCGACCGCGCGCGGGCGCAGCGGCTTGCCCTTCTCACCTTGCGCAATCTCGGCCGCGCCGACGCGGTGCTGAAACCGTTCCTGAAAAAGCCGCCGCCGGCGCTCGTCCGCGCGATCCTGCGGGTCTCGGTGACCGAGATCTTCGCCGGTTCCGCCGCCGCCCACGGGGTGGTGAGCCAGGCGGTCAGCCTCACCCGCGCCTCCGGCCGCAAGGCCGAAGGCTTTGCCGGGATGGTCAATGCCGTCCTCCGCCGCGCGTCCGGGACGCCACCGGAGCGCTGGGCGATGTTGCCGGCCGATCCGCTGCCGGGCTGGCTCCGCGGCCGGCTCATGTCGGCCTGGGGCAAGGCCGCGACGATGGCGATGGAGGCCGCGCAGGCCAAGGGCGCCCCCCTCGACCTCACGCCGAAGGACGGCGATGCGGCGACGCTCGCCGCCCGGCTCGGCGGCGAGGCGCTGCCGACCGGATCGGTGCGCCTGCATACTGCCGGCCAGGTCTCTGACCTGCCGGGCTATGCCGAGGGCGACTGGTGGGTACAGGACGCCGCCGCCGCGCTTGCCGCCAAGGTACTGACGCCGCGTCCGGGCGAACGGGTACTCGACCTTTGCGCCGCGCCCGGCGGCAAGACGCTGCAACTTGCAGCGGCGGGCGCGCGGGTCACGGCGCTCGACCTGTCCGATGCGCGGATGGGCAGGGTGCGCGAAAACCTCGCCCGCTGCCGGCTCGCCGCCGATATCGTCGTGGCCGATGCGCTCACCTGGGAGGGGGAGGCGGATTTCGATGCCGTCCTTCTTGACGCGCCCTGTTCGGCAACCGGCACGATCCGCCGCCATCCCGACCTGCCCTTCGTGCGTGACGCCGCCGCGCTGAAGGAGATTGCCGCCTTGCAGGCAGCGCTCCTCGACCGGGCGCTGACCCGTCTTCGCCCCGGCGGGCGGCTTGTCTTCGCCACCTGCTCGCTCCTGCCCGAGGAGGGCGAGCGGCAGGTTTCCGCCGCCCTTACCCGCCATCCGGGCCTGACCACCGACCGTGCCGCGCTTGACCTGCCGGGGATCGACGCCGAATGGATCACGGCGGAAAACGGCCTCAGGCTTCGCCCCGACTACTGGCCGGACCGGGGCGGGATGGACGGGTTCTTCATCGCCTGCCTGCGCGTGCCCCAAGGCTGAGGGGCTTTAGCCGGTGACACGGGGCAGGGCTGCCGGTAATCTCCGGCCCGGGGCAGATTCCCGGAAACAACCGGGCGACAGAAGAACGAGGACCGTGAGGCGTGGGGCGATCCGAAACCGGATATATGGGCTTTATGCACCGGCTGCACGCGCGGCTGGCGGCTCTCGCGCGTCCCGCGACGGGGTTCATGAGCCAGCCGGAGCCGAAGACCATCGGTTCCTATGCGCGTGGCCGGCAACTGACCGCCGGCAATTTCCTCTTCGCCGGCTTCCTGATCGAGGCCAAGGGCAAGTCGATCTGGGACCTGCCGATCCCCGATCCCCGGTTCGAGGAGGAGATCCACGGCGCCGCCTGGCTTGACGATCTCGCCGCCGTCGCCGACGCGCCGGCGCGGGAACGGGCGCAGGCCTGGGTCTTCGACTGGATCCGGCGCTACGGACGCGGCGGCGGGCCGGGTTGGACGCCGGACCTGACCGGGCGGCGGCTGATCCGCTGGATCAACCATGCGATACTTCTCTTGAACGGCCGCGACCGGGCAGAGTCCGACGCCTACTTCCGCTGCCTCGGCCGCCAGACCATCTTCCTCGCCCGGCGCTGGACGACCGCCGCGCCGGGCCTGCCGCGGTTCGAGGCGCTGACCGGCCTCGTCTATGCCGGCCTCGCGCTGTCGGGGATGGAGCGTCATGTCGGCCCCGCCGCCGCCGCGCTCGCCAAGGAATGCGGGCGCGAGATCGACGCCGAGGGCGGCATCCCGACGCGCAACCCGGAAGAACTGCTGGAGGTCTTTACCCTCCTGACCTGGGCCGCCGAGGCGCTGGCCGAAGCCGGCCGGACCCCGCAGGCGGCCCATCTCGACGCGATCGACCGGATCGCGCCGACGCTCAGGGCGCTGCGCCATGCCGATGGCGGGCTTGCGCGGTTCCACGGCGGGGGCAGGGGGCTCGAAGGGCGGCTCGATCAGGCGCTGGCGACGGCGGGCGGGCGGGCGCTGACGGCGCATGGCCTCGCGATGGGCTATGCCCGGCTGGCGGCCGGACGCACAACGATCATCGTCGATGCCGCACCGCCGCCGAAGGGGCGCGCCTCGGCGAACGCCCATGCCTCGACGCTGGCGATGGAACTGACCTCGGGGCGGCGCCCGGTCGTCGTCAACTGCGGCTCGGGGTCGAGCTTCGGCCCCGACTGGCGCCGGGCGGGGCGGGCGACGCCGTCGCATTCGACGCTCTGTATCCGGGGGTTTTCCTCGTCGCGCCTTGGCGCTGGAGGAGTCCTGCCCGCCTCGCCGCGCGGCCAGTTCACCGATATCCCCGAACAGGTCTGGGCCCAGCCCGAAGATGACAGCGCCGGCCACCGGCTGATGGCCGGGCACAACGGCTACGTGCCGACCCACGGCCTGACCCATATCCGCAACCTCATGCTCTCCATCGATGGCCGCGCGCTTGCCGGCGAGGATACGCTCGGCGCGATGACGGTCGCCGACCGGCGGCGCTTCGAGACGATCATGGAGCGGTCGAAGCATCAGGGTGTGCCCTTTTCGCTGCGTTTCCACCTGCATCCGGATGTCGATGCCGCCATCGACCTCGGCGGCACGGCGGTGTCGCTGGCGCTGAAATCGGGCGAGATCTGGGTCTTCCGCCACGACGGGGTGGGGGAACTGACGCTGGAACCCTCGGTCTACCTCGAAACCGGGCGGCTAAAGCCGCGCGCCGCGAAACAGATTGTTCTTTCGGCCCACGTGCTGGACTATGCCTGTCAGTTGGGCTGGACCTTGGCCAAGGCACAGGATACCCCCTCGGCCATCCGCGACACGTTTCGCGACGACGATGTACTGCCCAAGTAGAGGATCCCGCCCTTGACCGATGCCAATGCCAGCCTGGCCCCGCTGTTCCGCGCCCTGATTTCCGTCTCCGACAAGACCGGGCTTCTGGAGTTCGCCAAGGGGCTGGCCGCGCGGGGGGTGGAGCTGCTCTCCACCGGCGGCACCTCGGCGATGCTGCGCGAGGCGGGGCTCAAGGTCCGCGACGTGGCCGATGTGACCGGATTCCCCGAGATGATGGACGGGCGCGTCAAGACGCTGCACCCGAAGGTCCACGGCGGGCTGCTTGCGCTGCGCGACAATCCGGGCCATGTCGCGGCGATGCAGGAGCACGGGATCGAGCCGATCGACCTTCTGGTGGTCAACCTCTACCCGTTCGAGGCGACGGTGGCGAAAGGCGCGGACTACGACACCTGCGTCGAGAACATCGACATCGGCGGCCCGGCGATGATCCGCGCGGCGGCGAAGAACCACGCCCATGTGGCGGTGGTGGTGGACCCCGAGGATTACGCCAAGGTGCTTGGCGACATGGACCAGCATGAGGGCCGGACCTGCCCGAAGTTCCGCCGCAAGCTTGCCCAGCGCGCCTATGCCCGCACCGCAGCCTATGACGCGGCGGTGTCGAACTGGTTGGCCGAGGCCATCGGCGACAAGGCGCCGCGCCGGCGCGCCTTCGCCGGGACGCTGGCCCAGACGCTGCGCTACGGCGAGAATCCGCACCAGTCGGCGGCCTTCTACGTGGATGGCTCGAACCGCCCCGGCGTTGCCACGGCTGTGCAGCATCAGGGCAAGGAGCTGAGCTACAACAATATCAACGACACCGATGCCGCCTTCGAACTCGTCGCCGAATTCGACCCGGCCGAGGGCCCGGCCTGCGCGATCATCAAGCACGCCAATCCCTGCGGTGTCGCGAAGGGCAAGACGCTCTTGGAGGCCTACAAGGCCGCCTATGACTGCGACCGCACCTCCGCCTTCGGCGGGATCGTGGCGCTGAACCGGCCTTTGGACGCAGCGACGGCCGAGGAGATCGCCCGGATCTTCACCGAGGTTGTGATCGCGCCGGGTGCGGACGATGCGGCGAAGGCTGTGTTCGCCGCGAAGAAGAACCTGCGGCTTCTGACGACGGCGGGGCTGCCCGACCCGAAATCGCCGGGCCTCGCCTTCCGGCAGGTGTCGGGCGGCTTCCTCGTGCAGGACCGCGACAACGGTTTTGTTGTGCCCGCCGATCTGAAGGTGGTGACGAAGCGCGCGCCGACGAATGCGGAACTCGCCGACCTCCTCTTCGCGTGGAAGGTCGCCAAGCACGTCAAGTCGAACGCCATCGTCTACGTCAAGGGCGGCGCTACGGTCGGCGTCGGCGCGGGCCAGATGAGCCGGGTCGATTCGACCCGCATCGCGGCGCGCAAATCCGCCGACATGGCCGAGGCGCTGGGCCTCGCCGAGCCGACCGTAAAAGGCTCCGTCGTCGCCTCCGACGCGTTCTTCCCGTTCCCCGACGGGCTCTTGACGGCGGCCGAGGCGGGCGCCACGGCGGTGATCCAGCCCGGCGGTTCGATGCGCGACGACGAGGTGATCGCGGCAGCGGATGCGGCGGGGCTGGCGATGGTCTTCACCGGCCAGCGCCATTTCCGGCACTGAGGCAACGCGATGCGGCTCGTGACCTGGACAGCGGCGGGGATCTTTGCGCTCGATCAGGCGTCGAAGTTCTTCGTCGTTCAGGGGCTCGACCTCTATACACGGCAGCGGATCGACGTGCTGCCGCCCTGGCTCAACCTGCGCATGGCGTGGAATCAGGGCATCAACTTCGGGCTCTTTTCCAGCAATGCCGACCTCGCCCGCTGGCTCCTGATCGCGATGGCGCTGGTCATATCGCTCTGGGTCTGGCGCTGGGCCCGGCGCGAACCGCACAGCCGGATCGTCAAGTTCTCGGCCGGGCTTTTGATCGGAGGGGCGATGGGCAATGTGCTTGACCGCATCCTTTACGGTGCGGTTGCCGATTTCCTCAACATGTCGGTGCCGGGCCTCGACAATCCCTATTCGTTCAACGTTGCCGACATCGCGATCTTCGCCGGCGCCATCGGGCTCGTCCTCTTCACCGGGCGGGAGAAGACCCCGTGACGCGCCCGAAGACATGCGCTAAACGGGGGACAGGCAGGTGAGGGAGAGACCCATGGGGGCGAAGACTGGCATCCGCGCACTGGTGATCTGCGCGCTTGTGGCGTTGACCGCCTGCGGCCGCCTCGCGGGTGACGAGGAAAAGGCGCCGAAACTCTTGAACATCAAGCCGCAGGGCCGCAGCCCCGACGAATTCACCGTCCTGCCGACGAAGCCGCTGCAACTGCCCGACGATCTCGCGGCACTGCCCGCGCCGACGCCGGGTGGCACCAACATCACCGACCCCACGCCCGAGGCCGACGCCGTCGCGGCGCTTGGCGGCAATCCGGCCGCGCTCGACCGCACGGCGGTGCCGGCCGGCAACGGCGCGCTCGTCTCCTACACGGCGCGGCGCGGTACCTCCTCGGACATCCGCGAAGTTCTCGCGGCCGAGGATCTGGAATACCGCCGCAAGCATGACGGCCGTCTCCTGGAACGCATGTTCAGCGTCAACATCTACTTCCGCGCCTACAAACCGATGTCGCTCGACCAGTATGCCGAGCTGGAGCGCTGGCGTGCCGCCGGGGCCCGCACCGTGGGCGCGCCGCCGCAAGAAACGCTCGACGGCAACTGATCACCTCTGCGTCAGCGGGCTTGACCTTCGCCGCCCGGCGGTTACCTCTCATTCCGGACCGAGGGAGATCACGATGTTCCGCACCCTGCGCTGGCTGGCCCTTGCCGCCGCGACCGCGACCCCCGCCATTTCCGGTGAGGTCACGAGTTTCACCCTTCCGAACGGGCTCGAGGCCGTCGTGATCGAGGATCACCGCGCCCCGGTCGTCGTCAACATGGTCTGGTACCGCGCCGGCGCTGCCGACGAGAAACCCGGCGTCTCGGGTATTGCGCATTTTCTCGAACACCTGATGTTCAAGGGCACGGAAAACCTCGCCCCCGGCGAGTTTTCGAAGATCGTCGAGGCCAATGGCGGCTCCGACAATGCCTTTACCTCCTGGGACTACACCGCCTATTTCCAGCGCGTCGCCGCCGACCGGCTCGACCTCGTGATGAAGATGGAGGCCGACCGGATGCGCGGCCTGATCCTGTCCGAGGACGACTGGAAGACCGAGCGCGAGGTCATCATCGAGGAGCGCAACCAGCGCACCGACAGCGATCCCGGCGCGATCTTTTCCGAACAGCGGACCGCCGCACAGTTCCTCAACCATCCCTACGGCACCCCGATCATCGGCTGGCGGCACGAGATGGAGGCGCTGACCCGGCAGGACGCGCTTGACTGGTATCGCCGCTACTATGCGCCGAACGACGCGGTGCTGGTCGTTGCCGGCGACGTTGATCCGGCCGAGGTGAAGCGGCTGGCGGAAACCTATTACGGCCCCCTGGAGCCAACCCCCGGGATCGGCCCGCGCGCCCGCCCGCAAGAGCCGCCGCAACTTGCCGAACGCCGTCTCAGCTTCGCCGACCCGCGCGTGTCGCAGCCTTACGTGACGCGCAGCTACCTTGCCCCCGAACGCGATCCGGGCGATCAGACCACGGCGGCGGCGCTGACGATCCTCGCCGATCTTCTGGGGGGCAGTTCGCAGACCTCGGTTCTCGCGACAAAACTCCAGTTCGGCACGAAGCAGGCGATCTACACATCGGCGCATTATGACGGCACCTCCTACGACGACACGACCTTCAACCTTGCCGTGGTCCCGGCCGAGGGCGTGAGCCTTGACGAAGCCGAAAAGGCGCTCGACGACACGCTGGCGGACTTTTTCAAGACCGGCATCGACGCGGATCAGTTCGCGCGGGTGAAGACGCGCATCCGCGCCGCGATGATCTTTGCCGAGGATGATATCGACGGCCTTGCCCGCCGTTACGGCGAAGCGCTGACGACGGGCCTGACCATCGCCGATGTCGAAGCCTGGCCCGATATCCTCGACGCCGTGACCGAGGCCGACGTGATGGCGGCGGCCGCCGAGGTCTTCGACCGCAAACGCGCGGTGACCGGCTGGATGATGCGCGACGAGACAACAGAGGTGATGCAATGATCCGGGCGCTTTTCGTCGCCGCCTTCGCGGTCCTCGCCGGCCTGCCCGCCCAGGCGGTCGATATCCGCGAAGTCACCTCGCCCGGTGGCATCCGCGCCTGGCTGGTGGAGGAACATTCGATCCCCTTCACCGCGCTCGAATTGCGCTTCGAAGGCGGCACGAGCCTTGATGCGCCCGGCAAGCGGGGGGCGACGCTCCTGATGACGGCGCTGCTGGAGGAGGGCACCGGCGAACTCGACAGCCAGGGCTTCGCCGCGGCGCGCGAGCGGCTTGCGGCGGATTTCAGCTTCGATGCCTTCGACGACGGCGTGACGGTCTCGGCCCGGATGCTGAGCGAAAACCGCCCCGAGGCGGTGGCGCTTCTGAAGCGGGCGCTGACCGATCCACGCTTCGACCAGGATGCGATCGACCGGGTCAAGGGCCAGGTCGCCTCGATCATCCGCTCGGACGAGAAGGACCCCGGCGAGATTGCCCGGCGCACCTTCGACAGGCTGGCCTTCGGCGATCATCCCTACGGCTCCTCCCGCAACGGGACGCTTGAAAGCCTCGCGGCGCTGACCCGCGACGACCTCTTCGATGCCAAGGCCGCCGCGATGGCGCGCGACCGGCTCTTCGTCGCGGCGGTGGGCGATATCACAGAGGCGGAACTGGGCGCCCTCCTCGACGACCTGCTCGGCGGGTTGCCGGCGACCGGCGCGCCGATGCCCGAGCCGGTGGAGGTTGCGCTGACGGGCGGTGTCACGGTGGTGGACTATGCCTCGCCGCAATCGGTGGTCGCCTTCGGCCATGCCGGGATCAAGCGGGACGACCCGGATTTCTTCGCGGCCTATGTGCTGAACCAGATCCTCGGCGGTCCCGGTTTCGCCGCGCGGCTGATGGATGAGGTCCGTGAAAAGCGCGGCCTGACCTATGGGATTTCCACCTACCTCGTGCCGATGGATCTTGCCGAGACCTGGCAGGGCTCCTTCGCCTCGGCGAACGAGAAGGTGGCCGAGGCGATCCAGGTGGTGCGCGACGTCTGGGCCGACGTCGCCGCCGAAGGCGTCACGGCAGAGGAACTGGACGCCGCCAAGACCTACCTCACCGGCTCCTATCCTCTGCGCTTCGACGGCAACGGCCCGATCGCCGACATTCTCGTCGGGATGCAGTCCGAACGGCTGCCCGCGTCCTACGTCAACGACCGCAATTCCTATATCGAGGCGGTGACGCTCGACGACATTCGGCGCGTGGCGGCACGGCTGATGAAACCCGAGGATCTGCGCTTCGTGGTGGTCGGCCAGCCGGCGGGATTGATGCCGCAAAACTGATCCGGCGGGTCGCGGTGCTGGTTCATCAACGGCGCGGGAACCCCGATCCCGGAAATCGGCACCTGAGACAAACGGTGAACTGGCCGAATCGCGGCGATGCGTGCTAATTCTGGTAGGATGAACGCCGAAAGCCCCAATATCCTGCCCGAACGCCCGCGGATTCGTCAGCTTGATGAAGCCGCCGTCAACCGCATCGCGGCGGGCGAGGTGGTCGAACGCCCGGCCTCGGCGGTCAAGGAACTGGTGGAAAATGCGCTCGATGCCGGCGCCCGGCGCGTCGACGTCACCTATGCCGATGGCGGCAAGACGCTGATCCGCGTCACCGATGACGGTTGCGGCATGGCGGCGGAGGATCTGCCGCTCGCGCTCGCCCGCCACGCGACCTCGAAGATTGACGGCAGCGATCTTCTCAATATCCGGTCATTCGGTTTCCGGGGCGAGGCGCTGCCCTCGCTCGGCGCCGTCGGGCGGCTCAGGATCACCTCCCGCGCCACGGGCGCGGAGGCCGCCGAAATCGCGGTCTCGGGCGGCAGGACGGAACCTGTCCGCCCCGCCGCGCTGAACTGGGGCACCGTGGTCGAGCTGCGCGACCTCTTCTTCGCGACACCCGCGCGGCTGAAGTTCCTGCGTTCCGACCGGGCCGAGGCGCAGGCGATCCGCGACGTGGTGCAGCGCCTTGCCATGGCCGAGCCTTTCGTCGGCTTCACCTTACGCGACGCGACCGGCGGCGGCGAGGGCCGGGTGATCCTGCGCGCCGATGCCGAGCAGGGCGAGCTGTTCGAAGCGCTCGGGCAGCGCCTCCGCCGCCTTCTCGGCAACGATTTCGCCGACAACGCCCTGGCCATCGACGCCGAGCGCGAAGGCATCCGCCTGACCGGCTTCGCCGCGCTGCCGACCTATTCGCGCGGCGCGGCGGTCGAGCAGTTCCTGTTCGTCAACGGCCGCCCGGTGCGCGACAAGCTTCTGATCGGCGCGCTCAGGGCCGGCTACATGGACGTCCTGTCGCGCGACCGGCACCCGGCGGCGGTGCTGAACCTGACGTGCGATCCAGAACGGGTCGACGTGAACGTCCACCCCGCAAAGGCCGAGGTGCGGTTCCGCGAGCCGGGGCTGGCGCGCGGCCTCATCGTCTCGGCGCTGCGCCACACGCTGGCCGAAGCCGGCCACCGTGCCTCCTCCACCGTCGCAGGTGCTACGCTTGGCGCGATGCGGCCCGAACCCCTGGGCGGCCCCCGCATCTACCAGATGGACCGCCCGTCCCAGATGGCGCTCCGCACCGCCTATGCGGCGCAGGCGCCGCTCGCCCCGGCCTTCGCCGAGGCCAGCGCCCGTTACGACGCGACCGTCGAAACGACCCCGGCCGAGCCGGCCGAGCATCACCCCCTCGGCGCCGCCCGCGCTCAGGTTCACGAGAATTACATCCTCGCCCAGACCGCCGACGGCCTTGTCATCGTCGACGGCCATGCCGCGCACGAGCGGCTCGTCTACGAACGTCTGAAGCGGCAGCGCGACGAACATGGCGTCGCCGCACAAGCGCTGTTGATCCCCGAGATCGTCGAACTTTCCGAGGCCGACGCGGCGCTCCTCCTCGATCACGCCGAGACGCTTGCGGGGCTCGGCCTCAGCGTCGAGCCCTTCGGCGGCGGCGCCATCGCCGTCCGCGAAACCCCGGCCGTCCTTGGCGAGGTGAACGCCGCCGCGCTGATCCGGGATATCCTCGACGAATTGCACGACATGGGCGACAGCCAGCGCCTGCAATCGAGAATCGACGCGGTGCTGAGCCGCATGGCCTGCCACGGCTCGATCCGCACTGGCCGCCGGATGCGCCCCGACGAGATGAACGCGCTTCTGCGCGAGATGGAGCGCACGCCGCTTTCCGGCCAGTGCAATCATGGCCGGCCGACCTATGTCGAACTGAAACTCTCCGATATCGAGCGGCTTTTCGGGCGCACATGATCACGCTGTACGGCCAGACCTATTCCTTCGACGATCCGCTCGTCCTCGCCGCAATCGGCGGCGCGGCGCTTCTCATCCTCTTTTTCGTCCTGCTGATCGTCACGCTCCGCGCGGCCACCCGCTCCGCCCGCATGAGCGAACCGATGATCCATCATCTCGGCCAACTCGGCCTGACGGTGCAGTCGCTCTCCGACGGGCAGCAGCAGCTTTCCGGCGGCCTCAGCCACGTCTCCGAGGCGCAGGCCGCCTCGCAGGCGCGGATGCTCCACCTGATGGAGCAGCGCTTGGCCGAGGTGTCGCGCGGGATGAGCGAAAGCCTGCACGGCACCGCGACCCGGACGGCGCGGTCGCTCGGCGAGTTGCAGCAGCGGCTCGAGACGATCGACAAGGCGCAGTCGAATATCGAGAAGCTGTCGGGCGACGTCCTCAGCCTGCAGGACATCCTCTCCAACAAGCAGACGCGCGGCGCCTTTGGCGAGATCCAGCTCAACGACCTCGTCAGGAAGGCGATGCCGCCCGATGCTTTCACCATGCAGGCGACGCTCTCCAACGGTCGCCGCGCCGACTGCCTCATTCACCTGCCGAACCCACCGGGCCCCATCGTCATCGACTCGAAATTCCCGCTTGAGGCTTACGAGGCGCTGCGCCGGGCCGAGAACCAGTCGCAGCTGATCGAGGCGCAGCGGAGCCTCCGCATCGCCGTCCGCAGCCACATCAAGGCCATCGCCGAACGCTACATTCTTGATGGAGAGACGGCAGACGGCGCGCTGATGTTCCTGCCCTCCGAGGCGGTCTATGCCGAACTGCACGCCAACTTCCCCGAACTTGTGCGCGAAGGCTTCGCGGTCAAGGTCTGGATCGTCTCGCCCACCACCTGCATGGCGACGCTGAACACGATGCGCGCCATCCTCAAGGATGCGCGGATGCGCGAGCAGGCCGGCGCGATCCGCACCACGCTTCGCCAGTTGCACCGCGACGTGGAACTGGTGGTGGAGCGGGTGGACAAGCTCTCCACTCATTTCCACCAGGCCCGGAGCGATCTCGACGGCATATCGACCGCGGCCGAGCGGGCCGGCAAACGCGCCGCGAAGCTCGACAATTTCGATTTCGAGGAACTCGCGCCGGAGGCGGAGGCACCAAAGGTCGTGCCCTTGACGGCGCCCTGATACCGGCGACGACGGGTGCGATATCCGGTGAGTGTGCGGGGATCGGGGCTTTCCACGCATCGGAGGGAAAGGCATAGTCCGCGGAAACATGCGATGGAGGCAGTGCGATGGATTTCGGGCAGGTGATCGGTGACCTGATTGGCGGGAACGGGGTGCTTCTCGCGCTTGCGATCTTCATCATCCTGTGCGTCATGCTCGGCGTGCGGATCGTTCCGCAGTCGGAAAAGCATGTCGTGGAGCGGTTCGGCCGGCTGCGCGCGGTGCTGGGGCCGGGGATCAACTTCATCGTGCCGTTCCTCGACCGGGTGGCGCACAAGATTTCGATCCTCGAGCGGCAGCTGCCGAACGCGCTGCAAGACGCGATCACCGCCGACAACGTGCTGGTGAAAGTCGAGACGAGCGTCTTCTACCGCATCACCGAGCCGGAAAAGACCGTCTACCGGATCCGCGATGTGGACGGGGCGATTGCCACGACGGTGGCGGGGATCGTGCGCTCCGAGATCGGCAAGATGGAGCTTGATCAGGTGCAGTCGAACCGGTCCGAACTGATCGGCAAGGTGCGTGAACTGGTGGCGGCGATGGTCGACGACTGGGGCATCGAGGTGACGCGGGCCGAGGTGCTGGACGTGAACCTCGACGAGGCGACGCGGGCGGCGATGCTGCAACAGCTGAACGCCGAGCGCGCGCGCCGCGCACAGGTGACCGAGGCCGAGGGCAAGAAGCGGGCGGTGGAGCTGAACGCGGATGCGGAGCTTTACGCCGCCGAACAGGAGGCGAAGGCGCGCCGGGTGCTGGCGGACGCCGAGGCCTACGCGACCGGGGTGATCGCCGAGGCGATCAAGCAGAACGGGCTTGAGGCGGCGCAGTACCAGGTCGCGCTGAAGCAGGTGGAGGCGCTGACCGCGGTGGGGCAGGGTGCCGGAAAGCAGACGGTGATCGTGCCGGCGCAGGCACTTGATGCCTTTGGCGATGCGTTCAAGATGCTGAAGGGGCGAGTATGATGCTTTGGGCCGAGTGGTGGGTGTGGATGATCGCCGGCGCGGTGCTGGCGATCCTCGAGATCATGATCCCCGGCTTCATCCTTCTCGGCTTCGCGGTGGGCGCGGCGCTGACCGGGCTCTTGCTGTGGCTCGGGGTTCTCGGCGGATCGCTCGCGGCGCTGGCTCTCGTCTTCGCGGTGGCCTCGCTGATCGCCTGGCTGGTGCTGCGCAAGGTGGTTGGCGTGCGGCACGGGCAGGTCAAGGTCTGGGACCGCGACATCAATGACAGCTGAGCCAGGCTTCGTCGGCGCCAAGATCGCGCTGATCCGGGGCGGACGGGTTCTGACACATTTGCGCGACGACCTGCCGGGGCTGCCGTTTCCCGGCTATTGGGATTTTCCCGGCGGCGGGCGCGAGGGTGACGAGACCGAGGCGGAATGTGCGCTGCGCGAACTTCATGAGGAATACGGGCTGATCTTGCCGGAAGACCGGCTGATCTGGCGGCGCGATTACCCGTCCCACCATGAACCGGGCGCGCGGGCGGCGTTTTTCGGCGGCCATATCGAGGCGGCAGAGATCGAGCGGATCGTCTTTGGCGACGAGGGGCAGGGCTGGGAGATGATGGCGATCCCAGCGTTTCTTGGCCACGACCGGGCGGTGCCGTTCCTTCAGACCCGGCTCAGGGATTTCCTTTCCGGCGCGGGACACCTGGCCCGGCCCTGACGACGCGGTCGGCCGCCGTGTCTCCCGATTGATAGAATCGCCCTCCGCGTGTAGGATACCGCCATTGAACTGACGTTATTTTGACGCCGTGCCCTGCCGGGGCCGCTGATTTCAGACGATCCCGACGTGGTGGGAGACATTGACATGACAACCTTCGCCATCACCACCCTGTCCGGCATGTTCATCGCGCTCGTCCTTTGCGCCGGCGGTATCTGGGCGCTGCTCAAGCAAAAGACGGTCGTGGACGAGGCCGGCAATGTGACCGAGATCGAGATTCCGGTGCTCGGCAAACTCAAGACCAACTACCCCTCGCTCGGTGCGATCCTGATTGGGGCGGGGTTGGCGGTCTTCGTGATCGAACGCACGCCGGCCGAGCAGGACAAGCGATCACTCACCGCGCGGCTGCTGATCGACAAGACCCAGCCGAATGCGGCGGTCATCGTCGGTGCGATCCCGCGCCGGTATTTTGAGCCGCTCAACGCCGTCACGCTCGGGCAGCAGAACAGTGTCAGCTTCGATGTCGATGCCTCCGACACCTATTCGGTCGTCGCCTTCATGCCCAACCCGGTACGCCCCGACGCGAGCTTCACCTATGCCGTCGTGCACGGGCCGGCGATGCTGGATGAGGCATCGAACGGGTTCGTGTTCGAGAACAAGCTGATCGGCGGCGACTGACCGCTGACGAGAGAGGAGAATGGCCATGTCCACACCGACACGCCTGACCTGCCTTCTGATCCTCACCCTGGCGCCTTCTGCCGGTCTTGCCGAAAGCGTGGTGGTCAGCGGCCGGCTGATCACCGACACAGGGCGGCCGGTCGCGGGCTATCCCGTCATCGTCGAGGGGGACGCCGGCCAGTTCGTCGCGGTCACCGATGCCGAGGGCGGCTACCAGCTTGGCGATCTGCCGGGGGGGCCTACACCGTCGCCCCCGCTGGCGACCTTACCGCGAAGGAGGCGTTCACCGTCGAGCAGACGGGCGCGAAGGGCATTTGGGACATGCTGCTTCCGGGCCGCGACGATGCTGCCGCCGTCGCTCCGACGCTGGTGCCGACGATCCGGCTTCAGACCCAGCCGTAGGGCTGACGATAACGCGCGATCTTTTGCGCGGCCGCCTCAAGCCAGATGCCCGCGAAAGGCCGTGACGACGGCTTCATAGACCGCACGCTTGAAGGGCACGATGGCGGCAAGCATTTCGTCCGCCGTCACCCATTTCCATTCGGAGAACTCCGGGTGTTCGGTCGCGATGTCGATTTGGTCGTCGCGGCCGGTGAAGCGGAAGAGGAACCACTTCTGCTTCTGTCCGCGATATCTGCCGCCCCAGACCTCTCCCAGAAGCTCCGGCGGCAGGTCGTAGAGCACCCAGTCCGGCGTCTTGGCGATGAACTCGACAAGGTCCGCCGTGATCCCGGTTTCCTCCCAAAGCTCGCGCAAGGCGGCCGCCCTGGGCTTTTCGTCGGCGTCGATCCCGCCTTGTGGCATCTGCCAGGCGGGATACGGATTATCCTTGCGCTGGCCGGCGAAGATCAGGCCGGCGTCATTGATGAGCATGACGCCGGCACAGGGCCGGTAGGGCAGGCGGGCTGCGACCTCCGGCGTCATTCGGCCGCGGCGATGGCCGAAAGGCCCTTCAGGATGTCGATCGCATAGGCGAGCTGATAATCCTCGCCCCGCAGCTTCGCGGCCTCTTCGGCCTTCTGCTGCTCGTCCTGAAGCATGCGCTTTTCGTCTTCGGTCATCGAGTCGTTGGTGATGGCACCGCGCAGGTCCGCCTCGGACCGCGACCGGGACGCGGCCGAGCCTTCTTCCTCGGTCGGGGTCTCGGAGACGGGTTCGGGCTTCGGCTGTTCGACGACGATGTCGGGCGAGATGCCAAGCGCCTGGATCGAACGACCCGACGGCGTGTAGTAGCGCGCCGTGGTCAACCGCATCGCCCCTTCGCCGCGAAGCGGGATCACCGTCTGGACCGAGCCCTTGCCGAACGACTTGGTGCCGACGACGATGGCGCGGCGGTGATCCTGAAGCGCGCCGGTGACGATTTCCGAAGCCGAGGCCGAGCCGCCGTTGATCAGCACGACGATCGGCTTGCCCTCGGTCAGATCGCCCGGCTCGGCGTTGAAACGCTCGCTGTCCTGGGGATTGCGGCCACGGGTCGAGACGATTTCCCCCTTGTCGAGGAAGGCATCCGATACCGCGATAGCCTGGGTCAGGAGACCGCCGGGGTTGTTGCGCAGGTCAAGGACGAAGCCGTTGATCTTGTTGATGCCGCCGGCGTCGGCGACGGCCTTCTTCAGCCCGTCGGCCATGTTGTCATAGGTCTGGTCGTTGAAGGTGGTGACACGCAGCACAACCGTATTGCCTTCGGTGCGCACCTTCGCGGCTGTGAGCTTGATCGTGTCGCGGATTATCGAGACGTCGAACGGCTCATCCGTGCCTTTCCGGGCCACCGTGATGACGATCTCGGAGCCGACCGGCCCGCGCATCTTGTCGACCGCTTCGTCGAGTGTCAGGCCAAGGACGCTCTCCCCGTCGACATGGGTGATGAAATCGCCGGCCTGGATGCCCGCCTCGGCGGCCGGGGTTCCGTCGATGGGCGACACCACCTTGATGAAGCCTTCCTCCTGCGTCACCTCGATGCCAAGCCCGCCGAACTCGCCCCGCGTCTGCACCCGCATGTCGTCGAAGGCATCGGGGGCGAGGTAGCTCGAATGCGGGTCGAGCGAGGTCAGCATCCCGTTTATCGCGGCCTCGATCAGCTTGCCTTCGTCCACCGGCTCCACATATTGCGAGCGGATGCGTTCGAAGATGTCGCCGAAGAGGTCAAGCTGTTCGTAGACGGTGGAGGACTTGTCCGCCTCCTGCGCGACGAGGGGCCCCGCCACCTGCGTCGTCAGCACTACGCCGGCGACTGTGCCGCCGAGGGCAGCCATCAAGAATTTCCGCATCGCTCAGTCTTCCCTTGTCTCGGTGAACCACGGGGCCGGGTCCACGGGTTCCTTGCCCTGTCTCAACTCTATATAAAGCGTTTCCGTTCGGTCTGCGCCACCGCCTTCTTGGCCATCGGCGGGAAATGCGAGCATTTCCGTCGCCGCGCCGCCCATCAATCCCATCGGCGCCCCGGCCTCGACCACGTCGCCGGTCTCGCCGTAGACAGTGCCCAAACCGGCAAGGATCAGAAGATAACCGGAAGCCGGCTCCACGATCATCACATTTCCGTAGTCGAGCAGCGGCCCCCTGTAGCGGATTGTCGCGGGCCAGGGCAGCGTCACCAGCGCGGCCGGCCGGGTCGCGATCAGGATGCCGGGGCGGCGGATGCCGGCGGCGTCAGCCTCGCCCGCGCGGCGGAGAAGCGTGCCGCGGACCGGCAGTGGCAGCGTGCCCTTGGCGCCTTCGAAATCCTCCATTGGCGCGCCGATGTCGGTTTCCATCGACGCAAGGCCCACGGCGAAGGCGTCGAGGCTGTCGGCGCTGTTCACAAGCCCCGTCAGCTCTTCCGGGTCTTCGAGGAAGCGGTCGGGCAGGTCGGTGCGGTCCTGCACCGCCTGGCTGAGCGCGGTGCGCGCCGATTGTGCGGCCTCGAGCCCCTTTTGCAACGTTTCGGTCACGTTCGATTGCAGCGCGCGCAGGCGCTTCAATTCTTCGAGTTGCGCCTTCAACACTTCGGCTTCCGATTGCAGCGCGGGCGTGACGGAGGCGAGGATCATGCCGGACCGCGCCGTGCCGAGGGGGCCGTCGGGATGAAACAGCAGCAGGGGTGCCGGGTCACGCTCCATTGCCGCCATGACGCCCAGAAGCTGGCCGATCCGGTCGCGCCGCGCCTCGAACGAGGCGTTGATCTCGGCCTCGCGCACCGAGGCGCGGCGGAGCGCGTCGCGCAAGGAGCCGAGGCCGGCCTCATAGGCCTGGATCGTGCGGGTCAGTGCTGCGACCCGGTTGCGCGCACCGTCGGCCGAACTCAGCGCCGCGATTGCCGCGCGCAGATCCTCGGCCGCCGCTTCGGCGGCGGGGACGGCCGGATCGGCCGCCCGCGCCGGTGCGCCAAGGCCAAGAGCCAGGAGAAGGAGGAAGGCCGCGCGTCTCATCCCCGGACGATCAGGCTCCGGCCGGTCATCTCGGGCGGGAGCGGCAGGCCCATGAGGTCCAGAAGCGTCGGCGCGAGGTCGGCGAGGCGGCCGTTGCGAAGCGTCGCGCCGGTGGGCCCTCCGACAAGGATCACCGGCACCGGGTTGGTCGTATGGGCGGTATGGGGGCCGCCCGTCTCCGGGTCGATCATCGTTTCGCAATTGCCGTGGTCGGCGGTGACGATCATCGCGCCGCCGACCTTTTCCAGCGCGGCGACGACGCGGGCTAGGCCGCGGTCCACCTCTTCCACCGCCGCGATGCCGGCGGCGAGGATGCCGGTATGGCCGACCATGTCGGGGTTGGCGTAGTTGGTGACGATAAGGTCGTAGCCCTTCCCGATTGCCGCGACGAATTGGTCGGTGACCTCGCCCGCCGACATCTCGGGCTGAAGGTCATAGGTCGCAACCTTGGGCGAGGGGGCCATGTAGCGGTCCTCGCCCGTCTCGGGCACTTCCCTGCCGCCGTTGAGGAAGAACGTGACGTGCGGGTATTTCTCGGTCTCTGCCAGCCGGAACTGGGTCAGCCCCTGCGCCGCTACCCAAGCGCCGAGCGTGTTGACGACGGGGCGCTTGGGGTAGGCGGCGGCCATGAAGGCGTCGTGGGTCTTGGAATAGTCGACCATGCCGAGGAGCGCGGCCCAATGCGGACGGGGGCCTCTGTCGAAGCCGGTGAAGCTGTCCTCGCCGACGGCGAGCAGGATCTCGCGCGCCCGGTCGGCGCGGAAGTTGAGGCAGAAGAAGCCGTCGCCGTCCTTCGCGCCTTCGTAGTCGCCAATGACGGTTGGCTGAATGAATTCGTCGGTCTCGCCGCGCGCATAAGCCTCGGCCACGGCGTCGGTTGCACTGGCCGCACGCAGACCCGTGCCCTGCACCATCGCGGCATAGGCGCGTTCCACACGTTCCCAGCGATTGTCGCGGTCCATGGCGAAGTAGCGCCCCGTCAGGGTTGCGACGCGAGCGCCCTCGGGCAGGCGCCGCACCAGGTCGGCGGCAAAACTGTCGGCGGATTTCGGCGGCACGTCGCGGCCGTCGGTGACGGCATGAAGCGCCACGGGAACGCCGGCCTTCGCGATCATCTCGCAGGCAGCGATGACGTGGTCGATATGGCCATGCACGCCGCCGTCCGAGATCACGCCCATCAGATGCGCGGTGCCGCCATCGGCCTTCAGCGTCTGGATGAACGCCGAAATGGCGGTGTTGGAGAAAAAGCTCCGGTCCTCGATCGCGAGGTCGATCTGGCCGAGGTCCATCGCGACGATCCGGCCGGCGCCGATATTGGTGTGGCCGACCTCGGAATTGCCCATCTGCCCGGTAGGCAGGCCCACATCCGGCCCGTGGGTGACAAGCTCTGCATGCGGGCAGGTCGCCATGATCCGGTCGAAGGCGGGCTTTTTCGCCAGCGCCACCGCGTTGCCCGTCGTCTCGGCCCGCAGCCCCCAGCCGTCGAGGATGCAGAGGACAACGGGGCGGGGGCGGGACATGGTCGGTTCCTTCGCGCTTGGGCTTTGCCTGATCTAAACCGGCTCAGGCGGGCGGGCAACCGGGCATGGCCGATCGGTCCCGTGTTTTGGCGGGGATCGGCGCGCAGGGTGCTTCGCCCTTACACCCGGTGATAGGGCGCACCGGCAAGGATCGAGGCGGCGCGGTAAAGCTGTTCGGCAAGCATCACCCGCACCAGCATGTGCGGCCAGACCATCGGCCCGAAGGACAAGAGCGTATCGGCGCGGTCGCGAAAGCCGGGGGCGAGGCCGTCGGCCCCGCCGATCACGAATGCCATGTCCTGCCGCCCGCCGTCGCGGGTCCGGGCGATGAGGCTGGCGAAATCGGGCGAGGACATCTGCCGGCCGCGTTCGTCGAGGGCGACGAGGAATGCGCCGGAGGGCACGGCTCGGCCGAGAAGATCGGCCTCCGCCTCCGTCCCGCCGCCCTTCCGGTCCTCGACCTCGTGAACGGAAACCGGGCCGAGGCTGAGCGCCCGGCCCGTCCGGTCGAACCGTTTCAGGTAATCGTCGATCAGCGCCAGTTCGGGGCCCGCGCGCAGGCGCCCGACCGCGCAGATGTGCAGCCGCATCAGTTCTGCCGGGCGCTCAGTCCGGCCCCGGTGGGCATCCACATCTTTTCGAGCTGGTAGAACTCCCGCACCTCGGGGCGGAAGACATGAACCACCACGTCGGAGGCGTCGATCAGGACCCAGTCGCCCTGCTCCTTGCCTTCGATCCGGCAGGTGCGGCCGAATTCCTGCTTCAGACGCTCCATCAGCTTTTCGGCGATGGCGCCGACCTGACGCGACGAGCGGCCCGAGCAGATGACCATGTAATCGGCGACAGAAGACCGGCCGCGGAGATCAATCGTCACCACGTCTTCGGCCTTGTCATCCTCGAGGGAGGCGAGAATCCGGGCGAGCAGAACGTCGCTTTGGACCTCAGCGGGCGTCGCCGTCATCGGCACCGGCCCTGCGGCCGGAGATCCGGCCGCCTTTGCAGTATGAAACAGGACATCGTCCTCCAGGGTTGCGCGCCGCCCCCGCCCCGGCGCTGGGCATGTCTTCAAGGTAACATCGCGATTGTAAAATCTCAATGTGGCCCGAATGGGGAGGATTGCGGCGATTGGCAAGGCCACAACGGGAGGGGCGCCGCTTTACTCGGGCTGTGTTGTTTCCAGCACGGACCCCGGCAGCACCCTGACCTCGCGCTGCGGGAACGGGATCGAGATGCCGTGTTCCTTGAACGCGTCCCAGAGCGCGAGGTAGACGTTGCCCTTGACGTTGGTAAGCCCCTGCGCCGGGTCGGTGATCCAGAACCGCAGGATGTAGTCGACCGAACTGTCGCCGAAGCCGGTGATGTGGCAGACCGCCTGATGCGAGCGCAGAACCCGGTCCACCGAATAGGCCGCGTCCACCGCGACCTTGCGCACCAGGTGCGGATCGTCGCCGTAGGCAGTGCCGAAGAAAAGGTCGATGCGCACGAATTCGTTGGAATGCGACCAGTTCACCACCTGTCCGGTGATCAGATCCTCGTTCGGGATCAGGTATTCCTTGCCGTCGCGGGTGACGACCGAGACGTAGCGCGCGCCGAGGCTCTCGATCCAGCCGAACGTGTCGCCGAGCGAGATCACGTCGCCGGGCTTGATCGACTTGTCGAGAAGGATGATCACGCCGGAGACGAGGTTCGATACCACCTTCTGCAGGCCGAAGCCGAGGCCGACGCCGATAGCACCCGAGAGGACCGCAAGTCCGGTGAGGTCGAAGCCCACCGCCTTCAGCCCGATGAAGAAGGCGGCCGAGTAAAGTGCGACCTGGAGGAACTTTACCGTCAGCACCCGCATCGAGGGGCTGATATCTTCGTTCCGGCTGATCCGGCGGGCGGCCGCGCCCGCCACCGTCCGGGCGCCGAAGAAGAGAAGGCCGGTGACCAGAACCGCCTTCAGGATCGCCAGCAGGGTCAGGCGGAAATCGCCGAACTGGATCGCGACACCGTCGAGAAAGCGGGTAACCTGATCGAGAAGTCCGGCATAGTAGAGCGTTGCATAGACGGTCAGCCCCCAGATCACGAGGCTCCTGAGGAACCGGTTCTTCACGACCTGCGCCGCGACGCGGATGAAGAACCAGGCGGTGGCGACCGTGGCTGCCAGAACCAGCAGATAGCGGCGCGACGGAAAGCTGTAGACCGCGGCAAAACCTGATGCGGCGAGCCAGGCGAGGATGGCGAAGAAGCCGAGCTGCATCCTGTTGCGCAACACGATTAGCCAGCGAAGCTGCCATTTCTGAAGACCGGACAGGCTGCGCAACACCGCTTCGAATTTCGGGCCGAGCCAGCGCGCCAAGAGCCATGCGACCAGTACGCACAGCAGGATCGTGGCAAGCTGGCCAAGCTGGTTCGGCAACGACAGAAGTCGCAGTTGAAGCCGCAGGGTCGACCAAAGCTCGTTCAGCCCGGTCAGGATCGCGTCGAATTCACCTTCCATCGCCCTATCTGGCCCCGCCGCCGCGTTCGAGGCAAGTGCGCAATGCTCCTTGATCTGTCCGCGATCCGCGCGGAACGCCTTGCGGGACGCGGGGGCAGGGTGTATCTGGCAAGGCCATGAAGCGCTTTTTCGACATGGACGATCGCGCGCGGCTGCCCTGGCGGTTTTTCGGCGCGACGATGACGGTGCTGGCCCGACTTTGATCGGCGCCGCCTTCCTGTCGCGTTTATCAGATTTCACCAATGCGGAGAGGACCGATGTCCCCCAAGACGCTCTATGACAAGATCTGGGATGCCCATGTCGTCGATACTCAGGACGATGGCACCTGCCTGCTTTATATTGACCGCCACCTCGTCCACGAGGTGACCTCGCCCCAGGCGTTCGAGGGCCTGCGCATGACCGGCCGCACGGTGCGCGCGCCGGAGAAGACCATTGCGGTGCCCGATCACAACGTGCCGACCACGCTCGACCGCGAGAAGGGGATCGAGAACGAGGAAAGCCGCATCCAGGTCGAGGCGCTCGACAAGAACGCTAAGGATTTCGGGGTCCACTATTATCCGGTCTCGGACGTGCGTCAGGGCATTGTCCATATCGTCGGGCCGGAACAGGGCTGGACCCTGCCGGGCATGACCGTGGTCTGCGGCGACAGCCATACCGCGACGCACGGCGCCTTCGGTGCGCTGGCCCACGGCATCGGCACGTCTGAGGTGGAGCATGTGCTGGCCACCCAGACGCTGATCCAGAAGAAGTCGAAGAACATGAAGGTGGAGATCACCGGGCATCTGCGCCCCGGCGTCACCGCCAAGGACATCACCCTCAGCGTCATCGGTGCCACCGGCACCGCAGGCGGCACCGGCTACGTCATCGAATATTGTGGGCAGGCGATCCGCGACCTGTCGATGGAAGGCCGCATGACCGTCTGCAACATGGCGATCGAGGGCGGCGCCCGCGCCGGCCTGATCGCCCCGGACGAGAAGACGTTCGAGTATGTGAAGGGCCGCCCCCACGCGCCGAAGGGCGCGCAGTGGGAAGCCGCGCTCAACTGGTGGAAGACGCTGAAGACCGACGAGGGTGCGCATTTCGACAAGGTCGTGACCCTGAAGGGCGAGGATATCGCCCCGGTCGTGACCTGGGGCACCAGCCCGGAGGACGTGCTGCCGATCACCGGCACCGTGCCCGCCGCGGAAGACTTCAAGGGCGGCAAGGTCGAGGCGGCGCAACGCTCGCTCGACTACATGGGGCTGACGCCGGGGATGAAGCTGACCGACATCAAGATCGACACGGTTTTCATCGGCTCCTGCACCAACGGCCGGATCGAGGATCTGCGCGCCGCGGCCGCGATTCTCAAGGGCAAGCACATCGCGCCGGGCATCCGCGCGATGGTGGTGCCGGGGTCGGGCCTCGTGCGCGCGCAGGCGGAAGAGGAAGGCCTGGCGCAGATCTTCATCGACGCCGGGATGGAATGGCGGCTCGCCGGCTGCTCGATGTGCCTCGCCATGAACCCCGACCAGTTGTCGCCCGGCGAACGCTGTGCCGCGACGTCGAACCGCAACTTCGAGGGCCGTCAGGGCCGGGGCGGACGCACCCACCTGATGAGCCCCGCGATGGCGGCGGCGGCGGCGGTCACCGGGCATCTGACGGATGTGCGCGATATGATGGCGGACGCGGTGTAAGGGAGAACGACCATGGACAAATTCAATACCCTCACCGGGATCGCGGCGCCGATGCCACTTGTGAACATCGACACCGACATGATCATCCCCAAGCAGTTCCTGAAGACGATCAAGCGCTCGGGGCTGGGCAAGAACCTTTTTGACGAGATGCGCTTTACCCAGGACGGCAAGGAAATTCCCGGTTTCGTGCTGAATCAGCCGGCCTACCGGAATGCCGAGATCCTCGTCGCCGGCGACAACTTCGGCTGCGGGTCGAGCCGCGAGCACGCGCCTTGGGCGCTTCTCGACTTCGGCATCCGCTGCGTGATCTCGACGTCCTTCGCCGACATCTTCTATAACAACTGCTTCAAGAACGGCATCCTGCCGATCGTGCTGCCGCAGGAGCAGGTCGACGCCCTCATGGAGGATGCGCGGAAAGGCGCCAATGCGCGGATGACCGTGGATCTCGAGGCGCAGACGGTCACGACCTCTGACGGACAGAGTTTCCCGTTCGAGGTGGATCCGTTCCGCAAGCATTGTTTGTTGAATGGGTTGGACGATATCGGCCTGACGCTAGAGAAAGTTTCCGCCATCGATACATTCGAGAAGACGGCGGCGCAGGCTCGACCTTGGGTTTGATTTCCCAGTAACCACAATATCTTGGGCCGCCCTTCGGGGCGGCCTTATTGTTGCGCTATTGTCGGCGGAATCTTGCTCATGAAATGATGCAATGCCGCACCAGTTCGACCACGAAAAGGCCCCAATGCCCGGGTTTAACTTAACGAAACGTTGATGGGGACATGGAATTGGGCAAAAGTTGGGCAACAAAGAGGCAGTTCGCCACAATTGGCGAGCTCAAGTTGGTCCGAGGTGCCCGGCAAAGTACCGGTCCCGACCAGGTTGAGGGTGTAGGGCAGTGATTTCTCAGCTCACAGGCGCACTGGTGCGCGCAGTGCTCGTGATTGTGTTGATAGCAACACCGTCGCTGATGCTGCCTCATGTCTCCAGCGACACGACGCAGATCGTCGCCTTGGTGGCGCTCTTTGCCGCGGCGCTGACCTTCTTCGAATATGCCTCGACCTATCCCGGCCTTGTCGAGTTCCGCGATGCGCCGCCCTTCAACCGCCTGCGCTTCCTGTCGCTCTTCATCACGGTGATCCTGCTTTCCACCATCGTGCGCGGCCAGACCGAGCCGACGACGCTGACCGAATTCATTGCGGCCCTCGGCGACAAGCTTGGCGAGGTCATCGACGTGCCCTACAGCCCGGTGCGGCTGGTGGTGCTGATGCTGCCGGAAGACATGGCCACGCGCCATCTCATCATGGTGCGGACCTCGGCGGGGATCGCCTACATGATCTCGATGATGACGCTGATCTTCTTCGTCGTGACGATGCGGATGATCGGCTGGCCAAGCCGGATCGGGACGTTCAACGTCTGGATCAACCTGCCGACCTTCGACCCGACCACCGGGGGCGACGTGGTCGACCGGTTGCAGCGCGATGCGCGGTTCAACATTGCACTCGGCTTCCTTCTGCCGTTCCTTATCCCAGCCGCGGTCAAACTCGCCTCGCTCGCCTTTTCGCCGGTGACGCTGGAAAGCCCGCAAACCCTGATCTGGACGATGACAGCATGGGCCTTCCTTCCCGCCTCTCTTTTCATGCGCGGCATCGCGATGGGCCGCATTGCCGGAATGATCGAGGCCAAGCGGCGCCAGAACAACGTGGCATCCGGGGCGGACCTCTTGCCGGCCTGATCCTTGCCGCCTGCTGTGCCGACCCGGTTTCGGCCGAGACACTGCGTGTCGCCACCTTCAATGTCGAACTGACCCGCAAGGGGCCCGGCCTTCTTCTGCGCGACATTCTGACCGGCACCGATGCCCAGGTCGAGGCGGCGGCGGGTGTGATTGCGGCGGCCGCGCCGGATGTTCTGCTTCTGACCGGGTTCGACTACGACCTCGACCTAGTGGCGCTGAACGCCTTCGCCGGGCGGATCGCCGAGGCGGGCGGACGCTACCCCCATCTTTTCGCGCTGCGGCCGAATACCGGCTGGGCGACCGGCATTGACCTCGATGG
The DNA here is from genome assembly GCA_002280515.1 of Rhodobacterales bacterium 32-67-9. GTDB lineage: Bacteria > Pseudomonadota > Alphaproteobacteria > Rhodobacterales > Rhodobacteraceae > Albidovulum. The sequence goes on from NCEA01000007.1 coordinate 87,451, forward strand.
CGACGGCCGGACGGGCGGGCCGGGTGACGCGCAGGGGTTCGGTGGGTTCGCGGGCGAGGGCGGCATGGCGGTGCTGTCGCGGCTGCCGCTTGGGCCGGCGCAGGATTATTCGGGCTTTCTCTGGCGCGACCTTCCGGACGGGTTGATCGACGGCGCGGGACTGTCGGCCGAGGCCGCTTCGGTGCAACGTCTGTCCTCGACCGGACACTGGGCGGTGCCGGTGGACCTGCCGGGCGGCGGCACGCTGACGCTTCTGGCCTGGCACGGCTCGCCACCGGTCTTCGACGGGCCGGAGGACCGGAACGGCCGGCGCAACCATGACGAGGCGGCCTTCTGGTCTCGCCTTCTCGACGGGGCGCTGCCTTTTGCCCCGCCCGTGGGGCCGCTGGTTCTGCTTGGCGATGCCAACCTCGATCCCGTCGACGGCGACGGCCGGCCCGAGGCGCTGGAGGCACTTCTGGCAGGGCCGCGCTTTCAGGATCCGCATCCCGCGAGCGAAGGCGCCGTCGCCTCGGACGGGGCGAATGCCGCGCAAAAAGGCGATGCGGCGCTCGACACGGCCGATTGGCCGGACGATCCGGGGCCGGGAAACCTGCGGGTGGACTACGTGCTGCCCTCGGCGGGGCTGCGGGTGACGGCGGCGGGCGTCTGGTGGCCGGAACCGGGCAGCGAGGCGGCGGCGCTGGCCGGGACAGCGTCGCGCCACCGGCTCGTCTGGGTCGATCTCGACCTGCCGTGAGGGGCCTCAGGCCGTGGCGTACCGCTCCAGCGCCTTGCGATAGATCTCGGCATCGACATTGCCGCCCGAGGTGACGACGATCACCGCGTCGCCGGCGATCTCGCCCGGATGATAGAGCGCCGCGGCCAGGGCCACGGCGCCGCCGGGTTCGACGACGATGTGCAGCCGCGCGAAGGCCGCCGCCATCGCGGCAAGCGCCTGATCCTCGGTCACCGCGAGTCCGGGGCCACAGAGGCGCGCGAGAATCGGGAAGGTGATCTCGCCCGGCGCCGGCGTGACGATCGCATCGCAGAGCGAACCGGAGGTGCGGGTGTTGCGCTCGATCCGGCCCGAGGCGAGCGAGCGCTTCACATCGTCGAAGCCCTCCGGCTCCACCGGCCGCGCCCTCAGCCCCGGCGCCTTCGCCTCAAGCGCCAGCGCAATGCCGGAGGTGAGCCCGCCGCCGCCACAGGGGACGAGCACGTCTGCCGTCGTCACCCCGGCCTCGGCCGCCTGTTCGGCGATCTCGAGGCCAGTGGTGCCCTGTCCGGCGATCACCTGCGGCTCGTCGAAGGGCTTGATCAGCGTCAGCCCGCGATCCTCGGCCAGTGCCGCGCCGATCGCGTCGCGGTCGCCAGTGGAGCGGTCGTAAAGTACGACCTCGGCACCCAGCGCGCGGGTATTGGCGATCTTCACCCGGGGTGCGTCGGCCGGCATCAGGATCACGCAGGGCGCGCCATGTTCGCGCGCCGCCAGCGCCACGCCCTGCGCGTGATTGCCGGAGGAATAGGCGATGACCCCCTTGGCCCGCGCCGCCGGCGCCAGGGCCGAGACCGCCGACCAGCCGCCGCGGAACTTGAACGACCCGGTATGTTGCAGGCATTCCGGCTTCACCAACACCCGGCGCCCGGCAATCTCGTCGAGAAACGGCGAGGTGAGTAGAGGGGTCCGAAGCGCGTGGCCCTTCAGCCGTCCGGCCGCCGCCTCGATCATCCCGATATTCATCGCATCTTCTCCAGCCAGGCGGTGAGGGCGGCGAGACTTTCGGCCTCGTCGAGGAAGGGCACATGGGCGCGGTCGGGGACGGCCGCGAAAATCATGTCCGGCCGTCGGCGCCGCATCTCGGCCGCCGTCGCCTCCGGCAGGAGGTCGGAATTCGCGCCCCGGATCAGGCCCAGCGGCAGCCCGGCGCAGGCATCGAAAAGGGGCCAGAGATCGACCGGCGGCCCGTCGAAGGCGGCGAGGAAGCTCGTGCGCAGCTCCGGGTCGTAGCGGATATGCAGGCCATCCGGGACCTCGACATAAAGCCGTTCGGCAAAGGCGCGCCAGCGTTCCTCGGGGACATTCGCGAAGCCGGCCATCGTCTTCGGCATCCGGGCGACAAGGTCGTCCATCGCCTTCGCCGCCGGGTTGCGCCCGACATAGTCGAAGATCTTTTCCAGCCCCGCCCGTTCGATCACCGGGCCGACATCGTTGAGGCAGAGGCCGAGGAGCCGGTGATGCGCCGTCGCTGCCAGCATCATGCCGATGAGCCCGCCGCGCGAGGTGCCGAGCACGGCGGCCTGTTCAAGCCCGAGATGGTCGAGCAGTTCCAGCGCATCCTGCGCCTCGCGCGGGACGGTGTAACTCGCCGCGCCGGTCCATTCCGACCCGCCGCGTCCCCGGTAGTCGGCACGGATCAGCCGGACACGGGGAAGATGCGGCGCGACGAAATCGAAATCGGTCGAGGCGCGGGTCAGGCCGGCGAGGCAGAGGATCGGCAGCCCCTCGCCCTCGTCGCGATAGGCGAGGCGGGCGCCGTCGGAGGCGGTGAAATGGAGAAGTGTCATTTGCGGGCGATGTCCGGGATCGTGGTCAGGTCGGGCAAAACGTGATGCGGTCGCGCCGGCAGCCGGTCCATCGGCTGGCCGGACCGGTTGACCCAGGCGGTGCGGAACCCGAAGCCCGAGGCCGCCGCCGCGTCCCAGCCGTTCGAGGAGACGAAGAGCACCTCTTCGGCTGTGCGGCCGAACCGCGCCGCCACCAGCCGGTAGACGCGGGCATCGGGCTTGAAAACGCCGACGCTTTCGACCGAGAGCGTGTCGTCGAGGAACGCGCCGATCCCGGCCGAGGCGACCGCACCGGCCAGCATCTCGGGCGACCCGTTCGAGAGGATCGCGGTGGCCAGACCCTTCGACTTCAGCGCGGCGAGCATGGCGGGCACTTCCGGATAGGCCGGCAGCTCCCAGTAAAGCGCCAGAAGCCGCTCGCGCAGCTCCGGATCCGCGAGTCCCGCCGCCTCCAGCGCCCAGTCGAGGCCGTCCTGCGTGACCGTCCAGAAATCGGTGTGCCGGTCCATGACCGCCCGAAGCCAGGTGTATTCGAGCTGTTTTCTTCGCCAGTCCTCGGCCAGCTTCGGCCAACTCGCGGCCATTTCCTCGCGCCCCGGTTCGGCCGCGGCCAGCCGGGCGGCGGCCGCGACGTCGAACAGCGTGCCGTAGGCGTCGAAGACACAGGTCGTGATGGTCATGGGCCCTCCCGTCGATGCCAGACTGGCGCGGGTCGGGGCAGGGGGCAAGGGCGGAAATGTCGCCGGTACAATTGCAAGGCAGCCGGACGGAAATCACGTGCGCCGCCGTCCGGCACCGCGCTAATGTGAACTACATCAGGGAGGAACGTGCCATGACATCGCCGGTCGAGAGGCTAAAGGAGACGTTGGCCGCCCTCGAGGCGGAACTGGACGCCGAACTGGCCGAACGTCGGAAGGCCTGGCACTACCGGGTCGAGCGCGGACGGGTGATCTTCGACCGCGAGGTCCTGAGCCGCCACAGGGCCGCGCGCATCCGGCTCGCCGCATTCCTCGCGGGCGCCCGGCCGATGGTGATCCTCACCGCGCCGGTGATCTACGCGCTGATCTTTCCCTTCGTTCTTCTCGATCTCTGCGTCAGCCTCTATCAGGCAATCTGCTTTCCGGTCTACCGGATCGCCAAGGTGCGCCGCGCCGACCATATCGCCTTCGACCATCAGCACCTCGCCTATCTGAACGGGTTGCAGAAGCTCAACTGCCTCTATTGCAGCTACTGCAACGGGCTCATCTCCTACGTCCGGGAGATCGCCGGCCGGACGGAGCTGTACTGGTGCCCGATCAAGCATGCCCGCCGGCTTGCCGGCCCGCACGACCACTACCCGGACTTCGTGGATTACGGCGACGCGGATGCCTATCACGCCAAGTCTAAACCCTTGCGCGACCGGCTGGGCGGGCGCTGATCGGTCGGACCTCGCGGATCCGAACCGTGTCCGCCTTGGACGGAGGGAGCTTTCCGCAGTGAATCGGGACGCGTCCCGCCTTAATCTTGCCGGAAATATCCCGGGGGTCCGGGGGCAGCGCCCCCGGCCTCGCCTCAAAGGTTTTCCGGCTGAGGCATGCCGAGGACGTGGAAGCCGCCGTCGACGCGGATGATCTCCCCCGTCGTGCAGGCGCCATAGTCCGAGCAGAGATAGACCGCCGTGCCGCCGATCGTCTCGAGCGTCGCGTTGGCGCGCATCGGCGCGTTGGCCTCGGTATGGCGGAAGGTGGCGCGGGCGCCACCGATGGCGGCACCGGCGAGGGTCTTCATCGGACCGGGAGAGATCGCGTTGACGCGGACTTTCTGCGGGCCGAGATCGTTGGCAAGATAGCGCGTGGCGCTTTCGAGCGCGGCCTTCGCTACCCCCATCACGTTGTAGTTCGGCGTCACCCGATTCGACCCGGCATAGGTCAGGGTGATGAGGCTTCCACCATCCGGCATCAACTCGGAGGCGCGCCGCGCCACGTCGATGAAGGAAAAGCAGGAGATCGAGAGCGAGGTCTTGAAGTTCTCGCGGCTGGTATTGATGAACCGACCGGTGAGTTCGGTCTTGTCGGAATACGCGATGGCGTGGATCAGGAAGTCGAGGCTGCCCCAGCGATCCTTCAGCGTGGCGAAACAGGCGTCGAGGCTGGTGTCATCGGTGACATCGACATCGACGAGCAGGGTCGATCCGACCGAGGCCGCGAGTGGCTCGACCCGCTTTCCAAACGCCTCGCCCTGGTAGGAAAAGGCAAGTTCGGCGCCTTCGGCCGCAAGTGCTGCCGCAATGCCCCAGGCGATGGAACGTTCGTTCGCGACGCCCATGACGAGCCCGCGCTTTCCTCGCATCAGTTCGGCCATGTGAGCTTACCCCAGGTATTTGCTCATCAGGAGCGTGGCATTGGTCCCGCCGAAGCCGAAGCTGTTGGAGAGGACGGAATCGAGGTCCACCCCCTCGCGGTAGGTGGTCGCGATCTCTTCCGGCTTCAGTTCGGGGTCGAGTTCGGTCACGTTCGCCGAGGCGGTGATGAACCTGCCGTTCAGCATCAGGAGCGAATAGATCGCCTCGTGCACGCCGGTGGCGCCGAGCGAGTGGCCGGTCAGCGACTTGGTCGACGAGATCGGCGGCACCTTGCCCTCGCCGAAGACCCGGCGGATCGCCTTCACTTCGGTCACGTCTCCGGCCGGCGTCGATGTGCCGTGTGCGTTGATGTAGTCGACCTTGCGGCCTTCGGGCAGCGTCGCCATAGCCAGCCGCATCGAGCGTTCGCCGCCCTCGCCGGAGGGCGCCACCATGTCGTGGCCGTCCGAGGTCGCGCCGTAGCCCGTCACCTCGGCATAGATCTTGGCACCGCGCGCCTTGGCGTGCTCCAGTTCCTCCAGCACGACCACCCCGCCGCCCCCGGCGATGACGAAACCGTCGCGGGTCGCGTCAAAGGCGCGCGATGCCTTGTCCGGCGTGTCGTTGTATTTCGACGACATCGCGCCCATCGCGTCGAAGAGGCACGACAGGGTCCAGTCCAGTTCCTCGCCGCCGCCGGCGAAGACGATGTCCTGCTTGCCCATCTGGATCAGTTCGGTGCCATTGCCGATGCAATGGGCGCTGGTCGAGCAGGCCGAGGTGATCGAGTAGTTCACGCCCTTGATCTTGAACGGTGTCGCGAGGCAGGCGGAGTTCGTGGACGACATGCAGCGTGTCACCATGAACGGCCCCATCCGCTTCGGGGCGCCCTTGTTGATGACCGTGTCGAAGGCCAGGAAGAAGTTCGAGGTGGAAGGTCCGCCCGAGCCCATGATCAGGCCGGAGCGTTCGTTCGAGACGTCGCTTTCCTCAAGCCCGCTGTCGGCGACCGCCTGCTCCATGGCGAGGAAGTTGTACGCGGCACCCGGCCCCATGAAGCGCAGGTTTCGCTTGTCGATATGATCCTCGAGCACGATGTTGGGCTGGCCCTTCACCTGGCTGCGAAAGCCGTGCTCGGCGTAGTCCGGGGCGAAGACGATGCCGGATTTCCCGGCGCGCAGGCTTGCTTCGACCTCGGCCGCGGTGTTGCCGATGGGCGAGATGATCCCGATCCCGGTGATGACGACGCGGCGCATGGGCGCTCTCCTTCCTTCAGGGTCAGCTCGCCGAGAGCGCGACCTTCATGTCCTTGACCAGATAGATGGTCTCGCCGTCCGCTTCAACGCGTCCGTCAGCAACACCCATGGTCAGGCGGCGGGTCTGCACGGCCTTGGTGAAGTCGACGTGATAGGTCAGCATCCTGCGATCGGGCCGCACCATGCCCGTCAGCTTGACCTCGCCCACACCGAGCGCGTAGCCGCGCCCTTCCCAGCCGCGCCAGCCGAGGTTGAACCCGGTCAACTGCCAGAGCCCGTCGAGCCCGAGGCAGCCGGGCATGATCGGGTTGCCGGGAAAATGGCACGCGAAGAACCACAGGTCCGGTCGAATGTCGAACTCGGCAACCACATGGCCCTTGCCATGCGCGCCGCCATCGCCGGAAATGTCGGTGATCCGGTCCATCATCAGCATCGGTGGCTCAGGCAACTGTGCATTGCCGGGGCCGAAGAGCTCGCCCCGCGCACATTTCAGGAGATCATCCCTGTCAAAACTTGTCGGAAAACTCGTCATACCGCCCGTCCCCTTCGGCATTCTTGTCTACTTTCCCTCTATCACCCGGCTCCATATCAGGGCAAGGGCGCAGCCCCGGGGCATTCCTTGGGATAACGGATTGAAATCTGCCCATTTCGGGGGCTATATATCCTACCGCAAAGGCAAAAGGGGCCGAGGGCGTGACGGACACGGATACCGGGATCGTGGCGGACGGACGCGCGACGCGCTGGCTGGCGCAGGCCGGGCTGCGGCCGACGCGCCAGCGGGTCGTGCTGGCGGACCTTCTGGTCGGCGACGGACAGGACCGCCATGTGACGGCCGAAAGCCTTCATGCGGCCGCGAGCGCTTGCGGAGAGCCGGTGTCGCTGGCGACCGTCTACAATACCTTGCGCGCCTTCTGCGAGGCCGGCCTGATCAACGAAATCTCCGTCGACGGGTCGCGGAGCTACTTCGACACCCGGCTCGACGACCACCCGCATTTCTTCTGGGAGGCGGAGGGGCGGCTTGTCGACGCGCCGGCGGAAGACCTTAAGATCGCGCGCCTGCCGGCCCTGCCCGACGGGGCGGAACTGGCCCGGGTGGATGTGGTGATCCGGCTCAGGAAATCCTGACACAGCACGATCTTGCCGGCCTGGACGCCGGCAATCAGCAGCATCTTGCGCCCTCGCGGGCCGCGACAGGACCGCCGTCGCGCAATGCCGGCGGGATGCGGCCGACTTTTTCGCAATGTATACAGTGTGTTGCCTCGCTATTGCAACAACGTGACGCCGATTCCAGCAGACGATCGCCCAATTGGCTCGGGTCTCGGCGGCGCTGTCGCACCATCCCCATGCGGCACATATATTCTGACTTGTGAGAGGCCCGGCTTGCGTGGCCGGATCATCGGCGCCACCGGGTCCGGATGGAAACCTTGGAGGTGAGAAAATGTTCAGATCGTTAGTGTTGGCGACGGGCCTGTTTGGCGCGCTGAGCGCGGGTCAGGCATTGGCCCACAATGAGGCAATGGCGACGTCCGATCTCTTCCTGCGCGCTGGGCCGGGGCCGGCCTATGCCGCGTTGGGCGTGATACCGATGAACGAAACCGTCTCGATCGATCACTGCGATGCGGTCGGCAACTGGTGCCAGGTCGTGTTCGACGGACAGATCGGCTGGGCCTATGGCGGCTATCTGGCAAACATTGCCGATGACCATGTCGTCATGGTGGCGCCGCAACTGCCGCGACAACGGGTGACGACGGTGGTCACGGAAGATACGCGGACTCGCTCGGCCGTTGTGGTTGGCGGGATGGGGGCGCTTGCCGGCGCGCTCGCCGGCGGTCCGGCCGGCGCGGCGATCGGGCTGATCGGGGGCGCCGCCACGGGTGGGATCGCCGACCCCGGCCCGAAGGTGACGACCTATGTCGTCGAGAATCCGGTCGAGCCTGTCTACCTGGAAGGCGAGATCGTTCCGGGCGCCCGGGTTCCTGACGCGGTCAGGCTCTATCCGGTGCCGCAAAGCCCGTATCAATACGCCTATATCAACGGCGCGCCGGTGCTGGTGGTTCCGAACGATCGGCAGGTCGTGCAGGTGTTGCCGTAACTCCCACAGGTGGGACGAATGACGCGGCGGCCCCGTTCAGGGGCCGCCGCACAGATGTTGGCGGCCTCAGAACCACTGCCCCGGTTCCATCAGCCCGAGGTCCATCAGCTGCTGCGAGTGCCAGTCGAACTTCGCCGAATTGTGCCAGGTGAAGCCGCGAATATCGAACTTCGATCCGGGATTGGTCGTCAGCGCCTTCGCCGTGCGGAATGACGCGATCGTCGCCGTCAGGTTGTGGTGCCAAGGGCAGGCGTAAGTGTTGTACTCCTCGATGTTGAAGCCGTGATCGGCGCCGAGCTTCAGCCCCGACTGGGCGCGGAAAAGGGCGATCCGGTCGATCTTGCGCCGCGCCTTCGGGACGTGCTCCTCGAACCGCCAGCGCAGGCCGCCGAAAAAGTCGAGCTGACGCTCCTTCGGGTGGTTGTGGTTCGCGGGATCAGGCCGCGCCAGCGCGTAATAGCCGGACCGGTCGAGCATCGCCGCGTCGAGGCTGACGGCGTTCGGCGCGCACCCGAGGTCGGCCGCGTAGAGGTCGACCACGTAGGTCAGCATCGCGTCGCGGCGTTCCTCGGTGTGGAAGGTCAGCATCTCGCCGATGCTGCGCGTCTCGCAGAACGGGAAGAAGAGGTATTCGGCGTTGTAGCAGTAGTAGAACCAGGTGGTCGGCGGCGCGGCCGCGATCAGCGCGTTGACGGCCGTCTCCAGCGCCTTCGCCCCGTGCGTGTCGTAGCGCACCCAGTGTGCCGCAGCCTCGGCTTCGGTCGGGACGTCGATCGCCTCGGGCAGAAAGACCACCACCTCGTGGAAGCCTGCCGCCGCGTGATGGGTCACGGTCGAGGCGATCTCCACCGGGTCCTCGGCGAAGATGAGCGCGACCGGTCCCTTGGCCAGCAACCCCTTGGCGCTGGCGAGGAGGTCGTCGAGCGAGGCGAAGATCATGCGGCGGAACCCTGACTCTCGTACCGTGGTGACGGCGCCAGACTCGGATATGCCGGCACGGAATGCAATCCTTCCTGGCAGCAGCAGCCGGCGGTCCGGATGTCCGCCGAGTTCGAAGAGCGGCCCTGTGCAGCCCCCGCGATCCCCCCCGACCCGCCGCGTGCCGCCTGGGCGGTTGTCGGCGGGGCGCGAATGGGTGTAGGAAACCCCGCGCAACCTCTGGAACGTCCCTCGTGCCAAAGAAGCTCTACATCAAGACCTATGGCTGTCAGATGAACGTCTATGACAGCGAGCGCATGGCCGAGGCCATGGGCGCCGAGGGCTATGTCGCGACCGACACGGTCGAGGATGCGGACATGGTGCTTCTGAACACCTGCCACATCCGCGAGAAGGCGAGCGAGAAGCTCTATTCCGACCTTGGCCGGCTCCGGCCGCTGAAGGCCGGCAAGCCCGATCTGAAGATCGGCGTCGCGGGCTGCGTCGCGCAGGCCGAGGGGGCGGAGATCCTGCGCCGCATGCCGCTCGTCGATCTCGTCGTCGGCCCGCAAAGCTATCACCGCCTGCCGGCGATGGCGAAGGCCGCCGAGGCCGGGGAAAAGACCGTCGATACCGACTTCCCCGAAGAGGACAAGTTCGATCATCTGCCCGACCGCCCGACCGCGTCGGCGCGCCCGACCGCCTTCCTGACGGTGCAGGAAGGCTGCGACAAGTTCTGCGCCTTCTGCGTCGTGCCCTACACGCGCGGCGCCGAGGTCAGCCGCCCAGCGGATCGGATCATGGCCGAGGCGCGGGGACTGGTGGAGAAGGGCGTGCGGGAAATCACGCTGCTGGGCCAGAACGTCAACGCCTATCACGGTGCGGGCCCCGGTTCGGACGGCGGCGGCGACTGGACGCTCGCCCGCCTCGTCCGGGCGCTGGCGAAGGTCGATGGGCTGGAGCGCATCCGTTACACGACCTCGCACCCGAACGACATGGGCGACGACCTGATCGCCGCGCATGGTGAGGAGCCGAAGCTGATGCCCTATCTGCATCTGCCGGTGCAGTCGGGGTCGGACCGCATCCTGAAGGCGATGGCGCGCAAGCACACCGCCGACACCTACCTGCGGCTGATCGAGAAGATCCGTGCCGCCCGGCCCGACATGATGATGTCCGGCGATTTCATCGTCGGCTTCCCAGGCGAGACGGATGCCGATTTCGACGCGACAATGGAGCTGATCCGCGCGGTCGATTACGGCATGGCCTATTCGTTCAAGTATTCCGCCCGTCCCGGCACTCCGGCGGCGGAAAAGACCCCGGTCCCGGCCGAGGTCGCCGATGCGCGGCTTCAAGCGCTTCAGGCGCTGATCACCGAACAGCAGCGCGCGGCGCAAAGGGCGATGGTCGGGCGCGAGGTCTCGGTCCTGTTCGAAAAGCCGGGGCGCCTGCCGGGCCAGATGGTCGGCAAGTCGGACTATCTCCACGCGGTCCATGTCAGGACCGACGCCCGGCCCGGAGACATCGCGAAGGTGAGAATCACCGGCTCCGCCCCGAACTCTCTCGCCGGCGAAATCGCGACGAAGTAGGGCGCGCCACCGCGACTCGCGCGGGTGACTGTTGCGGGTTTAGGTCCAGGTTCGGGGGAGGCGGCATTTATGTTGCCGCACTGGCCACAATCTCTTCGTATTGTCCGGTTCGGTCTTTCCCAATTCCCTGCTAGACTTGGCACCGGGTGTTTGCCGGTGCCGCGACATGGGACTCGCGGCTCAGATGACTGGGTTTGGGGGACGGTGTGACAGCAGCGAAATCACGAAGTGCGCGCATTGCCGCGCTCGCGGCGGCATGGGCCATGACGGCTCTTCCGGCCTTGGCGGAAACGCGGGTGATCAAGGGGGACCGGTACAAGCCGGCCCTGGCCCAGACGCCGGACGGCTGCCAGGTTTGGATGATCGACGACGGCTGGGAAGGCTATGCCTGGAACCGCACCGACAGGAACGGCAAACCGATCTGCATGAAGGTGGAAAGCTGCCTCGTCGAGAACGCGGACCAGCTTTTCGCCACCGACAGCGCGACGGTGCGACCGTCCGAGGTGGCCCGGTTGCAGAAGTTCTTCCGGCAGGAAGGCGTCTTCTCCTACGCGGTGCACGGCCATACCGATGCCCGCGCCTCGGACGAATACAACATGCGCCTGTCGCAGCGCCGCGCCAATGCGGTGGCGCTGATCGCCCAGTCGGTCGGCGCGCGGCTGGCCGCCGTCAACGGCTACGGCGAGCGGATGCCCATCGCCTCAAACGCCACCGCCGCAGGGATGCAGCAGAACCGGCGGGTGGAAATCGTCTGCTACCGCGAAATCGGAAGGTATTGAGATGACCGTGCGTCTGGTTTTCCTCGGCATCGCCGCCGCCACCCTTGCCGCCTGCACCAAGACCGATCACAGCGTCGATCGCTTCGTCGACAGCGGCCAGTTGGCCGAAAAGGTCAAATGGGGCGTCTATGTCGACCCGGACGGCTGCGACGTCTGGATGGCCGATGACGGGATCGAAGGCTATTCGGTCCTCCGCCTCGATCCCAAGACGGGCGAGCGGGTCTGCTCGGGCGTGCTGCCTCCGGGCTATGCGGCCGGTCACAAGAGCGGCTCGACGATCCCCGACCCGATCTGAGCCTGCAATTGATGCGAAACCGCCACGACCGGCCGGCGGGTTAGCGGAAATCGTCATATAAGTGCGAATATCCAGACGCTACGCTTGCGTTGTGGCCCTGACGGGCGCACCATTTCACCATGACCGCCTGTCAAAGGAGATTTGCTTGGGCATCAGCGCCTTGACCCCGCCGCCGCATCCCGAAGACCTGCATGAGACTCTTCTGGAATTTTCCGACAATCGGCTGCTCATCGACCTTTGCGGTGAATTCGACCGCAACCTGGCGCAGATCGAGCATCAACTCGGGGTTCATATCCTGCGCCGCGGCAACCAGATCGCGGTGGTCGGATCGGCCGAAGCGCGCGGCCAGTCGGCGGCAGTTCTGCAGATGCTCTACGGACGGCTCGAGACCGGGCGCCCGATCGACGCCGGCGAGATCGACGCGGCGATCCGCATGGGCGAAAGCGGTCCGGCAGCCCCGCCGAGCCTTGACGAACAGCTCGAGATGTTCGCCGGCGGCCGGTTCGAGATTCGCACCCGCAAGAAGCAGGTCGAGCCGCGCACCGAGGCGCAGAAGACCTATGTGAAACATCTTTTCCAGAACGAACTGGCCTTCGGCATCGGCCCGGCGGGCACCGGCAAGACCTACCTTGCCGTCGCGGTCGGCGTCACCATGCTGATCGGCGGCCATGTCGACCGGATCATCCTGTCGCGTCCGGCGGTGGAGGCGGGCGAACGGCTTGGCTTCCTGCCCGGCGACATGAAGGAGAAGGTCGATCCCTACATGCAGCCGCTCTACGACGCGCTGAACGATTTCCTGCCAGCCAAGCAGGTTCTGAAGTTGATCGAGGAGAAGCGGATCGAGATCGCGCCGCTGGCCTTCATGCGGGGGCGCACGCTCTCCAACGCCTTCGTGGTGCTCGACGAGGCGCAGAACGCCACGACCATGCAGATGAAGATGTTCCTGACCCGCCTCGGCGAAGGCAGCCGCATGGTGATCACCGGCGACCGCACCCAGATCGACCTGCCGAAGGGCGTCTTCTCCGGCCTCTCGGATGCCGAACGCATCCTCGACGGCGTCAAGGGCGTCAGCTTCAACTATTTCACCGCGAAGGACGTTGTGCGCCACCCGCTTGTGGCCCGCATCATCGAGGCCTATGACCGCGACGATGGAGCCACTGGTTGAGACATTGATCGAGGACGCGCGCTGGCAGTCCGTGGGTCTCGGCGGTCTGGCCGAACGCGCGGCGCGTGCGGTGATGGCGGACCAGGTCCTGCCGGAAGAGGGCTTCGCGATCAGCCTGCTCGGCTGCACCGATGCCCGTATCGCCGATCTCAACGCCGATTTCCGCGGCAAGCCGCAGCCGACGAACGTGCTGTCCTGGCCGTCCGAGGAGCGCGGAGCCGACGCCGACGGCGGCACGCCGGCGCGCCCGCGCCCCGGCCCGGCCGAGATGCCGGAGGAGTTGGGCGACGTCGCGATCGCCTGGGAAACCTGCACCCGCGAATCCGAGGAGCAGGGCAAGCCGGTGGATGAACATGTCACGCATCTTCTGGTTCACGGCGTATTGCACCTGCTCGGCTACGATCATGTCCGTGACGGCGATGCCGCGCTGATGGAGGCCACGGAAATTCGCATACTTGCCAAACTGGGTTTCAAGAACCCATATGAGTGAACCGGCGGCGGTGCCGCGCGGGATATCTGGAAAGGACCAATGGGCGACAGTTTAGACGGGTCTACGGTGGCGCAGGACGCGCCCGACCCCTCCGACAGTACCGGACAGCGCGGCTTTTTCGGCCGCATCATCGACGCCTTCAGCCCCTCTGAGACCGACGTCGGAGAGACGGCGGAGACGCAGGTGGACATCCAGCGCGCGACGACGAGTCCGCCCTTGCCGGGCATCGGCAACCTGCGCCGAATGCGGGTCGAGGACGTGGCCATCCCCAAGGCGGAGATCGTCGCGGTGCCTGTCACCGCCACGCTCGATGAACTGGTGACCCAGTTCCGCGACAGCGGCTTTTCGCGGCTGCCGGTCTTCAAGGGCACGCTCGACAGCCCGCTTGGCCTCATCCACCTCAAGGACCTGGCGCTGCAACAGGCGTTCACCGACCCGAAGCCGCGCTTCAACCTCAGGAAGATGCTACGGCCGCTGCTCTATGCGCCGCCTTCGATGCCGATTGGCATCCTGTTGCAGAAGATGCAGTCCGAACGCACCCACATGGCGCTTGTGATCGACGAATACGGCGGGGTCGACGGGCTTCTGACCATCGAGGACCTGATCGAGACCGTGATCGGCGAGATCGAGGACGAACACGACACCTCCGAGGACGGCCTCTGGCAGGAGGAGAAGCCGGGGCAATACATCGTCCAGTCCCGTGCGCCGTTGGCCGAGTTCGAGGCCGAGATCGGCCTGAAGCTCGCCGGCGAGGAAGAGGACGAGGAGGTCGACACGCTCGGCGGTCTCGTCTTCATGCTGGTCGGCCGGGTTCCGGCGCGCGGCGAGGTGATCCCGCATGAAAGCGGCGCCGAGTTCGAGGTGGTCGACGCCGATCCGCGCCGGATCAAGCGGCTGAGGGTGCGCCTGCCCCAGGCGAAATCCTGACATGCGCGCCTGGTTGTGCGGCGCCTTCGGGCAAAAGGCCCGGCCCGCCGCATGGAGGCTGGCGCTGGCGATGCTCTTTGGCGCTGGCGTTGCGGCGGGGCAGGCGCCCTGGGCGCTCTGGTTCGTCGCCCTGCCGGCGCTCGGCCTCCTGACCGCTCTCGTCGCCGGAGAACTTCGCGCTGTTCAACGGATCTGGCTCGGCTGGGCGGGCGGGGCGGGCTACGGCGCCGCAGCGCTTTTCTGGATCGTCGAGCCCTTTCTGATCGATGTCGCCCGGCACGGCTGGATGGCACCCTTCGCGCTTTTCCTGATGGCGGCGGGCATGGGCGTCTTCTGGGCTCCGGCGGCCGGGATCGCGGGGCTTGGTCGCGGTGGCGGCGGGCGCGCGCTGGGTTTCGCGCTGGGACTCGCGATGACCGACCTCGCGCGTGGCTATCTCTTCACGGGCTTCCCCTGGGCGCTCGTCGGCCATGTCTGGATTGCGACGCCCGTGATGCAGGCGGCTGCCTGGATCGGGCCGGTGGGGCTCTCGGCGCTGACGACGCTTGCTGTGGCGCTCCCTTTCCTCGGCGTCGGCTTCGCCATGCGCGCGACACTCGCCGCGCTGTCCGCGGCGGTCCTGGGTGGGATCTGGGCGGCAGGCGAGGTGCGGCTTGCGCAGGAGGAGCGTCCGCGAGAGCCGGCGATCCGCGTGCGGCTCGTGCAGCCCGATGCCGACCAGCGGCTGAAGTGGGAAGGCGACTGGTGGCAGGTCTTTCTCGACCGGCTTCTGGTGGCGAGCGGAGAGCCCGCGGAAAAGCCGCTCGACCTCATCGTCTGGCCCGAAACGGCCGTGCCGTACCTGCTCGACCAGTCGGGCGCCTTCTTCACCGACGAGCTCGCGCCGGCTGCGCGCGGTGTGCCCGTGGCCACCGGAATCCAGCGGTCCGAGGGCGTGCGCTACTTCAACAGCCTCGTCGTTACCGACCGCGACGGCCAAGTCGCGGGGCTCTACGACAAGTGGCACCTCGTGCCCTTTGGCGAGTATATTCCCCTGGCCGACGTGGCGGCGAGGTTCGGCATCGCCGCCTTCGCCGCGCAGCAGGGATACGGCTATACCGCCGGGCCGGGTGCGCGGGTCCTGGACCTCGGGGCGGCCGGCAAGGTGCTGCCTCTCATCTGCTACGAGGCGGTGTTTCCGCAGGACCTGAACGCCGCGCCCGAACGCGCGGACTGGATCCTCCAGATCACGAACGACGGCTGGTTCGGCAAGATCGCCGGCCCCTACCAGCATCTTGCGCAGGCGCGGCTGCGCGCGGTCGAGCAGGGATTGCCGTTTTTGCGCGCCGCCAATACCGGGGTGACGGCGGTGATCGACGCGAAAGGCCGGGTGCTGACGTCCGTGCCGCTCAACACAGAGGGCTGGATCGACGCGGACGTGCCGCCGGCGCTGGCGCCGACGCTTTATGCGCGCACCGGCGACTTGCCGGCAACAATCCTTCTCGCCTTGTCGCTATTGACGCTCGCGGCGGTGCGGGCGCGACAATCACGTTGACCCTGCCCCCGCGCGGGGTTAGGTCAGATCTGACGAACCGCCACAACGGCTTCCTGGCGTGGCGGGGGTAACCCCAATGGAGCATTTTCATGTCCCGCCAGAATTACATTTTCACTTCCGAAAGCGTTTCGGAAGGCCACCCGGACAAGGTCTGCGACCGCATTTCCGACGCCATCCTCGATGCCTTCCTCACCGAGGAACCGAATGCCCGCGTCGCCTGCGAGACCTTCGCCACCTCCGGCATGGTCGTGGTCGGCGGCGAGGTCGGCCTTTCTGATGAGGAGCGGCTGAAGAACTACATGGGCCGGATCGGCCAGATCGCCCGCGACTGCATCAGGGATATCGGCTACGAGCAGGAAAAGTTCCACTGGAACACCTGCCACGTGCTGAACTTCCTGCACGAACAGTCGGCGCATATCGCCCAAGGTGTCGACCGTGACGGCGCCGGCGACCAGGGCATCATGTTCGGCTACGCGGTGGACGAGACGCCGGAACTGATGCCGGCGCCGATCCAGTATGCGCATGCGATCCTGCGGCGTCTCGCCGAAGCCCGGAAATCCGGCGCCGAGCCGACGCTGCGCCCCGACGCCAAGTCGCAGCTTTCGCTGCGCTACGAGAATGGCAAGCCGGTCGAGGTGACCTCGCTCGTGCTCTCGACCCAGCACGCGAGCGAGGACCAGACCTCGGACGACATCCGCGCGATTGTCGAGCCCTATATCCGCGAGGTTCTGCCCGAGGGCTGGCTGACCGAGAAGACCGAATGGTGGGTGAACCCGACCGGTACCTTCGTGATCGGCGGGCCGGACGGTGACGCGGGCCTCACGGGGCGCAAGATCATCGTCGACACCTATGGCGGGGCTGCCCCGCACGGCGGCGGCGCATTTTCGGGAAAGGATCCGACCAAGGTCGACCGCTCGGCCGCCTATGCCGCGCGTTATCTCGCCAAGAACGTGGTCGCGGCGGGCATGGCCAAACGCTGCACACTTCAACTCTCCTACGCGATCGGGGTGGCGAAGCCGCTGTCGATCTATGTCGACACCCATGGCACCGGCATCGTGACCGAGGCCGAGATCGAGCGGGCGGTGGCGAAGGTCATGGACCTCACACCGCGCGGCATCCGGACCCATCTCGATCTCAACAAGCCGATCTATTCCCGCACCTCGGCGTATGGCCATTTCGGCCGCGCGCCGGAAGCCGATGGCGGCTTCAGCTGGGAAAAGACCGATCTGGTCGAGGCGCTGAAGAAAGCGGTATAAGACGGGGGCCTGCCCGCGAACGCGGGGCGCCCTTCAGGGTTCTGCGGCATGGCGGGCCACTGGCCCGCCTTGTCTTTTCGGGATGGAGACGCCGATGCCCAAGACCGATGTTACAGGCCTCACGCAGCTTGGAGCCGAGGTGACGCAGCCGGCCTCACCCGAGGAGGCGGTGCTGGAAAAGGTACCGGCGGGGCATTCCGGAACGAAATATAAATATATCGTGCGCTTCACCGCGCCCGAGTTCACCTCGCTCTGCCCGATGACCGGCCAGCCGGATTTCGCGCATATCGTGATCGACTACATCCCGCGCGACTGGCTGGTGGAGAGCAAGAGCCTCAAGCTCTACCTCGTCTCGTTTCGCAATCACGGCGCCTTCCACGAGGATTGCACGATCGACATCGGCAAGCGTCTGGTGGACCTTCTCGACCCCGAATGGCTGAGGATCGGCGCCTACTGGTATCCGCGCGGCGGCATCCCGATCGACGTCTTCTGGCAGACCGGCACCCCGCCCGAGGGCGTCTGGGTCCCCGATCAGGGTGTCGCGCCCTATCGCGGCCGGGGTTGACCCGGACCGGCCCTGCCCGCTAGACGCCGCCGATCACTTCCGGGCCCCGAGACGATGACCGACGAGCACAGACCCCAGCCGGAATGGCGCAACTTCTACGGCCGCATCCACGGTAAGACCATGCGCGCGAGCCAGAAGACCTATCTGTCGGAGGATCTCGACACGCTGCGCCCCAATGGGGTCACGCGCGAGGAGAACCCTGAGCGCGCGCGGGTCGATCCGACGGGGATCTTCGGCGATGCCCGGCCGGTCTGGCTTGAAGTCGGCTTCGGCGGAGGCGAGCATCTGGTGCACATGGCGGCGCGGTATCCCGAGGTCGGGATCCTTGGCTGCGAGCCTTACAT
Source organism: Rhodobacterales bacterium 32-67-9 (assembly GCA_002280515.1). Taxonomy (GTDB): domain Bacteria; phylum Pseudomonadota; class Alphaproteobacteria; order Rhodobacterales; family Rhodobacteraceae; genus Albidovulum. The sequence continues at coordinate 105,522 of NCEA01000007.1, forward strand.
CAACGGCGTCGCCATGCTCCTCGGCAAGATACGCGCGGCGGGGGTGACCAACCTTGCGGTCCACCCCGGCGATGCGCGCGACCTGATGGAGGTGCTGCCCGACGCGTCGGTCGCCAAGGCGTTCCTCAACTATCCCGATCCCTGGCCGAAGCGCCGCCATCACCGCCGCCGCTTCGTGACCGAGGAGCATCTCGTACCGCTGGCGCGGGTCATGGCGGCGGGCGCGGAGTTCCGCGTGGCGACGGACATCCCCGATTACGTTCGTCAGACCCGGATCGGGGTGCCGAAGGCCGGATTCGCGCTGGTGGTCGAGGGCGGCGATCCGTGGGAGGACTGGCTCTCCACCCGCTACGAGCAGAAGGCGCTCCGTGAGGGCCGGGTGCCGCATTACCTGACGTTCCGCCGGCTCTGAGGGTGGATGCCTCCGGCGGAGGTATTTTTTGGCAAGATGAAAGGGCGAGGCATGGACCGCCTCGGGGGGTTGCGCTATCAGCAGCGCGATCTTGCGCGAGGGAGAGCGACATGTCCGGCCACGGTGACCCGATTCCGATGATCGCCCGAAAGTCCGGGCCGCTGAAGGGCGTGGCCGAGGTACCGGGCGACAAGTCGATCTCGCACCGGGCGCTGATCCTCGGCGCGATGGCGGTCGGCGAGACCAAGGTCACCGGGCTTCTGGAAGGGCAGGACGTGCTCGACACCGCGAAGGCGATGCGCGCCTTCGGGGCGGAGGTGACGCGGACCGGCGAGGGTGCCTGGTCGGTGCACGGCGTCGGGGTCGGCGGTTTCGGCGAGCCGGCGGACGTGATCGACTGCGGCAATTCCGGCACCGGGGTGCGGCTGATCATGGGCGCGATGGCGACGAGCGCCGTCACCGCGACCTTCACCGGCGATGCCTCCTTGCGCAAGCGGCCGATGGGGCGGGTCACCGATCCGCTGGCACTCTTCGGGGCGCGCGCCTACGGGCGGCAGGGCGGGCGGCTGCCGATGACGGTGGTGGGGGCGGCTGATCCGGTGCCGGTGCATTACGTCGTGCCGGTGCCCTCGGCGCAGGTGAAATCGGCGGTGCTTCTGGCGGGGCTGAACGCGCCCGGCCAGACCGTGGTGATCGAGAGGGAACCGACGCGCGACCATTCGGAGCGGATGCTGAGGGGGTTCGGGGCGGAGTTGACTGTCGAGGACAGTGCCGAGGGCCGGGTCATCACCCTGACCGGCCAGCCGGAATTGCGCCCGCAAACGGTGGCGGTGCCGCGCGATCCGTCGTCGGCCGCCTTTCCGGTCTGTGCGGCGCTGGTCGTCGAAGGGTCTGACATCCTCGTGCCCGGGGTCAGCCAGAACCCGACGCGGAACGGGCTTTACACCACGCTCGTCGAGATGGGCGCCGATATCGCGTTCCAGAACCCGCGCGAGGAAGGCGGCGAGCCGGTCGCCGATCTGCGGGTCCGGTTCTCGGCGCTGAAGGGCATCGAGGTTCCCGAGGCACGAGCGGCGAGCATGATCGACGAATACCCGATCCTCTCGGTGGTCGCGGCCTTTGCCGAGGGCACCACGGTAATGCGCGGGGTCAAGGAGCTCAGGGTCAAGGAAAGCGACCGGATCGATGCGATGGCGCGCGGGCTTGAGGCCTGCGGCGTTCGGGTCGAGGAAGAGGAGGACGTGCTCATCGTCCACGGGCTGGGGCCGCGCGGCGTGCCGGGGGGCGCGACCTGTGCGACTCATATCGACCACCGGATCGCGATGTCCTTCCTCGTCCTCGGCCTTGCCGCGAAGGAACCCGTCAGCGTCGATGACGGATCGCCCATCGCGACCTCGTTTCCGGTGTTCGAGAGCCTGATGGCCGGGCTCGGGGCGGTCATCGCGCGGGTCGCCGGGTGAATGACGCTACCTTCCGGGCGATGGCCGGCGCGGCCCTCGCCGCTTTCGCCCTGATGGCGCTGGCGGGTCCGATGTCCTGCGGCGGTGTCTGGTGGTCCTGCAGTTTCGATGCCCGGATCCTGCCCTATGGCGCAGACGCGGCGCGGGACTATCTTGCGGCGGCCCGGCCGGCGCTCTGGCGCTATCTCTGGATTGTCCAGCCGCTCGACCTCGTCTTCCCGGCGGTGCTCTGCCTTTGGCTGCGCGAGGCATTCGCGCGGCTTGCGTCCGAACGCCAGGCCCGGCGGCTCGGCCGTCTCGCGGCGTTCGAGGTCGGGGTGGACTATCTGGAAAATGCCCTCGTCCGGGCGATGCTGAAGCGACCCGACGGCGACTTTCCCGACATTCTGGCCAATGCAGCAAGTGCGTTGACCACGCTCAAATGGCTGCTGATCGCGGTGTTGTTCGGCGCCCTTCTGGGCCTTTGGCGCAAACGGAGGCGGGTATGATCTTCACCGTGGCGATCGACGGGCCGGCGGCGGCGGGGAAGGGGACAATCAGCCGCGCCGTGGCGGCGCATTTCGGCTTCGCCCATCTCGACACCGGGCTTCTCTACCGCGCGGTGGGCGCCAAGGGCGGCGATCCGGTGGCGGCGGCGCGGGCGCTGACGGCGGAGGATCTGGAGCGGGGCGACCTCCGGACGCTCGAAGCCGGGCAGGCGGCCAGCCGGGTCGCCGTGATCCCGGAGGTGCGGGCTGCGCTTCTGGCGTTCCAGCGCCGGTTTGCGCGGCGCGACGGCGGCGCCGTCCTCGACGGGCGCGACATCGGCACGGTGATCTGCCCCGAGGCGGAGGTGAAGCTTTACGTCACCGCGAGCGCCGAGGTCCGCGCCCATCGCCGCTGGCTGGAAGTGGGCGGAGACGAGGCCCGCGTGCTGGCCGAGGTGATCGAGCGTGACCTGCGGGATTCCGAGCGGGCCGAAGCGCCGATGAAGCCGGCGGCGGATGCGGTCGTGATCGACACGAGCGCGTTGACGGCGGAAGAGGCTATGGCGCGGTCGGTTAGAGTTGTGGTGGGCAAGCTGGGGAGACAACCGTGAACTCATCGAACGTCACCCAAGCGACAAAAGCCGCAATTGCTGAAATCCGGAGGCGACTTGAACCGCTTGGCGTTGTCAATGGCGCTTTCGAGGCCTTTCGCGCCGGTCACATGCCTGAGAAAGGCCCCGGGTGGTACTCTGCAACTGTTTTCAATGGATTGAGCGAGGTCGAGTTGGACAAGCTCGAAAGCCGTTTGCCGTTCCCCGTGCCTGAACAAACCGAGGCTATCATACCCGCACCCCTGCGGCAGTTGCTGTCGGTAACGAACGGTATGCATTGCCACAATTTGTCGATTTATGGTGAGCAGGGGCGCATAGACCATGGGGCTGGAATGCCGTTCGATCTTGGCAATCCACAATTGGTGAGACCGCCCGGAATACCAAAGCTCTGGTTCTGCTTCGGTTCGATGAATGGCCCGTGGGCGTCACAGGGCACACTCTACCTGACCGAACGCGACGAGGTGGCTCTTGTCCATCGCGACACCGGCGACATAGGTGCGCGGTGGCCGGGGCTGGCCGAGTTTCTGTCATCGGAGGTTCCCCGGCTACTGTCCTCGTACGACGAAAAGGGCGATCTTCTTCCGGATGCGTCGGAAATGCCGGGCGACACAGCCAATTGGGAGGCAAAGGCCGAGCGCGCCAAATATGGCCCATTCCTGTGGAAGAAGCCGTTTCGTGCTCTCTCGATCTGGATCACCAGTCTGTGGCGCCGCTAGCCCGTCGTCCTTGCCACTTGGCCGAGTTGCCGCTATAGCGCGCCCATCCTGACGCAGGAGTCGCTGAGCACCGGGCGGGTTTCCGGAGCAACGCGACTTTTCGTCGGAGGCAGATGAAAGACCGGCGGAGCCAACCGCATGGCCAGACAATCATGTTGAAAAGGAAAACTGAACGCATGTGCGCTAAAGCGACGATGGAGGAATTCGAAGCCCTCCTCAAGGAAAGCTTCGAGATCGACACCCCCGAAGAGGGAACGGTTGTCAAAGGCAAGGTCATCGCGATCGAAGCGGGCCAGGCCATCATCGATGTCGGCTACAAGATGGAAGGCCGGATCGATCTCAAGGAATTCGCAAACCCCGGCGAGAGCGCCGAAATCGCCATCGGCGATGAGGTCGAGGTCTATCTCGACCGGGTCGAGAACATCCGCGGCGAAGCCGTCATCAGCCGCGAGAAGGCGCGCCGCGAAGAGGCGTGGGACCGGCTGGAGCAGGCCTATGCCAAGGAAGAGCGCGTCGATGGCGCCATCTTCGGCCGCGTCAAGGGTGGCTTCACGGTCGACCTCGGCGGTGCCGTGGCCTTCCTGCCCGGCTCTCAGGTCGACGTGCGTCCGGTGCGCGACGCGGGCCCGCTCATGGGTCTCAAGCAGCCGTTCCAGATCCTCAAGATGGACCGTCGCCGCGGCAACATCGTCGTGTCGCGCCGCGCGATCCTCGAAGAGAGCCGCGCCGAGCAGCGCGCCGAGGTGATCGGCAACCTGACCGAAGGCCAGACCGTGGACGGCGTCGTCAAGAACATCACCGAATATGGTGCGTTCGTCGATCTCGGCGGCGTTGACGGCCTTCTCCATGTCACCGACATGGCCTGGCGTCGGGTCAACCACCCGTCGGAGATCCTGTCGATCGGCGAGACCGTGAAGGTTCAGGTCATCAAGATCAACAAGGAAACCCACCGCATCTCGCTGGGCATGAAGCAGCTTCTGTCCGATCCGTGGGATTCGGTCGAAGAGAAATTCCCGCTCGGCTCGGTCCACAAGGGCCGCGTCACGAACATCACCGACTACGGCGCCTTCGTGGAGCTGGAAGCCGGGGTCGAGGGGCTTGTCCACGTCTCGGAAATGTCCTGGACAAAGAAGAACGTCCATCCGGGCAAGATCGTCTCGACCAGCCAGGAAGTCGACGTCATGGTCCTCGAGATCGACACCGCGAAGCGTCGCGTGTCGCTCGGCCTCAAGCAGACGATGCGCAACCCGTGGGAAGTCTTTGCCGAAACCCACCCGGTGGGCACGGTCATCGAAGGCGAAGTCAAGAACATCACCGAATTCGGTCTGTTCGTCGGCCTCGACAACGATATCGACGGCATGGTGCACCTCTCCGACCTCAGCTGGGAACAGCGCGGCGAGGATGCGATCCAGAACTACCGCAAGGGCGACATGGTCAAGGCCGCGGTCACCGAAGTGGACGTGGAGAAGGAGCGTATCTCGCTCTCGATCAAGGGGCTTGACGCCGACACGTTCTCGGACGCGGTCGACGGCGTGAAGCGCGGCTCGGTCATCACCACCACGGTCACCGCGATCGAGGAAGGCGGGATCGAGGTCGAGTACAACGGCATGAAGAGCTTCATCCGCCGGTCCGACCTTGCCCGTGACCGCGCCGATCAGCGCCCCGAACGGTTCCAGGTCGGCGACCATGTCGATGCCCGCGTGACCAACGTGGACAGCAAGACCCGCCGCCTTAGCCTCTCGATCAAGGCGCGCGAGATCGCCGAAGAGAAGGAAGCCGTGGAACAGTACGGCTCGTCCGACTCGGGCGCCTCGCTGGGCGACATCCTGGGCGCGGCCCTCAAGGGCTCGGGCGACAAGTAAGATCGCCCCTGCGGCGAGTATCGACGGCCCCGCCTCTGGCGGGGCCGTTTTCGTTTGGGCGAATCGCCTGGCGGCGCGCGCGGCCCGGCCGATTGCCGGGATGGTTCGAAGCGTGCAAATGCTGCGGTGCAGTGTCACCCGACCCCTCAAAATCGGGCCGCCAAAGCCCGCAATCACACGGAATTCCCCGCTTTTCCAATGGCTTTCCTGTTTGTGGACGCGCAGATTGCGCCTATAGTCGGCATGCAAAAAAACTGCGGCCGCCGGTCTGGACGGCTCGCTTAGGGGGGTTCCGAATGATCCGGTCCGAATTGATCCAGAAGATTGCCGAGGAAAATCCGCACCTCTTCCAGCGCGACGTCGAAAGGATCGTGAACACGATCTTCGAGGAGATCATCGAAGCGCTGTCGCGGGGTGACCGGGTCGAACTGAGGGGGTTCGGCGCGTTTTCCGTGAAACAGCGCGATGCGCGCACCGGCCGCAACCCGCGCACCGGCGAATCCGTCGAAGTCGAGGAAAAGCACGTTCCCTTCTTCAAGACCGGAAAGCTCTTGCGGGACCGGCTGAACGGGGGGTAATGAACCCGCATGCTGCGAATTCTGCGTCTGGTATTCCTCGCGGTCCTGGCGATCGCCCTTGTCGCGGTGGCGTCGGCCAATCGCGATCCGGTCACCCTGCGACTCCTGCCTGAAGAGCTTGATGCCTACCTCGGGATCAACTGGTCGCTGGACCTGCCGCTCTTCCTGGTGATCTTCGCCGGCATCGTCGCCGGGCTGGCGATCGGTTTCGTCTGGGAATGGTTCCGCGAGGCCAAGCATCGCAGCGCCCTCAGCCAGCACAAGCGCGAAGCCGGCCGGCTGGAGCGCGAGGTGAGCCGGCTGAAGGCCACGAAGGCCGAACCGGAGGACGAGGTGCTGGCGTTGCTTGAGGGCAAGGGCGCGGCGCGCTAAGGCTGTGACATGAATGTCCGGGTCAAGATCTGCGGGCTGAGAGAGCCGGCCCATGTCGCGGCGGCGGTGGAGGCCGGCGCGGCCTATATCGGTTTTGTCTTCTTCCCGAAATCGCCACGCCATCTCGACATTTCCGCCGCCGTGCGACTCGCCGCCGCCGTGCCGCCGGGCGTCGCCAAGGTGGCGCTGACGGTGAACGCGACGGATGCCGAACTGGATGCGATCACCGATGCGGTACCGCTCGACATGCTCCAGCTTCACGGGCAGGAAAGCGCCGCGCGGGTAAGCGCGGTCCGTGCCCGCTATGGCCTACCGGTGATGAAGGCCGTCGGCATCGCCGAGGAGGGTGACCTGCCCGCGCTTCAGACCTATGGCCGTGTTGCCGATCAGCTTCTGGTCGATGCCAAGCCGCCGAAAGGGGCCACGCTGCCCGGCGGCAACGGGCTGGCCTTCGACTGGCGGCTGGTGGCGCGGAAATACTGGCCCTGCCCGTGGATGCTCGCCGGCGGGCTGACGCCCGGCAACGTGGCCGAGGCGATCCGCCTCACCGGCGCGCGGCAGGTCGATGTTTCCTCCGGCGTCGAAAGCGCGCCGGGCGTGAAGGACGCGGGCCTGATCCGCGCCTTCATCGCCGCCGCGAAAGGCGCGGTCCCGGCATGATCCGTTTCCGCGATGCCACGCGCGCCGATGTCCCGGCGGTGGTCGCGCTTCTCACCGACGACGCGCTTGGTGCGGCGCGCGAGAGCGACGACATGGCGCCCTATCTCGCCGCCTTCGACGCGATGCGGGCGGAAGGCGGCAATACGCTGATCGTCGGCGAGGAGGATGGCCGCATCGTCGCCACCTACCAGCTCACCTTCATCTCGGGCCTATCGCTGCGCGCCAGCCGACGGGCGCAGGTGGAATCGGTGCGCGTCGCGTTCGATCTGCGCGGGCGTGGGATCGGTGCGGCGATGTTCGCCGATGCCGAGGCGCGGGCGCGTGCCGCCGGCTGCCGGTTGATGCAGCTGACGATGAATGCCACCCGCCACGACGCGCGTCGGTTTTACGAAAGCCTCGGCTTTACGCCGTCGCATATTGGCTTTAAACGCGATCTGTCTTGATAGAGGGGCGCTCAGATGGCCGACGACCTGTTCAACAGCTTCATGAACGGCCCCGACGAAAACGGCCGGTTCGGCGATTTCGGCGGGCGGTTCGTCAGCGAAACCTTGATGCCGCTCATCCTCGACCTTGAGGCCGAGTACGAGAAGGCCAAGACCGACGACAGTTTCTGGGCCGAGATGAACTGGCTCTGGAAGCACTATGTCGGACGGCCGTCGCCCTTGTACTTCGCCGAGCGGCTGACCGATCACCTCGGCGGCGCCAAGATCTACATGAAGCGGGACGAGCTGAACCATACCGGCGCGCACAAGATCAACAACGTGCTGGGCCAGATCATCCTCGCCCGCCGCATGGGCAAGACCCGGATCATCGCCGAAACCGGCGCCGGCCAGCACGGCGTGGCGACCGCGACCGTCTGCGCCAAATTCGGGCTGAAATGCATCGTCTACATGGGCGCCCATGACGTGGAACGCCAGGCGCCGAACGTCTTCCGGATGCGGCTTCTGGGCGCCGAGGTCGTGCCGGTGACCTCTGGCCGCGGCACGCTGAAGGACGCGATGAACGACGCGCTGCGCGACTGGGTGACGAATGTGCGCGATACGTTCTACTGCATCGGCACCGTGGCGGGCCCGCACCCCTATCCGGCGATGGTCCGCGATTTCCAGTCGATCATTGGCAAGGAAGTGCGCTGGCAACTCGCCGAGCAGGAAGGCGAGGGCCGCCTGCCCGACACTGTCATCGCGGCGATCGGCGGCGGGTCGAACGCCATGGGGCTCTTCTTCCCGTTCCTCGACGATCCCTCGGTCCGCATCATCGGAGTGGAGGCTGGCGGCAAGGGTGTCGACGAACGAATGGAGCATTGCGCCTCGCTGACCGGCGGACGGCCTGGTGTGCTGCATGGCAACCGGACGTATCTTTTGCAGGATGACGACGGCCAGATTCTCGAAGGCTTCTCGATCTCGGCCGGTCTCGACTATCCCGGCATCGGGCCGGAGCACTCATGGCTGCATGAGACCGGGCGCGCCCAGTATGTCGCAATCACCGACAAGGAGGCGCTGGTGGCGTTCCAGCTCTCTTGCGCGCTCGAAGGGATCATCCCGGCGCTGGAGCCGAGCCATGCGCTCGCGCACGTGATGAAGATCGCGCCGGAGCTTCCACGCGACCATATCATCGTGATGAACATGTGCGGCCGGGGCGACAAGGACATCTTCGCTGTCGCGAAGCATCTGGGCTTCGACATCAAGACCTGACCGGGCCAGCCGGGGCGATCCGGGCAACCCCGATTGACCCTCTGATCGACTGCAGCCAGAGCCAACTGTGCCAAAAATAGACTGATTCGGCGGTCGTCCGCACCGGCATCAGGCGGGTGCCACCTTGGCCAATCGCCCGCTGCGGCGCCGCGCCCCGGTTTCCGGCCGGGCAGATCGTCGCCTGTCCGGACGCAAACCCTGCCCACATCCGGCATTGGTGACGCATCGTAACGCTTCTGGGCCGCCATAAACTTCGGTTTAGCCGCATGTGGCGGGGGTTTATGGCGTTTGCCGCCGGTTGCCCGCCAACTCGGAACAGGGCGAGGCCGCGTGTTGGGGCAAGGCGCCGCGCCGTCAGTGGAACTCTACGACCAGGGGAACAGAATGCTACACCTTACCGGACTTTCCGCGCCGCCGAACGAACGGATCTACCTCATGCAGCCGTCGGTCAACATGAGCGATCTGGTGCAACGCCAGCTTCGGGACCTCGTTGCCGACGGCTATGAGGATATCGACGTCCTGTGGAACAGCATAGCGCTCTCGATCGAGGCGCGATGCGACGAAGGCGCGCTCCGGCGGGTCTTCAACTGCGCCGGCGCCTGCGTGATGGAGAAGATCGACCGGAATGGCGCCGGGGTGGAGCGGGTCTATGACGCCGATGGAATTACCCTGCTTTCCGAAGAGATCTTCGACGAAATCGGAGATCGTTGACGGAAGCGAAACCGGGGCGGTGTCATAACGGGGATTCCTTGCCGCAACCCGGCGCCGCGCGCATGATCGTTAACGGTTTGGGTTGTTCAAGTGTGGTCATGACACGTCGCGGGTTACTGCTCTCTGCGTCCGGTTTGTTGCTTTGCTCCGTCGTCCCGGCGGTGGCCGCGACCTATCAGGACGATGTCGAACGGAAGTTGCGCCGCGAAGGCTTCCGGATCACCTATCAAAAGCGCACCTGGCTGGGCCGGATCCGGTTCCAGGCCACGAAGGGCCGGATGCGCCGCGAGGTCGTACTCGACCCGTCATCGGGTGAAATCCTGCGCGACTATACCGAAGATCCGGGCCGCGATGCCGCCGACGGTGCGTCGAACGCGGGGGCGGGGACCGGATCGAGCAGTGGATCGACGGGGGAGCCCGCCAGCGGCGGGGGCAGCAGCCCGTCCGGGGAGCCGTCGAAGGAACCTTCGAAGGAACCGTCCAAGGAACCCTCGAAGGAGGCTTCCGGGGAAACCGGCGGCGCAACCGAGGAGGGCGGCAATGTCCTCAGGTGACCGTGTCTCCTGGGCCGGAGTGTCCGCACGTGATGCCGGGAGGGGCGATCATGCGTGACGTCGTGGCCCTCGCCCTCGTCCTGGCGGTCCAGATCGTCTGCGCGTCGTTCCTGATCGGCGGCACGGTCCTGACGCTGCTCGGCATTCAGCACCGGCCGATCAGCTGGGAGATGAAGGAACTGCTGGAGATCGGCGCCGTGCTCGGCCTCGTCGCCGGCGCCTTCGTCGGCATCGTCGTACTCAAGCGCAGCATGCGGCGCCAGCAGCGTGCCGAGGAGCAGTTGCGCCAGGTCTCGGGCGCTTTCATGGAACTGATGCAGACCCGGTTCCGCGACTGGGGCCTGACCTCGGCCGAACGCGACGTCGCGCTCTTCGCGATCAAGGGGCTCAGCACCCATGAAATCGCCGCACTGCGCGGCACAGCCGAGGGCACGGTGAAGGCTCAGACCAACGCGATCTATCGCAAGTCCGGCGTCACCGGGCGGCCGCAGCTTCTCAGCCTCTTCATCGACGACCTTATGGATGATGCGATGATGGCGCCGTCCGTCACCGCCGAGTCCGCCGGGCCAGAAGGCGCCCTCGTCCTGCGCGCCGCCGGCTGATCGTCACTCGGCGTAAAGCTTCAGGACGTCGAGCGGAACGATGTCCGTCGCCCTGAGATGCGTCGCCTCGAGCCGGAGTTTCGGCGCGCAGCCCTCGTCATGGGCCTGGAGGAACCGCCCGGCGCAGAGGCACCAGCTTTCGCCGGGCCGGACCCCGGCAAAGCCGAATTCCGGCCGCGGCGTCGAAAGGTCGTTGCCGACATATTTCGAATAGGCGAGGAATTCGGCCGTCATCACCGCGCAGACCGTGTGGCTGCCCCGGTCGGAGGCGCAGGTGTTGCAGTGCCCGTCGCGGAAGAAGCCGGTGAGGGGCACGGTCGAGCAAGGCTCCAGCATGCCGCCGAGGACGTTGATGGCCGGGTCCTTGTCCATGCTCTTCTCCTGTAACGCCGTGTCGCCTTGCGATCATACGCCGCGTCCGGGCTCTCTGCCACGGCGGCTGTCCTGACCGTCGCGGCGTCTCTCGCCGTTCAGCCTGCCGCCGGTGCCTGCCACTCGATCCAGAGTCCGTGAAAATCGACGCGGCCGAGGGCGATGCGTTTCCCGCCAGGCCGGAGGTCGAGCCACATGGCCGCCCCCGGTTCGTCGCTGTGGGGCGTGGTCCGGATCACGAGAACCGGTCGAGCAGGCGCTGAAACGCCGATTTCGGGGGTTCCGGTTCCGTCGGCTCTTCGGGCGCGCTTTTCGGGGCTTGCGTGGCCGTCGCCGACGATCGTGGCGGTGCGGTGCGGAGTGCCACGGCGTTCATGAACCGCGCCGCGTCGCCTTCGGCCAGCGCGGCCGCGCCGTCCGATACGCCGCGCAGCAGATCGTCGAGCCAGTCCTGGTCCGCCTTCGCGAAGTCGGACAGGACGTATGCCGCGACCCGGTCCTTGTGGCCCGGGTGGCCGATGCCGATGCGCACCCGCCGGTAGGCTTCGCCGATATGCTGGTGGAGCGAGCGCAGCCCGTTGTGCCCGGCATGGCCGCCCGCCTCCTTGACCCGGCATTTGCCGGGGGCGAGGTCAAGTTCGTCGTGAAAGACCGTCACCTCGGAAGGGTCGAGCTTGTAGAACCGCATCGCCTCACCGACCGATTGGCCGGAAAGGTTCATGAAGGTCATCGGCTTCAGAAGCACCACCCGCTCGGACCCGAGCCGGCCTTCGCTGACCGCGCCCTGGAACTTCGCCCGCCACGGCGGAAAACCGTGATCCGCGGCGATCCGGTCGACGGCCATGAAGCCGACATTATGCCGGTTCATCGCATATTTCGCCCCGGGATTGCCGAGGCCGACGAAGAGTTTCAAGACGGCTCTCCCGCGTTGGCGCCGGTTGGGCGGGGTCTTGCGCGCCCGCCACTACGCTTGTCGTCCCAGTTGTAGTCATGCGGTTTCGGCGTTGCAACCGGACCCCGCGCCCGGGGTCGTGCCGCCCGCCCAAAGAAAAAGGCGATATTATATTTGACAAACCCAACTAGGCAGGCTATCTATCGGACATAGGGAGTTTCCGCCATGTCCGTCCTCAGCAAAGCCTACATGTATGATGAAGCCGCTGCGTTCGTGCACGTCGAGGCGATGCTCTGGCCGCAAGGTCCGATCTGCCCGCACTGCGGCAATAGCGAGCGCATCTATGTGCTTACCGGCGTCCGCTCCAAGGCCAGCCAGAAGCACCCGGACGGCATCGAGCGCCACGGCCTCAAGAAGTGCGGCGTCTGCCGCAAACAGTTCACCGTGCGCATCGGCACGATCTTCGAGGAAAGCCACGTCGCCCTCCATCTGTGGCTGCAAGCGATCCATCTGATGTGTTCCTCCAAGAAGGGCATCAGCAGCAATCAGCTTCACCGCACCCTGGGCGTGACGCTCAAGACGGCATGGTTCATGTCTCACCGCATCCGCGAGGCGATGCGCGACGACACGCTCGGCACCTTCGGCAACGGCGGCGGTGTGGTCGAGATTGACGAGACGTTCATCGGTCGCGAACCGGGCAAGGAAGTGAAGCGCGGCGTCGGTCACAAGATGAAAGTTCTGACCCTAGTTGACCGCACGACCGGCAAGGCCAAGTCCGTTGTCGTGGATGATCTCAGGATCAAGACGCTCCTGCCGATCCTCAAGGATAACATCGCCGCAGAGGCCACCGTCTATACCGACGAGGCGATGCAGTACGACAACCTCGGCAAGCACTTCGCGCTGCACGACAAGGTCAACCACGGCATCGAGGAATACGCGCGCGGCGACGTGTCCACCAACACGGTCGAAGGCTACTTCTCCATATTCAAGCGCGGCATGAAGGGCGTGTACCAGCACTGCGGCAAGAAACACCTGCATCGCTATGCCGCTGAATTTGCGTTCCGCTACAGCAATCGTGTCGCGAACGGGATAGACGACACGGCCCGCGCAAACATCACTCTTCACGGGATCGTAGGGAAGAGAGTGCTTTACCGGGACTCGTTCGGCGCGTAGAATCCGCGCCAAAGGCGCGGAACGAAATGGCAACACCAGAACAAATCCCAACTGACCTGACCGTGGACGTGGGGGACGACATGTCCCCAGAAGAATTCATGTCCGCAGTTCGGCACTTCATGGGCTATGTGACCGAGATTACTGCGGCGCAGAGCGGTGACGGGGCAGATGTTGGCTGGACCGTTCGAGTGCGCGAAGGCAGTTATCTGATTGGTGTAGAGCCTGGCAGGGATGCACCCAGCTCTCGACTTTCCATGATATACCACAAGGCCGAACATGCGGCCGTCGCGCTTGCAGCGGGTGACATTAGCAGTGCAGAACTGTCCGACCGGGCGATAGGGCACCTCAAGGCGCTTTCCGATCTATCCAGCAAGAGCCAAAACGGAAAAGGCATAAGGCTTTGGGTTCAAAAGCGGCCTATCGCAATTAGTCCTGGCATCGCAAAGACGGTCCGCGAGGACTGGGAAGCTGACTACAACGACTATGGCTCCCTTGAAGGACGATTGGAGGCGATCCGAGACGCTTCCGGGTCCGTGAAGATTGCGGTCAAAGACTTCTTGTTCCCTAGATCAATTGTTTGCAGCGTTCCGGAACGCCTATTGGAGACGGCGCTTGGCAGTTTCAGGAAGCGTGTCGAGATCGAAGGGACCATTCACTACAGGCGCGATGGAACGCCCGTTAGCATCGAAGCGCACTCCATAGAGATACTGCCGGAAGATGACGAACTGCCTAGCGCGGATGATGTCCGTGGAATAATGGCGGTAGTATGAGCGTCGAGAAGATTTACTGGGACAGTGATTGCTTTCTGGGGCACTTGCAGGCCGAGGTTGGAAAGGTTGCTAAGTGCGCGGGCGTCTTGCAGCGTGCAGATCGTGGAGATGTGCTGATCGTTACATCGGCGCTTACCTTGGCTGAGGTTCTGTGGATGCGGAACGCACCGCGTTTGACGGAAGACAAGGCGTTACTGGTGCGGCGCTTTTTCAGACGCTCAACCATCCGGATCTATAATGTCTCAAGGAAAATATCCGAAGCCGCACAGGACTTGGTTTGGAAACAAGGGATTAAGCCGAAGGACGCCATTCATGTCGCTACAGCGCTCCACTTGGGAGCGGATGCGCTCGAAACATTTGATTTGGACCTCATCAACAAGAGCGGCACCGTAGGGACACCCCTTCTACTAATTCGGGAACCACAGGCAGCCGCTCAGGGGAGTTTGTTCGATGGCAAATAAAACTCAACCGGACCGCTTCCGCGAAGCCGCCCGCGCCCTAGAGTGCGATGACGACGAAGCGCATTTCGACGCCAGGCTGAAGAAGGTCGCCAAGGCTCAGAAGCCGAAGGACGAGAAGCCCGATGACAAGGAGTGACGATGTTCCTGAGCGCGATCTGATTTCGCGCCGACTTCGGGAACTCACCTCGGAATCACTTCGGTTGTCCGAGCGCATGAAGAAACTCGCGCAGGAGGACTACGGCCTTGTGTCTGGCGTTACTCGCGTTCGAAAGGGTGACATGGTGGGGACATTCGCTTGGGTCCTGAACTACGAAACACCCGGACCGCCCTCAATAAGAGTGAATTTGGACGCCGATCGAGAGGGCGGTCGCCAGCGAGGCATGAACTTCTATGACGAGTGGGAAGAGATACCGCCTAGCCAAGACTGAAGCGGTGGTTTGTCAAATATAATATCGCCAAGAAAAACGGGGCCCGAAGGCCCCGCATTCCCTATCCGCGACGGGACGAGGATTACTCCTCGGCCCCGTCCTCGCTTTCGCCCTCGTCGCCATCGGCCGAACGCAGGCCCGACGGGGCCGCGAGGTTGGCGATGACGAAGTTCCGCTTGATCGTCGGCGTCGCGCCCTTCGGCAGGTCGATATCGCCGATATGGATGACGTCGCCGATCTCGCGCCCAGACAGGTCGACGGTGATGTGATCGGGAATGTCGCCCGCGGTCACTTCCAGCTCGACTTCCGGACGCACGATCACGAGCGTGCCGCCCTTCTTCAAGCCCGGCGCCTTGTCGTGGTTCTCGAAGGTGACGTGGATGAAGAGGTTGATCCGCGAGGTCCGCTTCAGCCGCATCAGGTCGAGATGGGTCGGAAGATCCTTCACGATGTCTCGCTGGACACCGCGGCAGATCACGCGCACATCCTCTTGCCCTTCGACCTTGAGGTTGAAGAGCGTCGACAGGAAGCGGCCCGCCTTCAGCTTTTTCAGAAGCGCGTAGTATTTGACGTTGATGGCAACGGGGTCTTGCCCTCCGCCATAAACGATGCCGGGTACGTAGCCCTCACGACGAGCTTGACGAGCGGCCCCCTTGCCTGTCCCCGTCCGTACCTCGGCGACAAGATCAGGGATCTCACCAGCCATAGGTTTTCTCCATAGGTTAACCGGGCATCCTCCAAGGGTGCATGCCCATAAAGCGCGCCGTATAGAGGGGAATTGCCGGGAAGGGAAGCGGATTCTTGGCGCCGCCGGACCCTTCGTGCGGTGGCGGCATTCAGGGGCCGCCAACCCCTCCCAACGTCACTGGTAGCGATCGAGGAAGTCTTTCGGGATCAGCACATTGTGCCGCCCGACATCGGCAAGCCCGGTTTCGCCGCAGAGCGCCATCGAGGTGTCGAGCTCCTTGTGGATCACCTCGAGTGCCTTCGTCACCCCGGCCTCGCCCATCGCCCCCAGCCCGTAGACGAAGGCCCGGCCGATCATCACGCCCTTGGCGCCAAGGGCCACCGCCTTCAAGACGTCCTGGCCGGTCCGTACCCCGCCATCCATCCAGACCTCGGTCTTGTTGCCCACCGCCGCCGCGATCTCGGGCAGCATGCGGATCGACGACAACGCCCCGTCAAGCTGGCGTCCGCCGTGGTTGGAGACGACGATGGCGCCGGCGCCGAGGCTTGCGGCCTTCTCGGCATCCGCGACATCGAGGATGCCCTTCAGGATCACCTTGCCGCCCCACATGTCCATGAGCTTCCGGATCTTGTCCCAGTTGAGCGCCGGGTCGAACTTTTCCGCCGTCCAGGCCGAGAGCGAGGAGGGGTCGGAGACGCCTTCGACATGGCCGACGATATTGCCGAAGAAGCGCCGCTTGGTTTGCAGCATCTCGATACCCCAGCCCCATTTCGTGGCGAGGTTCAGCATCGTCGGAATGGTGAACTTCGGCGGCGCCGAAAGCCCGTTCTTCAGGTCCTTGTGCCGCTGGCCGAGGATCTGCAGGTCCACCGTGATGACCAGCGCCGAACAGCCGGCGTTCTTTGCCCGACCGATGATCGCCGCGTTGAACGCATCGTCGTTGAGCGCATAGATCTGGAACCAGAACGGCTTCGAGACATGCGCGGCCACGTCCTCGATCGAACAGATCGACATGGTCGAGAGCGTGAAGGGCACGCCGAACTTCTCGGCCGCCCGCGCCGCCTTGATCTCGCCGTCGGCGTTCTGCATCCCCGTCAGCCCGACCGGGGCGAGGGCGACCGGCATCGCCACGTCCTGTCCGATCATCGTGGTGGCGGTGGAGCGGCCGGTCATGTCGACGGCGATCTTCTGCCTGAGCCGGATTTCGGCGAAATCGCTGACGTTGTCGCGGAAGGTCTGCTCGGTCCAGCTGCCCGACTCAGCGTAGTCGTAGAACATGCGCGGCACCCGGCGGCGATAGAGGCGCTTGAGATCGTCGACGCAGGTGATCACGGGCATGGGCTATCCCTCGATTTGGTAATGTCGCCTTACCAATCTATCGGCCTTCTGGCAATGCGCTTTGGCCCTTGCAGATTGCCGCAGGCAACGAAGCGGAGCGCCCGTTCCGGGCGCAGGTTTGAGTCTCGCGGTTTCCGGTTGCCCGGAAACCGCTCGGCCCTGCCTCCGGCGGGAGGTATTTTTGAACAGAAGACTCGGGTCGTCAGGCCGAATGGGCGCCGTCGGCGAGGCCTTTGACGAAGGTGAGGATCTCGGCGACGGTGCGCTTTTCCTCGACCATCTTGACGATGGCGGAACCGACGACCGCACCATCGGCGACCGAGGCGATGGCGCGGGCGGTTTCGGGCGAGCGGATGCCGAAGCCGACGATGACCGGCAGGTCGGTCTTCGCCTTGATCCGGGCGACCTCGGGGCCGACGTCGGTTGCCTCGGCCGCCGCAGCGCCGGTGATGCCGGTGATCGAGACGTAGTAGACGAAGCCGGAGGTGTTCTGCAGCACCTTCGGCAGGCGCCTGTCGTCGGTCGTCGGCGTGGCGAGTCGGATGAAGTTCAGCCCGGCATCCCGGGCCGGGATGCAGAGTTCCGCGTCCTCTTCCGGCGGCAGGTCGACGACGATCAGACCGTCGACGCCGGCGGCCTTCGCGTCCTTGAGGAACCGCTCGACCCCGCGCGAATAGATCGGGTTGTAGTAGCCCATCATCACGATCGGTGTCGCATTGTCGCCCTTGCGGAACTCGGCCACCATGTCGAGGGTCTTCTGCAGGGTCTGCCCGCCTTCGAGGGCGCGCTGCCCGGCAAGCTGGATCGTCGGGCCGTCGGCCATCGGATCGGTGAAGGGCATGCCAAGCTCGATCACGTCGACGCCGGCAGAGGGCAGCCCCTTCATCAGCGCGAGCGAGGTGGCGAGATCGGGGTCGCCCGCCATGATATAGGAGACGAAGGCCTTGCGCCCCTTCGCTTTGAGGGCGGCGAATGTCGTCTCGATCCGGGTCATGCTCTCTCTCCTCGTCCGTCCGGCCGGTCTTGCAGAAAAGCGCCGGCAAAATCAATGGGGCTTCGCGGGGAGGGCGAGGGGGCGTATCACGATGTCGCCGTCAGCAAGCAGTCGACGCCGAGATTTGGCTCCTCCGCCGATATCGTGCGACGCACGTTTCTTCACGCCTCGATCAGAATTGTTTCAGGCGGCCACGACCGGCATTTTCGACCTTGTCCCGCCGCCCCGGCCGATGCTTGCGCCGCCCGGCGCGACGCACTACAAGCGCCGCGATCGGCGAAAGGAAGTGGCAGATGGGTTTCAGGATGGGCATCGTCGGACTGCCGAACGTCGGCAAGTCCACGCTCTTCAACGCGCTGACCCGCACCGCCGCGGCGCAGGCCGCCAACTTTCCCTTCTGTACCATCGAGCCCAATGTCGGCGACGTTGCGGTACCCGATCCGCGGCTGGAACGGCTTGCCGCCATCGCAGGGTCGAAGGCGATCATCCCGACGCGGATCACCTTCGTCGATATCGCCGGCCTTGTTCGTGGCGCGTCGAAGGGCGAGGGGCTTGGCAACCAGTTCCTCGCCAATATCCGCGAGGTCGATGCCATCGCCCATGTGCTGCGCTGCTTCGAGGATGGCGACGTGACCCATGTCGAGGGCAAGATCGACCCCATTGCCGATGCCGAGACGATCGAGACCGAATTGATGATCGCCGACATGGAGTCGATCGAGCGGCGGCTTGCCAACATCGCCCGCAAGATCAAGGGCGGCGACAAGGAGGCGGTGGCGCAGGAACGGTTGATGAAAGAGGCGCTCGCCGCGCTTGAGGCCGGCAAGCCCGCGCGCACCGTCAAGGTCTCCGATGAGGACGAGAAGGCCTGGCGCATGCTTCAGCTCCTGACCGCCAAGCCGGTCCTCTTCGTCTGCAATGTCGAGGAAGCGTCCGCCGCCAAGGGCAATTCCCTTTCCGCGAAGGTCGCCGGGATGGCCGCCGCGCAAGGCGCCGGTTCGGTCGTGATCTCGGCCAAGATCGAGGAAGAGCTGGCCCAGATGCCCGCCGAGGACGCCGCGATGTTCCTTGAGGAGATGGGGCTGGACGAAGCCGGGCTCGACCGTCTGATCCGCGCCGGCTACGACTTGTTGGGCCTTCAGACCTACTTCACCGTCGGCCCCAAGGAGGCCCGCGCCTGGACGATCGAGAAGGGCACGCTGGCGCCGCAGGCCGCCGGCGTCATCCACGGCGATTTCGAACGAGGCTTCATCCGCGCCGAGACCATCGCCTTTGACGACTACATCGCGGGCAACGGCGAAGCCGGCGCCCGCGAGGCCGGAAAGTTCCGCGTCGAGGGCAAGACCTACGAGGTCAAGGACGGCGACGTGCTGCATTTCCTTTTCAACGCCTGACCGGGTATCGCCGCCCGGGTCTGAGCCTGCCGCTGCGTCGCCGGACCGGAACGGTTCCGCCCCCGAAAGCTAGACTAATGGTTAGGTCGCTTTTTTTGCCGACTTGGCGTCGAATCCTCCGGCGTGCCCGAAACGGCGCGGCTTCTGGAGGAGGAAAGCATGTCCAGCCCGTATGTGGGCGGCTGCGAGCATCATCATGTGCGCGCGTCCGCCGAGCCGATCGACAACCACGAGTGCCATTGCAACGTCTGCAAGAAGGTTACCGGCCAGCACACCACCCACGTTGCCTTTTTCAACCACGGTGACGTGACGACCGAGAACGAGGCCGCAATGAAGCGCGTCCCCTTTAATGCGGACAACCCGAACGGGCCGCTCGAAATCTGCTTGTGTGAGAAGTGCAATGCGGTGCTGATGCTCGACGACAAGCAGAAGCGCATTCGCGTCGCGGTGCCGAATGTCATGGGCTACGACGACGGCAAGTTCCCCAAGGCGAGCTATCACGCGTTCTGGGACACCTCGAAAGGCTATCCGAAGCCGACCGACGGCCGGCCCGTCTACGAAGCCCTGCGCCCGGAATTCGTCTGGCCGAAAGGCGCCTGAGTACAAGCCTTGCGTCCGGCGCGGGTCTATCCATGCGCCGGGCGCAACGCGGGGCTGTCAAATCGGCGGTGGTGACTTTGGTGCGAGAGACCTATGTCCTCAGGCAACAGAAATCTTGCTTGAGGAAAGAAAATGCTTGCAGCACCAAGCCTTAACGGCCTGCCCGGTGGCATCGTTCGCGCCGTTTCCGGCATTGGACGTCTTATTGCGTCGGCCTTTTCTGCTGAACCGGCCCCGTACTGGACCGACTATCTGCGTGAGACGGATCGCCCGGGACACTGATTTCGGACAGATCGAGACAGGAGCCCCGTTCGTCGCAACGGGGCTTTTCCTTTTCGGGGGCATCGGGCCGGCTGCGCCATCGCCCTTGATCCGCGTCATCAACCCGTCTATACGCCCCCGGTGGCCCCAGCCGGGGCCTGATTCAACAACCAAGAAATGCCGCGTTTGGCCCAATCCGTCGCTGGGGGTCAATTCCGGCCAAGGAGAAGCGACATGAAACTGAATGAACTCCGGGACAATCCCGGCGCCGCCAAGAAATCCAAGCGCGTCGCGCGCGGCCCCGGTTCGGGCAAGGGCAAGACGGCCGGCCGTGGTATCAAGGGCCAGAAATCCCGTTCGGGCGTGACCATCGGCGGTTATGAAGGCGGCCAGATGCCGCTCTTCCGGCGCCTGCCTAAGCGTGGCTTCAACAAGCCGAACCAGAAGAAATTCGCCGTCGTGAACCTCGGCCTGATCCAGAAGTTCGTCGATGCCGGCAAGCTCGACGCGAAGACCGAGATCACCGAAGACGTGCTGGTCGCGGCCGGCATCGTCCGCCGCAAGCTCGACGGTATCCGCGTTCTCGCGAAGGGCGAGGTTTCGACCAAGCTGAAGCTCGCCGTGACCGGCGCCTCCAGGGCCGCGATCGACGCGGTCGAGAAGGCCGGTGGCTCGCTTTCGGTCACGACTGCGACGGCGGCTGAATAAGGTGTTGTGGGCGGCCCCCGCGCCGCTTACATAAACACGAGTTTTCCTAGCGCCGCCGACCGGGAAACGGTTCGGCGGCGCTGTCCATGAAAGAGACTGGTATGGCATCTGCTGCAGAGCAAATGGCGGCGAACCTGAGCTGGGGGGCCCTCGGCAAGGCCACCGATCTTCGCCAACGCATCTTCTTCACCCTCGGTCTGCTGATCGTCTACCGGCTCGGCACCTATATCCCGGTGCCGGGGATCGACGCCGAGGCGCTCAGGAAGTTCATGGAGAGCGCCACGCAGGGCATCGGCGGCATGCTCCAGATGTTCACCGGCGGCGCGCTTGGCCGGATGGGGATCTTCGCCCTCGGCATCATGCCCTATATCTCCGCCTCGATCATCGTCCAGCTTCTGACGGCGATGGTGCCCGCGCTCGACCAGCTGAAGAAGGAAGGCGAACAGGGGCGCAAGAAAATCAACCAGTATACGCGCTACGGCACGGTGCTGCTGGCCACTTTCCAGGCCTACGGCCTTGCCCGCAGCCTCGAGGCGGGCGATCTGGCGCATGATCCCGGCCTCTTCTTCCAGGCGGCGACTGTGATCACCCTTGTCGGCGGCACGATGTTCCTGATGTGGATTGGCGAGCAGATCACCGCGCGCGGCATCGGCAACGGCACCTCGCTGATCATCTTCGTCGGCATCATTGCGAACATCCCGTCGGCGCTGGCGCAGTTCCTCGAACAGGGCCGGATCGGCGCAATTTCTGCCCCGGTGATCATCGGCGTCATGGTCATGATCATCGCTGTGATCGCCTTCGTCGTCTTCATGGAAAGGGCGCTGCGGAAGATCCACATCCAGTATCCGCGGCGCCAGGTCGGCATGAAGGTCTATGACGGCTCGTCCTCGCACCTGCCAATCAAGGTCAACCCGGCCGGCGTCATCCCGGCGATCTTCGCCTCGTCGCTTCTGCTGCTGCCGACGACGATCTCGACCTTCTCCGGTTCCCAGACCGGGCCGGTCATGTCGACGATCCTCGCCTATTTCGGCCCCGGCCAGCCACTCTACCTCCTGTTCTTCACGGCGATGATCGTCTTTTTCGCCTATTTCTACACCGCCAACGTTGCGTTCAAATCCGACGACGTGGCGGACAACTTGAAGAACCAGGGCGGTTTCATCCCCGGCATCCGGCCCGGCGCGAAGACAGTCGATTACCTCGATTACGTTGTGGCGCGGGTTCTGGTGGTGGGCTCGGCCTATCTGGCCGCCGTGAGCCTCCTTCCGGAAATCCTGCGTTCGCAGCTGTCGATCCCGTTCTACTTCGGCGGCACCTCGGTCCTGATCGTCGTCAGCGTGACGATGGACACGATCAACCAGATCCAGTCGCATCTCTTGGCGCATCAGTACGAAGGGCTTATTGAAAAGTCCCAGTTGCGCGGGAAAAAGCGGAGCGGGGCGAGGAAGGCACCCGCCCGCCGGTAAGGGGACAGTCCATGACCAACATCATTCTCCTCGGGCCTCCGGGCGCGGGCAAGGGAACCCAGGCTCTGGACCGTGGCGGCCTCGTCACCGACGAGATCGTCATCGGGCTGATCGAGGAGAAACTGAAGGGCGAAACCGCCGGCGGGGTCATCTTCGACGGCTTTCCCCGGACGCTCGGTCAGGCCGACGCGCTCGGTGCGCTCCTGAAGCGGTCAGGTAACCGGCTTGACGCGGTAATCGAGATGCAGGTCGACGACGAGGCGCTCGTCGACCGGATTTCGGGCCGCTACACCTGCGGCAAATGCGGCGAGGTCTATCACGACAGGACCAAGCCGACGAAGATCGACGGCGTCTGCGACGAATGCGGCGCGACCGACCTCCGGCGCCGCGCCGACGACAATGCCGAAAGCCTCAAGACCCGGCTGATGGAGTATTACAAGAAGACCTCGCCGCTGATTGGCTACTATTATCACGCAGGCGATCTTTTCAGCGTCGACGGGCTGGCGGAAATCGACCAGGTGGCGAAAGCCATCGCCAATGTGCTGGATCAGGCCAAGTCGTCTTGACGCGCCGGTCGAAACCCACTAGGTCACAGCGTCTCGATTGAGAATCGTCTTGATTTGCTGAGGTTTTGCCGCAGCCGAATCAATCCGGAAGAAGCCGGCCCGGAGGCCTCGTGCCCTCGGGCCAGTGTTGTGAAAAAAGGTTCCGGCATTACGGAACCGCAACGAAAGGAAGATACGCGTGGCACGTATTGCTGGCGTCAACATCCCGACGGGGAAACGCGTCCCCATCGCCCTCACCTATATCCACGGCATCGGCAACGACATCGCCAGGAAAATCTGCGAAGCGGTCAACGTCGACATGGCGCGCCGCGTCAACGAACTCAGCGATGCCGAAGTTCTGGCGATCCGCGAGCATATCGACGCGAACTACACCGTCGAAGGTGACCTGCGTCGCGAAGTTCAGATGAACATCAAGCGTCTGATGGACCTCGGCTGCTATCGCGGCCTGCGTCATCGCCGCAACCTGCCGGTCCGCGGTCAGCGGACCCACACCAACGCTCGTACCCGCAAAGGCCCCGCAAAGGCCATTGCCGGCAAGAAGAAATAAGGGGGCGTTGAGAAATGGCACGCGATAAGACCCGTATGAAGAAAAAGGAACGCAAGAACATCGCCGCCGGCGTTGCTCATGTGAACTCCTCCTTCAACAACACCAAGATCCTGATCTCCGACGTTCAGGGCAACGCGATCGCCTGGTCCTCGGCCGGCACGATGGGCTTCAAGGGGTCGCGCAAGTCGACGCCCTACGCCGCCCAGATGGCCGCCGAAGACGCCGGCAAGAAGGCGCAGGACCACGGCGTGAAAACGCTCGAGGTCGAGGTTCAAGGCCCTGGTTCGGGCCGTGAATCGGCGCTGCGCGCGCTGGCCGCCGTCGGGTTCAACATCACCTCGATCCGCGATGTGACGCCGATCGCGCACAACGGCTGCCGTCCGCCGAAGCGCCGTCGCGTCTGACAAGGTTATCAGCGCCCCGGGCCGTGCAATTGCGCGGCCCGGGCCGCTTTCGTTTATATTCCTCGGGCGTTCCCGAACTTCGGACATGGGCCGGGAACAGGTATGGAGGCAGAACGCATGATCCACAAGAATTGGGCCGAACTGATCAAGCCGCAGCAGCTTGATGTGAAGCCGGGCAACGACCCGCAGCGCCAGGCGACGCTGGTGGCCGAACCGCTGGAGCGGGGCTTCGGCCTCACCCTCGGCAACGCGCTGCGCCGGGTGCTGATGTCGTCGCTTCAGGGCGCGGCCATCACCTCCGTCCAGATCGACAACGTCCTGCACGAATTCTCGTCGGTCGCGGGCGTACGCGAGGATGTCACCGACATCGTCCTGAACCTCAAGGGCGTGTCGCTGAAGATGGAAGTGGACGGACCGAAGCGCCTGTCGATCTCGGCCAAGGGGCCGGGCGTCGTCACCGCAGGCGACATCTCGGAATCCAACGGTATCGAGGTCCTGAACAAGCACCACGTGATCTGCCACCTCGACGAGGGCGCGGATCTCTTCATGGAACTGACGGTCGATACCGGCAAGGGCTATGTCGCGGCCGACAAGAACCGGCCCGAAGACGCGCCGATCGGCCTCATCCCGATCGACGCGATCTACTCGCCGGTCAAGAAGGTCTCGTACGAGGTGCAGCCGACCCGCGAGGGCCAGGTGCTGGACTACGACAAGCTGACGATGAAGATCGAGACCGACGGCTCGCTGACGCCGGATGACGCGGTGGCCTATGCCGCGCGCATTCTCCAGGATCAGCTCGGCATCTTCGTCAACTTCGAGGAACCGGAATCGGCCTCGAAGGGCGCTGAGGAAGATGGGCTGGAGTTCAACCCGCTCCTGCTCAAGAAGGTGGACGAGCTGGAGCTTTCGGTGCGTTCGGCCAACTGCCTCAAGAACGACAACATCGTCTATATCGGCGACCTGATCCAGAAGACCGAAGCCGAGATGCTGCGCACCCCGAACTTCGGCCGCAAGTCGCTGAACGAGATCAAGGAAGTGCTTTCGGGCATGGGCCTGCACCTCGGCATGGACGTCGAGGACTGGCCGCCGGAGAACATCGAGGATCTCGCCAAGCGGTTCGAAGACCAGTTCTGATTGACAATAACGGGGGCTGTCGGCTAGACGGCCCCCGAAATGCCCGCGCTGGCGGGGAAAACATGGGCAGGATGCCCCAAAGTGAGCGCGCCGAGGACCACGGCCGCCGGACAAAGCAAAACGCACGTAGGAGATTGAAATGCGTCACGCCCGCGGCTATCGCCGCCTGAACCGCACTCATGAGCACCGCAAGGCGCTTTTCGCCAACATGGCCGGGTCGCTCATCGAACACGAACAGATCAAGACCACCCTTCCGAAGGCGAAGGAACTGCGTCCGATCATCGAAAAGCTCATCACGCTCGCCAAGCGCGGCGACCTGCATGCGCGCCGCCAGGCCGCGTCGCAGCTCAAGCAGGACATGCATGTCGCACGCCTGTTCGAGATTCTCGGCCCGCGCTACAAGGAGCGTCAGGGCGGCTACGTCCGGATTCTGAAGGCCGGCTTCCGCTACGGCGACATGGCGCCGATGGCGATCATCGAATTCGTCGACCGCGATCCGGCGGCCAAGGGCGCCGCCGACAAGGCGCGTGTCGAGGCCGAAGAAGCGGCCGATTCGTAATTCTGCTGGCCGGTATGTCGCAAGATAAAACCCCGTCAGTTCACTGGCGGGGTTTTTCATGCCTGGCGGAAATGATCGGCCTGGCGGCCGTGGCGAACCCTCAGTTCGCTTCTAGGCGAACGCTGCGGCGGTCCACGCTCAATTTTTCCGCGAGGGCATCGATCATGCCGGAAAGCTGCGCGTCCGCGACCGGCGTCGCGCCGACGAATTCCAGCAGGTCGGCCCGGGCGGAGTCCGGCAGGCGCATGAGTCTCGCAAAAAGACCGGGATTGATCGTACGCAAAATGCTACCTCTCAAAGATGCAGTCGATGCTGCACAATTTACGGTTGACCAGAACTAAAGCAACTTGTCTAAAAGGACATGTCCGGAATGCCTACGCTTGATCCAATCCTGCACACGCTGTCGCTCATGGCGCCGGCCGGATACTTCATTGGCCTGCACATCCGTTACGCGTCCCCTCTCATGCAGTTCTCGAACTACAATCAGGACTGGCTTGATCACTACACCGAGAAGGCGTACGCGCTGCGCGATCCGACGATTGCATGGGGGTTCAGCACCGAAGGGGCAAGCCGTTGGGCGGACATAAACATTCCGGATCCGTTCGGATTGTTCCAGGAGGCCAAGTCCTTTGGCTTGACCTATGGGATGACTGTCTCCTGTGGCCCCGTCAGATCACGGACGATATCGAGTTTCGCGCGGTCCGACCGCGATTTCCTTGACGAGGAGGTCGAAAAGATCGCGCATCTGGTCCGGCGCCTCCATGACATCACGGAGCCGCCCGACAGTCTGACAACGGCTCAAATCGAGGCCCTGCGTCTGATAGCGGCGGGGGATCGACACGCGGCGGCGGCAGCCAAACTGAACATATCCGAGAGTGCGCTAAAGGCTCGTCTGATGTCGGCGCGGCAGAAATTGCTCGCCCGGACAACGGCAGAGGCGATCCAGCGCGCCAAAGATTACAGGCTGATGTAAACCCGATGTCGGTCTCCCATTTGCATGCAGGGCTTGAGGAATCAACCAAGCGGGAGACCACGCATGCAAACCACCGTTCTGTCCTTCGAGAATCTCCATAACCACGGGGAATTGTTCGCGAACCTGTTTCGGGCACGAAAACAGTCCTTCATCGTCGAGAAGCAGTGGAACCTGCCCGAGGCGCTCGACATGGAGTACGACCAGTACGACACGCCGGCAAGCCGCTGGATCGCCATCCACGACGAGGTGGGCCAGGTCTATGCCGGCATTCGGCTGACGCCGACGACGGCGAAATGCGGTATCTACAGCTACATGATCCGCGATGCGCAGCGGGGGCTGCTGTCGTCGCTCTCGTCGGACCTTCTTTACGACGAGGCGCCGGTCGATCCCTATATCTGGGAATGCACCCGGGTCTTCGTTCTCCACTCGACGCCGCAGATGATCCGGCGCCGTGTGCATGGCTACATGGTCGCCGCGATGGTGAAGTCGGCGCGCGAACTTGGCGCCACCCAGCTCATCGCGATCACCCCGGCGAACTGGCCGCGATGGTATGGCCGCTGCGGCCTGACGGCTACCGCGATGGGGCCGGTGATGTTCATCGACGACGGCGACTACCAGTGCGTCCAGATCGACCTGTCGACCAAGCTGCACTGACACGGGCCTTGCAGGACCGTCGGGCATGTTCGCGTCTTCCGCCGTCCCGCTGCGGAGAGTATGGTCGCCTTCATGTCCGACCTGTTCGATATCGCCGCAGACCCGTCCGCGCCAACGGCCTCCCGCCCGCTGGCGGATCGGTTGCGGCCGGCGGCGATCGCCGATGTGATCGGGCAGGGCAGGGTCCTGTCGCCCGACGGCCCGCTTGGCGCGATGCTCGCAGCCGGCAGCCTTTCTTCGCTGATCCTCTGGGGGCCGCCCGGCGTCGGCAAGACCACCATCGCGCGGCTTCTGGCGGATGCGACCGACCTCGCCTTCGTCCAGATCAGCGCAATCTTCACCGGCGTCCCTGAACTCCGAAAAGTCTTCGAAGCGGCGAAGCTGCGGCGCCGGCAGGGGCGCGGCACGCTCCTTTTCGTCGACGAGATCCACCGTTTCAACAAGGCGCAACAGGACGGGTTCCTGCCGCATATGGAGGATGGCACCATCCTCCTCGTCGGCGCCACGACCGAGAACCCGTCGTTCGAGCTTAACGCGGCCCTTCTCAGCCGCGCCCAGGTGATCGTCCTCGAACGGCTGTCGCCGGCCGATCTCGAACACCTCGCCCAACGCGCGGAAAAGGACCTCGGTCGCGCCCTGCCGCTCAAGGCCGAGGCGCGCGCCGCGCTGATCGAGATGGCCGATGGCGACGGGCGGGCGCTGCTGAACCTGATCGAACAGGTGACCGCGTGGAAGCTCGCCGAACCGCTCACCACCGAAGCATTGTCGCAAAGGCTGATGCGGCGGGCCGCGAAATACGACAAGTCGGGAGAGGAGCATTACAACCTCATCTCGGCCTTGCACAAATCCGTGCGCGGCTCCGACCCGGACGCCGCCCTCTACTGGTTCGCCCGGATGCTCGAAGGCGGCGAGGATCCGCGCTTTCTCGCCCGCCGCATCACAAGGATGGCGGTCGAGGATATCGGCCTGGCCGATCCGCAGGCGCAGACGATCTGCCTTCATGCCTGGGAGGTTTACGAACGGCTCGGCAGCCCGGAAGGCGAGCTGGCGCTGGCTCAGGCGGTGACCTATCTGGCGCTCGCCCCGAAGTCGAACGCGACCTATGTCGCCTACAAGGCAGCCCGCGACAGCGCCCGCAAGACCGGGTCGGAGCCGCCGCCGAAACACATCCTGAACGCGCCCACGAAGATGATGAAGGATCAGGGCTACGGCGCCGGCTACGCCTACGATCACGACGCCGAGGACGGCTTTTCCGGGCAGAACTACTTCCCCGACACGATGAAACGCGCAGTCTTCTACCAGCCGGTCGAACGCGGCTATGAACGCGAGCTGAAAAAGCGCCTCGACTGGTTCGCCAAACTGCGCGACAAGCGCGGCCCCTGATCTTCATCTTGCCGGAAGTATCCTTGGGGGTGAATGCGCCCGCAAGGGCGCAGAGGGGGCCGACGGCCCCCTTGCCCGGTTGACTTTGGCCGCGGCGCGGACGAGGAAGGCGCCATGATCCAGACGCTCGTTCAGGTGGCCGTCGGCGGCGCGCTCGGTGCTTCGGCCCGTTACATGACCAATGTCGCGGCGATGCGGCTTATCGGCCCTGGCTTTCCCTGGGGCACGGTCGCAGTGAACATCGCCGGCTCCTTCCTGATGGGGGCGATCGTCGTCATCCTTGCCCACAAGGATGCGACACGGATGGCGCCCTTCCTGATGACCGGTGTCCTTGGCGGCTTCACCACCTTCTCGGCCTTCTCGCTCGACGCGCTCACGCTCTGGGAGCGGGGTCAGACCGGGGTCGCGGCCGCCTATGTGGCGGGGTCGGTGATCCTGTCGCTTGCGGCGATCGTCGCCGGCATGGCGGCAGCACGGGGGTTTTTTGCATGAGCGGCGTGATCACCCTCACCGTCTCCGCCGACGAAGGCGAAAGCCGGCTCGACCGCTGGCTGAAGCGGCGCATGAATTACCGCGCTATCAAAGACATGAACGACTATCTCGACCATCGCCCCGAACAGCGCGTGGGCGAGC
>NCEA01000008.1 GCA_002280515.1 Rhodobacterales bacterium 32-67-9
TCCCTTCGGTTCTGGGTTGGCGTAAGCAACCAGACCCTAACCGGAAAATGCCGATGACCACCTCAACCAGAACCTACACCACGCATAGGGACACGATCGGGTCAGGACGATGCCAGGCGAAAAGGGGAATTCACGATCAGCCGGTCATGTCTGCCCCGGGCCCTGAGAACGCGGGAACCCAAGCGCCGACGCTAGCCGGGTCAATCGCCGCTCTTCCAGCCCTGATCCTTGTGCGTCCCGTCGCAATAGGGCTTGATCCCAGACTTGCCACAGCGGCAGAGGACGAATTTGCGGGGTGTCGTCGCCTCGCCCGGATTCGGCACCGAAATGTCGGCGTCGTGGACCATATAAGGCCCGTCGCGCATCACCTCGATCCGGGCACGGTCGGCGACAAGGTGGGTGACCTTGCCGTCCAGACGCAAACCCAGCGCGCCCGAGGGGCAATGGGCAATCACCTCCTCGATCTCGGCGCGGCTGCCCTTGTCGGGCTGGACCCAGGGTCTTTCGGCGGAATTGAAGACGGCGGGCGCGATGCGAGCGCATTCCGCGGCATGGGCGCAAACCATCGGATTGAACGTGACGGTCGCTTCGGCGCCCTCGTAGTCGATCACCCGGTTCCGCCCCGCCGGTGTCCCGGACGAACTGTCGAATCCGTTGGTCTTGTGGCTGCCGTCACAGAAAGGCTTGGTCTTGCTGCCGCCGCAGCGGCAGAGCGCCATGACCGGCTTGACCTCCAGCGCCTGCCCGTCCGGCCCCTTGAGCGTGTCCAGCCCCTTCACGACCAATGGCCCGTTCTCGCGCGCCGCTATGGTGATCTTGCTGTCTTCGCCCATCGTATTCTCCCTTGTCCGCGGCAGGGGGAGCATGGCGGGCCGGGTTGGTCCACGTCAACCGACGGATACCTGAACGCGGGACGAGCACCGACATGCCCTTCGCCATTCAGGGGTGGGGTGGTTCACCCCCTCAGCCCGTCCATTACCCGGATCAGTTCGGCCGATATCCCCGGCTCTGACAGGGCATGGCCGGAAACCGGGATCATCCGCAGGTCCGCGCGCTGCCAGTGCTGCGCCAGCGTCCAGGCCGAGACCGGCGGGCAGATCATGTCGTAGCGGCCCTGAACGATCGTCCCCGGCACGTCCTTCAGTTTCGGCAGGTCGCGCAGGATCTGGCCATCTTCCACCAGGAAGCCCTTGTTGAGGAAGTAGTGATTCTCAAGCCGCGCGAAGGCGCGTGCGTAATCGCCGGGCGCGTCGCCGACGACGCCGTCATGCTCGACGCTCGCCAGCGCGTTTTCCCAACCGGCCCAGGTCCGGGCGAAGCGCGTCTCGACCGGGATGTCGCCGCAGAAGAGCCGGCGGTGATAGGCCGCGATCAGGTCGTCCTGTTCCGCCGCCGGGATCACCTTGGCGAAGTCCTGCCAGCGTTCCGGCCAGAATGCCCCTGCCCCGCCGCCGTAGAACCATGCCAGTTCGCCCTCGGTCATCAGGAACACGCCGCGCAGGACGAGGTGGCGGGCACGGTCGGGATGGGTCTGGGCGTAGATCAGCGCCAGGGTCGCCCCCCAACTGCCGCCGAAGACGATCCAGTCCTCGATCCCGAGGGCCGCGCGGATGCGTTCGATATCGGCGACGAGATGCCATGTGGTATTGGCCTCGACACTGGCATGGGGCCGCGAGCGGCCGCAGCCGCGCTGGTCGAAGAGGATGATCCGGTAGACCGACGGATCGAAATAACGCCGCATCGCGGGCGAACACCCGCCGCCCGGACCGCCGTGAAGCACGATGACGGGCAGCCCGCTCGGCTGTCCGCATTGTTCGACATAGATGCGGTGCCCGTCGCCCACATCCATCAGGCGCTGATCGAAAGGCTCGATCTGCGGATAAAGATAGGCGGCTGCGCGCTTTTGCCCTGCGACCCGGTCCATGATGGGATTATATAACCGAAATCGTCCGGGCCGCCACGGGTCCCGACACCAAGGACGGAGAATGTCGATGCAGGCCGCCACCAACACCGTCGATCCCGCCGAAGTCGCGAAGTTCGAGGCGATGGCCGCCGAATGGTGGGACCCGCACGGCAAGTTCAAGCCGTTGCACATGATGAATCCGGTGCGGCTCGACTACATCACCCGCCAGATCGCGACGGAGTTCGGGCGCGACCTGACCGGCCCGCGCCCGTTCGAAGGGTTGCGCCTGCTCGATATTGGCTGCGGCGGCGGGCTTCTGTCCGAGCCGATGGCGCGGCTTGGCGCGACGGTTGTCGGCGCCGACGCGGCGGAGCGGAACATTCCCGTTGCCCGGCTGCATGCCGAGGAACAAGGGCTGATGATCGACTATCGCCATACGACGGCCGAGGCGCTCGTCGTCGCCGGCGAGGCGTTCGACGTGGTGCTGGCGATGGAGATCGTCGAACACGTCGCCGACCCGCAAGGTTTCCTGACCACCTGCCAGGAGCTTCTGCGCCCCGGCGGGCTTCTTGTCGCCTCGACCATCAACCGCAATGCCAAGAGCTTCATGGCCGCCATCGTCGGCGCCGAATGGGTGATGCGCTGGCTGCCGAAGGGCACGCATGACTGGTCGAAGTTCATCACGCCGGACGAGCTTGCCGCCTTCATCGCCGAGGCGGAGATGAGTGTCGTGGATCGCAAGGGCTTCGTCTTCAACCCGGTGAGCTGGCAGTGGTCGGTCTCTGACCGCGATCTTTCCGTGAACTACGTGATGGCGGCCTCCAAGGGCGGCTGACTAGCCGTCGCCGAGCCGCAGCCTGATCTCGCGCAGGATCGGCAATACCGCGCGCACCCTGTCGGCGCCGACCGCGCGCACGACCTCACCCACCACCGGGGTGATCGCGGCCAGCGCGGCGTCGCGCGCGGCGCGCCCCGACGGGCTGATCGACACGAACTTGCGCCGGGCATCGTCCCAGTCGGGCCGGATATGGACATGCCCGGCCCATTCGAGCTTGGTCAGAGTGTTGGTCATCGCCCCGCGCGTGACGTGGAAGGCATCCGCGAGTTGAGCGGGGGAACGTTCGTCATTGACGTGCGCCAGATGGTTCAGGACCGAGAAATGGCTGAGCTCCATCCCCTTCGGAAGCGCCCGGCTGATCCGGTTGCGCGCCAACTGGTCGGCCATGAAAACCTCGGAGAAGAGCGCGACAGCGAGGGGGTCGTTCTGGTCCGCCATGCTCATGGCCCCTCGTAGTCGCGGTCGTGGGTCAGCGACGGCACCCTGGCGCGGGCCTTTTCGACTTCGGCGCGGCTGAGGTCGACATAGCCGATTCCGGCTTCCGTGCCCGCATCCAGCAACACCTCGCCCCAGGGCGACACGGCGAGCGAATGACCGTAGGTCCGGCGCGGCCGGCCATTGTGTGCAGCATGAATGCCAGTCTGCGCGGGGGCAAGCACATAGGCGCCGTTCTCGATCGCGCGGGCCCGCAGGAGCGAATGCCAATGCGCCGCCCCGGTCGTGTCGTTGAAGGCGGCCGGAACCGTCAGAACCTCCGCCCCGACCTGCGCCAGCCGGCGATAGAGGCGCGGGAAACGGACATCGTAACAAATGCTCAGCCCAACCCGCGCAAAGGGGGTTTGCGCCAGGACCGCCCGCGTGCCCGGCCGGTAGCCAGCCGATTCGCGGTATTGCTCGGCCTCCGACACGTTCACGTCGAACATGTGGATCTTGTCGTAACGCGCGACGATCCCGCCATCCGGACCGATGAGGAGCGAGCGGTTGGCGAACCGGCCGTCGGCGTCCCCGGTCAGCAAGGCCAGCGAGCCGATCAGAAGCCATATCCGTCTTTCAGCCGCCTCGGCCCGCAGTGCGGCAAGGGTCGGATCATCCTCTTCATGCCGCAGGACCGCCGCCTGATGCGCCCGGTCGGAGGACAGGCAGTTCGTCACCTCGGGGGTAAGGATGAAACCGGCGCTGTTCGCGGCCGCTTCACGCAGCATTGACAGGGTCACCGGGAGGTTTTCCGCCGGATCGTCCGTCACCGATAGCTGGAGAAGCGCCGCCTTCATCGCTCAGGCCGCCAGCAACGGGTCAAGCTTGCCCGCCCGGTCGAGCGCATGCAGATCGTCGCAGCCGCCGATATGCCGGCCGTCGATGAAGATCTGCGGCACGGTATATCGACCATTGGCGCGCTGCATCATCTCGGTCCGCTTGGTGTGGTCGCCGGAAACGTCGGTTTCCTCGAACGCTGCGCCCTTGGTTACGAGAAGCCGTTTGGCAGCCGTGCAGAAGGGGCACCATTGCGTGGTGTAGATCTCGATGCGGGGCATGATGGTCCAAATCCAGAAGTCGGTGCGACTATAGGGATTTAGGCGTCCTTCGCAACGCGCGCCAGTGTCGCGACCGAGACCGAGGCGGCGCCCGCGCCAAGACAGGCGTCCGCCGCGGCGGCGAGCGTGGCGCCCGAGGTCATCACGTCATCGACCAGAAGCAGGTGACGCCCGGCGATCCGGGCGCGGCGGCGGGGATGGGCGCGGATGGCGCCCGAGACATTGGCGAACCGTCCGTCGCGGTCCCGGCCGTCCTGGCTATCCGTCCGGCGGGCACGGACGAGGAGATCCGGGCAATGTTCGAGCCCTGCAATCCGCGACAGCGCCCGCGACAGAAGGGCCGACTGGTTGAAGCGGCGTCGGAAAAGCCGCATCCAATGGAGCGGCACCGGCGCCACCAGCATGTCTTGCTTGAGGATCGGCCGGGCCGCGCGCATCAGCCAGTCGCCCGCCGGCCGGGCAAGGTCGAGCCGGTCGCCATGTTTCAGCGCCAGAACCAGCTTGCGGCCGTTATCCTTGTAAAGCAGGACCGCGCGCCCCCGGTCCCACGGACGGGCGAGGGTTATGCAGTCATCGCAATATTCCGCCCGGCCGTCGTCTTCTCCAGGCAACGGTGTGCCGCAGCGGTCGCAGACAAGGCCCGAGATGAACGGGGTATCCCGCCAGCAGGCACCACACAGGCCGAAGTCGCTGGCCGCCGGTTCGCCGCAGGAAACGCATTGAGGCGGAAAGAGCAACGCCAGCGCACTTTGCATTCCCGCGCGAAGCACCCTAGGTTCGCCCATCATGTCCGCTCCGCTCCTCACCGACCGCGCCGCCCTCTGCCGCAACCGCGCCCGCGCCCTGAAACAGGGTGCGGAGCTTTTCCTGCACGAAGAGGCCGCCGCCGAGATCGAGGAGAGACTGAGCGAGGTTAACAAAAGGTTTACCGCGCCAGCGGTGGTGACCGGATTTCCCGGTCCCTGGGCAGAAATCCTGCCCGACGCCCGGATCGTCGCCGACGATGAGACACTGGCGCTGGTTCCCGGCGCGCATGACCTCGTGATCCATGCGCTTGCCCTGCATTGGTCGAACGATCCCGTCGGCCAGCTTGTCCAGTGCCGCCACGCGCTGAAACCGGACGGGCTGTTCCTCGGCGTGCTGTTCGGCGGGCGCACATTGTCGGAACTGCGCGCGGCGCTGGCCGAGGCCGAAAGCCGGCTGACCGGCGGGCTTTCGGCGCGGGTGCTGCCGATGGCCGAAATCCGCGACCTTGGCGCGCTGCTCCAGCGCGCGGGCTTCGCCCTGCCTGTCGCGGACGCGGCGAAAAAGACCGTGACCTATGCCACCGCGTTCCACCTCATCGCCGACCTGCGCGCGATGGGGGAAGGCAATGCCCTGACCATGCGGCCGCGCCGGATGGCCCCGAAGGCACTGTTCCCGGACGCCGCGCGTCTCTATGCCGCATCCTTCCCGGCCGGCGACAACCGCATCGCGGCCACATTCGAGATCGTCTTCCTGACCGGCTGGGCCCCTGACCCGAGCCAGCAGAAGCCGCTTCGCCCCGGATCGGCCGCCGCAAGGCTGGCCGATGCGCTGGGCGCGACGGAGACGCCGCTCGCCGACGGGCCGGCGGCGCGCGACGATTGACCCGCGCCGATTTAGAGCTATGTCAAAGCCAAGTGAGGGGGAACGCCGTGACAGCTGAGATCGACCGCCCCGGCGCGGGGCGCCTGGCCCATGCGCCCGCCAATCATCCACCGGTCGCCCGCCCGCGCATCGGGATCCTCGTCGCCAATCTCGGCACACCGGACGGCTATGACTACTGGTCGATGCGCCGCTATCTGGGCGAGTTTCTGTCGGACCAGCGGGTGATCGACTATCCGCGCTGGAAGTGGCAACCGCTCCTGCAACTCATCATCCTGTCGAAACGCCCGTTCAGCTCGGGTGCGAACTACAAGGCGATCTGGAATCACGAGCTGAACGAAAGCCCGCTGATGACGATCACCCGGCAGCAGGTGGCCAAGCTGCGCACGGCCGTGGCGGAACGGTTCGGCGACGGGGTGATGGTCGAGTTCTGCATGCGCTACGGCAATCCCTCGACCGAGAGCGTCGTGCGCCGCATGGTCGCGGCCGGCTGCGAGAAGATCGTGTTCCTGCCGCTTTACCCGCATTATGCGGGCGCCACCTCGGCCACGGCGAACGATGCCTTCTTCCGGGCGCTGATGAAGGAAAAGCGCCAGCCTGCCGTCCGGATAGTGCCGGAATATTTCGACCATCCGCTTTACATCAAGGCGCTCGCCCAGTCCGTCGAACGGGCCTATGCCGCGATCGACCACGTGCCGGATGTCCTGGTCGCGTCCTACCACGGGATGCCGAAACGCTACCTGATGAACGGCGATCCCTATCATTGCCAATGCCAGAAGACCTCGCGCCTCCTTCGCGAGGCGCTGGGCTGGGACAAGGGCGCGATCGACACCACGTTCCAGTCGGTCTTCGGGCCGGAAGAGTGGCTTCGGCCCTACACCGTCGAACATGTCGCGGAACTGGCGAAGTCAGGCAAGAGGCGGATCGCCGTGATCTCGCCGGCGTTTTCCGCCGATTGCATCGAGACGCTGGAGGAGATTCAGGGCGAGATTCGCGAGGCTTTTGAACATGCCGGCGGCGAAAGCTTCACCTACATTCCCTGCCTGAACGACGACGACGCGCATATTGCGGCGCTGATGGCGGTGCTTGGCGACAACCTTGCCGGCTGGATCGGCTGAGCGCCCAAACGAAAAAGGCGGTGGAGAACCACCGCCTTTCCCGTTAGTCAAAAATTCGTTCGGTCAGTTGCTGGCAGCAGCAGCGACGAGAACGAGCAGCAGCAGCGGAACGATCAGTCCACCGGCCGAGGACGACGCCGCCGCCTCGACGGGAGCGGGTTCCATGACCGGCTCGATGCCGCCGGCAAAAGCGGACGTGGCAGCGATCGAAAGGGCAGCGGCAAGCGCGAGCTTTTTCATTTGTCTCTCCATTTTTGCCGCGACAAAATGGTATTCCAGAGGCTCATCGCGGCATCGAACCATCACCTCTTGCGACCCAATATCGCGCCTCTCTTGAAATAGGCAATCCGGCACAGATCACCAGACCAACCGATTTGGGTACGGCGTCAAATTAGCAACACCTGCGTCCCTGTCTGCGTGAGCGAAAACAGTTCTGCAATGTGCTCATTATACAACCCTATACAACCATTAGACGATCTGCGCCCGATCTTGCGCGTATCGTGTGTACCGTGAATCCGGTAATACTCCCACGACAGGTACAGCGCATGTGTGCCAA
The DNA here is from genome assembly GCA_002280515.1 of Rhodobacterales bacterium 32-67-9. Taxonomy (GTDB): domain Bacteria; phylum Pseudomonadota; class Alphaproteobacteria; order Rhodobacterales; family Rhodobacteraceae; genus Albidovulum. The sequence continues at coordinate 7,574 of NCEA01000008.1, forward strand.
GCGGGTTGTCCGGGCCCGGGCCGACGTAATCCGGCCACTCCGGATTGCGCAGCTTCATCGACGGAGTCGGTCGCCATTCCGGGCCTACGACCTTGCGCACCACCTCGGTCCGACCGCGCCGGGTCAGATCGTCGGTCAGCGGAACGCTCGTCGGGTAAAGACGATAGATCGTCTGATCCTCGGACCAGAAATGCAGCGCCCTGGACGTCGTGTCGACAAGGATCGCGCCCTTCTTGGTGTCGTTGAAATAGGGCTGCCACTGAAGCGACCGGAAGCTGGAGATATTGCGGCGGATGTTCGAGTTCAGATCGCTCTCGATCTCGGTCGTGTCAGCGCCGGTCTGGGCCAGCGCCGGCATCGCCAGCGAGACGCCGAAAGCGGCGGAGGACGCCAGAACCATGCGGCGGCTCGGTCTGTTGGGGTTTTGAGTGCTCATCCTCGGAGTGCCCTGTTTTTTTGCGCGGAATCGCGCGCTCGGTATGGTGGGGACCATAATCGGTACGGCGGACATTCTCAATTCACTCTCGTGTCAGAACCCGCCGATCCCCGCAGATGGCGTTTGAACCGGGGCGGGCGAGGCTGTAAAGGACGGGCCTGCGTAAACAGGGATGGTCGCCGCATGACTCGTTTGCTTTCCTTCTGCCTCGTAGCGGTTCTGGCACTTGCCGGATGCGATACCACGCCTCCGAAGCTTGGCCCGGATGGTCGGCCGCTGCCGAAGGTGCATGTCATTAAACCCGGCGACGAAGGCGCCGTGACCTATTCCATGGTCGATTCGATCAATTCCCTGCGGAGCGCCGCCGGAGCGCCGCCGCTGACGCTGAACCCGCTTCTGACCGCCGCCGCCGCGACCCATTCGCGCGACATGGCGGTGCAGAACCGGCCCTGGCATTTCGGCTCTGACGGGTCTTCGCCGCTTCTCCGGGTGCAGCGCACCGGTTATCAGGGACAGATGCTCGGCGAGAATATCTCGGAAACCTACGAGACCGAGCTGGAGACGTTGTCCGCCTGGATGGAACTGGCCGATACGCGCGCCGTGATCCTCGACCCGGCCGCCCGCGATGTCGGATTCTCCTGGTATCAGGAACCGGGTGGCAAGATCTGGTGGACGCTGGTTACCGGCGGCTAGAAACTTGATCCGGAAGGGAAATCCCGTTTTCCACCGCCCTACTACGGCAGGATGACGATCTCGGTTCCGGTGCCGACCATCGCGTAGATCTCTTCCATCTCGTTGTCTTTCACGGCGATGCAACCGGCCGTCCAGTCCTTGCCCCGGCCCTTGTTCTTGCGCGCCCGCCCGTGGATGAAGATGTCGCCCCCCGGTTCCTTGCCGAGCGCCTTCGCCTCTGCCACGTCCTGCTCGTTCGGATAGGAGATGCCGAGGGACAGGTGATAGGTGCTGTTCGGATTGCGCCGGTCGATCCGGTAGTAGCCTTCCGGCGTCTTGCCGTCGCCCTCGAACTGCTTGTCGCCAACCGGGTTGCCGCCAAGGCCGATCTTGTAGGTCTTGAGCGCCTTGGTCCCGTTGACGAGGTGCATCTTGCGCTCGCCCTTGTAGATGATGATGCGCGTCACCTCCGGTCCGTCATAGCTGCGGAACTTGGACCCGCCGCAAGCCGCGAGAAAACCCGAGGCCGCCATCACCACGACTGACCTGCGATTGAACATGCTGACTGCCCCTCCCCGTTCGTTCCGGTTTTTTAGCCTTCTACACAGATCGAATGGCCACAGGAAGTCGGCAAATTTTCGCTCACGCCAAGGTGACTCAACGGCTGAAGCGGGCGGCAAGCTCCACATGCGGCGACCAGCGGAACTGGTCGACGACCTGGACCCAGTCGATCGCAAAGCCGGCCTCCGTCAGGATCCGGGCATCGCGCGCGAAGGTGACGGGGTTGCAGGAGACGGCTGCGATGACCGGAACGCCGGAACCGGCCAATTCACGGGTCTGCGCTTCGGCGCCCGCCCGGGGCGGGTCGATCACGACCGCATCGAATCGCTTCAACTCGTCGGGAAGCAACGGACGGCGGAAGAGGTCGCGCACTTCGGTTGTGACCCGGTGAAGACCTTCGGCCCGCCGCCAGCCGGCACCCAACGCCGCAAGCATCGCGGCCTCGCCCTCGACGGCATGAACCTCGGCCCGGCCGGCGAGCGGCAGGCTGAACGTGCCGGCGCCGGCAAAGAGGTCGGCGATCCGCCTAGCGCCGCCCACCGCCTCCGTCACCGCACCGACTAGCGCCGCCTCTCCGGCCCCGGTGGCCTGGAGGAACGCACCGGCGGGCGGCACCACCCGCGCCAGGCCAAACCGCTGGATTGCCGGAGAGCGGGTGACCACCGGCTCCCCGTTCCAGACGATCCGGGCGAGACCGGCGCGTTCGGCCAGTTCGGCAAGCTTCGAAAACAGGCTCTTATCCAGCGGCTTTCCGTCCGAAACCGACAGGTCGAGCCCACCCTCGCTTACCGTCGCGGTCAGCGCGACCTCGCCCTTGCGCGACGCGCCGAGCGCAGTGACCTCAGCCAGAAGCGGGAGTGCCGCCATCAACGCCGGATGCAGGAGCTGGCAGCCCGGTATCTCGACAATGGTTCCCGATGCGCGGCCGTGGAAGCCGACCAGCGCCCCCTTCTTCGTCCGCCGCCCGGAAAGGGTCGCCCGTCGCCGCGACTGCGGCGGCGAGGTGATCACGGAGCGAAACGGCGCATCGAGACCTTGCGCGGCAAGCGCCGTATGGACCACATCGGCCTTCCATCCGGCGACGAAGCCGTCAGAAGCATGCATCAGGCTGCACCCGCCGCAGGCGCGGTAGTGCGGGCAGGCCGGCCTTACCCGGTCGGGCGACGGCGTGACGATCTTCGGCTCGGCCACGCGGCCATCCACGACATCGCCTTCGACAACCTCGCCCGGCAATGCCATCGGCACGAAGACCGGCCCCGGCGCGATGCCGTCGCCGAGATGGCCGAGGCGTTCGACCGTCAGCCTCACTCCGCCGCCTCTTCGGTGCCGATGAAGCCGCCCGATTGCCGGCTCCAGTACCGCGCATAAAGCCCGCCCCTGGCGAGGAGTTCGGAATGCGATCCCTCCTCGACCAGCCGTCCTTGATCCAGAACAACGATCCGGTCCATCTCGGCGATCGTGGACAGCCGGTGGGCGATGGCGAGCACGGTCTTGCCCTGCATCACCCGGTGCAGCGCCTCCTGCACCTGCGCCTCGACCTCGCTGTCGAGTGCGGAGGTCGCCTCGTCCAGCACCAGGATCGGCGCATCCTTCAGGAAGGCCCGTGCCAGTGCGATCCGCTGACGTTGCCCGCCCGAGAGTTTCACGCCGCGTTCGCCAAGATGCGCCTCGTAGCCCTGCCGGCCCTTGTGGTCCTGGAGCCCGTGGATGAAGTCGTCCGCCTCGGCGGCCTTGGCGGCGGCGATCATTTCCTCCTCGGTCGCGTCCGGGCGACCGTAAAGGATATTGTCGCGCGCCGAGCGATTGAACATCGCGGTTTCCTGTGTGACCATCGCGATCTGCCGCCGCAGGCTTTCCTGCGTCACCTTGCGGACATCGTGCCCGTCGACCAGAATCCTGCCGTTTTCGGCGTCATAGAGACGTAAAAGCAGCGCGACGAGCGTCGATTTCCCGGCGCCAGATGCGCCGACGATACCCAGCTTTTCACCCGGCCGGATCGTCAAGTCGACGCGATCAAGCCCGCCCGCCGTGCGGCCGTAGGCAAAGCTCACATCCTCGAACCGGACCTCGCCGCCGATGCGGTCGAGCTGTTCCGCCCCGGGCGCATCGGTCAGGGTATGCGGCGGCGTCAGGGTGCGGATTCCATCCTCCACCTCGCCTATCGAGGCATAGATCGACATCAGCGTGAAGCTGACCCAGCCTGTCATCTGCGCGATACGGATGGAGATCGTGCCGGCCGCCGCTATGTCCCCGGTCGTGGCGGTGCCCTTGATCCAGAGCAGCAATGCCCCGCCGATCAGGATCAGCGGCAAGATCCCGGCAATCGTCATCAGCGCCAGCCGGAACCAGGCCGAGAGCACACCGAAATCGAGCGCGGTATCGCGGAACCCCGACATGGCGCGCAATGCGGCGCGGTCCTCATGCTCGGCATGGGCGAAAAGCTTCACTGTCTTGATATTGGTGATCGTATCGACGACCTGCCCGGTCACCATCGCCCGCGCGCCGGCGCGCGCCGCGGACTTACCGCGCACCTTCGGCAGAAACGCCCGGATCAGCGTGAGGTAGGCGACGATCCAGACGGCCAGCGCGACGGCCATCCAGCTGTCGATGGTCATGAGGAACACCACCGACCCCGCCAGCGAGGCGAGCGCGAAGGCAATCGTGTTGATCGATTCGCTGGCAACATCGGTCACCGCCCGCGCCGCCTGCATCTGCTTTTGCGCAATGCGCCCGGCGAAGTCGTTGTCGAAGAACGTCACCGCCTGTCCGAGCGTCCAACGATGCAGCCGCGACAACACGAGCGGCAGGACGTTCGGCTGGACGATGACCGAGTTCGACGCGGCGGAAAGGCCGAAGGCAACCGGCCGCAGGATGACGAGGAAAACCGCGAACGCAGCCAGCAGCCGCCAGTGGTCGGACAGGATTGTCAGCGGATCTCCGGTTTCCGCCGCATCGACGATGGCGCCGAGGAACCATGCGGTTACCACCTCCATCGTGCCGGCGATGGCCGACAGGATCGCGGCCAGGATCAACGGCCACCAGGCCCCCGAAAGGCACCACAGGAAGAACGCGCCGAGGCTTCGCGGCGGCGGTCCCTCGGCGGGGCGAAACGCGTCGATCATGTCGCCAGCCTTCATTCCGCCGCCTCCGCCTCGTCCGTGCCGATGAAGCCACCCGACTGCCGGTTCCAGAACCGGGCGTAAAGGCCCTTCTGGTCCAGAAGCTGGGCATGGGTTCCGATTTCGGCAACCTTGCCGTCGTCAAGGACGACGATCCGGTCCATCCGGGCGATGGTCGAAAGCCGGTGGGCGATGGCGATGACGGTCTTGCCCTCCATCACGCCATAGAGCGTGTCGAGGATCGCCGCCTCGACCTCGCTGTCGAGCGCCGATGTCGCCTCGTCCAGCACCAGGATCGGCGCATCCTTGAGGATGACACGCGCAAGCGCGATCCGCTGACGCTGCCCGCCCGAAAGCTTCACGCCGCGTTCGCCGACCTGCGCGTCATAGCCCTTGCGGCCTTCTGGATCGGTCAGGTCGAGGATGAACGCGTGCGCCTCGGCCCGTTTCGCGGCACGGATCACCGCTGCCTCGGTCGCATCGGGTTGACCGTAAAGGATGTTGTCGCGCACCGAGCGATGCAGGAGAGAGCTGTCCTGCTGCACCATGCCGATGCGGCTGCGCAGGCTGTCCTGTGTCACCGCCACGATATCCTGCCCGTCGATGCGGATATGCCCCGCCTCGGCGTCATAGAACCGCAGGAGGAGCTTCACCAGCGTCGACTTGCCCGAACCGGAGCGGCCGACAAGGCCGATCTTCTCGCCCGGACGGATCGTCAGGTCGAAACGGTCGAGCCCGCCGAATCCGCGGCCGTAATGGTGGCTGAGCCCGTCGATCTCAATCTCTCCGGTCCTGAAGTCGAGAGGCTTGGCGCCGGGCCGGTCGACAAGATCGACCGGCTGGGCAATGGTCTGCATCCCCTCGGCCACAATGCCAAGCGACTGGACGAGGTTCGTCATCGCCCACATGATCCAGTAGGTCATCGAATTCAGCCGCAGAACCAGCGCCGAGGCCGCCGCGACGGTTCCGACACTCGCCTGCCCGTGATACCAGAGATACATCGCCAGTGCCGTCACCGACACGATCAGCGCACCGTTGAGTAAGGTCAGCAGGACGTCCATCCAGGTGATGATTCGCATCTCGCGGGCGAAGGTGGTGCGCAGGTTCTCGATGGTCTCGCCGACATAGGCGATCTCCCGGTCATCATGCGCGAACATCTTGACCGAATGGATGTTGGTGAAGCTGTCGACGACCCGACCCGTCACCGCCGACCGTGCATCCGACGAGGCGGTCGAGGCTGGCCCGGCCCGCCGCACCGTCCAGCGCATCAGCACGAGGTAGAGCGCGGCCCAGATCAGCATCGGCGCCATCAGGCGCGGATCGGCATTGCCCAGCAGCAAAACGGCGCCGACCAGCGTGGTCAGCGCGAAGGCCACCGCGTCGAAGACCTGAAACACCGCATCGCCGGCGGCGGGGGGCGTCTGCATCACCCGGTTGGCGATGCGCCCGGCAAAATCGTTCTCGAACCAGCCGACCGACTGCCGCAGCACATGCCGGATCGACCGCCAGCGGAAAAGCGCGCCGTAATTGACGAGGATCGTGTTGTGCAGAAGCGCCACATCGATGCCGGAGACGATAGGGCGCAGCAGAAGGATCACCAGTGCCGCGATGAGGAATTCTGTCCCGTGATCGCGCAACACCTCGGCCGGGGTGCCTTGTGCGAGGACATCCACCAGCCGGCCAACATACCAGATCAGCGCAACATCAAGGGCCGCCGAGACGCATTTTAGGAGTGCGGTGACCGCGAACACGCCGCGGAACGGCCGGGAATAGTCCCGCATGAACGCCAGGAGACGCCGGGGCGGCGTGTCCGTTTCCGCATAGGGGACGTAAGGATCGACGAGATTCTCGAAGAACCGGAACATCGGAGGGGCCTTTCGGGTTGCCGGACGGATATAGCGCGGTCCGGCGGAAAGGGGAACTCAGTGGCGGACCAGACTGACGATGCTGAGCACGATGAGGCCGGCCATGATCAGGTTGAAGACCTTGAGCCGTTTCGCCGTCGTCAGCCAGCGGGCGATCGCCTGCCCCGCATAGGTCCATGTGGCCGCCGAGAAGAGGCCAAGCGTCAGGAAGGTCACGGTGACGACCGCCGCCGTAGTCACCGGCGCCGTGGGCAGGATGAACTGCGAGGTTGCGGCGACGGCCATCGACCAGGCCTTGGGATTGATCCACTGGAAGCCTACGGCCTGAAGATAGCTCATCGGGTGGATGCCGCTCGATTTCGACCCTATTCCGCCCGAAGTGGCGATCTTCCAAGCGATCCACAAGAGCAAGAGCGCCCCACCCCAGCGCAGCGTCTCGCGCAGGAGCGCGCTCGTCTGGAAGAGTCCGCCCAGGAGGAGGCCGACAATCAGCAGCATCAGCGGGAAGCCGGTCGCGACACCCAGCAGATGCGCCGTGGTTCGACGAAAGCCGAAATTCGCGCCGGAGGCGGCCAGCATCGCGTTATTCGGCCCCGGCGTGAAGAGCGTGGCCAACGCCAGCGCGACAAGCGCGGGAAATGTATCGACGGTCATCTCTTCCCCAATGGTCGTAACAGCGGATCATCCTGCCCTTCGCCGCCACCGGGTTTCAAGCGAGCAATTGTTCCCGAGACAATTCGAACCCCGACGCGATCCAGCGCGTCTCAAGCTCTTTCAGCCGGGCGCCGAGTTCAGGACCGGAGAGCGTCGGCATCAAGTCGCTTGCCCGAAGCGGAAATTCCGCACCCGCGCCCCGCGCGACGTCGATTTCCCAGCCCTCGGGCAACGGTGCCTCCAGGACCGCAGCCCGGAGCAGCACCACATCGCGCGCAAGTTCGGCGCCGTGGCGGTAAGCCAGTTCCGCCGGTCCCTCCATCGAGCCGATGCCGTCTGAAAGCACCGTCAACTTGCGAGCCTCGTCGCGCGACAGGCGCAGCGCGTCGGTCGGGTCCGGCCCGCCCAGCGCGGCAAGCCGGCGCAGCCAGTCGGGGGCGTAGGGCGGTTCCAGATGCACGAGCGGCGCCAGCGCTCGCGGATCAGTGCCCGGCAGCACCCGGCCGAGAACCCCTGTCGCCCGCATCGCCGCCACCGCTGGCGCCGGGTCCGGCGCGGCGAGAAGACGGCGCATCTCATGGCCGATCCGTTCGCGCGAAAGCGACTCTGTTCCGACCGAATTCTCGGCACAGGCCGACAGCGCCCCGGCATCCATCCCGACCTCCGGATCGCCATACCAGGCGTGGAAACGGAAGAACCGCAGGATGCGCAGGTAGTCCTCGCGGATGCGCGCGCCGGCATCGCCGACAAAACGGACGCGCCGTTCGAGAAGGTCCGGCAAACCGCCCAAAGGGTCGATCAAACGGCCGCCGGCATCGGCGTAAAGCGCGTTCATGGTAAAGTCGCGCCGCGCCGCGTCCTCCTCGATCCGGGTCGCGAAGGCAACGGTGGCGTGGCGGCCATGGGTTTCGACGTCGCGGCGGAAGGTCGTGACCTCATGCGGTTCGCCCGCGACGATGATGGTGACGGTGCCATGCTCGATCCCGGTCGGCACGACCTTCAGCCCGGCGGCCTTCGCCAGCGCGATGACCCGCTCCGGCACCGCGTCCGTCGCAATGTCGATGTCGGCGACCGGTTGATGCAGAAGCGCATTGCGGACGCAACCGCCGACCAGAAGTCCCTGATGGCCGGCATCGGTCAGCAGGTGGAGCACCCGCTGCACGCCGTCCGCCTCGATCCAGTCGCCGTCGATCCTCATTCCGCCATCCGGTCCGCCAACGCCTTCAGGATACGCGCGGTTGCGCCCCAGATGTAATAGGGTCCGTAGGGCACTACATAATAGCGCCGGATCTGGCCGCGCCAGCGTCTGCCCTCGATCCGGAAATTCGCCGGATCCGCGACATGGGAAAGCGGAACGGAAAAGACCTCGTCGACTTCGCCGGCCTCCGGAACGGGCGTGAAAACGGCTCTGATCCACCCGAAAACCGGCGTCACGACGAAACCAGTGACGGTTTCATGCGCGCCCATCGTGCCCAGAACCTCGACCATGCCCGTCGGCAAGCCGATCTCTTCCTCCGCCTCGCGCAATGCCGCCGCGACCGGATCGGCGTCGCCGTCGTCAACCTTGCCGCCGGGAAAGGCGATCTGGCCGGGATGGTGCTTCAACCGCGAGGAGCGTTTGGTGAGGATCACCTCCGCCCCGCGCCGGCCCCGGATGAGAGGGACGAGAACTCCGGCCGGACGCAGCACACGGCCCGCGTCCAGAACCGTGCCGGGGTTGAGGTCGTAATCCGACGTATTGCGCCCGGGACGGTTCAGCGCTTGGCGAACCGGCGCGAACGGATCAGCTGTCGGCATCGGGGGATTTCGTCGCCTCGAAGCCGAGCGTCTCGGGGTCGAACCCGTAATGCGCGCCGCAGAACTGGCAGTCGGCGGTGACGATGCCATCCTCGGTGGTCATGTGCGCGATATCCTTGGCCGAGTAGATCGACAGACTTTCACGCACCTTGTCCGGCGAACAGGAGCAGCCAAACTTGACAGACTGTGCATCGTAGACGCGCGGTCCTTCCTCGTGGAAGAGCCGGACGAGAAGGTCGGTCGGGGCGACCTGCGGGCCGATCAGCTCCAGCTCCTCGACCGTGTCGAGCAGAAGGTTGGCGCGGGACCAGTTCTCGCCCTCGTCACCGTCGAGAATGTCACCCGCCGCCAGCAATCCGCCCTCGCCGCTGGCGCCTTCCGACGCGACGAAGGGCGATGCCTTGGGCATGTGCTGCAACATCACGCCACCCGCGCGCCAACGCTCCCCCTCCCCCGCGAGGCGGGAGCGGCCGAACGACAGGGTAAAGCGCGTGGGAAGTTGTTCGGATTGGGCGAAATACGTCTCTGCGCAGGCGGAAAGCGAGCCGCCGGCGATGGGTGTGATCCCCTGATAGGGCGTGGTTCCCGCTCCCTGATCGAGCAGGATCGCGAAGTAGCCATGACCGATCTGGCCAAAGCCCGGCGTCGCGGGATCCACCCGATCCGCGTCGTAGGAGGCCCAGGCCCGGATGCGCGCAGGCTCGCCCTCTGCCTCGGGCGCGTAATAGTCGGTCGCGATGATCCGCACCGGGCCATCGCCCCGGATCTGGAGCGAGAGCTTCCAGCGCAGCTTGATCGTCTGCCCGATCAGCGCGGTCAGCAGCGCGGCCTCGGCTACCAGCGCCTCGATCACGCCGGGGTAGGTGTGCTGTGACAGGATCCTGTCGAGCACCCCGTCAAGCCGTGCCACCCGGCCGCGAATATCCGAGCGGTCGAGTTGAAACGGCAGGACGGTATCGTCCCAGGCGATCTGCGTCAGGTGTGTCATGGGGTTTCCTTGCGGCTTGCGCCCTGCCATACCCCGACAATATGGGGACGACAACCCGGAGGCCAAGGGACGGCGATGATCAGACGGTTTGGTGAGCCGCTCGTGCGGGGCCAGCGATATCGGCTTCGGCACGGGGTCTATGCCGTGCTTCTGCGTGGCCGCGACGTTCTCCTGACCCATCAGGTCGAGCCGGATCCGGAATTCCAGTTGCCCGGCGGCGGCATAGACCCCGGCGAATCGCCCTTGCGCGCGCTGCACCGGGAGGTCGGGGAAGAAACCGGCTGGACCATCGCCGAGCCGCGCCGCATCGGTGCGTTCCGGCGGTTCGCCTACATGCCGGAATACGATAAATGGGCCGAAAAGCTGTGCACGGTCTATCTGGCACGGCCGACCCGCCGAATCGGGCCTCCCACTGAACCGGGCCATCGCGCGGTCTGGGCGCCGATCGAGGCGGCGGGCCCGCTTCTCGGCAACGACGGTGACCGGCATTTCCTCGACCTGGTGCGGCGCGGTCTTTAGTCCGCGGTGTCCTTCGCTCCGTTGAATTCTAAGAAGACACCGGACACGTCGTCAGCGAATTCGATCCCGGCATAGTCGCTAAGGTGCCAGACCAGGGCTTCGAGGAATCCGGTGCCACTCAGGCCGGCGCAGCGGTCGAGAATGCGGTTCAGGCCGTCCTCCCCCAATTGCACGCCCTCGGCATTCTCGGCCTCGGTGATGCCGTCCGACATCAGAAACAGACGGTCTCCGGGATTGAGGTTGACGTCGAAGCTTTCGTATTCCGCGCCTTCGATCAGGCCGATCGGCAGGCCGCCGGATCCGAGGTAGTCGATCGTCCCATCGGCGCGCTGGACCGCCGGATGCGGATGCCCGGCCTGCACAAGCACCGCGTGGCCCGAGACGAGATCGACATCAGCATAGGCGAGAGTGAAGTAATTCTCGGTCTGCATCTCCTTCAGCACGATCCGGTTCAGTTGCCGGGCGAGGTCGCCGGGGTCGCGCGCGTCGTAGTTGCCGTATTCGGTGAGAATCAGCGCCATGTTCTGTTCCGGCGAGTTGCCGGAAAGATATCCGGCCAGCCGCGCCGTCATCAGGGCCGACGTGATACCGTGGCCCGAAACGTCGATCGAGAAGAACCCGACACGCCGCGCGTTGATCGGGAAGAACCCGACAAGATCGCCGCCGACATGCCCCGAGGGGCGCAGGAGCAGGCTGATCTCGGCAGTGCCGAAATTGCGGTGCCGTTCGCGCACGAGGCTTTGCTGAAGCTTTCTCGCCTCCACCAGGTCGCGATCGACGGAATCGTAGAGCGCCTGCAATTCGGCGAGCGTCGAGGACAGAAGCCGGTTCTTGTCGGTCAGTTCGCGCTCCATCCGCAGGATCCGCTCGCCGGCGGTGATTCGGGCGCGCAACTCGTCGCCGCTAACGGGTTTCGTCAGGAAATCGTCCGCGCCGCCATCGAGGCCGCGAGCGATCTCGGCCGATTCCGTCTTGGACGTGAGAAGGATGAAGTAGGTGTAGCTTTCCTGAGCGCGCCTTCGCAGCGTCTGGCAGAATTCGATGCCGGACATGCCTGGCATCATCCAGTCCGAGATCACGATATCCGGCGGCTGGCGGTCGAACAGCAGCAACGCCTCCTCGGCGCTGCCGGCTTCGCTCACCGCATATCCGGACCGGGCGATCTGGGTCGACAGGATCTTGCGCTGCATACGGCTGTCGTCGACCACGAGAACGTGGCGCGAGCCGGCTGCGGATGCGCCGGGGAAAGACTCGTCGTCGGAAATCGCAAGTAGCTGCACCATCAATACCTTCCGCCGGTTTCATCCGGTCGCGCGGGCCAGCTAACTGCACGCGCGTTAACATGCCTTGAATGCACGCGCCCGTTGATCCGGAATTAACCGCTCCGCAAGGTCCGGTTCGTAAGCTGGTCGCTCAGAACGGGTGATTTGTGGTGGAGATGACGATGATCGACTGGACACGGGTGGACGAATTGCGGTCCGAAATCGGAAGCGACGGCTTTGCGGAAGTCGTGGACCTGTTCCTTGACGAGGTCGAAGGTGTCGTCCTGCGCCTGAAATCCCAGCCCGAGCCGGCGCGGTTCGAAGCCGATCTGCATTTTCTGAAGGGCGGGGCGTGGAACCTCGGTTTCGCCGAGTTCGGGGCCCTCTGCCAGGATGGTGAGCGCAAGGCGGGGGCCGGGCAGCGCGACGACATCGACATCAGGCGGATCGTCGATGTCTATTTCACGTCGCGGGAAATCTTCCTTGCCGGGCTATCCGACCGTGGCTTTGCAGTCGTGTCGGCGGCGTGATCGTGCCAACTTGGGCCCTCCGGAAAGTAGGGGCCGCCATCGCGGCCCCCACAGATATCAGTACCGGTAGTGATCGGACTTGAAAGGACCCGCGACGGTGACGCCGATGTATTCGGCCTGATCCTTGCGAAGTTCGGTAAGCTTCACGCCGATCTTTGCCAGATGCAGGCGCGCGACCTTCTCGTCGAGATGTTTCGGCAGGAAATAGACGCCGGGCTTGTAGTCCTTGCCCTTGGTCCAGAGCTCGATCTGCGCCAGCACCTGATTGGTGAACGAGGCCGACATGACGAAGGACGGGTGGCCGGTGGCGTTGCCGAGGTTCAGAAGCCGGCCTTCGGACAATAGGATGATCCGCGCGCCGGACGGCATCTCGATCATGTCCACCTGATCCTTGATATTGGTCCATTTGTGGTTCTTCAGGCTCGCCACCTGAATTTCATTGTCGAAATGGCCGATATTGCCGACGATCGCCATGTCCTTCATCGCGCGCATATGCTCGATGCGGATCACGTCCTTGTTGCCGGTGGTGGTGATGAAGATGTCGGCGCTGTCGACGACATCCTCCAGCACGACCACCTCGAACCCGTCCATCGCGGCCTGAAGCGCGCAGATCGGGTCGATTTCAGTCACCTTCACACGGGCGCCGGCACCGCGCAGCGAGGCGGCAGAGCCCTTGCCGACATCGCCGTAGCCGCAGACGACGGCAACCTTGCCGGCCATCATCGTGTCGGTGGCGCGGCGGATACCGTCCACCAGCGATTCCTTGCAGCCATACTTGTTGTCGAATTTCGACTTGGTGACAGAGTCGTTCACGTTGATCGCCGGGAACGGCAGAAGGCCCTTCTTGTGGAGGTCGTAAAGCCGATGCACGCCGGTCGTGGTCTCTTCGGATACACCCTTGATCGCCTCGCGCTGTTTGGTGAACCAGCCCGGGCTTTCCTTCAACCGCTTCTTGATCTGGTTGAAGAGGCAGACCTCCTCGTCCGAGGTCGGCGTCTCGATCAGGCCGGTTTCGCCCGCCTCGACCCGCGCGCCGTAGAGGATGTAGAGCGTCGCATCCCCGCCGTCGTCGAGGATCATGTTGCAGGTGCCTTCCTCGAACTGGAAGATCCGGTCGGTGTAGGCCCAGTAATCCTCCAGCGTCTCGCCCTTGATCGCGAAGACCGGCACGCCGCTTTCCGCGATCGCCGCCGCTGCGTGATCCTGGGTCGAGAAGATGTTGCACGACGCCCAGCGCACATCTGCGCCAAGTGCGGTCAACGTCTCGATCAGGACGGCGGTCTGGATCGTCATGTGCAGGCTGCCGGCAATGCGCGCACCCTTCAGCGGCTTCGACGAGCCGAATTCTTCACGGAGCGCCATCAGGCCGGGCATTTCCGTCTCGGCAATGTCGAGTTCCTTGCGGCCGTAGCCGGCGAGATTGATGTCCTTGACGATATAATCCTTCGGCATGCGCCGTACTCCCGCAAAATAAAAGTTAGCGGTCAGATAGCATTGACGCCGACCAGCGGCAATCAGTCCGGCGGATCGTTCCGCATAGCGTCACCGGACTTGCCACGCAACAGGAGCTGGAGCATCGGCGGCGCACGGTCGAGGAACCGTCCCAGTCCGCTCGCTATGACGAAGACCGCCACCGGCGCGCCGAGGTAGAATATCAGGTAGCTCGTCTGATCCCCGTCGCCGACCAGGGCGCGCCAGATCACCCAGAGAATGCCGTTCAGCGGAACATGCATCAGGTAGGCAAGAAAAGCGTGACGGCCCAGAGTGGCAACTTCGGTTCGCGGAAAAAGCGCGAGGAACGCGGCGGCGTAGGCAAGCAGCAGAAAGCCGACGCCGGCCCGTTGCAGCAAATGCGACAGGTGAAGGACCTGAAGCTCGGGGATGCCGGGATCGCCGACGGCCGCATATCCCGTAACCGTCATGAGGTAGCCGAGCGACAGCGCGACCAGCGGCCGTGACAGTCCGGCAATCGTGTAGCCCAGCCGGGCCGAGATCGCGCCGAAGAACAGGAACTGCAGGATGCTCGAACGGAAGATCACCGGCGCCAGCGTGTCGTTCGCGGTGACGACGAGGATGGCCAGCGCCGCGAGCACCGGAACCCGTTCGATCAGCGGCAGGGCGGCGTGGAGAATCAGCGTGGCGACAAAGAGATCGCGCAGGAAAAAGAGCGACTGGTTGGCGGTCGGCCCGGCCACGCCGCTCCATGCGTTGAAAAGTGGCCAGGGCCGCAGGTGCAGTCTGGCGATGGCATCCGCGTCGTCGCCAGTGAGTGCCTCCTTGGCGGAGGCGAGGATCAGGAAGATCGCGCTCCAGACCAGCATCGGGATCATCACCGTGCGAAACCGGCGCAGGGCAAGGCGCCCGAAAGTCTCTTGGCGCAACGTGTCCCAGATCAGGTAGCCGCTCACGAAGCTCAGAAGAGAGACGCTGATCCGGCCAAGCGTATTGCCAAGGACCGCTCCGATCAGCCAGTAGTCACCGGTCGAGACGATGGTTGGCGTCGACAGCCCCGGGTTGACGTGGACCCACATCATCGCGGTGATGCACAGGACACGGAGAATTTCGATCTGGCGGCTTTCTCCGGGCTGCATGTCTTCGCGCTGGCGTTCCTGATTGCGGGCAGAATGCGCTTTTTCCCGGTGCCGGGCCACAGATTATGCGGATGTCGGCGATTTTCCGTCTAGCGCGTGAGCGGCGGATGGCGCCGGCATGTTCCGAGATATGCGTTCGGGGGATGTCAGCTCGGCGTACCCTTTTCGGGTTCCACCGTGATCCCCTGCCAAGCCTCGCCGGTCGCGAGGAAGCAGCTAGTTCCGTCAGGCCGGGTGACGAAGATCGTGAAACTGCCCGATTAATCGGAGTTCCAGATCTCCACCAGATGGCTTGGGCTGCTCAGGCCGATTCCGGCCGGAGCTTCGTGATAGCGCATTTCGAGCTGTTCGATCAGCCGGGTGCGCTCCATGCAGACAGTGGCGGTTTGCGCGTGGACGGGCGGTGCAGCGGCAGCCGCGCCGAAGATGATGATGAGCTTGAACAGACGCTTGTACATGGTTCAGTCCTTTCCCGTGATGGACGGGCCGGACCACCCGGCCCGGGAGGCTTGATCGTCGCCTCCTGGAACTGATATGGGTCTTCGGTCCGGCCGCGCCACACACGGCCCGACACGTTGGCGCGACTGATGCGAGAGAAGAAACCGGACGGGCGGGCGCGATGGAACGGCACAAACGACAGCCTCGGGCCTGGCAAAGGATGTTGTCGGGCCGCCGGCTTGATCTGCTCGATCCGACGCCGCTGGATATCGAGATCGAGGACATCGCCCACGGCCTTGCCTTTGTGGCCCGCTGGAACGGGCAGACGATCGGCGATTTCCCGTTTTCGGTGGCCGAGCATTCGCTTCTGGTCGAAGATATCTTCAGCCGCGCCAATCCGGGCATTCCTGTCCGCTGGCGGCTGGCGGCCCTGCTGCACGACGCCCCGGAATACGTGATCGGCGACATGATCAGCCCGGTGAAGGCCGCCGTTGGTCCGGGGTATGGCGCGCTGGATGAACGGCTGACGGCCGCGATCCACCTGCGCTTCGGCCTGCCGGCGCAACTGCCCGCCGCGATCAAGAAGGAGATCAAGCGCGCCGACCGGCTCTCTGCCTGGCTGGAGGCGGTTCAGATCGCCGGTTTCACCCGCGAGGAAGCGAACCGGTTCTTCGGCACGCCGGATGAGGCGACCGTGCGCGGGCTGACGATCCGCCTGCGCGCACCGGTCGACGTGCGGGCGGATTTCGTCGCCCGGCACGCCGCGCTTCTGGGGTCGCCATCCTAGAGGTGCAGCCCGGCGATCCAGTGCCAGCCGCGACGCTTGCGCTCCTGCTCTGCCGGGGCCGGGCGGTGGGGCGCGCGCGGCACCGGGCCCTGGAACGTTGCGATGCGATAGGTATCTGCAAGAACGGATAACATCTTCATTTCCTCCGTCTAAAGCTCATGTTGGAAATACTGGCATATTGTGGTAGATTTTCGAGTCAGAAGGATTTTCGATCTGTAAGTATCTCTAACATATGACCGATATCGACTGGCTTCACTTTCCGCCGCTTTCCGCGCTCCGCGCATTCGAGGCGACGGCGCAGCACAGCAGCTTCAGCGCCGCGGCAAGGTCGCTCAACGTCACCCATGCCGCCGTGGCGCAGCAGGTGCGGGCGCTGGAAACGCATCTTGGTGTCGCGCTCGTCCATCGCGATGGCCGCGCCCTTGCCTTTACCGCCGAGGGGGAGGGTCTGGCCGCCGCCGTATCCGAGGGGTTCGGGGCAATCCAGTCGGCGCTGGAACGCCTGCGCGAGGATCATGAGGACCGCCCCGTCACCATCACCCTGACGCCGACATTCGCCACCAACTGGCTGATGCCGCGCCTTGGTCAGTTCTGGGCAAAGCACCCCGATATCGCGGTGTCGTTACGTCCGGATCCGCGCGTGCTCGACCTGCGGCGGGAACGGATCGACCTTGGCATCCGTTTCGGCGAGGGGGTCTGGCCGGGGGTGGAGAGCAGCTTCCTCACCTCGGCGCGTTATGTCGTGGTCGGCGCTCCCGCGATATTCGGAGATCGGGCGCAGCTGACCCATGGCGAGATGGCAGAGCTTCCCTGGGTGCTGGAATCCGGCTGGCCGGAACAACGGCGCTGGATCGCCTGTTGCACCGGTCTCGACCCCGAGGCGTTGAAGATCACCGAGTTCGCGACTGAAGAGCTTGCGTTGTCGGCGGCACGCCAAGGCTACGGCCTGCACGTGTCAAGCGCGGCGCTGATCGAAGGGGATGTCCGCGCCGGCGCCTTGCGGATCGCATTCGAAACCGACGAGGTCAATCCTGGCTATTATGTCGTTGTGCCGTCAGGGCCGCTTCGAAAGGCGGCCCTGACATTCTTGCGGTGGCTGAAGACGGCGGATTAGATTAGATCGCGAGGTCTTCGAGTTTCTTGCCGGCTTTCAGCGCGGCTTCGGCCCAGCGCGGCTTACGGCCACGCCCGGTCCAGGTTTCCGACTTGTTTGCCGGATTGGCGTATTTCGGCTTTGCCGGCTTTCTTTTCCGCGGGACGCTGGCGCCCAGAAGTTCGTTCAGGGAATATCCAAGCGTCTTGGCCTTTTCTTCGAGCTCGTTCAGGGCTTCGCGTTTCTTGCGCTCTTCATAGCCGTCGATTTTTTTTGCCACCTCGGATTGAAGGCTTTTAAGCTCTTTCAACGTGAGTGAATCCAGATCGATCTTCACGAGTGCGTCCTTATGTTTGTTTTCCCGACAAGCGTAATTAGTTGGCGGTATTCAACAAATGCAAGGGCCGCCTTGTCCTTTTGGACAGGGCATTTGAGTTATTTTTTACTTTGGGCTGCGCTTTGCCAAAATTCGCTGAAGTGTACGGCGATGCATGCTCAAACGACGTGCGGTTTCCGATATATTCCGATCGCACAATTCGTAGACCCGCTGGATATGTTCCCACCGCACACGGTCGGCGGACATCGGGTTTTCCGGTGGCGGCGGCAATGCATCGCCCCGCGACAGAAGCGCGTTCATGATGTCATCGGCGTCGGCGGGTTTGGACAGGTAGTCCACAGCACCGATCTTCACCGCGGCGACGGCCGTTGCGATGGCGCCGTAGCCGGTCAGCACGACGACCCGGCAGTCCGGCCGGCGCTCGCGAAGCACTTCCACGACGTCAAGCCCATTGCCATCGCCGAGCCGCAGGTCGACCACCGCGTAGGCAGGCGGCCGGGATTGCGCGGCGACCCGTCCGGCGGTGACGCTTTCGGCCGTCTCGGGGACGAACCCGCGCTTTTCCATCGCGCGCGCCAGCCGGTTCACGAAGGGAGCATCGTCGTCGACCAGAAGCAGTGTCCGGTCCGGGCCCAGTTCGGCAAACTCGTCTACGGCCATTGTCATCCCCTCTTTCCGAGCGTCCATCGGTTCTATGGCGTCACGGACCTTCGGTCAATTTCACTTCGCCGCGGCGTCGATGAAGCAGGCCGTGCGGTTGGCGATGTCCTCGGGCGTGTCCTCGCGGGAAAAGAACTCCACGAAGCCGAATTCGGGAAGCATCAGATACGTCTGGGTCATGTGGTCGACGATATAATATTCGTCGGTCGGGTTTTCGGGAACCTTGTAGTATGTCCGATAGGCTTTCGCGACCGATGCGATCTGTTCCGGCGTTCCGGTCAGACCGATCATTTTCGGATGAATGTAATCGGTCCATTCCTTCAGGGCTTCCGGGGTGTCGCGGCCGGGATCGACAGAGATGAAAACCGGCGTGACGTCATAGCCCTTGTCTTCCAGCGCATCTATCGCCTCGGCGTTGCGTGCCGTATCGGCGGGGCAGATATCGGGACAGAATGTATAGCCGAAATAAACGAGGCTCGGTCCGGTCAGGATGTCCTTGTCGGTCACCTGACGGCCATTCTCGTCGGTCAGGGTAAAGGGTCCACCGATGGCGCCGGAACCACCCGAAACCGCGCTGCTCCGGCACGATGCGAAGCGGTCATCGCCGCCGTTCCGCGTGTATTGATATACCGCGATCATGAAGATCGCCGCGACCGAAACGGCCGCAACGGCATAGCTCTTTGTGGATACAGCCATCTGTGGCCCCCTATTCCTTGCGCGGCCATTGATCGCCCATTGCGCGCCGACTATCAATTCGGAAGCGCCGGAATACGACAACAGGACCTCGTGATGAACCCGCCGGCCCCCGATCGTCCTCCTTCCTTCCCGAACGCCGGCATCGGCGCACGGTTCGGGCATGGCGACTGGGTCCGGCTCCGCACGCTGATCCTGCTGCGCTGGACGGCGATCTTTGGTCAGGTGACCGCGATCCTGGTGGCGTGGAAGTATTACGACATCCAGCTTGAGATCGTTCTTTGCCTTCTGGTTGTCGGCTCGGCGATCCTCGCGAATGTGATCGCGGCCTTCGCCCTGCCCGAAAACACACGGCTGAGCGAACGGGGCGCGATGTTGACGCTGCTGTTTGACACGCTTCAGCTTGCGCTGCTGCTCTTCCTGACGGGCGGGCTCAACAATCCCTTCGCGCTCCTGATCCTCGCTCCGGCGACCATTGCCGCGACCGCGTTGCAGACCCGCGCGACGGTTTTTATCGGGCTTGTCACCATCGCGCTCGTGACACTTGTGGCGTTCCTGCACGTGCCGCTCAGGACGCTCGACGGGACATTGATCGCCGTCCCGGCGATTTTCGAGTTCGGTTTCTGGCTTGCCATCGTCATCGGCGTGATCTTTCTCGGCCTCTATGCCCGCAGGGTCGCGTCGGAGATCCGCGTGATGGGCGACGCGCTTCTGGCCACGCAGATGGCGTTGGCACGGGAACAGAAACTGACCGATCTCGGCGGGGTCGTCGCGGCGGCGGCGCATGAACTCGGCACTCCCCTGGCCACGATCAAGCTGACCAGCACCGAACTTGCCCGCGATCTGGCGGACCAACCGGAGTTGCGGGCCGATGCCGAGCTGATTCGCGAACAGGCCGACCGTTGCCGCGATATCCTGCGGTCGATGGGCCGTGCCGGAAAGCAGGACCTGCATCTGCGATCCGCCCCGGTCTCCGCCGTCATTCGCGATGCCGCCGAACCGCATCTTGGCCGCGGCAAGGACCTGCACTTCGATCTTGGCGACGAACCCGGCGCCGCGCGCCAGCCCGAGATCCTGCGCCAGCCGGAAATCATTCACGGGCTGCGGAACCTCATCCAGAACGCCGTGGATTTCTCCCGTTCCGGGGTCTGGATCGACGCCGAATGGAGCGAGCGGGACCTGACGATCCGCATCGCCGATGATGGCGACGGGTTTCCTCCGCATCTGATCGGGCGGATCGGCGACCCGTTCATTCCGCGCCGGCGCGACGACGATATGGCGAAACGCCCCGAATATGACGGCATGGGCCTTGGGCTTTTCATTGCCAAGACACTTCTCGAACGCACCGGCGCGCGCCTGCATTTCACCAACGGCTCAGACCCGTTCCTGACCGAGGAGGAGCGCCCCCTGCAATCGGGCGCGGTGGTCGAGGTTGTCTGGCCGCGGTCGGTGATCGAAATCGCCTCTGTCGGCGGACTTGGCGAGAACCGGCAGATCATTTCGTAAGATTTGCCATCAATTCTCCAAAAGGTTGCGACATTAACTCTGCGTTAACCCATTGGGTGAAACCTGTGGTTAAGAGGCAAAGACCTCTGCGGGAAGAACGGAATTGAGATGATTACACCGCTGATGCTTGCGGCCGCCGTCGTGACGACGTCGATCGCCGCCGCGCTTGTCGCCTTGCTGCTGATGTCCGTCGTGCCCCAGCAGCGGCAGAAGAAACCGGGCCTAGCGCAGCTTGCCGCGCCGCTTGAACAGGCGATCTTCCTCTTCGATGACCATGACCTCGTCGATGCGACCAGTTCCGGGCGGGCGCTTCTCGGCGCAATACCCGGCCCTGGTTCTGACTGGACACGGCTCGCGGGTTACCTGTCGCAGCGCCTGCGCGGATTCGAATCCGAGATGAGCGGTCTGGCCGATCACGGCGAGGTCGAGATGCGCGGCCGCGACGACGACGGTTTCCGGGTCCGGGCGGAATGGCTCGGGCATATGGCGCGATTGACGGTCACCGATCTTTCGGTCGAGGGACAGGGTGTGCTTGTCGACGGCCTCAGCCAGAAGGCACAGGAGGCAGAGCTTGCCTCGCTGCGCGAGACGGTCGCAACCGCGCCGCTTCCGGTGTGGCGGACCGACGCCGATGGCGCCGTGGTCTGGGCCAACCACGCCTATCTCGACTGCGTCGCCGAACGGGGCGACTCGGTGGACGGGGAAATGACATGGCCGGTGCCGGTGCTTTTTCCGGATGTCTCGTCCAACCCGACAGGCGCTTCGCGGCGCAAGAAACTCGCATCCGCCGATGGTGGCGGCGGTCATTGGTACGAATGCCACTCCTTCCCAGCGACCAGCGGCAGGCTTCACTTCGCCCTGCCCGCCGATACCGTGGTCAAGGCCGAGACGGCGCTGCGCGAATTCATCCAGACCCTGACCAAGACCTTTGCCCACCTGCCCATCGGCCTCGCGATCTTCGACCGGCAACGCCAGCTCGCGCTGTTCAATCCGGCCCTTATTGACCTGACCTCTGCCGGTGCCGAATTCCTGTCAGCCCGCCCGACCCTATTCGCCTTTCTCGACCGGCTGCGCGAAGCACAGGTGATCCCAGAGCCGAAAGACTACAGCGGTTGGCGCCAGCACATGCTCGAACTGGAAAAGGCGGCGGCGAGCGGTCTTTACGAAGACACCTGGACCCTGCCCTCCGGCCAGACCTATCACGTCACCGGGCGGCCCCATCCCGACGGCGCGGTCGCCTTTCTGATCGAGGATATCACCGCGGAGATCGCGCTGACCCGCCGCTTCCGCTCCGAGATCGAGCTTGGCCAGTCGGTGGTCGATACTCTGGACGAGGCGATCGCGGTCTTTTCGCCGGCGGGCGAGTTGATCCTTTCGAATGCCGCCTATGAAGACCTCTGGGGCGTCGAGCCGCGGTTGACTCTCGGCACCGTGACGATCGTCGATTCGATGCGGCAATGGCAGGACCTGACGCGGCCGAACCCGACGCTCGGCGATATCCGCGACTTCGTGACCACGATGGACGAAAGGGCGGAGTGGATGGCCGAGGTTCCCCTCGCCGCGGGCGGCATGTTGTCCTGCCGGGTCGTACCACTGCCGGGTGGAACCACGCTCGTCGGCTTCGAGCAG
This sequence comes from Rhodobacterales bacterium 32-67-9, assembly GCA_002280515.1. Lineage (GTDB taxonomy): Bacteria > Pseudomonadota > Alphaproteobacteria > Rhodobacterales > Rhodobacteraceae > Albidovulum. Next base: position 29,711 of record NCEA01000008.1, read on the forward strand.
GTGGCGTCGGATCGCCCCCTGGTGCGACGCACCCGCCGGCACCGCCACAACGCGGCCCCCAACGCGAGTGAACCGGCCCGGGTCTGATCGGCCCCGGCGCAATCACCTTGCGGCCCGCGACGAGGGCGGTCAGAATCGCGGCATGAACGACACGGCCCTGCCCTCTCTCTCCGTCCGGCTCGACCTGCCGACACCCGAAGCTACGGCCGCACTGGCGCGCTGGCTCGCGCCGCAGTTGCGGGCCGGCGATGTCGTGCTTCTCGACGGCCCCATCGGTGCCGGAAAATCGCATTTCTGCCGCAGCCTGATCCAGTCCCGGCTGAACGCGCTTGGCCGATCCGAGGATGTGCCCTCGCCGACCTATACGCTCGTGCAGGTCTACGAACTGGACGGCGTCGATATCTGGCATGCCGATCTATACCGGCTGAGTGCCGCGGACGAGGCGGCCGAACTTGGCCTCGACGAGGCGTTCGACACCGCGATCTGCCTTGTCGAATGGCCCGACAGGCTCGGCGACACGGCGCCGGACAAGGCACTTTGCGTGCATCTTTCCACCGGCACCGGCCCGGACGAACGCAGGGCCCGGATCTCGGCGCAGGTACCGCGATGGCAGACGGTGCTCGACGCGCTCGCGGCCGGCGAATGGCGCGGACATGACTGACCGCGCGGCCCTTGCCTCCCGGTTCCTCGCCGATGCGGGCTGGAACGGAGGGAAGCGCGCGCCGCTGGCGGGCGACGCGTCGGCGCGGCGCTATGAACGGATCGCGCTGGACGGACGGGTGGCGGTGCTGATGGATGCAGCCCCTTATCACGGCGAAAGCACCGAGCGTTTCACCCGCATGGCGCACTGGTTGACAGGCCACGGATATTCGGCGCCTGACATTCTGGCCGAAGACCATGCGCAGGGCTTCCTGCTTCTCGAGGACCTCGGAGACGCGCTTTTTGCGCGGCTCCTTGCCGCCGATCCGTCGCGCGAGGCCGGACTGTACATGGCCGCCACCGATTTCCTTGGCGACCTCCATCGCCACCCTGCCCCGGATTTCATCCTGCCGCTCGATGCCGCGGGCCTCGGCGAACTCACCGAACTGGTGTCGCGCTGGTATCTGCCGGGGATCGGTGAGGCCGAAAGCCCGGCCGCCGACGCCATTCCAGAACTGATCCGGGCCGCATTCACCCGGCTTGACGACGGCAGGGTCGTGACATCGCTGCGCGACTTTCACGCCGAGAACCTGATCTGGCTTCCCGACCGCACGGGGCACGCACGGCTCGGGCTTCTCGATTTTCAGGACGCGGTCGCGACCCACCCGGCCTATGATCTCGTCTCGCTCCTGCAAGACGCGCGACGGGATGTGCCTGAGATGACCGAGACGGCGATGGTCGCCCGATATGTCGCCGCCAACGCTCTTGATCCGGGCGGGTTCGGCGCGATCTATGCCCTGCTCGGCGCCCAGCGCGCGCTGCGCATCGCAGCGATCTTCACGCGCCTCACGCTTCGCGACGGCAAGCCGCACTATCTCGACTACCTGCCGCGTGTCTGGCGCGCGCTCGAACGCAATCTGGCCCATCCAGCACTTGGCGATCTGGCCCGTGCGGTGCATGAAGGCCTGCCCGCTCCGACACCGGAGCGGGTTCAACGGATCAAGGATCAATGCGGACAACACCGGACGCCCTGATGCTCTTCACCGCCGGTCTCGGCACGCGGATGGGCGCATTGACCGCCGACCGCCCGAAGCCGCTGATCGAGGTGGCCGGCCGGGCGCTAGTCGATCACGCGTTCGACCAGGTGGACGAGATGCGGATCAGCACCGTCGTGGCCAACCTCCACTATCGTCCCGACCAGATCACCGCCCACCTGTCCGGGCGCAGGAACATTCGTTTTTCCGCCGAAACAGAGACGATTCTCGAGACGGGCGGCGGGCTGCGACAGGCGCTGCCGCTCCTCGGCGACGGCCCGGTCTACACGCTCAATACCGACGCGGTCTGGACCGGCGCCAACCCCCTGGCCGAGCTTCGCGATGCCTGGGATCCGGCGCGGATGGACGCGCTGATGCTGCTCGTTCCGACGGAGCGCGCGACCGGCCATGCCGGCCCCGGCGATTTTGACCGGGACGCCGACGGGCGCCTGCATCGCGGCACGGCCTTCGTCTACACCGGCGCTCAGATCGTCGCGACCGGCGGTCTCGCCGCAATTCCAGACAAGGTGTTTTCGCTGAACCTGCTTTGGGACCGGATGCTGATGGAGGGGCAGCTTTTCGGACTGGTGCATGACGGCGGCTGGTGCGATGTTGGCCGGCCCGAGGCGATCCCCCTCGCCGAGGCGCTTCTGCGCGAGGCTAAAGGTGTTTGATCCTTCCGCCACGCCCCGTCTCTTCGGCCTGCCGCCCGGTGCGGACTTTCCCCGGGATCTCGTCGACGGGATGATCGCACGGATGGCGGATGCGCCGCCCGAAGCAATGGCGCGGGCGACGCTCTTTCTCAACACCGCTCGGATGCAACGCGCGGTCCGGGCCGCGTTTGACGGCCGGGGCGCGCGCTTCCTGCCGCGCCTGCGACTGATCACCGATCTCGGTCGCGATCCGCTGCCCGGCCTGCCGCCCGCCGTTCCACCACTTCGGCGGCGGCTGGACCTTGCCCGGCTGGTGGCGGAACGGGCGCGGCGCGATCACGACTTCGCCGCCCGCTCGGCGATTTTCGATCTGGCCGACAGTCTCGCCCGGCTGATGGGCGAAATGCAGGGCGAGGGTGTCGCGCCGGAGGCCCTGGAAGCCGCCGATCTGGCTGAGGATCACGCCGCGCACTGGGAACGCAGCCTCGCCTTCATCCGCATCATCGCCCGTTACTTCGATGCCGAGAGCGCGCCGGACCCTGAGGCGCGGCAGCGCCGGGTGGTCGAGGCCATGACGGCCGGATGGCAGAGCGCGCCGCCGACGGGTCCGGTGATCGTCGCGGGTTCCACCGGGTCGCGTGGCGCCACCCAGTTGCTGATGCAAGCCGTGGCCGGCCTTCCGCAAGGCGCGATCGTGCTGCCGGGATTCGACTTCGACATGCCAGAGTATGCGTGGAACAGTCTCTCTTCCGGCTCGATTCCGCCCGAAGACCATCCGCAGTACCGATTCCATACCCTCTGCCAGTCGCTTGACACGACCCCCGGATCAGTCCGCAGGTGGACCGATGCCGCGGCGCCCGCCCCGGCGCGAAACCGTCTTCTCTCGCTGGCGCTGCGCCCGGCGCCGATCACCGACCAATGGATGTCGGATGGCGCGGGTCTCGGCCCTCTCGGTCCCGTGACCGGGGGCCTGACCCTGATCGAGGCGCCGTCGCCACGGGCCGAGGCGCTGGCCATCGCGCTACGCCTGCGCAAGGCAGCGGAGGACGGGCAGCGCGCCGCCCTGATCACGCCCGACCGGATGCTGAGCCGCCGCGTCACCGCCGCGCTCGACCGCTGGGGGATCGTGCCGGACGACAGCGCCGGGGTGCCTTTGCTCCAGTCGGCGCCGGGCCGGTTCCTGCGCCATGTCGCGGCGCTTATCGGTCGTCCGCTGACGGCCGAGGCGCTGCTGATCGTGCTGAAACACCCGCTGTCGGCAACCGGGGCCGACGAGCGGGGCAATCACCTGCGTTTCGCCCGTGATCTGGAACTGTCGCTGCGCCGCTACGGTCCACCCTTCCCGACCGAGGCCGATCTTCTCGACTGGGCGGAGCGGGCAGGCGGCGGGGATCGGACCGATTGGGTGGCGTGGATCGCAAGCAGCCTTGAGGCAGGCACCGACCCGAGAGTGCGGCCGCTTTCTGCCATGGTAGACACGCATTTGAAACTTGCGGGCGCACTGGCCGCCGGCCCCGGCGGTACCGTCGAGGCAAGCGAGCTTTGGCGCGACGATGCCGGCCAGCTCGCCTTCCGTACCATGGCCGACCTCGCAGCCGAGGCGCCGAATGGCGGCAATTTCGGACCCTCGGATTACAGCGACCTCCTGACCACGCTCCTCGCGCAGGGAAGCGTCCGGCAGGCTGCGGAATCGCATCCGCTGATTGCGATCCAGGGCACGCTCGAGGCGCGGGTGGGTGGCGCCGATCTGACGATCCTGGCGGGGTTGAACGAAGGCATCTGGCCTGCGAGCCCGGTTCCAGACCCGTGGTTGTCGCGGCAGATGCGGCTGAAGGCCGGGCTTTTGCTGCCCGAACGGCAGATCGGCCTCTCCGCGCATGATTTCCAGCAGGCGGCGGGTGCGACCGAGGTCGTCCTGTCACGTGCCGTCCGGGACGAGGAGGCAGAGACTGTGCCGTCCCGCTGGCTCGCGCGGCTGACGAACCTGCTTCGGGGACTGCCCGATCAGGGGGGCGTAATGGCCTTGTCGGAGATGAACGCGCGTGGGGACGCCTGGCTTCGCCTTGCCCAAAGGCTCGAAACGCCGAAGCGCGTTGCCCCCGCCAGACGTCCCGCGCCCCGGCCGCCGGTCGAAGAGCGCCCGCGCGAATTGCCGGTCACAGGCATCCGGACGCTGATCCGCGATCCTTACGAGATCTACGCCCGCCAGATCCTGCGGCTCCGCCCGCTCGATCCCTTGCGGGCAGAACCCGACGCCCGCAAACGCGGCACGGTCCTGCACGGAATTATGGAGCAGTTCATCCACGACCGGCCCGAGGAGGAAACCGAGGGGGACGCCGCCCGGCGCTTGCTCGCGCTTGCCGAGACGGCGTTGACAGAGAACATTCCCTGGCCCGCCGCCCGCCTCATCTGGCTGTCGCGGCTTGGCCGTATCGCCGACGGCTTTGCTGCCGCAGAGGCCGTGCGAGCCGGGCGGGGGCGGCCGGCCTTGCTCGAGGAAAAAGGCTCTATCCTGCTTGAAAACACCAATTTCACCCTGACTGCACGGCCCGACAGGATCGACCTTCTTGCAGATGGGCGGGTTCACATCTACGACTACAAGACCGGCCGGCCGCCGTCCGAGAAACAGGAGGAGGCCTTCGACAAGCAGCTTCTTCTGGAAGCGGCGATGGCCGAACGCGGAGGCTTCACGACGCTTGGCAGGCGGGAGGTCGAGGGCGCCACCTATATCCGGATCGGCGGCGCCGGCGAGGAGCGGACCGTCAATATCGACGAGGCCATTCTCGGCAAGACTTGGGAAGGGTTGCAACGGCTCATCGCATCCTACGACCGCCGCACGACCGGCTATGCCTCGCGCCGGGCGGTCTTTGCCGCGCGGATCGAGGGGGACTACGACCACCTCGCCCGGTTCGGCGAATGGCAGATGGGCGACGCGCCCGCGCCGGAGGATGTCGGATGACCCGGTCGGAGGCGAGCGAACGGCAGGTCCAGGCGGCCGATCCGGCACAGTCCACCTGGCTTTCGGCGAATGCCGGATCGGGAAAGACCCGCGTCCTGATCGACCGGGTGGCGCGGCTGTTGCTTCGCAGGACCGAGCCGCAACGCATCCTTTGCCTGACTTATACCAAGGCCGCTGCGAGCGAGATGCAGAACCGGCTGTTCCTGCGCCTCGGCGAATGGGCGATGCTGCCCGAACCGATGTTGCAGGCTGCGCTGAAGGAACTGGGGGTCGAGGGCGGCATCGACGCCGATACGCTCATCCGCGCCCGCCGTCTCTTTGCCCGTGCGATCGAGACGCCGGGCGGGCTGAAGATCCAGACGATCCATTCGTTCTGCGCCGGTCTCTTGCGCCGCTTTCCGCTCGAGGCCGGCATTTCGCCGGACTTCGCCGAGATGGACGACCGGGCCGCGAAACTGATGCGGGACGAGATCATCGAAGAGCTGGCCGCAGGTGCGGACGTGGGTGCCGTCGACGCCATTGCCGGGCTATTCTCCGGCGACGACCTTTCCCGGCTTCTCGCCACTTTGTGCCGGATGAGTGACGCTTTTTCTGCCCCGCTCGACCGGGAGGCGACGCTTGGCCTTTTCGATCTGCCGCCGGGATACACGGCAGACACGCTCTTCGACGAAACCGTCGCGCCCGGTGATATCCGTGCCATGCGCGACCTTATCCCGCTGCTGCTGGCGAGCGGTCCGCGCGATGCCGGCGCGGGCGCGAAGCTGGGTGCGGCCCTGACCGGATCGCAGAGAGTCGACATGCTGGCGGCGCTGGAAAGTGTGCTGCTTTACGGGGCGAAGGCGAAGGCGGGAGCGTTCGCGCCCAAGATCGGCGATTTTCCGACGAAAGGATTGCGGGACGGAGCCGCCGCCCCGCTGATGCCCGCGATCGAGGCCCTGATGCAGCGCGTAGGCGACAGTCGCGAACGGCGCCTTGCCCTTGCCGCCGCCGAGAAGACGCTGGCGCTGCACCGTTTCGCAGCCGCCTTCCTGCCGCGCTACGAGGCGCGCAAGGCCGAGCGTGGCTGGCTCGATTTCGACGACCTCATCTCCCGCTCGGCCCGGCTCCTTTCGGATCGCGACGTCGCGGCCTGGGTGCTCTTCCGGCTCGACGGCGGCATCGACCACATTCTCGTGGACGAGGCGCAGGACACCAGTCCCGGCCAATGGCAGGTGGTGGAGCGGCTGGCGGAGGATTTCACTTCGGGCGAAAGCGCGCGGGGGCAGGGGCGGACCGTCTTTGTCGTCGGCGACAAAAAGCAGTCGATCTATTCCTTCCAGGGTGCCGATCTTGCCGCTTTTGACGCGATGCAGAGCCACTTTGCGACGAAGTATGCGCAGGTGGGTATCGGCTTCCAGCGGCTGGAACTGGAACATTCGTTCCGCTCCTCCGACGCGATCCTGCGGGTGGTCGATCTGACCTTCGACGAAAGGGTCAATCGCGGCCTTGGCGGCGACCCGAAGCACCTCGCCTTCCATTCCGACCTGCCGGGGCGGGTGGATATCTGGCCGGCGGTCCCCAAGACCGACAAGCCCGAGCCGGAGAACTGGTACGATCCGACCGACATCCTGCCGGATGAACATGAGACCGTGATCCTCGCGCGCCGCATCGCCGGCGAAATCCGGCGGATGATCGACGCGGGTGTCTCCATCCAAACGAAGAAGGGGCCGAAGCCGGTCGACGAGGGCGACTTCCTGATCCTCGTGCAGCGACGCTCCGATCTTTTTCACGAGATCATCCGCGCCTGCAAGCTGGCGCGTCTCGACATAGCCGGCGCCGACCGGTTGAAGATCGGCGGGGAACTGGCGGTCAAGGACCTCGGCGCGCTGCTGCGGTTCCTTGCCACACCCGAGGATGACCTGTCGCTTGCCGCCGCGCTGCGCTCGCCGCTGTTCGGCTGGTCCGAGGGCGCGCTTTACGACCTTGCCCACGGGCGCGGCGGCGCGTTTCTCTGGGCCGCGCTGCGCGAAAAGGCAGAGGCGCATACTGAGACGCTCTCGATCCTGAACGACCTCCGCGATCAATCGGACTTCCTCAGGCCCTACGACCTTATAGAGCGGATGCTGACCCGGCATGGCGGCCGCGACCGGCTGACCGCTCGTCTCGGACCCGAGGCCGAGGACGGGATCGACGCGCTTCTCAACCAGGCGCTGGCCTTTGAACGGTCGGAGGTGCCGAGCCTGACTGGCTTCCTCGTCTGGATGGAAACCGACGATGTGGAGATCAAGAGAAGGCTCGATTCCGCCTCGAAGTCCATTCGGGTGATGACTGTCCATGGCGCCAAGGGGCTTGAGGCGCCGATTGTCATCCTTCCCGATACTGCCAAGCGGCGCGACGATCCGAAGGACGAGATCTTCCTGCTTGGCGGCCACCCGGTCTGGAAGACGACCGCCGACAGCAGTCCCGCCCAGATCCGGGCTGTTCGCGACGACATGCAGACCCGGCAGCGCGAAGAGCGGATGCGGCTTCTGTATGTCGCGATGACGCGGGCCGAGGTCTGGCTGATCGTCTGCGGGGCGGGCGACATGGGGCAGGGCGCCGACAGCTGGTGTTCGCTTGTCGCCGAGGCGGTGGAAAAGGCCGGCGCCGTAGACCTTGCAACCGAGGGCGGTGTCGGCCGGCGCCATGAGGCCGGAATCTGGCCGGCGGATCTGCCGAATCGGGCGGCGCCCGCCGCAACTGCCGTCGACCTGCCCGTCTGGGCCACCACGACCGCACCGGGACAGGCCGAGGCACCGGCCATCCTTTCGCCATCCGGACTTGGTGGGGCGAAGGCAGTGCCCGGCGAGGATGGGCTCGACGAGGAGACCGCGAAACGACGCGGTACCTGGCTGCACCTCCTGCTCGAACATCTGCCGCTTTGGCCGGAGTCCGACTGGCCGGCCATCGCCGCGGCCCTGCTGACAACCGGCGATGAAGTGGCAAATTTTGCTGAAACTGAGACGATTCTTCACGAGGCGCGCCAGGTTCTCGCCTCTCCCGCGATGGCGGCCTTGCTGGGTCCCGGCGCGCTGAGCGAGGTTGAGCTGACCGCCCCCGTTGACGCTCTTGGCGGGCGGGTTGTCCACGGGACGATCGACCGGCTTCTGGTTGAGCCAGACCGCATCCTTGCCGTTGACTACAAGTCGAACGCCGTCATTCCCGGTCGGGCGGAGGACGTACCCGACGCCATCCTGAGGCAGATGGGCGCCTATGCGGCGATGCTGGAAAGCATCTATCCCGGCCGCCGGATCGAGACCGCGATCCTCTGGACCAAGAGCGGCGCGCTGATGCCGCTGTCTCGCGACATCGTGAGGGACGCGCTGTTGCGTACCACCATCCCTTGACGGCACCCTCGGCCATTCATACGTTCCTGCCAACGCATCCCGAACCTGGAGAACCGACATGGCCACCGTTGCCGTCACCGACGCTACCTTTGACACCGAAGTCCGGCAATCCGACATTCCCGTCGTCGTCGATTTCTGGGCCGAATGGTGCGGCCCCTGCAAACAGATCGGCCCCGCGCTGGAGGAGCTTTCGGCGCAATACGAGGGCAAGGTGAAGATCGTGAAGGTGAATGTGGACGAGAACCCTGATTCGCCGGCACAGATGGGCGTCCGCGGCATCCCCGCGCTCTTCATGTTCAAGGGCGGGCAGATTGTCTCGAACAAGGTCGGCGCCGCACCGAAGGCCGCGCTCCAGAACTGGATCGAATCGGCGATCTGATCTGGCCGAAAGCCTGCACAGGGCGCCTTCGGGCGCCCTTTTTCTTGGGCGGTTGCGGGTGGCCTCAGGCGCCGCCATATAGGACCGGACGAACGGAGGGTTTCATGGCGGATGATACATTCCCCGGCTGGCACGGCACCACGATCATCGGCGTGCGCCGCGGCGGCGAGGTCGTGGTCGCGGGCGACGGACAGGTGAGCCTTGGCCAGACCGTGATCAAGGGCACCGCGCGCAAGGTGCGGCGGCTTTCCCCCGGCGGGCGCGACGTGGTCTGCGGTTTTGCCGGGTCGACGGCGGATGCCTTCACGCTCCTGGAGCGGCTGGAAAAGAAGCTGGAGGCGGCGCCGGGGCAACTGATGCGCGCCTGCGTCGAGCTTGCCAAGGACTGGCGCACCGACAAATACCTGCAAAAGCTCGAAGCGATGCTGATCGTGACCGACGGCACGACGCTTCTGGTCGTCACCGGCGCCGGCGACGTGCTGGAACCCGAGCATGACGTGGCCGCCATCGGATCGGGCGGGAATTTCGCGCTCGCCGCCGCGCGTGGACTGATGGAGACCGAGCTTTCCGCCGAGGCGATTGCCCGGAAGGCGATGGCGATTGCCGCCGACATCTGCGTCTACACCAACGGCAACCTGACGGTGGAAACCATCCGTGGCTGACGATCTCGCGACATTCGGCCCGGCCGACCTGCGCGCCGCTGTTGCCGCCGGCCTTGTGACCGAGGCACAGGCGGCGGGCATTACCGCGCTGGCGCATGACCGGGCCGGTAAACGTGCTTCGTTGCCCGCCGAAGATGAACCGTTCGAGTTTTTCCGGGGCTTCGCCGAGATCTTCATCGCGCTCGGCCTATCCATCCTCCTCGGCGGCATCGCGCTTTTGCTGACGATCATCGGCGGGGTGACGATGCTGATCGCGATTCCAGCGATCCTTGCGCTGATCGCCTGGTGGATGGCCGGATACTTCACGTTGAAACGACGGATGAACCTGCCGTCGATGGTGCTGGTCAGTGCCTATTCCAGCGGAATCTACGTCTCGGCGCTTACCTTCCTCGGGCAGTCCGCGATGGGTCTCAAAGGCGTCGCCTTCGCCGCGGCGGCGATCACGGTGGCTGCGACCGCGCTCTGGTTCCGGCGCTTCCGGCTGCCGTTTTCGATGTTCGTCCTCGGCCTTTTCGCACTGCTGGCGACCTATGCGCTCTTCACCCGCTACAATCCCGGCGGTGATATTTCGAGCGTCGAGGGCTGGGCCCGCACCTTCGTGCCGCGCGCCAACCTCACGCTTGCCTCGCTGATCTTCGGCGTCGCCGCCTTCATCGGCGCCATGTCCTTCGACCTGCGCGATCCGCACCGGATCGGCAGGCATTCCGCGACTGCGTTCTGGCTGCACCTTCTGGCGGGCGCTGCGCTGGTCAACACCATCGCAGGCAACCTCTATGCCGGCGGCGGATCACAGAATGTGCTGCCCACCGCCGCAGCGCTTTTCGTCTTTGCGCTGGTCGCGCTGATCATCGACCGCCGGTCGATGCTGACGGCCGGCGTCGCCTATATCGCCGCGCTGATCTATTGGGCCGTCGCCGGCGACGGTCAGGCAAGCCTGCGTGACTGGGCGACGATCATGATCATCCTCGGCATATTCTTCACCGTCCTCGGCACCTGGTGGGTCCAGCTTCGGGCCGCGTTGATGCGCATGCTGCCCGACTTTCCCGGCAAGGACCGGCTTCCGCCCTATTCGGAGACTCCATGACCAATCTCACCCCCCGCGAGATCGTATCCGAGCTTGACCGCTTCATCATCGGCCAGAAGGACGCCAAGCGCGCCGTCGCCGTGGCCCTGCGCAACCGCTGGCGGCGCAAGCAGCTGTCGGATGACCTGCGCGAGGAGGTGTACCCGAAGAACATCCTGATGATCGGCCCCACCGGCGTCGGCAAGACCGAGATTTCGCGGCGGCTGGCGAAGCTCGCGAAAGCGCCCTTCATCAAGGTCGAGGCGACGAAGTTCACCGAAGTCGGCTATGTTGGCCGCGATGTCGAACAGATCATCCGCGACCTGACCGATGCCGCGATGATAGAGACGCGCGAGCGGATGCGCGAAGAGGTCAAGGCACGCGCCCACCAGGCCGCCGAAGACCGGGTGATCGAGGCGATTGCCGGCACCGACGCCCGCGAGCAGACGAGGGAGATGTTCCGCACCCGGCTGAAGAAGGGCGAACTCGACACGACCGTGATCGAGCTGGAGGTCGCCGACACGTCGAACCCGATGCCGATGCTCGACATCCCCGGCCAGCCCGGCGGTATGGGGGCAATGAACCTCGGCGATATCTTCGGCAAAGCCTTCGGCGGGCGGAAGGTCCGCAAGAAGATGACCGTGGCCGACAGCTACGAGGCACTGATCTCGGAAGAGGCCGACAAGCTTCTCGACGACGAGGCGGTGAAGGCCGCGGCGCTGGACGCGGTGCAGGAAAACGGTATCGTCTTTCTCGACGAGATAGACAAGGTCTGCGCCCGGGCCGAGACGCGCGGCGCCGATGTCAGTCGCGAAGGCGTACAGCGCGACCTCCTGCCGCTGATCGAAGGAACGACCGTCAGCACCAAATATGGGGCGGTGAAGACCGACCATATCCTCTTCATCGCCTCCGGAGCCTTCCACATCGCCAAGCCGTCGGACCTTCTGCCGGAATTGCAGGGCCGCCTGCCAATCCGGGTTGAGTTGCGTGCGCTGACCGAAGAGGATTTCGTTCGCATCCTGACCGAGACCGACAATGCCCTGACCCTGCAATATACCGCGCTGATGGGGACCGAGGACGTGACCGTCGGCTTCACCGAGGACGGGATCGCCGCGCTTGCGCGGATTGCCGCCGAGGTCAATCGCAGTGTCGAGAACATCGGGGCGCGCAGGCTCTATACCGTCATGGAACGGGTGTTCGAGGAGCTGTCCTTCGCCGCGCCCGACCGCGCCGGCGACAAGGTGACGGTCGACGCCGCCTTCGTGGAGAAGAACCTCGGCGACCTCTCGCGCTCTGCCGATCTCAGCCGTTACGTTCTCTGACTCTCTGGCACGCCCGTGCCGGTTGCGGTATTTACGCAGCGAGGACGGTCAAAGGGCGTCAAGATGGGCCGGACAGTTGCGGCACTCCTTATCCTTATCGGCCTCGCGGCCTGCGAGCCGCGGGGCGAGATCGTCGTTGCACCCCAAGCCGCCCGGATCGGCGTGGTGGAACCGGTGTTCATCGGCACCACCCGGGGCGCTGATCCCGAAACCGGCGAGACGTTTGGTACGGAACGCAGCCAGTCCACCCGCTACGCTCGGCTCGATATCTCGGTTCCGCCCGATCGCGCGCCCGGCGCCATAAGCTGGACGCCACCCCGTCGCGCGCCCGACCCCTGGACGGAGTTCCTGACGACGCGGGAGGAACTTTACGACAGCGCGCCGGAGTTTCGCGCCGATCTGGCCCGCGCGCTTGCCGGGAAGGCGAGGGACACTCGCGAGGCCGTCATCTTCGTGCACGGTTTCAACACCACTTTCGCCGAGGGCGCATACCGGCTCGCTCAACTCGGCCACGACCTCAAGATCGGCGGCGTGCTGGTCCATTATTCCTGGCCCTCGCTCGGCCATCCTCTCGGCTATGCCTATGACCGCGACAGCGCGCTTTTCGCGCGGGACGGGCTCGAATCCCTTCTTGATGAAGTCGTCGGCGCGGGGGCGGAGCGGGTTCTGATCGTCGCCCATTCGATGGGCTCCGCGCTGACAATGGAAACTCTGCGGCAGCTTGCAATCGGGCACAATGAACGGGTCCGGAAGCGGCTCGCCGGCGTGGTGCTGATCTCGCCCGATCTCGATGTCGATGTCTTCCGCGCCGAGGCGCTGCGGATCGGCGATCTGCCGCAACCTTTCATTATCTTCACATCGAAGAAAGACCGCGCGCTGGCGCTGTCGGCGCGGCTTTCTGGTCAGCGCGATCGGCTCGGTAACTTGACCGATGTGGCCGAAGTTGCGGACCTTAAGGTGACGCTTCTGGACACGACCGCGTTTTCGGTCGGCGACGGCCATTTCAACGTCGTGAAGTCGCCCGCGCTTCTGGCCATTCTCGGCGGCATCTCCGACGTTGACGCAGCGCTTGCCGCTGAACGGTCAGGGCGGGCCGGGCTTCTGCCAGGTGCGGTTCTGACGGTTCAGAGCGCGACGCAGATCGTCCTGTCGCCAGTCACCGCGATGTCAGGCGTTTCACCCTAGGCCCGGCGCTTCAGATAGACGTAAAACGCCCCGCCGCCGCCGTGCTTCAGATGCGCCGGGGTGACCTGAAGCACCAGCGCGCCGAGTGGCGGCTGGGTCAGCCAGTGCGGCATCTGGTGGCGCAGGACGCCCACGCGCTGCGGGATCGGCCCGTGATCGTCGCCGCGCTTGCCCTTTCCGGTGATGACCAGCACCAGCCTTTTGCCGGTACCGTGGGCGTTCAGGATGAAGCGGATCAATTCGGGATGCGCCTCGGCCAGCGTCAGCCCGTGCAGGTCGATCCGCGCTTCGGGCCGGAGCTTGCCGCGGGTCAGTTGCTGATGCGTGCGCCGGTCGATCCGTACCGGCTGCGCGGCAAGCCGCTCCTCGATCGCGGGCACAAGATCGTGCGCCGCCGTCATCGGACGCGCCAACTGGCCGATGTGGAAATCGGAAGGCTGCGGCTTGGGATGGACCGGTTTCGGCTTTTGCCTGGGACCAGCCTCGTGGATCGGCGCGTGAACGGGCCGGATCGGTCGGGCAGAGGCGGCGACGCGCCCCCAAAGCTCCCGCTCCTCGGCGCTCAAGCCGCGCTTGCGACGGTTCACGGCGCAATCCTCGCGGCAAGAACACGCGGAAAAAGCGTCACTAACCTGCCTGAAATCCGCATGTTTCCGGCGACTTCCCCAGCGGCGGGGCCGGAACCGCAGAAGATGTCACCGCGTTGCGCGCCCTTGATCGCGCTGCCGCTGTCTTGCGCGATCATCAACGTGGCCGAGGCGCCGGCCTCGACCCAGACCGGGGCGCCGAGCGGAATGTGATCGGGATCGACCGCAATGGTTCTCCGCGCGGTCACCGGGCGTCCCATGCATCCGGGCGGGCCAGATTCTTCGGGCAAGTCGAGCGCCCGGAAGAAGACGAAGGACGGGTTGAGGCGAAGTAGCTCTGCCACCTTCCCCGGATGGCGCGCGCACCAGTCACGGATGGCACCCGCCGACATCTCCGCCTCGGTGACCTCACCCCGTCGGATCAGTTCGGCGCCGATGGAGCGGTAGTCGTGCCCGTTCCTGCCGGCAAAGCCGAAGCGCTGGACCGATCCGTCCGGCAGACGCACCCGGACGGAGCCCTGAACCTGCGCAAAGAACGCCTCAACCGGGCTTTCCAGCCAGATCAGTTCCAGGCCAGCCAGAAGGTTGCCCGCCTCGATCTCGGCGCGGCTGTGCCAGGGACGGCCGGCAGGAAGGTTGGGGGGCGCGGCATAGAGTGGATGGCGGAACCCGCCGTCGGCCGCCTCCGCCCCGGCGATCTCGGGCTCGAAATATCCGGTCAGAAGGGCGGGTGGTGTGCCGATCGCAACCGGGTAGAAGCGATCCTCGAAAAAGGCCCTGGCATGGCCCGAAGCCGGACGGGGCCAGTCCGGGCCAAGAAGATCGGCGGTGACGGCATAGGTGGCCAACGCGGCCGCGTGATCGTCCTCAGCCCAGCCGGCCAGCCGGGAAAATGCCAGCCGCCGCGCCGTCTGCATCACTCGCCGGTGGCGACGAGCTGCCAGTTCGGATCGTTCGATCCCATCTTGCGCGCGAAGGTCCAGACATCGCGCTGGCGGCGGACCTCTTTCGGATTGCCTTCGACAACCTCGCCCTCGGCGTTGCGGGCGGAGGAGACAAGCTCGCTCGCGAAGCGGACGGTCACTTCGCCGTCGCGGCTCGCCGGATCGAAATCGGCACCTTGCAGCGACAACTCGCGGATGCCCATGAATTCGGCCGTGACCGACAGGCCCCGGGCGGCGCGCGCGGCCACGACCTCGGCGAAGGTGTCGTAGACCTCGTCTGACAGGAACGGCTTCACTTTCGCAAGATCGCCCTTCTCGAAGGCCATCAGGATCATCTCGTAGGCGCCGCGCGCGCCGCCGAGGAATTCCGAGACCGAAAAGCTCGGCTCCGCCAGTTTCATCGCGGCCAGCGCCCGCGCGGCATCGCTGCCTTCGGCGACGTGGTCGGTGATGTCGCGGTCCGGGCCGCCGTCGATCACCTCGAACTTGCCTTTCCGGGCATCGGGAAGCCGGGTCGGCACCGGCGGCTTTTCAAAACCTTCGCGGGTGCCCAGAACGCTTTTCAGCCGCAGGATCAGGAAAATCGCGATCCCGGCAAGGACAAGCAGCTGGATAACGGCATTGGACATGTGTCTGGGCCTTTGATGCCGCGAGCGGATCGCGGCAGGGTTGGTAACTTTCTCACTCTCCACTTATGTAAGTCACGGGTGGGGTCAAGTCCACTCCACGACCCGGAAAGGAGATGCCATGTGGCTTCTGATCGCGTTCATCGCGGTTCCCCTGATCGAAATCGGCCTCTTCATCAAGGTGGGAGGGCTGATCGGCCTATGGCCGACGCTGGCAATCGTGCTCTTGACCGCCATTGCCGGAAGCTGGCTGGTGCGGATGCAGGGCGCGCAGGCGATGGCAGAGCTTCGCGGGTCGCTGAACGAGCTTCGTGATCCGACCGAACCCATTGCTCATGGTGCTATGATCCTGCTCGCCGGTGCCCTTCTTCTGACGCCTGGCTTTTTCACCGATGCGATGGGCATCCTCCTGCTGATTCCACCGGTCCGGGCCGCCGTCCTGCGCTATCTGGCCGCACGGGTCCGGGTGGAGCGGTTCACGGTTGGCGGCACGCCCCCGCGCCGGGTGCCCTACCGGCCCGACGTCATCGACGGTGAGTTTCACGAGGTCGATCCGGACGAATCCCTGCCGCGACCGCCATCTGGCTGGACGCGGCATTGAGGCGCCCGCCGCAAGGTGCTACACCCCTCGCCGATCTGAGTCACCTTGGGAGAGTATGAAATGGCCGAGAACGGCAACGGGGCCGCGCCCGAACAGGCGCAGCAGGTGAAGATGCAGGTGTTGGGGCAATTCATCCGCGACCTGTCCTTCGAAAACATCGTGGCGCAGAAGGGCATTTCGAATGCCGAGGTCCAGCCGGATATCCAGGTGCAGGTCAGCCTCGATGCGCGCAAGCGCGCGGTCGACAATCAGTACGAGGTGATCAGCAAGTTCAAGGTCACGTCGAACAACAGCGCCGACAAGGCGCCGCTTTTCCTGCTGGAGCTCGATTACGGCGCGATCTTTCACATCGAGGGCGTGCCGGAGGAGCAGTTGCATCCGTTCCTGCTGATCGAATGCCCGCGCATGGTGTTCCCCTTCGTGCGGCGGATCATCTCGGACGTGACGCGCGACGGCGGCTTCCCGCCGCTGAACATCGACACCGTCGATTTCCTCGCGCTCTACCGTCAGGAACTCGCCCGCCGCGCATCGGCGCAGAAGCCGGCTGAACAGGTGTCGTGACGGCGGCCGCGGATCTCATCCCGGTCTGGATCGAGGGGCGCCTTGCGCCCTTCGACAAGCTCGCCGCGCATCTCGAGGGGCACCGCCACAAGGCGGTGTCGGTCTTCGTGATGGAGGGCGAGAAGGTGCTTATCCAGCGCCGGGCTCTGGAAAAGTACCACACACCCGGTCTTTGGGCGAATACCTGCTGCACGCATCCGCATTGGGACGAAGCGCCCGGGGCCTGCGCACTTCGTCGGCTGCGCGAAGAACTGGGGATCGAAGCATTGACGCCGGTCTTTGCCGGACAGGTCGAATACCGCGCCGGTGTCGGCGGCGGCATGACCGAGCACGAGGTGGTGGACATCTTCACTGCCCGCGCCCCGTCCGGCCTGAAGGTCGTGCCGAACCCCGCCGAAGTGATGGAGGTGCGCTGGATCACGCTGCCCGCCCTTCTGGACGAGGTCGCGGCGACGCCGGAACGGTTCACGCCCTGGCTGCGGATTTACCTCGCCGATCACCGTCAGAGTATTTTCAAGGCCGCCTGACCGCCGGGGGCACTGCCCCCGGACCCCCGGGATATTTTGCCCAAGTGGAAGATCAGTCGATCCGAAATTCTTCCAGGAGCACCGCCCAGGCGGCGCCGTGCATGTCGCGGTCGGCCCGGGTTCCCTGCACGGCGGGGCGGGGCAGGGAGAATTTCACCACGTTCAGGTCGGCGATGTCGAAGCGTTTGATCTGATCCGGGTCGGTGCGGAACAGGCTGGCGACGCGGGGGGTGTCGAGATTGGCTGAAATCCGGTCAAAAACGGCTCTGCCGCCGCAGAAAATGTCGATGGTCAGCCAGAACGGCCCGGCATTCTTTGAGCGGATCTTTTCGGCGATCTGTCCCAGTTCAACCATGACCGACCTCATCGGTGACCAGCCGGAAGGCGTCCATCGGATCGGCGAGGGTCAAGACGTGGTGCAGGCAGAATTCGTAGAGCGCGCCGCGATTCATCTCGGCGGGCGAGAAGGGGAATGCGAAGGTCGGCATCGGCTCCTCTTCGGTGAGGGCATGGTGCAGGAGATAGGGGTTGAGGATCTTGCCGATCTCGCCCGCCTGCGCTTCGCTTGGCGCAGTGGCGATGGCGAGGACGCCGACCTCGGCCGGCAGCGCGCCGCCGGTCTCAAGATCCCCGAGCGTCGCGTCGACCCCGACGAGGCGCAGTTCGATCGCGTAATCTCCCTCGGACAGTCCCAGGCGCGCCGCAACATCGGCGCGGGCCCTTCTCTCGATACCGGCGGTCCAGTCGCGGATTTGGGCGACATAGCGGCGGTCGCGCACCAGGGTCAGGCTGACTGACTGATAGCCGGCGACCCGCGCGCCCTCGAGCTTGACGGTGTAGGGCGCGGGTCGCCAGACCGAGCCTTCGACCCGCACCCGGCGATCATCGAGCGCCTCGTAGCGGGCGCCGGACACATCGAGCGCGCCGCCCGGTTCGTGGAGCAGGAACGGGTCCGAGTTCTCATAAAGCATGTGGGCGGAGACGGTGTAGGGCGTCGCCCGTGCCGTGGCGGCCATCGGCTCCATGGTGAAGCCGGTCTCGTCGAAGTCGATCTGGATCGTGCCGGTGGCGGGATTGGTGGTCGCCAGCGCCCCGCATTCGCCGATCTTGGCGCCGTGCCAGGCGGCGCCCGCGTGGCAGCCCCGGGCAATCGGCAGGGCGGCGATGATCGCGGTATCGGTCGTGCGGCCAGCGATGACGATATCGGCGCCGGTGGCAAGGGCGGCCTGCACCTGTTCGACGCCGGCCAGCGCCACGATATTGGTGCAGGCGCGAATCGTCTCGGCGTCGATTTCGGGCGCGGCGGGCAGGGCGGCGATCCGGCCGGCGGCGAAAGCCTCGGCGATTTGAGAGGGATTCTGGCCGGAATAGAGCCGTGTCACGCGCAATTTCTGACCCAGTTCCACCGCCAGTTCGCAGGTGATGTCGTAGAGCCAGTCGACCACCGCGTCCGCGCCGCAGGTGCCTGCGGTGCCGATCACCAAGGGCACTCCGGCCTCGGCCCGCGCCAGCATCAGGTCGCGCCACTCCGCCCGCGTGGTCGCGCGCGAATATTTCGACACGCCGCGACCGAGATAGGCCGGCCCGCTGTCGGTCGAGCCACCGTCGACGGCGATGATGTCGGGCCGGGCCGCGACCCCGCGCGCCAGGGCCGCCCGGTCATATCCGAGACCGAGCGCCCCGGTAGGGATCAGGACGCGTATCATCTCAGTCCTCGATCAGTTGCGGCTTCTTCAGGTACCGCCTGAGGAAGACCGGCGCGAAGAAGCCGAGGAATGCGGCGATCCAGAGAACCGCGGCGATCGGCGACGAGAAGAGATAGGTCCATTCGCCGCCCGACAGCGTCATCGCATGGCGCAGGTTGTTCTCCATCTGGTAGCCGAGAAGGATGCCGAGGATCACCGGCACGGTCGGAATGTCCATCTTGCGGAACGCGTAGCCCATGACCCCGAAGGCGATCATCAGGACGAGGTCGAAGTAGCTGCCGGAGAGCGAATAGATCCCGACGAACGAAATCATCGTGACGGCTGGCAGGAGGACAGCCGGCGGCACCATCAGGATCTTCACGAAGACCTTGACCATCGGCACGTTCATCGCAAGGAGCACGAAATTGGCGATGAGGAGCGAGGCGATCAGGCCCCAGACAACGTCGGGCCGGTCGGAGAAGAGCGTCGGGCCGGGGGTGATGTTCAGCGTCATCAGCACCGCGAGCAAGACTGCCGTCGTTCCTGAACCCGGCACGCCGAGCGTCAGCATCGGCACCAGCGCCCCGCCGGCGGCGGCGTTGTTGCCGGCCTCGGGGGCTGCCACGCCCTTGATGGCGCCGGAGCCGAAGCCGCCGTTCTCCCCGGCGATGCCCTTTTCCATCATGTAGGTCATGAACGAGCCGAGCGAGGCCCCGGCGCCCGGCAGGACGCCCGCGATGAACCCGACGGCGGAAGAGCGCAGCATGGTCCAGCGCGTCTCCCACAGGTCTTTCCACGGCACCGTGACCTTGCCAAGCTTGACCCCCACGGCGCTCGACTTGCCATGCGTCTCGATGAAGACGAAGACCTCCGACACCGCGAAAAGCCCGACGATGGCAACGAGGAAGTCGACGCCGTCGCTCAGATGCAGGTTGCCGCCGGTGAACCGGGTGAAGCCGGAATTGTTGTCGAGCCCGATCAGCGCGATACCAAGCCCGATGAAGGAGGCCAGCGCCGCCTTGGCCTGGTTGTTCGACGCCATGCCGCCAAGCGTGGCGAAGGCGAGCGCGTAGAGGGCGAAGTACTCCGCCGGTCCGAACTTGTAGGCGATGCGGGCGAGGTAGGGCGCGACCAGCGCCAGCGCCAGCGTGGCCAGCAGCGCGCCGACGAAGGACGCGACGCCCGAGATCACCAGTGCGTCGCCGGCCCGGCCGTTCTTCGCCATCGGGTAGCCGTCGAGCGTCGTCATCATCGCCGGCTCGTCGCCGGGAATGTTCAGCAGGATCGAACTGATCCGCCCGCCATACATCGCGCCGTAATAGACCGATGTCAGCAGCACCAGCGCCGCGGTCGCATCGAGGCCGAGCGAGAAGGTGATCGGGATCAGGATCGCGACGCCGTTCGACGGGCCAAGGCCTGGCAGCGCACCGATGATCGTGCCGAGAAAGCACCCCACGACCGCGAGGAAGAGGGTGAGCGGCGACAGCGCGACGCCGAAGCCGAGCGCGAGGTTCGAGAAGAGTTCCATGATGCGTTCCTCAGCCCATCAGGCCGCGCGGAAGGGCGAAAAGGCTGAGCCCGAGCGCAAATTTGAAGATGACGAACAGTCCGACCGAGAGGCCAAGGCCGGTCAGCACCGCAGGCATCGGTTTCGGGCTGATCTGGTAACTCAGCACCGCCGCCGCGATCGCCGTCGGCACAAGAAACCCAAGCGGTTTCAGCGCGTAGGCGTAGCCCACCAGCACCACGGTCGCGAGCGCGAGGGCGAGCAGCGTGGGTATCGCCGGCCAGTCCGGCTCCG
Organism: Rhodobacterales bacterium 32-67-9; assembly: GCA_002280515.1. Lineage (GTDB taxonomy): Bacteria > Pseudomonadota > Alphaproteobacteria > Rhodobacterales > Rhodobacteraceae > Albidovulum. The sequence goes on from NCEA01000008.1 coordinate 50,304, forward strand.
TGTCAGGCTTGAAGACCAGCATCGCAGCGCTCAGGATCATGCCGACGCCGACAATGATGGGAAAGGCCTTCGGGCCAAGCTTGTCGAAGACGTTTCCGGCCGGAAGGTTGTAGGCGCTCACGATAAACGTGAGCGCCACAAGAATCACGACCACTCCGAAGATGCGGTCGGTCTTCATCACTGGATCACACCGATTTCACGGCTGAGGTCCGCGGTCTCGGCGATGACGCCGTCGATCCAGGTCTGGAAGTCGCCGCCGACCTTGGTGAAGGGGGCAAGACCGTTGGCGGCCATGGCTTCCTTCCACTCGTCGCTGTCGGCCACGGCCTGAAGCCGGTCGGCCCATTTCTGGAAGTCGGCGTCCGAGATGCCACCGGGCACGTAGAGCCCGCGCCAGTTCACCGCGACGACGTCATAGCCCTGCTCTTTCGCGGTCGGGATATCCTCGAAGCCCGGCACCCGCTCCTCGGTCAGGACGGCAAGCGCGCGCACTTCGCCCGACTTGATGAAACCGACGATTTCCGACATGTCGCCGGTCATGGCTTGCGTGAAGCCGCCGACGGTCTGGGTGATCGCATCCGCCCCGCCATCGACACCGATGTATTTCACCGCCGTGATGTCGTTGAAGCCGGCGGCTTTCAGGACCTGCAGCGGCTTCATGTGGTCAAAGCCACCGGCGGCGGAGCCACCCGCGAAGGCAACCGATGCCGGGTCGGCCTTGATCGCCTCGACCATGTCGGTGAGGCTCTGGAACGGGCTGTCCTTGGCCACCACGATCACGCCGGGATCGCCACCGATCGCGCCGACGAAGCGGACCTGATCCGCCGTCGCGTCACCGAAGGCCTTCTGCGCAAGACGGGTCGTGGTCGCGGAAGAGGCCGCAACGATCAGGTCGGCGTCCTCGTTACGCTCGGCCACGACGGTCGAGAAGGCGAGGCCACCGCCGGCACCGGCCATGTTGGTGACCTGAACCGGGGCGTCGACTTGCCCGATATCGAACAGGATCTTGCCGATCTGGCGGCAGGTAAAGTCCCATCCGCCGCCCGGATTGGCCGGCGCGATGCATTCGGTCGCCCAAACCGACGAAGCTGCCATAAGGCTGATCGCGGCGCTGGTTCCCAGCGCCTTCAGAAAGGTGAGTTTCATTGGTGTCCTCCCAGACATCTTTTCGTGCCAGGCAGCCCCCGACGGCACGCGCCGCCGCGACCGACCCCCTTGCATGCGCCACGATTAGCGGGAAAGCTGACAGGAACCTGTCACAGATACGCGGTTTTGAGTCTCGTGCGATACCTTCTCGTGGAGGATAATCCCGATCTGGCGCAGTCGGTCGCCGACCGGCTCAGGCTTGACGGTCACGCGGTCGATCCGGCCGCCTCGCTCGCCGAGGCGCGAGACTGCCTAGCGGCCGCGCCTTACGACTTGATCCTGCTCGATATTTCCCTTCCCGACGGCGATGGCCGCAACTTTCTCGCGGCCGAGAGGCGCTCGGGCCGTGACACGCCGATCATCGTCATGACCGCGCGGGCCGAAGTCTCCGACCGGGTCGATGTGCTCGACCTCGGCGCGGACGACTATGTGACCAAGCCTTTCGATTTCGCCGAACTCGAGGCGCGCTGCCGCGCCGTGTTGCGCCGCCGGGGCTCAGCACTTCAGACCGTGCAGCATTTCGCCGGGCTCACCTTCAACCCGCTGAACGCCAGCCTGTCGGTCGACGGGGAGTTGCGCGAACTTCGCAACCGCGAGCTTCGGCTTCTAGAAATCCTGCTCGCCGCGCCCGAGCGGATCTTTTCCAAGGGACAGATCTGCGACCGGCTGTTTTCCTATGCGGAAAGCGTCACCGACAATGCGATCGAGGTCTATGTGGCGCGGCTTCGCAAGAAGCTCGAAGGCTCTGGTGCACGGATCGAGACGGTGCGCGGCATCGGCTACCGGCTGACCTCGGGATGAGGCGCGCGCCGCTGTCCCTGCGGCTCCGGCTGGTGCTTCAACTGCTCGGGATCGCGGCGGTCCTGGCGATCGTGCTTTACTTTACCGTGCGGACCGTGGCCGATCAGGCGGCGGAGGCGACGCAGGACGGCGTTCTGGGTGCTGCGACGCTGGCCATCGCCGAGAGCCTTCAGGGTGGCGAGGACGGGGTCGGCGTCGATCTGCCCTACGAAGCGTTCTCGATCCTCGGTTCGATCTCGGCCGACCGTGTCTTCTACCGGATCGAGGCGGGCGGGCAGACGCTGACCGGCTACGAGGACCTGCCGCTGCCGGAGGCGGCCGGCGCGGCAGTGGCGCCGGTCTTCTACTCGCGGGCCTACCGCGATACCGAAGTGCGCATCGCCGCCGTCAACCGCATGGTCCTCGTGGCGCGGAAACCGGTGCCGGTGCTCGTCCTCGTGGCCCAGACCCGGCAGGGACAGGAGGCCATCGCCCAGCGCGTCGCCCAGCGCGCCGCGGCACTTGGCCTCGGCTCGTTCGCGCTGGCCGCCGTCCTGTCGCTTCTGACCGCCGGCAATGTGCTGCGTCCGATCAACCGGCTCGCCGATGCGGTTGGCCGGCGCGGGCCGCACGATCTGCGCTCCGTCGATCAGCCGACGCCGGCCGAACTGCGCCCGCTCATCTTCGCCCTCAACGGTTTCATCGCGCGGCTGCGCGGCGCACTCAGCCGGACCGAAACCTTCATCGCCGAGGCCGCGCACCATATCCGGACACCCCTGGCCACGGTGCGGGCACGGGCCGAGATCGCGATGCGGCAAAGCAATTCCGAAGAGACCCGCGAAACGCTCCGCGCCGTGATCCGCGCGGTGGAGGAAAGCAGCCGCTCCGCCGGCCAGCTTCTCGACCATGCGACGGTCGTCTATCGTTCAGACCGGATGGCGGACGAGGCGCTCGACCTTGCGAAGCTCGTCGAGGCACAGGCCGAGGCGTTCCGGCCGACCGCCGACCTGAAGGACCTGACGATCCGCGTCACGGGCACCGACCAGCCGGTGACGGTGCGGGGCGACCGGCCACTGATCGAGGCGGCGCTCCGCAACCTTCTCGACAACGCAATCAAGTATTCGCCCGACGAAACCACGGTCGACTTGTCGCTGGCCACCGGAACCGAAGCGCGGATCGAGGTTTCCGACCGCGGGCGCGGCCTGTCGGGGCAAGCGCAGGCGCGGCTCGCCAAGCGCTTTGCCCGGGGCAAGAATGCCGGCGACATCATTGGTTCCGGCCTGGGCCTGACCATCGTCGAGGAGGTGGCGGCGGCACATGGCGGGCGCTTCGAACTGACGGAACGGGATGGAGGCGGCGCATGCGCGCGATTGTTCTTGCCCTTGGGCTGATCCTTCACGCCTGTCTCGCCGCCGGCTTTCCGGTGGAGGAGGAAATGCTGTTTCCGGCACCGGAAACCGAACGCCGGGAACTGTCGATCCTGTCGACGACCGACACCGGGGTCCTGCGGCCGCTGATCGCCGCCTTTCAGGTGCGCGAACCTGACGTGGCGGTGCGTTACACCGTGGCGAGCTCCCAGGCGGTCTATGCCGCCATCCACGACGAGGGGCTCAGCTTCGACCTTGTCATCTCGTCGGCGATGGACCTGCAGATGAAGCTCGCCAACGACGGGTTCTCCGCCCCCCACGATTCCACCGCGACCGACCGGCTGCCGGCCTGGGCGCACTGGCAGGACCGGCTTTATGCCTTCGCGCAGGAGAACGTCGTTCTGATCGCCTCGCGATCCGGTCTTGGCGGCCTGCCGCTGCCGCAGACGCGGCGCGACCTCATCGAGCTTCTGCGCGGCCATCCCGACCGGTTCCGCGGACGCATCGGCACCTACGATCCGGAACTGTCCGGCGCCGGCTATCTCTTTGCGACGCAGGATGCCCGCCAGTCCGACAGTTTCTGGCGTCTGGCCGAGGTGATGGGTGGTCTCGCGCCGCGACTTTACACCTCGTCGAATGAAATGATTACCGATCTGAAACAGGGGCGGCTCGTCCTCGCCTACAATGTCCTTGGCAGCTATGCCGAGCCACGACTCGCTGGCGATGACGATGCCGTGGTGATCGAGTTGGAGGATCACACGCTGACGCTGCTGCGCACCGGCCTCATTCCGGTTACGGCGCGGGCGCCCGATCTTGGCGGCCAGTTCCTTGATTTCCTGCTTGCGCCCGAAGGTCAAAGGCTGCTCCGCGACGAGGCCGGCCTGCCGCGCATCGACGAAGCGGCGCTTTCGCGCGGGCCACATCTTCGCCCGATGCGGTTGGAGCCGGGCCTTCTGGTCTTTCTCGACGGGCTGAAGCGGCGCGGTTTTCTCGACGAGTGGGCAGCCGCCCTCAGCCAGGACTGACATCACAATTTCGCAGGTTATCGGCCAAATGACGCGTGAGGCGTTGGCCAACTCTGGAATTCGGGACGATTTGCTGCGAGTTAGGAAACGGTGCAGTTTATCGGTCAGGGGCAGTCGTTCGTATGGCACAATCGGGACTTTGGAAGGCAGGCTGCGCAGCGTTGCTTTGTCCGTTTTTGGTCATGCCGCCTGTGCCTGCACGGGCGCTTGACCGCCTGGTCCTGACCGCGCCCGGCGCCGATCAGGACCTGACCGACCGTCTGCGCGCCGCCTCGCTGGTCGCCGACGCGGAAGCAAGCGGCCAGACCGATAGCCAGAGTGTCTTCGCCGCCGCCCGCGCCGACTATGCCCGGCTGATCGGAGCGCTTTATGCCGAGGGCTATTATTCCGGCGTGATCCGGATCCGCATCGACGGGCGCGAGGTGGCCGATATCCCGCCCCTAGACGCACCAACGACGATCCGCGATGTCGAGATCAACGTAACCCCCGGCCCTCAATTCACTTTCTCGAAGGCGCGGATGAAGACCTATGCGAAAGGCACGAAACTGCCGCCCGCCTACGGTGACACCAAAGTCGCCAAGTCGGGCGCGATCGTCGACGCCGCCGATGCCGGGGTCGAGGGCTGGCGCAATATCGGCCACGCGAAGGCAGATGTTGCCGACCAGATCATCGTCGCCGACCACCGAGGCGCCACCCTGTCGTCCGAGATCATACTCGATCCCGGCCCCCGCCTGCGCTTCGGCCGGTTGTCGATGTCCGGCCAGGAGCGGATGCGGCCAGAGCGGATTGCCAAGATCGCCGGGTTCCCGACCGGAGAGGTCTTTGACCCAAAGATGCTCGACAAGGTCGCGACACGGCTTCGGCGCACCGGCGCTTTCCGTTCCGTCGCGCTGACCGAAGCGGAGGAACCGGGCGCCGATGGCACGCTCGACATCAACCTCGTGGTGGCCGAGGAAAAGCTCCGCCGGTTCGGCGTGGGTGCGGAAGTGTCAAGCTCGGAGGGCCTGAGCGTGTCCGGCTACTGGCTGCACCGCAATCTCCTTGGCGGGGCGGAGCGGCTACGCGTCGACGGCGCGTTCGAGCGGATCGGCGGGCAGGATGTCGATGGCATCGGCTATGACTTCGGCGTCCGTGTCGACCGTCCGGCAACGCCGGTCACCGATGCCTCGGCCTTTGTCGAGGTGCGGGCGGCGCGCACCGAAATCGTCGACCTGACGGTTGACGAAATCGAATTGAGCTTCGGCCTGACCCGGCAATTCGGAGACTACATCACCGCCGAAGCGGGGATCTCCTACATCAACGCGACGGCGAAGGATTCCGCCGGCAGCGTCGATTACGACCTTCTGGCGCTGCCGCTGTCCGTCACCTGGGACAATCGCGACCAGCCGCTCGACACGCGCAAGGGCTACTATCTCGATGCCGACGTGACGCCGTTCTACGGCTTCGGCACCACCGGGTCCGGCGGACAGATCAAGGCGGACGCCCGCGTCTACCGCGCCTTCGGCGCCGACGACCGCTTTGTCCTTGCCGGCAGGCTTCAGCTTGGCACCGTGATCGGATCGTCCCTGGCCGAGACGCCGCCGGAATACCTGTTCTGGTCCGGTGGCGGCGGCACCGTCAGGGGCCAGCCCTACCAGTCACTCGGTGTGCCGCTGGCGCGGACCGCCACGATCACGGTCGATACCGGCGGGCTGAGCTTTGCCGGGCTGTCGGCCGAATTGCGCGCCGACATTACCGAGAAGATCGGCGCCGTCGCCTTCTACGACGCCGGTTTTGTCAGCGACGAGGAGCTCTTTGATGGCAACGGCGAATGGCATGCCGGCGCCGGCCTTGGCCTTCGCTACCGAACAGGGATCGGGCCGATCCGCGTCGATCTTGGCATGCCGGTGTCGGGTTCGACGAACGACGGCGTTCAGCTATACGTCGGCATCGGGCAGGCCTTCTGATGCGGCGCTTGTTTCTTCTGATCTTCCTGATGCTTCTGCCGTTCGCCGCATTCGCGCAAGCCGAGACGGAGGAGGAGCGCGACCGCGATTTCCTGACCGCGTTTCTTGAGGACAATCTTTCCGGCCTTGGCCGCACCATCCGGATCGACGGCTTCGCCGGTGCGCTGTCGTCCCGCGCGACCTTCGACACGATGACCATTGCCGATGCCGACGGCGTCTGGCTGACGATCCGCGACGGCGCCATCGGCTGGAATCGCAGGGCGCTCCTGTCCGGCCGGGTCGAGATCAGCGAGATGACGGCGGCCGAGATCGACCTGCCGCGCCGGCCGACCGCCGGCAAGCCGACCGCCGAAGCGTCTGGCTTCAGCCTGCCGGAACTGCCGGTCGCTATCCAGATCGGCACGATCCGGGCCGACCGAGTCGTCCTTGGCGAGGCGCTCTTCGGGGCGGCGGCCGAAGTCAGCCTCGAAGGAACCTTGGAGCTCGAAGGCGGCGAGGGTTCCGCCAACCTTTCGGTCTCTCGCATCGACGGGCGCGACGGCACGGTATCGCTGACGGGGAACTACGCCAACGCGACCCGCAAGGCCACGCTCGATCTTCTTGTCGCCGAAGAAGCCGACGGAATCGCGGCCAATCTGATCGGCTTGCCCGGCACCCCCTCGGTCGAACTTGCGATCCACGGCAGCGGCATTATCGACGACTTCCAGACCGACATCGCGCTGATGACGGACGGCGCGCCGCGCCTGACAGGCAGGGTCACGCTGCTCAGCACCGCGAACGGCGACGGGGCGCCCGAACGCAGCTTCAACGCCGTTCTCGGCGGCGATATCGCGCCGCTTTTGCTGCCGGAGTACCAGGATTTCTTCGGCACCGACGTGACCCTTGAGGCCGAGGGGCGGCGGATGCCGTCGGGCCAGCTTGACCTCACCCGGCTGGTTCTCGGCTCCAAGGGGGTCGATATCACCGGCCGGCTCAGCCTCGCGCCGGGCGGGTTGCCGATGCAGGCGGCGCTGACAACACGGATCGGCCTTGCCGACGGGACCGATGTGCTGCTGCCGCTGCCGGGGGAAAAGACCTATCTGCGGGCGGCGGACCTGACGTTTCGCTTCGATCAGGCGCGCGGCGATGGCTGGAAGCTTGCGGGGACCATGCATGGTCTCCGGCGCGCCGAGATTGCCATCGGCGCGGTGACGCTCGACGGGTCAGGGCGCATCGCCCGCCCCGGCCAGCAGGGTGTCGAGGGCGCGCGGGTCGGCGGCACGGTTACCTTCGCGACCAACGGGCTTCAGCCCAGCGATCCGGCACTGGCCGAGGCGCTTGGCCCGGAGCTTTCCGGACGCGCGGTCTTTCATTGGCAGCAGGGGGCGCCTTTGCGGGTGCCGGTCTTTGACGTCACCGGACAGGGATACGGCGCGAAGGGCGGGCTGACGCTGTCCGGCCCCGACGAAGGCGCCGAACTCGGTGGCCGGCTGGAGGCCGACGTCGCCGACATGGGCCGGTTCTCCGGCCTTGCGGGCCGGCAGCTTGGCGGCAGCGCGGCGCTTTCGATGTCGGGGTCCGGCGGCCTTCTTTCGGGCCTTTTCGACATTGACGCCACGGTTCTCGGGCGCGATCTGACCGCCGACCAGCCGGAGCTTGACCGGCTTCTGCGCGACGAGACGCGCATCGTCGCCTCGGTTAACCGCGATACCGATGGGATCGAGATCCGCCAGCTTGACCTCACGGCGGCGATGCTTGGTATCTCGGCCACCGGGCGGCTCCGCACCGGTGCCAGCGACTTGACCGCGACGCTCGACTTTGGCGATCTCTCCGTTCTCGGCGACCGCTACAAAGGCGCGCTGACCGGCGAAGCGCGGCTTCAAGAAGCCGTTGGCTCCCGGCACATCACGCTCAGCGCCGATGCGCGCGGGCTGGGCATCGGCCAGGCCGAGGCCGACCGCCTGCTTGCCGGAACTTCCGAGCTTCGCATGACCGCCGAAGAACGAGACGGTCGGGTGCGGGTCGATACGTTCCGGCTTTCGAATCCGCAGCTTTCGCTCGCTGCCGAGGCGCTGCTCGAGGACGGGGTGCGGCGCATCGACCTGTCCGCGCGCCTCGCCGACATGGCGCTGCTGGCGCCGGGTTTCCCCGGGCCGCTGACGGCGAAGGGCCGCGTGACCGAGACTGCCGACGGCTACACCCTTGACCTGAATGGCGAAGGACCGGGCGCGACTTCGGCCCGTGTCGCTGGTACGGTGGCGTCCGATTTCGGCAGCGCGGACCTTTCGATCACCGGCGGCGCGCAGTCGGCCATCATCAATCCCTTCATCGCGCCCCGGAATATCGAGGGGCCGCTGTCTTTAGACCTGCGTCTCAACGGCCCATTGCGGCTCGGCTCGCTCTCCGGCCGGGTCGGGCTCGACGAGGCGCGGCTTGTGGCACCGACCTTCGGGTTCGAGTTCGAGGCGATGCGCTTGGCCGCAGATATGTCGGGCGGCCGGGCGACGCTGTCGGGTGGTGCCGACGTGCGCGGTGGTGGACGGGTGGACCTTTCCGGCCCGGTCGCGCTTGCGGCGCCCTATGACGGCGATCTCTCGATCCGGCTTGCCGAGGTGCGCCTGCGCGATCCCGATCTTTACGACAGTACCGTCAACGGCACGGTGACCGTGCGCGGCCCGTTCCGCGGCGGCGCGCTGATTTCCGGCGCCGTGGCCCTGGGCCGGACCGAAGTGCGCGTGCCCTCGACCGGGCTTGGCGGCAACGCCACCGTCTCGGGCGTGACCCATCTCAACGAACCTGCCGCCGTCCATCGGACCCGGATCCGCGCCGGGCTGGTCAAGCCCGACGGGAACGCCCGCGAACGCGGGCCGGCCTACGGAATTGACCTGTCGATTGCCGCACCCGGCCGCATTTTCGTGCGCGGGCGTGGACTTGACGCCGAAATGGGTGGCGCGCTTCGTCTGACCGGCACGACGGCAAGCATCGTACCCGCAGGCCAGTTCAACCTGATCCGTGGCCGGCTCGATATCCTTGGCAAGCGCCTGACAATCGACGAGGGTCTGATCGAACTTCAAGGCGCGCTCACACCCTATATCCGGTTCTCCGCTTCGACCGAGGCCGACGGCATCACCGCGACCATCCTGATCGAGGGCGAGGCCTCGGCCCCGGAAATCCGCTTCCTCTCCTCGCCCGAACTGCCCGAGGAAGAGGTGATCGCCCACCTCCTCTTTGGCCGCAGCCTGACCAGTCTTTCGCCGTTCCAGGCGGCGCAACTCGCCTCTGCCGTCGCCACGCTTGCCGGCAAGGGCGGCGAGGGGATCGTGTCGAAGCTGCGTCGGGGCATTGGCCTCGACGATCTCGACGTGACGACCGGAGAAGACGGAACGGCCGGGCTCAGAGCCGGGAAGTATCTGTCCGAGAAGGTCTATTCCGACGTCACCATCGGGTCGGACGGCAAGAGCGAAATCAACCTCAACCTCGACATCCGCCCCGGGGTCAAGGCACGCGGCACCGTCGGGTCGGACGGCGATACCGGCATCGGCATCTACTACGAACGTGATTACTGACTGCACGCGAGCCTGCTCCGCTCGGCGTTCACTACGGCCCCCAGAAGCACGATATAGGCCGAGATATAGAGCCACATCAGCAACGCGATCACCGCGCCGATGGACCCGTAGATCTGGTTATAGCGGCCGAAATTCGTGAGGTAGGCGGAGAACGCCATCGACGCGGCGGCCCAGAGGAAAGCGGCGAGAAATGCGCCCAAGGTCAACCAGGAATGCCGGTCGCCGTCCATGTTCGGTCCCCATCGGTAGAACAGGCCAAGGACGAGCATCAGCACCAGGAACATCACGATCCACGGTAGGTAAAGCAGGATGAATCCCCCGACCGGCCCCAGCTTCAGCACGTTCAGCACAATCGGTACGACCACGACGACAACCAGCGCCGAAAGGACCAGCGCGATGAGCGTCGCCGTCAGAAGGATGGAGCCGATGACCCGCGCCAGTCCGGGCCTGTGCCGCCGCGCATGGATCGCGTTCAGCCCGGTCACGAGCGCCACCACCCCGTTGTGAACCGAATAAAGCGCCACGGCGAGCGACACCGCAGTGGTCCAGCCAAGCGTGCTTGTATTCGTGGCGAGAAGCGTGGTCAGCTGCCCCTCGATCACGCCGAAGGCGGCGTCGGGGATCACGCCGTGGATCTGGTCGAGATAATTGCGCATCACCACCGGATCGGCGAAAAATCCCCAGATCGCGATTGTCGCCGCCATCCCGGGAAAGATCGCGAACATCGTGTAGAACGCGACCCCCGCCGCGATCAGCCCGAGATTGCGCTCATCCATCGCGTGCCAGACCGCGCGGGCGAGGCGCAGGAGGTAGACGGGGTTCAGCATCGTATCCTGGCGCTGGTTCATGGTGGTATGTTCACCCGGCCGCTTTCCGTCCGCAATCCGTTTGTGGCCTTGCGGCATCCGGACCGCTATCACTCTTTGCAGGGGGGATTCGACGTTGCGTCTTGCACTCATTCTCGTGCTGGTGGCCGGGGCTGCCCGGTCGGAGGTGCCCACGCCGGTGACTGATGCCGACTACATGCCGGTTTCGCAGGCCGAGGCGCGACTGGGCCAGCTTCTCTTCTACGATCCGATCCTCTCGGGGAACCGCAATATCGCTTGCGCGACCTGCCATCATCCGCGCTTCGCGACGTCTGACGGCCTTTCTCTTGGGATCGGCGAGGGCGGGATCGGCCTTGGCCCCGACCGCAAACCCAACCCGGCGAACCCGCCTGAACAGCGGATCCCACGTAACGCAACAGCGCTTTTCAACCTTGGCGCCCGTGAATTCACCATCCTGTTCCACGACGGCCGGATCGAGGCGGACCCGTCGCGGCCGTCGGGTCTGCGTTCCCCTCTGGAAGACGACATGGTGATGGGGTTCGCCTCCGTGCTCTCGGCCCAGACCATGTTCCCGGTTCTGTCGCCTGACGAGATGGCAGGGCACTATCAGGAGAACGATGTGTCGACGGCGGTGCGCGAGGGGCTGATTACTGGCCCCGGCGGCGCCTGGAGCCTGCTGGCCGAACGGGTCGGTGCGATTCCGGAGTACAAGGCAATGTTCGACGCCGCCTATCCCGAGATTGCGGCGGGGCGTCCCATTGCGTTTACCGATCTCTCCAACGCCATCGCCGCATTCATCGCCTTCGAATGGCGCGCCGACCGATCCGCCTTTGACGCCATGTTGCGCGGCGGGCCGCCGCTTCCAGAATTGGCGCGGGAAGGGATGGATCTCTTTTACGGCGAGGCCGGTTGCGCCGCCTGTCATTCCGGCAGGTTCCAGACCGATCACGGATTTCATGCCATGGGCGAACCGCAGATCGGCCCCGGCAAGGCGGAGCGGTTCGAAAGCCATTCCCGCGATGTGGGCCGGATGCGGGTAACGAACCGGGAAGAGGATGCCTTTGCCTTCCGCACACCGTCGCTTCGTAATGTCACCGCGACAGGGCCTTGGGGACATGACGGCGCCTGGTCCGATCTGTCGGCATTCCTTACACATCATTCCGATCCGTCGGTCGGCCTTGCCGGCTATGATCGCGGCCTTGCCGTGCTGCCTTCGCTGGATGTCGCAAAGTCCGACTGGGAAATTCTCGACACGCCGGATGAGGTGGGCGCGATCGAGGCCGCCGCTGTTCCCGGGCGGCCGCTCAACCCGGCTGAGGTTGCCGCGATCATCGCATTTCTGGAGAGCTTGCGCGATCAGGGCGCCATCGACGGCCGGCTTGGAATCCCGCAAAGTGTGCCGAGTGGCCTGCCCATCGACCGCTAGGGGTTGAGCCTGAGCGCCGATCCCGCCCGGCTGACGTTGCTGACCCGGTCGATGGGAACCGGCGCCCAGTCGGACACCGTGCCATCCGGCCAGATCACGCGGACATCTGCCTCGGTCGTGGACCCGAGGCCGAAATGCAACGGCCCGGCCTGACCCCCGGCGTGGCCGCCGCCGACGGTCACCTCGCGCGCCATGATCCCTCCGGCGGATCTCAGTTCCACCCAGGCGCCGACTGCGCGGGTGTTTCCTGTCATATGCGGCTCTATTCCGGCCCAATGACCGGTTTCCGGTGTCTGGTTCTGCCAGACCTCCATCGGTGCCCGTCGGTTGATCACTACGATGTCGAGCCGCCCGTCGCCGTCGAGATCGGCAAGGGCGGCGCCGCGCGACCGTTCGGTTGTGGCAATCCCCGCCACGTCGGCCTTTTCGACGAAGGTTCCGTCCGGCTGCTGCATCAGGAGGTTATTCGGATCGTGGATTGCATTCGACGGCATCTGGTCGACATTGCCCTTGGCGATGAAGAGATCGGCCAGCCCGTCATTGTCGATATCCCCGAATTCCGCGTGCCAGCCTGTCGAGGGCCGACCATCGTCGCCAAGGAAGGGGCGCTGGGCGTAGGTTCCGATCGAGAAGGGCGCGTTGACGAAGCCGGCGCCGGTGTTGAACTGCAGAAGCTGATCGCCCATCGAGGTCATCATCACCTCCGGCAACCCGTCGCCGGTGATGTCCTGGCTGGCTATGCCCATGCCCCAGAGCGAGACATGCGGCCAGTCCTCGACCCGTTCGGCCAGCGGGTTCAGGCGGAACATCTGCTCATAACCGCCGCGCACGTAGTAGTGGCGGTCGTTCGAAACCCGTAGCCCCGGCTCTCCCTTCCGCTGCCAGTCGGTGATCAGCATCGACAGGGCGCAGTAGCCGGGGGCGATCACTTCTGCGGCGCCGTAGCCACGGCCGGTCGGGCGGAAGAGGTCGGAGGTATCGCAGGCCTCGAACGGCCCCTCGGGGTCGGCGCGGTCGACGTAGTGGCCGAAGGCGAGCGTCGGGAAATCCTGCCCGCGCTCCCATGTTGCGGAGAAGGCAGTGGTCCAGGCGTCGCGGGGATGAAACCCCCAGTCGTCGGAGGCGTCGCGGAAGGCGCAATCCGGCCCGCCCCGCAACAAGAGGTCCGGCCCGACCCGCAGCACCGCGAGATCGAGCAGTCCGTCGCCGTCGATGTCGAGCGGGTAGGCCCCGGTGACATGGGTCAGCGGCGGCAGGGCGCCCTCGATAAAGTGGATCGGTGCGCCCGGCGCTTCGGTTGCGTTGACGAAAAGACGGGCGGGATTCTCGCCGCCGGCGGCGAACAGGTCGGGCCTGCGGTCACCATTGCAGTCGAAGGCCGCGACGCCGCCACCGACGAAATGTTCCCAACCGCCGGCATAGACATGTGGGGCCGGCAACCCGTCCGCGCGATCGACAAATACCGGGTCTGCGCCGGCTGGATTCGCCAGAAATGCGAGAGCGATCACGGCCTTCATTGCGCCGCCATTTCGCGCGTGGTACCGAGGATTCCTTCCGTCACTTCCGACAGCGCAAGGGCGGCCGCGCCATGCGCCCAGAGAAGATCGCCCCAGGCGTGGATCTCGATCTTCGGTACCGGTCGGCCAGTGTTGAGCGCAAGGGCCTTGATCTCGGCCAGCGTCTCGTTTGCGTAGAGATAATCGTAGCGCATCCGCTCGCCCGACAGGATGATAAGTTCGGGGTCGAAGAGGTTGACGACATTGGCAAGGCCCAGCGCCAGATAGCGCCCGGCGCGGTGAAAGATCGACCGTGCAGCCGAATTGCCGGCCTTGGCGTGGTCGAAAAGACTTTCCAGGAGGACATTCACAGACTGCGTCTCGCGGCTGGTCCAATTGAGCGCGGTCGTCGCCTCGCGCACCAGCGCGTAATCGGCGACATAAGCCTCAAGGCAGCCACGCTGGCCGCAGCGGCATAGCGCGCCATCGAGCTGCACCTTGGTATGGCCAAGCTCCATCCCCAACCCCTGCGCACCGCGAAAGATCCGGTGGTTGAGGACAAAGCCCATGCCGACGCCGTGCTCGATGGTGACGACGGCGAAGTCCGACAGGCCGCGCCCGGCGCCGAACCAGAGTTCCGCCAGGGTGACCAGGTTGGCATCGTTGTCGATATGGACCGGAGCCCCCAGCCGCTCGGACGCGACGGCGGCCAGCGGCGCATGTCGGGACGAAAGAACCGGCGACCAGTGGACGATGCCGCTCAGGGAATCGACAAATCCCGGGACGCCGAGGCCGATGGCGCTCAATTGCGCCACCGTGATGCCGGCCTTGGCACAAACGCTTTCGACCAGCGCCTGTGTCGCGCCGACCAATCCCGCCAACTCCATTGCCCCGGGGGTGCGCGGAATGGCCTCGTCGGCAACGAGGTTACCGGCGAAATCCACGATCACCGCGGTATGTTCGCGGTCCGACAGCTTGATCCCCGCGACCAGCTGCGCATCCGCCCGAACCCCGAGCGCGACAGCGGGGCGGCCGCGCCCGGTATCGGCGATGTCGCGCTGGGCGGAAACCTCGACCAGCAGGCCCATCTCGATCAGCTCGGAGGTGAGCGTGGTGACGGAGGCGGGACTCACCCCCAACTCTTTCGCGACCTGCACCCGCGGCATCGTTCCGGCAGCCCGCACGCGTTCGAATATCTGCTGGCGCAGCGGTCGCGACGCTTCCGAGAGCGACGGAATCAACGGACCGCAGCCGCGTGATGCTGCGCCCATTCGCTGTATGTTGCCCCGTCGCCGATCGTTCATTATTTAGCCAGCCAAACAAATAATACCGCAAAATCTTGCATTTCAGCTTGGTCATGCATCTCTGTATGCCAATTTTCGCAAGTTTCTTGCGCTTTGCCAGTCTGGTCCGGTCTTTTTAATTTGACAAGCGAATTTATTATCGGCAGCTTTGAAACAGTTCGGCGAATCCGCCGATCCGGGCTCAACGGCCCACTAACGGGAGGAACACATGAACAAGTCCATTCTGGCGGCCGTCGCGCTGGCGGCCGGCTTCGCATCGACCGCGGCATGGTCGCAGACCGTCGGCGTCAGCTGGTCCAACTTCCAGGAAGAGCGCTGGAAAACCGACGAGGCGGCGATGAAGGCCGCGCTCGAAGCGGCCGGCGCCACCTATATCTCGTCCGACGCGCAGAACTCCGCCGCAAAGCAGCTGACCGATGTCGAGGCGTTGATCGCCCAGGGCGCCGAGGCGCTGGTGATCCTGTCGGTCGACAAGGACGCGATCGGGCCGGCGATCGACAAGGCCGCCGCAGAGGGCATTCCGGTTGTCGGCTATGACCGCCTGATCGAAGACGATCGCGCCTTCTACCTGACGTTCGACAACAAGGGTGTCGGCCGGATCATCGCCGAAACCGTGAAGGCGGCGCAGCCCGAGGGCAACTATGCCATCATCAAGGGCGACAAGGGTGATCCGAACGCGGCCTTCCTGCTGGAAGGCATGATGGAAGTGATCGGCGCCGACGTTGATGCCGGCAAGATCAAGATCGTCGGTGAAAGCTTCACCGATGGCTGGAAGCCGGACAATGCCCAGAAGAACATGGAGCAGATCCTGACCGCCGCCAACAACGAGGTGGACGCGGTACTGGCCGAGAACGACGGCATGGCTGGCGGCGTCATCGCGGCGCTTTCGGCGCAGGGCCTCAACGTTCCGGTCGGCGGACAGGACGGCGACCTTGCGGCGCTGAACCGCGTGGCGCGCGGAACCCAGACCGTTTCGGTCTGGAAGGACTCGCGCCAGCTTGGCAAGGCGGCAGCCGACATCGCTGTTGCCCTCGCGGGCGGCACCGCCATGGATGCCGTCGACGGGGCGGTCAAATGGTCGGGCGGCGAGAAGGGTGTCGAGATGAACGCGATCTTCCTCGCGCCGACGCCGGTGACCAAGGACAACCTGAACGTCGCGATCGACGCGGGCCACATCTCGAAAGAGCAGGCTTGCGAAGGCGCGATGGACGGCGTGGCCGGCTGCTGATCCGAGGCTTTGAGCCCGGCGCCTTCGGGCGCCGGGTTTTCCCGTCGTGGGCCGGGGCCGATCCGACGGCCCGCGTCACCCCCGAGCGCCGCAACCGATGCCAAACTTGTCGTCGCGGCGTCGGTTCCCCGCATCCCCATGCCTGCAGATGGATGAGGACATGACCCAATCAACAACATCCGATAAGGCCGGCGCGTCCGGCGCGGCGTCGCCGCACGAAGGCCCGGTGACCCGGTTCCTCCGCGCGACCGAACTGGATACCCGTCTCATCGGCATGATCGGTGCGCTGCTGCTGATCTGGATCGGCTTTCACGCCTACGGCTATTTCGTCAACGGGTTCGGCGCGTTCCTGACGCCGCGCAACCTGTGGAACCTGTCGGTGCAGACCTCCTCGATCGGGATCATGGCGACCGGCATGGTTCTTGTCATCGTGACCCGGCACATCGACCTCTCGGTCGGCTCGATCCTCGGGTTCTGTGCCATCGTCATGGGCATGATGCAGGTCTATGTGCTGCCGAAATACCTTGGCCTCGGCCATCCGCTGATTTGGATCATCGCTGTCCTCAGCGGCCTGGCCATCGGCACGCTGGTCGGCGCGTTTCATGGCTGGCTGATCGCCTATCGCGGCCTTCTGGTCTGGCGCGGCGCCGCCTTCCTCGTAGCGCGGGGCGAGACGATTTCTCCGGTCGATTCCACCTTCGCGCTGCTGGGCGGCGGACCCTATGGCGCGGTTGGGGCGACCGGCAGCTGGATCGTCGGGCTGCTGGCCTGCGCCGGCATCGTCTTCATGATCTTTCACGGCCGGTCGCAGCGGCGCAAGTTCGAGTTCCCGCTGCGCCCGGTGTGGGCCGAGGTCTTCCTCGGTATCGTCGGCTGTGGGATCGTGATCGGCGCGGTCCTCCTGGTGAACGCCTATCCCTGGCCGAAGGGCATCGTGAAGCAATACGCCGAGCGCAATGCGATCGACATTCCCGAAGGCGGGCTCTTCATCAGCCACGGCTTCGCGATCCCGGTGCTGATCCTGATCGGCGTCGGCATCGTCATGACCTTCCTCATGACGCGAACCCGCTTTGGCCGCTACGTGTTCGCCATCGGCGGCAATCCCGAAGCAGCAGAGTTGGCCGGCATCAATACCCGCTGGATGACCGTGAAGATCTTCGCGCTCATGGGGTTCCTGACCGGCCTTTCCTCGGTCGTCGCCTCGGCGCGTCTGAACTCCGCCACGAACGCGCTCGGCACGCTCGACGAGCTTTACGTCATCGCGTCGGCGGTGATCGGCGGCACCTCGCTCGGCGGCGGGATCGGCACGATCTACGGCGCGATCATCGGCGCCCTGGTGATGCAGAGCCTTCAAACCGGGATGGTGCTGATCGGTTTTGATGCGGCGATCCAGCAGGTTGTCGTGGGCTCGGTTCTCGTCCTCGCCGTCTATCTCGACAAACTCTATCGCAGCACATCGAAGTGAGGGCAAAGACATGACAGATCGTGGAACACCCCTCGTCGAGATGCGGGACATCTCCATCGCTTTCGGCGGCATCAAGGCGGTCGATCACGTCACGATCGACCTTTTTCCCGGAGAGGTTGTCGGCCTTCTCGGCCATAACGGCGCCGGCAAATCGACGCTGATCAAGTGCCTCTCGGGCGCTTATCACGCCGACGCGGGCGACATCTTCATCAACGGCGAAAAAGCGGTCATCGCCAATCCGCGCGACGCACGCGACTATAATATCGAGACGATCTACCAGACGCTGGCGCTGGCCGACAATCTCGATGCCGCCTCGAACCTGTTTTTGGGGCGAGAGCTGGTCACCCCGATGGGTCTCGTCGATGACGTGCGGATGGAGGCCGAGGCGCGCAAGATCATGGCCCGGCTCAACCCCAATTTCCGCAAGTTCAAGGTGCCAGTCTCGGCACTTTCCGGCGGTCAGCGCCAGTCGGTCGCCATTGCCCGCGCGGTCTATTTCAATGCGCGGATCCTGATCATGGACGAACCCACCGCCGCGCTTGGCCCGCATGAGACCCAGATGGTCGCGGAGCTGATCGAAGAGCTGAAGCGCCAGGGCCTCGGCATTTTCCTGATCGAGCATGACATCCACAACGTGATGAAGCTCTGCGATCGGGCAAGCGTGATGAAGAACGGTCAGCTTGTCGGAACGGTGAACGTGAACGAGGTGACCGACGATGACATCCTCGGCATGATCATCCTTGGCAAGACGCCGGAAAAGGTGGCCTGAAATGTACCTCGGGCTCGACCTTGGCACCTCTGGCCTGAAGGGTGTTCTGATCGACGACGATCAGCGCGTCGTGGCGGAGGCGACGGCGCCGCTGTCGGTGTCGCGGCCCGAGGATGGCTGGTCGGAGCAATTCCCCGCTGACTGGATCGCGGCGGCGGAGGCGGTGATCGGCGGGTTGCCCGTTGCGGGACGGGCGGCGATCAAGGGTATCGGCCTTTCGGGCCAGATGCACGGCGCAACCCTGCTTGACACCTCCGACAACGTGCTGCGTCCGTGCATCCTCTGGAACGACACCCGATCGCATCTGGAGGCGGCAGAGCTTGACGCCAATCCGCGTTTTCGCGCCATCACCGGCAATATCGTCTTTCCGGGCTTTACCGCGCCAAAGCTCGTCTGGCTAAAGCGCCATGAACCGCAGGTCTTCGGACGCGTCGCGAAGGTGCTTTTGCCGAAAGACTACCTGCGGCTCTGGCTGACTGGCGAGCATGTGGCGGAAATGTCGGACGCGGCAGGAACAAGTTGGTTCGATACCGGGCGCCGCGCGTGGTCGGAAGAGCTTCTGGCGGCGACGGGGATGGGGCCCGGCACGATGCCGCGCCTTGTCGAGGGGTCAGAGGTTTCAGGACTGCTCCGGCCCGAGATCGCCGGACGCTTCGGGATTCCCGCGTCGGCCGTCGTCGCGGGCGGCGCCGGCGACAACGCGGCCGCCGGGATCGGGGTCGGCGTGGTGTCGGCCGGGCAGGCCTTCGTTTCGCTCGGCACCTCGGGCGTCCTCTTCGCCGCGAATGACGGCTATCGGCCCGATCCGGCGACGGCGGTCCACACCTTCTGCCACGCGCTGCCCGGCAAATGGCACCAGATGGGCGTGATCCTTGCCGCGACCGACGCGCTCAACTGGTTTGCCGGCATCGCCGGGACAGGGGCGGGCGCGCTGACCGAGGACCTCGGCCCGCTTCGCGCGCCCGGAAAGACCCGTTTCCTGCCCTATCTCGGGGGCGAGCGCACGCCGCTCAACGATGCCGCGATCCGTGGCGCCTTCATCGGGCTCGAACACGCGACCGACCGGCAGGCGGCGACCCGTGCCGTCCTTGAAGGCGTCGCCTTTGCGATCCGCGATTGCCGCGATGCTCTGGCTGCGACCGGAACGCGGATTGACCGGCTTCTTGCTGTCGGCGGCGGATCGAAATCCGCCTACTGGCTTTCGGCCATCGCGACAGCTCTCGGCACACCGGTCTCGGTTCCTGTCGCCGGCGATTTCGGCGGCGCCTTCGGGGCCGCGCGCCTCGGCCTGATGGCCGCGACCGGCGCGGGGGCCGAGATTGCCACGCCCCCCGCCATCGCACAAACCTTTACACCGGATCCGACGCTGACGGCGGCCTTCGACGATGGCCACGCCCGGTTTCGCGCCGCCCAAACCGCCATCAAGGGACTGACATGACCGACTTCTTCAAAGGCATTCCGCAACTTCGTTACGAAGGGCCGCAGAGCAGCAACGACTTCGCCTTCCGCCACTACAATCCCGACGAGGTCGTGATGGGCAAGCGGATGCAGGATCACCTCCGCTTTGCCGTTGCCTACTGGCACAGCTTCGCCTGGCCCGGTGGCGACCCCTTCGGCGGCCAGACGTTCGACCGGCCGTGGTTCGGCGACACGATGGCGCTGGCGAAACTGAAGGCCGATGTGGCGTTCGAGATGTTCGACATCCTCAACGTGCCCTTCTTCTGCTTCCACGATGCCGATATCCGGCCCGAGGGCGCGAGTTTCGCGGAAAGCCTGAAGAACCTCGAAGGCATCGTCGACCACCTTGGGGCCAAGATGGAAACGCACCGCACCCGGCTTCTCTGGGGCACCGCGAACCTCTTCTCGCACCGCCGCTTCATGTCCGGCGCGGCCACCAACCCCGACCCGGACGTCTTTGCCTGGTCGGCGGCGACGGTGAAGGCCTGCATGGACGCGACACAAAAACTCGGCGGGCAGAACTACGTCCTTTGGGGCGGGCGCGAAGGGTATGAAACGCTGCTCAACACCGATCTCGGGCGCGAGGCCGAACAGGCCGGCCGCTTCCTTCAGATGGTTGTCGACTACAAGCACAAGATTGGCTTCAAAGGCGGCTGGAGAACGAGGTCAAGCTGAACATCGAACAGGGCCACGCGATCCTTGCCGGCCATTCCTTCGAACACGAGCTGGCGCTGGCCGCCTCGCTCGGGCTTTTCGGGTCGATCGACATGAACCGGAACGACTATCAATCCGGCTGGGATACCGACCAGTTCCCCGACAACGTGCCGGAAATGGCGCGGGCCTATTACGAGGTCATCCGGGCGGGCGGCTTCACCACGGGCGGCACCAACTTCGATGCCAAGCTACGGCGCCAGTCGCTCGACCCCGAGGATCTGATCCTCGCCCATGCCGGCGCGATGGATATCTGCGCCCGCGCCTTCAAGGCGGCCGCTGCGCTGATAGAGGACGGAGCGCTGGAACGGGCGCGGGCGGAGCGTTACGCGGGCTGGGACGAGCCGCAAAATGCCGCGATGCTGACATCTGGAACGCTCGAGTCGATCTCGGCCCGGGTGCTGGCCTCCGGCCTTGATCCACAGCCGAGGTCGGGTCGTCAGGAACGGCTGGAAAACCTTTGGGGTCGCTTCGTCTGAGTGCGAATCGGATTTCGCAGCCAAATGTCCGACCGGGCCGCGCCCTTCGTGGCCCGGTGATTTTTTACGCATGTTTCTGGCGGTTTAGGCTCCTGGTGCTGAAAAGCGGCATTTCTTCACCGATTCCGGATTCGACGCCGGCATTAATCCGCCGCTTTTTCGCAATCGCGGCTCGTCGGAAGAAATTTTGCTTAACGAATCCGTAACAATTCAACTCATAGTTTAGCCAATGTCGCCGGAGAGTGGGGGTTTTCCGGATCGGTCTGGCAAGGAGAATCCGGCATGGCTGCCCCCCACTTCGAGTTTCACGACGAGGTCGTGCCCGTTTCGCAGCAACGGTTCTATCCGGGTCTTGGCAAGCGGCTCGTCGATCTCGTCCTTCTTGGGCTGATGCTGCCGGTGGTGCTTCCCCTCGTCGGAACGGTCCTTCTGCTGACCGCCTTGGGCGGCAGGCAGCCTCTCTATTCCCAGCTTCGTGTCGGCCGGGACGGACGGCTTTTCCGGTGTTGGAAAGTGCGCACGATGATCCCAGACGCCGACGCGGCACTGTCGCGGATCCTGCGCGACAATCCCGCTCTCGCGGAAGAATGGCGAACAGCCCAGAAACTGGTCCGCGATCCGCGTGTGACGCGGTTCGGGGCGCTGCTTCGGCGGACAAGCCTTGATGAGTTGCCACAGCTCTGGAATGTCCTGAACGGCACGATGAGCCTTGTCGGGCCGCGTCCCTTTACGCCGGAACAGCAGGGACTTTACCGCAACGGTCATATCGACGCCGATTATTACCGGCTGCGTCCCGGGATTACCGGCCTCTGGCAGGTCAGCCGCCGCAACCGTGGTTCCTTTGCCGAACGGGCAACTTACGACAGCGCCTATTCGACCAACATGGGAATTTGGACCGACCTGTCGATCCTTGCCCGCACCGTCACCGTGGTTCTGCGCGCGACCGGCGTCTGATCAGGCGAAACGCTTCCAGATCGCAGTCTCGCCCAGGCTTTCGATAAGGCGCGCGTGGGCGTCCGCTTCATCGGCGCTCAGCCTCGGAGGCAACGGGGCGGGGCGCAGGCCTGGGCGCCAAGCTTCGGTAGAGGTCTGACCGGTGCCGCCGCCCGCCACCGACAGTCCGAAATCCGGCTGACGGCCGCCGATCAGCTCGAGATACACTTCCGCCAGAAGCTCGCTGTCGAGAAGTGCCCCGTGTTTCTCACGCGCCGAATTGTCGATCGCGAAGCGCCGGCAGAGCGCGTCAAGCGAAGCGGGCGAGCCGGGAAACTTGCGCCGAGCAATCGCGACGGTATCCAGCGCACGGTCCATCGCGATGATCGGCAGGTTGGCCCAGCCGAGTTCGGCATTGAGGAATTTCATGTCGAAGGCGGCGTTGTGGATCACGAGCCGCGAGTCCACGCCGATGAAATCGAGAAACGCCATGCCGACCGCCGCAAAGGGCGGCTTGTCGCGGAGGAAATCGTCGCCGAGGCCATGCACCTCGAACGCTTCCTTCGGCATCGCCCGCTCCGGATTGATATACTGGTGATAAACCCGCCCGGTCGGCATGTGGTTCAGAAGCTCGATTGCGCCGATCTCGACGATGCGATGGCCTTCGGCCGGCTCGAATCCGGTGGTCTCGGTATCGAGTACTATTTCACGCATGGTCGGCTCCGATCCTTTGGATCAGGTCTCGCACGGCGGCGCGGGTGGCATCAAGGGTGAGGGTCTCGATGACCCAGGTGGCACGCGCGCGCTTTTCGGCGTCGGGCATCTGGCGCGCGAGGATCGTGGCAAATTGCTCTCTGGTCATGTCGGGGCGCTCCAGTACCCGCGCGCGCTGGACCGCTGCCGGGGCAGTGACGACAAGTGTCGCGTCCATTCCCGCCTCGGCGCCGGTTTCGAACAGAAGCGGGATGTCGAGCACGACAAGCCGGGCACCCTCGGCCGTCGCGGTCGCGATGAACGCGGCGCGATCGGCGGCGACGAGGGGATGGATGACCGCTTCGATCCGCGAAAGGGCGCGAGGATCGGCGGCGATCCATTCTTTCAGTCGCGTGCGGTCGACGGTGCCTTCGTGGACCGCCTCGGGGCGCAGCGACATCATCGCGTCGACGCCGGCGCCGCCTGGTCCGTAAACCCGGTGGACGGCGGCGTCCGCGTCCCAGACCGGCACGCCTTCTGCGGCAAACATCGCTGCGGTCGTCGATTTTCCCATGCCGATGGAGCCCGTCAGGCCGAGCAGGAACGGACGGTTCATTCCGCCAGAACCGCGTCGCGCACCGCCTGGTCGACTTCGGGCCGGACCCCGAACCAGCGTTCGAACGCAGGCGCCGCCTGATGGATCAGCATGCCAAGCCCATCAACGGTGACACAACCGATCTCGGCCGCCTCTTCCAGAAGCCTGGTGCGGAGCGGGGTGTAGACCAGATCGGTCACGACAGCGTTCGGCGACAATGCGTCGAGCGGGACGCGGAAATCCGGCTTTCCGACCATGCCGAGCGAGGAGGTGTTCACGATGGTCGTCGCGCCCTCCATCATGTTGCCGGCCTGAACCCAGTCATGGACCACGACCTTTGCGCCGAATTCCTGCCGGAGCGCCTCGGCCCGGGTGCGGGTGCGGTTGGCCAGCCGGATCTCCGGGACGCCGACCTCGATCAGCGAGGCGATGACGGCGCGCGCGGCCCCACCCGCGCCGATCACCGCTGCCGGCCCGGCAGTTGGGGCCCAGCCCGGCGCGTTCTGGCGCAGGTTGGCGATGAAGCCGTAGCCGTCGGTGTTATCGGCATGGATCCGGCCGTCCTTGCGGAAAATCAGCGTATTCGCCGCCCCGATCAGCGCCGCGCGGTCGGTCACGACATCGGCGAGCGCGAGCACGGTTTCCTTGTGCGGAATGGTGACGTTGACGCCGACGAACCCGGCCTTCGGCAAGGCCGCGATCACCTCGCGCAGCTCGGACTGGGCGACATCCATCGGAATGTAATAGCCGGCGATGCCATAGGCTTTCAGCCAATGACCATGCAACCGCGGCGATTTCGAATGCGCGATCGGGGAACCTATGACACCGGCAAGCGGAATACGGGGATGTTCGGTCATGAGGCGATGTCGCCCCGAACTGCGAGCCAGGTCAAGAGTTCGATCAGCGGCAGACCGAGAACAGTGAAGTAATCACCCTCGATGCGGGCAAAAAGTCGCACACCTTCCTCTTCCAGCTTGTAGCAGCCAACACTGTGACGGATGCTGTCCCAGTTTCGCTCGACATAGTAATTCACATAGCCGTCCGATATGGCGCGCATCGTCAGCCTGGCCTCGCCGACATGTCTCCAGAGCGGTTGGCCGGCACGACAGATTACCAATGCGGAATGGAGCCGATGGGTCTGTCCTGAGAGCGCGCGAAGCTGGGCGCGGGCCTCGTCGCGGTCGGCTGGTTTTGAGAAGACGGCGCCACCGCAATCGAGGATCTGATCACATCCGAGAACCAGCGCCTCGGGAAAGCGATCGCTGACGCGGCGCGCTTTCATCTCGGCCAGGGCGTCGGCAAGATCGCGCGGCGTGGCATCTTCCGCCGCGAGTGAAGCGCGGATCGCATCCTCGTCGATGCGGGCCGGACGCACGTCGGGCGATAGCCCTGCGTTCCGCAGCAGCCGGGCGCGGATGTCAGATCCGGAGGCGAGGATCAGTGGAGGGGTCGGGGTGGCCATGGACGACTCTGTGGGTAAGTTGGCGTGAGGGCAGCGGATCAAACGCGGGATGGAATGCGGATGGCGGGAAGTGGGGACAGATCGGCTGGTCTGTCAAGAACCGGGGAGATTTCTGCGCATGTGTATGGCGATTTTTGCCCGATGTGGAAAAGTGGGGTTCCCTAGAGGATTTCCCGTGAAGCGTTCACAACCAAGATGCGGATTCGCATTTCCTAAGCCTTTGAAAACGTACAAATAAATTGTCTATTTCCAAGACATCCCGGGATTATCCCGTGTTCATCCACAAGCGTCCGGATCTGTGTGGCACCCGCCGGAAAAACCGGCAATCCACATCATCCACAGGGTCTAAAACATCAACTTCCCTTTATCTTTATCTTTTCTTTTATAAGAAGACGTCGTGGAACCGTCGTGAAAGGAGCATCCGTGATCGGTGATTTTCTGGCTTCGGTCTATCCTTGGACAAAAGCGCTTCATGTCATATCGGTAATCACATGGATGGCGGGGATCTTCTATCTGCCGAGGCTGTTCGTCTATCACGTCGAGGTTGTCGGGCAGGGTTCCGAGACCGACAAGCTCTTTCAGGTGATGGAGCGCAAGCTCCTCCGGCTGATCATGAACCCGGCGATGACGGCGACCTGGACCTTTGGCCTCGCCTTGGTGTTCACGCCGGGGATCGTGGACTGGTCAGAGGTCTGGCCATGGACCAAGGCGGCGTCGGTTCTGGCAATGACCTGGTTTCACCACTGGCTAGGGTATCGCCGGAAGGATTTCGTGAATGGCACCAACAGTCGCACGGGTCGAACCTATCGAATGATGAACGAGGTGCCGACGGTTCTGATGATCGTGATCGTCCTGTCGGTGATCTTGAAATACTGACGCTTGGTTGACTCAGGTCGGTACGCGGGTGTATTGGCGCTGCAGGCCCCGCCGTCCGGATTGGGGTCTTTCCCCTGATGATACATCGCGCCGGCGGTTCGCCCGCGCCTGACCCGAGTGGTTTTTCCAAGATGACCCAAGACCGTCTGAACCTTGCCGATCTCAAGGCAAAAAGCCCGGCCGACCTTCTGTCGATGGCGGAGGAGCTGGAGATCGAGAACGCCTCGACGATGCGTAAGGGCGAGATGATGTTCTCGATCCTCAAGGAGCATGCGGAGGAAGGCTGGGACATCGGCGGCGACGGCGTGCTGGAAGTGCTCCAGGACGGGTTCGGGTTTCTGCGTTCACCGGAAGCGAACTATCTTCCGGGGCCGGACGACATCTATGTCAGCCCGGAAATGCTGCGGCAATATTCGCTGCGGACCGGTGACACGATTGAAGGCGTGATCCGCGCGCCGGGCGAGAATGAGCGGTATTTTGCGCTGACCAAGGTCACGAAGATCAATTTCGAGGATCCGGAGAAAGCCCGGCACAAGGTGGCCTTCGACAACCTGACGCCGCTTTACCCGGATGAGCGGCTGAAGATGGAGATCGAGGATCCGACGATCCGCGACCGATCCGCGCGAATCATCGACCTCGTGGCACCGATCGGAAAGGGCCAGCGGGGCCTGATCGTGGCACCGCCGCGCACAGGCAAGACGGTGCTCTTGCAGAACATCGCGCATTCGATTGCGTCGAACCATCCGGAATGCTACCTCATCGTTCTCTTGATCGACGAACGCCCGGAAGAGGTCACCGACATGCAGCGGAGCGTGAAGGGCGAGGTCGTGTCCTCGACTTTCGACGAACCGGCGACGCGACATGTCGCGGTGGCCGAGATGGTGATCGAGAAGGCCAAGCGCCTTGTCGAGCACAAGCGCGACGTGGTGATCCTGCTGGACTCGATCACCCGCCTAGGCCGGGCGTTCAACACGGTGGTGCCGTCATCGGGCAAGGTATTGACCGGCGGCGTCGATGCCAACGCATTGCAGCGGCCGAAGCGCTTCTTCGGTGCGGCGCGGAATATCGAGGAAGGCGGATCGCTGACGATCATCGCCACGGCGCTGATCGATACCGGCAGCCGGATGGACGAGGTGATCTTCGAGGAATTCAAGGGCACCGGCAACTCGGAGATCGTTCTCGACCGCAAGGTTGCGGACAAGCGGGTGTTCCCGGCGATGGATATTCTCAAGTCCGGAACCCGGAAGGAAGACCTGCTGGTCGACAAGAACGACCTGCAGAAGACCTACGTTCTTCGCCGCATCCTGAACCCGATGGGCACCACGGATGCGATCGAGTTCCTGATCTCCAAGCTCAAGCAGACGAAGACGAATTCCGAGTTCTTCGATTCGATGAACGCCTGACTTGTTGTTTTAAAACAATAGGTTATCAAAATGGACACTATTTTTGCCCTGGCGTCGGCGCGGGGAAAAGCGGGTATTGGTGTCATCCGGATCTCGGGCCCGCGGGCGTGGGAGGCGGTGGGGTATCTGGCCGGGACGCTCCCGAAACCGCGCCGCGCTGCATTGCGGCGACTGCGGCTTGAGGGTGAGGCGCTGGACGACGCCCTGGTTCTGACGTTCGCCGCCGGCGCCAGCTTTACCGGCGAGGAGTCCGCCGAACTGCATGTGCATGGTGCCACCGCGACGGAACGGGTGGTTCTGGCGGCTTTGGGTGGCCTGCCGGGGTTGCGGTTGGCCGAAGCGGGCGAATTCACCCGCCGTGCGCTGGAGAACGGGCGGCTCGATCTTGCCCAGGTCGAGGGTCTTGCCGATTTGATCGAGGCGGAGACCGAGGCGCAGCGTCGGCAGGCCCTGAAGGTTCTCTCCGGCGCAATCGGCGCATGTGCCGAAGCCTGGCGCCGCGACCTCATCCGGGCTGCGGCGTTGCTGGAGGCAACCATCGATTTCTCCGACGAAGACGTGCCGATGGATGTGACGCCGGAGGTTCTGGACCTCATCGGGAACGTCACCGGGGGGCTGGAGCGCGAGGTGCGCGGGATCGGAGCGGCGGAACGGATTCGCGACGGATTCGAGGTAGCGATCGTCGGGCGCCCGAATGCCGGAAAATCTATGCTGCTTAATGCGCTTGCCGGTCGGGAGGTGGCGATCACTTCGGACGTCGCCGGCACCACTCGGGACGTGATCGAAGTCCGGATGGACCTGGGCGGCTTGTCGGTGACGCTTCTCGATACGGCGGGCTTGAGGGTGGCGCAGGATCGTGTGGAGGAAATCGGGGTGAAGCGGGCCGTCGAGCGGGCAAAATCCGCCGACCTTCGGATCTTCCTCCTTGAATCGGATGACGCGGTCCCGATGCTTGAACCGCAACCGGGGGATATTCTGGCGCGCAGCAAGGCGGACCTCGGGGTGGTCGGTCGCGACGACCTGCTGCAACTTTCGGGCGTCACCGGCTTCGGGTTGTCGGAATTGATTGCCCGGGTGACGGAGGAGCTCAGCTCACGCGCCGCCGGCGCTGGCGTGATGACGCGGGAACGGCATCTTCAGGCCATGACCTCTGCCATTTCGGCTATGGAATCAGCCCGCGATGAGGTAAGGAGCGGCTCAAGCCGGACGGAGTTCGCCGCAGAGCATTTGCGCCGGGCCATCCGGGACCTTGATTCGCTGGTTGGCCGTGTCGATGTAGAGCACCTTCTGGACGATATCTTCGCCAGCTTCTGCATCGGAAAGTGAGGAGTGTTTCACGTGAAACATTTTGACGTCATCGTCGTCGGAGGAGGCCATGCGGGAACCGAGGCGGCGCATGCCGCTGCCCGTCTGGGTGCGCGGACGGTGCTGGTTACGCTCCGCCGCGATGCCATTGGCGTCATGTCCTGCAATCCAGCGATCGGCGGTTTGGGGAAGGGGCACCTTGTTCGGGAGATTGACGCTCTGGATGGGGTCATCGGGCGGATCGCCGACCTAGCCGGGATCCAGTTTCGACTTCTCAACAGGCGGAAAGGGCCGGCGGTCCAGGGCCCGCGGGCGCAGATCGACCGCCAGATCTATCGCGATGCGATGCGGGCGGTGACCGAAGCAGAAGAGAACTTGACGATCCTTGAGGGGGAGGCAGTTGATTTCGTCATGGACGGGCGACGCGTTGCGGGCGTGCGCCTTGCTGACGGCGCCGAAGCCCGTGCCCTTGCCGTCGTCCTGACCTCCGGCACCTTCTTGCGCGGGGTCATTCATATTGGCGATGCGCGCCAGCCCGGCGGCCGCATGGGGGATCGCCCTTCCGTCGCCCTGGCGGAGCGCATCGAGAGTTTCGGCCTCCCGCTTGGGCGGCTGAAAACCGGCACGCCGCCCCGGCTCGATGGCCGGACGATCAATTGGGATGGGTTGGATCAGCAACCGGGCGATGACGATCCGGCGCTTTTTTCCTTCCTCAATGACCGCCCCTTCGTTCGGCAGATCAGTTGCGGCATAACCCATACCAATGAACGGACCCACGCGCTGATCCGCGAGAATCTCGCCCGATCGGCGATGTATGGCGGCCATATCGACGGCGTCGGGCCGCGCTATTGTCCCTCGATCGAGGACAAGGTGGTGCGGTTCGCGGATAAGTCGTCACATCAGGTTTTTCTCGAGCCTGAAGGGCTGAACGACCCGACGATCTATCCCAACGGGATTTCCACATCGCTTCCGCAGGATGTGCAGGAGGCCTATGTTCGATCGATTGCCGGACTGGAGAGCGTGACGATCACCCAGCCCGGCTATGCCATCGAATACGACTATGTCGATCCACGCGCGCTTCGACCAACGTTGGAGTTGAAGGATGTTCCGGGCCTCTATCTTGCGGGCCAAATCAACGGAACTACAGGATATGAGGAGGCGGCAGCACAGGGACTCGTCGCCGGCCTCAATGCGGCACAGTCTGCGCGGGGCGGGGCGGATGTCAAGTTCAGCCGGTCTCAAAGCTATATTGGCGTTATGATCGACGATCTCGTGACGCGCGGCGTTTCTGAGCCGTACCGTATGTTCACCTCGCGGGCCGAGTTCCGGCTGTCGCTACGTGCCGATAACG
Organism: Rhodobacterales bacterium 32-67-9; assembly: GCA_002280515.1. Lineage (GTDB taxonomy): Bacteria > Pseudomonadota > Alphaproteobacteria > Rhodobacterales > Rhodobacteraceae > Albidovulum. The sequence goes on from NCEA01000008.1 coordinate 79,894, forward strand.
CGGACCAGCGTTTGACCGGGCTCGGTATTGACCTCGGATGCGTCGGGCTACAGAGGCGCCGGGTTTTCGATGCGAAGATGGAGGCGCTGACGGCTGGTCGCGCGGCGCTGGAGTCCCTGTCGCTGACACCGCGCGAGGCCGCGGCGTATGACATCAACATAGGACAGGATGGCCAGAGGCGGTCAGGCTTCCGGCTTCTCTCGTTTCCGGGGATTGCCTTCGCCGATCTAGAACGGGCCGCGCCGGAACTGTCGGCAATCCCCGACGGGATCAAAGAGCAGCTCGCCCGAGACGCGACATATGCGACCTATATCGACAGGCAGACCGCGGATGTGCAGGCGATGCGGCGGGAAGAGGCGCACGAGATTCCCGATGGCTTTGATTATTCAGGTCTCGCTGGCCTGTCGAACGAACTGAAAGGCAAGCTGGGACAGGCCCGCCCCCGCACGCTTGCGCAAGCTGGACGGATCGACGGCATGACCCCTGCCGCGCTCACCTTGATTCTCGCCTCACTCCGTCGCAGCGAAAGGCAGCGGTCGTCGGGATGAAGGAATCGGGAGCTTTCCTGGCGGGGCGCAATGTTTCACGTGAAACAGAAGATCGCCTGACCCGGTTCGAATTGCTGATCAAAAAGTGGAATCCGGCGATTAACCTCGTTGCCCGCTCCACGCTCGACACTCTCCGTAGACGTCACTTCCTTGATTCAGCACAGATTTTCGACCTGACCGACACCACTTCCGGCCATTGGGCGGACCTCGGAAGTGGTGGCGGATTCCCCGGCATCGTCATCGCGATTCTTGCTGCCAATGAGCGGCCCGGCCTGAAGGTAACGCTGGTTGAGAGCGATCAGAGGAAGGCCGCGTTCCTTTCCACCGTAACGCGCGAACTGGGTCTCTCTGTCCAGATCCTTTCCGAACGGATCGAAGCCGTCCCGCCACTCGCCGCCGATATTCTTTCCGCGCGCGCCCTCGCGCCGCTCACCACGCTCCTCGCTTATGCCGAACGCCATCTCGCCCCTGGCGGCACCGCGATGTTCCCGAAAGGCGGCAATCATCAGGCTGAGATCGATCAGGCGCTTGAACATTGGACATTCTCCTATCAAAAGGAGCCCAGCAAGTCCGACGCTGCCGGCGTCGTCCTGATCATCGGAGGTATCTCGCGTGTCTGACCCGACCCGTCCGCCGGGCCCGAGAATCATCGCCGTCGCCAACCAGAAGGGCGGCGTCGGCAAGACCACGACCGCGATCAACCTCGCCGCCGCGCTCGCCGAAGACGGTTTGAGCGTCCTCCTTGTCGACCTCGACCCGCAGGGAAATGCCTCCACCGGACTTGGGGTGGAGCCGGCGCAGCGCGAGAAGACGACCTACGATCTCCTGATCGAGGATGCGGCACTTCTCGACGTGATCCGCCCGACCCAGGTCGAAGGTCTCTGGCTTTGCCCGGCGACGACCGACCTCTCCTCTGCGGATATCGAGCTTGTCGCCAATGAAAAGCGCAGCTTTCTCCTTCATGATGCGCTTCGGCAGCCCGCCATCGACAGCTTTGACTTCGACTACGTCCTGATCGACTGCCCGCCTTCGCTCAGCCTCTTGACGGTCAACGCGATGGTGGCCGCGCATTCGATCCTCGTCCCGCTCCAGGCCGAATTCTATGCCCTGGAGGGGTTGTCGCAGCTCATGCTGACCATCCGCGAGGTCCGGCAAACCGCCAATCCCGACCTCCGGATCGAAGGCATCATCCTCACCATGTATGACAGCCGTAACAACCTTTCGCAGCAGGTCGAGGCGGATGCGCGCGCCAATCTGGGCGACCTCGTCTACAGGACGGTTGTGCCGCGCAACGTGCGGCTCTCCGAGGCGCCGTCCTATGCGGTGCCGGTTCTTACCTATGATACGATGTCGAAGGGCAGCATCGCCTATCGCGCGCTCGCGCAGGAAATCCTCGCGCAGCACAAACGGAGCTAAGGGGGCATTCATGGCCGACAGAAAGACCGAACGGCGCGGGCTCGGGCGCGGATTGTCCGCCCTCATGGCAGATGTCCGCCTTGGCGATGAAGATCGGGGCAGCGACGCGTCTCGCCGCCCCGATATCCGCCTTCCAGTCGAAAAGATCGAACCGAATCCCGATCAGCCTCGCCGCGATTTCGCCCCCGAAGCCCTGGAGGAGCTAGCCGAATCGATCCGCGCCAAAGGCATCATCCAGCCCCTGATCGTCCGGGAAAATCCCAGAAAATCAGGAAGTTACGAAATCGTGGCGGGCGAACGCCGCTGGCGCGCCGCGCAGATGGCGCAAATCCACGAAGTGCCCGTCCTGATCCGCGATTTCAACGATACCGAGGTTCTCGAAGTCGCGATCATCGAAAACATCCAGCGCGCCGATCTCAACGCGATCGAAGAGGCGCTCGGATACCGCCAGCTCATGGACCGCTTCGGGCACACTCAGGAGAAACTCGCCGAAGGACTGTCGAAAAGCCGCAGCCACATCGCCAACCTCCTCCGCCTCCTGACGCTGCCGGACGAAGTCCAGACCTGGCTTCGCCAAGGCCAGATATCCGCCGGCCATGCCCGCGCCTTGATCACCACGGCCGACCCGGTGGCGCTCGCCCGCCAGGTGATCGCCAAAGGGCTTTCGGTCCGCGAGACCGAGCGGCTCGCCAAGGCGCCGGCGAAAGCGGCGACGCCGCGGCCGGACCGCCGGCATGAAAAGGATGCGGACACACGCGTTCTCGAGCAGGATCTCTCGGCCAATCTGAAGATGAAGGTGGTCATCGACCACAAGGGCCACGATGGTGGCCATCTCGTCATCACCTACAAGACCCTCGAGCAACTCGACGAGCTCTGCCAGCTTCTCTCGCAAACCAACTGAGGGTCAGGCGTTCGGCCGCGTCCAGATAAAGACCGACACCGCAACCAGCACTAACGCCTGCGCCGCCAGAATCCAGTGCGTCACCCCCAGGGCGACGGAAATCAGGAACGCTGCCACAATGGAGACGGAAGCAAGCCGTTTGGCCCGTCGCCCGATCGCCCGCCGTTCGCGCCATTCAGAGATCGGCGGGCCAAAGACCGGATGCGCGAGAAGCCAGTGATGCAGCCGTTCGGACGACCGGCTGAAGGCGAAGGCGGACAGCAGGAGGAATGGCACCGTCGGCAACAGCGGCAGAAAGACCCCCGCGGCCCCCAGCGCCAGAGTCGTCGACCCAAGCAGAAGCCAGAGCGATCGCATCACGCCATCAACTCCCGGATCACCGCGTTAAGAACCGCGCGCCCTTCGCGGGTGGCCGCCAGCCTCGATCCGCGCCGCTGAACCACCCCGATCTCTTCCAGCCCCGACACGGCGGCCTCCGATAGCGGCCGGCCTGCCAGCGTCGCATAGCGCGCCATGTCGAGGCCTTCGGCGAGCCGCAGGCACATCAGCAGATACTCATTCGCCTGATCGGCCGAAGTCAGCGTCTCTCGCGGCGCCTCGCCATGTCCGCTTGTTTCAACCTGCTGCAGCCACAGGGACGGCGCCCTTGGCGCTTCTGTCGCAACCCGCGCCCCGCCGAGCGTCAGCCGCCCATGTGCGCCCGGCCCGATCCCGGCGTAATCGCCATAGCGCCAGTAGATCAGGTTGTGCCGGCTCTCCGCCCCCTCGCGGGCATGGTTCGACACCTCATAGGCCGGCATTCCGAAATCACTCAAAATCTCGTTTGTTTTCAGATACATATCCGCCGCGAGATCGTCTTCCGGCAACCCCTTCAGCCCACCTGCCGCCTGCCGCGCGCCAAAGGCAGTGCCGTCCTCGATGGTCAGTTGGTAAAGCGAGAGGTGATCCACGGCCATCGACAGCGCCTCGCGAAGTTCCGCCTCCCAACTGGTCAGGGTCTGATCCTGCCGGGCATAGATCAGGTCAAAGCTCACCCGGTCGAAGGCGTTTCGCGCGATGTCAAACGCCGCCCGCGCCTCGGCCACCGAGTGCAGTCGCCCGAGTCGCCGAAGATCACTATCGTTCAGCGCCTGAATCCCCATCGACACGCGGTTCACGCCGGCCTCGGCATAACCCTCGAACCGGCCCGCCTCGACGCTGCCGGGGTTGGCCTCCAGCGTGATCTCGGCATCGTTCGCCATCGGCCAGGTCGCGCGAATTTGCTCGATGATCGCGGCCACGAGGTCGGGATCCATCAGCGAGGGCGTGCCACCCCCGAAGAACACCGTATTGAGAATGCGACCCTGCGTCTCGGCGCCCACCCGCTCGATCTCGGCCAGATAGGCGCGACGCCAACGGGTCTGGTCGATCTCGGCCGCGACATGCGAATTGAAGTCGCAATAGGGGCATTTGGAGGCACAGAAGGGCCAGTGGAGATAAAGCCCGAATCCGCCGTGCCGCCAGTCCTCCACGCTCAGCCCTTGAACGCCGTGACTTCGATCTCGACCTTCATTTCCGGCTTGATCAGACCCGCAATCACCATCGTCGCAGCCGGGCGGATTTCGCCGAACGACGCGCCCAAAACAGGGATCAGATTATCGACCTGGGCCACATCCGTAACGGTGTACTGGACCCGCACGACATCTTCCATGGCGAAGCCCGCCTCGACCAGAACGCCGCGGATCGTGGCGAAGCAATTGCGTGCCTGATCGGCGATCCCCGCTGGAATGACCATGGTCTCGTAGTCGTAGCCGGTGACGCCGGAAACGAAGCACCAGCCGCCCTTAACGATGGCCCGGCTGTAGCCCATCGTCGCCTCGAACGGCGATCCCGTCGAAATCCGCTTCATGCTTCCGCTCCTTCGAAACAGGCCACCAGTTTACCGAATGCGTCGGCGCGGTGGCTGATCCGGTTCTTTTCCCCGGAACCCATCTCGGCAAAGGTAATCGCATAGCCCGCCGGCTGGAACATCGGATCGAAGCCGTGACCCTGCGCGCCGCGCATCGGCCAGACGACCTGCCCCTCGACCTTGCCTTCGAACACCTCGTCATGCCCGTCGGGCCAGGCGAGAACCATGGTCGCGCAAAACCGCGCGGTGCGCGGATAGGGGGCATTCACCGCCTCGAGCGCCTCCCACGTCCGGGTCATTGCCAGGACAAAGTCCCGCCCCTGCGGCGTCATCGCCCAGTCGGCGGTATAGACCCCGGGCGCGCCGCCCAACCCATCGACCTCGATGCCGCTGTCGTCGGCCAGCGCCGGCAGGCCGGTGGCCTTCGCGGCGGCGTGGGCCTTGATCCGGGCATTGCCGACAAAGTTGTCCTCGGTCTCCTCCGGTTCCGGCAGGCCCATGTCGGCGGCGCTTACGCAAGCTATGCCATAGGGCTTCAGCAGATCGGCGATCTCCTCGAGCTTGCCCTTGTTGTGGGTCGCCACCAGAAGCCGCTTGCCGGAGAATCGCCGCATCAGATCGCCGCCCTCTGCGCCTCAACCAGGGTTGCGATGCCGCTTTCCGCAAGGTCGAGAAGCTTGCCCATCTCGTCGCGCGAGAAGGTCGCACCTTCCGCCGACATCTGGACCTCGATCAGCCGGCCGCGTCCTGTCAGGATGAAATTGCCGTCCGTGCCAGCCTCGCTGTCCTCGGCATAGTCGAGGTCGAGGACCGGCTGCCCGGCATAGATACCGCAGGACACGGCGGCGACGTGATCGACAAGCGGATCGCTGATCACCGCCCCGGCCTTGATCAGCTTGTTCACGGCCAGACGCAAGGCGACCCAGCCCCCGGTGATCGAGGCGCAGCGGGTGCCGCCATCGGCCTGGATGACGTCGCAGTCAACGACGATCTGGCGTTCACCCAGGGCCACCCGGTCCACGCCGGCACGCAGCGCGCGCCCAATAAGCCTTTGGATTTCCTGTGTTCTTCCCGACTGTTTGCCCGCCGCCGCTTCGCGCCGGTTGCGCGTGTTGGTGGCGCGCGGCAGCATCCCGTATTCCGCAGTCACCCAGCCCAGCCCGGTGCCCTTCAGGAACGACGGCGCCTTGTCTTCCACTGTCGCGGTGCAGAGGACATGCGTATCCCCGCAGCGGATCAGGCAAGACCCTTCGGCGTGCTTCGTCACACCCGTTTCAATCGAGATCGCCCGCATTGCGTCGAGTTTCCGGCCAGAGGGTCGCATGTCATGTCCTTTCGTCGGTTCGCCGCCAATTACAGGCCGGGCGCGCACCGACGCAACCCCGATTGACGCGGCTGGCGCTGGCTCTTTAACTGGCAAAGGCCATATAGATAGGGCGATGACCGACAGACCGAACATCCTCGCCGACCTCAACGACCGCTCGCGGGAGGTATTCCGCCGGGTTGTCGAGGGTTACCTCGACAGCGGCGGCCCGGTCGGGTCGCGCAGCCTCACCCGGACGATGAGTGAACAGATCTCGGCCGCAACGATCCGTAATGTCATGCAGGATCTCGAGTTCCTCGGCCTTCTTGACAGCCCGCACACCTCGGCCGGACGGATCCCGACCCAGCTTGGTCTCAGGATGTTCGTCGACGGGTTGATGGAGGTGTCCACTCTCTCGCTCGAAGACCGGGAGGCGATCGACGCCACAACCGGTGGCAATGAGCCCGGCGTCGCGACGATGCTCGACCGCATCGGTCAAGCGCTCTCCGGCATCACTCATGGCGCGAGCCTCGTCCTCACCCCGAAGCACGAGGCGCCCATACGCCACATCGAGTTCATCAGCCTCGCGCCGGAACGGGCGCTCGTCGTGCTTGTCTTTGCAGATGGCCAAGTGGAGAATCGCGTATTCTCGCCCCCGGCAGGCCAGACGCCGTCCTCCATGCGCGAGGCGGCAAATTTCCTCAACGCGCTTGCCGAAGGGCGTACGCTGTCCGAGCTTCGCGCCCATATGACGCGCGATATCGCCCGTCGCCGGCAGGAACTTGACAGCGCCGCCCAAGCCCTCGTCGAAAGCGGGCTTGCGGTCTGGGAAAATCCCGGCGAATCCCATGAGCGGCTGATCGTTCGCGGTCGCGCCAACCTCATCGATCAGACCGACGAGGCCGACCTCGAGCGTATCCGCACCCTCTTCGACGACCTCGAGCGCAAGCGCGATATCGCCGAATTCCTCGAACTCGCCGAGGCAGGCGAGGGGGTGCGCATATTTATCGGCTCGGAGAACAAGTTATTCTCACTTTCGGGTTCCTCTCTGGTGGTGTCTCCCTATATGAACGCTGACCGTAAGATCATCGGCGCCGTGGGCGTGATCGGTCCGACGCGGCTCAATTACGGGCGCATCGTGCCGATCGTCGACTACACGGCGCAGCTTGTCGGGCGGATGCTGTCCGGCGAGCGCAAGGGATAGAACCTATGAGTGACATGAAGAAAGACGAGATTGCCGAGGATCAGGCGCAGATCGGCCCCGAAGCGATCGAGACCGACGCGGTGGCAAGTGAACTCGAGGCGTTGCGCGCCGAACGGGACGAAATGCGCGACCGCTTCATGCGGGCGCTGGCGGACGCGGAAAACATCCGCAAGCGCGGTGAGCGTGACCGACGCGAAGCGGAGCAATATGGCGGATCGAAGCTCGCCCGTGACATGCTGCCGGTCTACGACAACCTCAAGCGCGCGTTGGATGCGGCGGGGGAAGAGCAACGTCAGGCCGCCAAGGCGCTGATCGAGGGCGTCGAACTGACGATGCGCGAATTGATTTCCGTCCTCGGAAAGCACGGGGTGGAACCGATCGTTCCGGCGGTCGGCGAGGTGTTCGATCCGCAGCTTCACCAGGCGATGTTCGAGGCGCCGCTGCCCGGCACGAAGGCCGGCGACATCATCCAGGTGATGACCGAGGGCTTCATGCTGCACGAACGGCTCTTGCGCCCTGCGCAGGTCGGCGTGAGTTCGACGCCGAAGTCCTGACCCTGCTGTCGGACGCGGGGGTTTCACACCCCCGCACCCCCCGTGAGGTATTTCCGGCAAGATGAAAAGGCGATGTCAGTCGCCGAGGACTGCCTTCAGATCGTAGATCGCGGCGAGCGCATCGAGTGGCGTCATCTCGTCGGGGTGAAGCGCGGCGAGACGTTGTTCGAGTTTCGACGGGCCCTTGGGCGTGCGCGGCGCGGCGGCAGGCGCCGCGCTGAAGAGCGGCAGGTCGTCGATCAGCGTGTGCTTGCGCGTCCCGCCTTCGCGCTCACCCTTTTCCAGCGCGTCGAGGACGACCTTCGCCCGTTCGACGACGGCCGGCGGCAGTCCGGCAAGGCGGGCGACCTGCACGCCGTAGCTGCGATCCGCCGCGCCCTTGCGCACCTCGTGCAGGAAAATCACCTCGCCTTCCCATTCCTTCACCGCCACGGTCGCGTTTTCCACGCCGTCCAGCTTGTGCGCCAGCGCCGTCATCTCGTGATAATGGGTGGCGAAGAGGGCCCGCGCCCGGTTCGTCTCATGCAGGTGTTCGAGCGTGGCCCAGGCGATGGACAACCCATCATAGGTGGCGGTGCCGCGCCCGATCTCGTCGAGAATCACCAGCGCCCGGTCGTCGGCCTGATTGAGAATGGCGGCGGTCTCGACCATCTCGACCATGAAGGTCGAACGTCCCCGCGCGAGGTCGTCGGCCGCACCGACGCGGCTGAAAAGCTGGCTGACAAGGCCGATATGGGCGCGCCGCGCCGGCACGAAGCTGCCGGACTGGGCCAGAAGCGCGATCAGGGCGTTCTGCCGGAGGAAGGTCGATTTGCCGGCCATGTTCGGCCCGGTCAAAAGCCAGATTGCCGGGGTATCCCCCGCAGTCAGCAGGCAGTCGTTGGCTATGAAGGTCTCGCCGGTCCGTTTCAGCGCCCGCTCCACGACCGGGTGGCGGCCGCCCTCGACCTCGAAGGCGCGGCTGTCGTCGACCTGCGGTTCGGCCCAGTCTTCGCCGCGTGCCAGATCGGCTAAGGCGGCAGTGAGGTCGATCTCGGCGAGCGCCCGGGCGGCTTCGGAAATCACTGCGGAGGCGTCGAGAATCATCGCTTTCAGGCCGTCATAGAGCCGCTTTTCAATCTCCAGCGCCCGGTTGCCGGCGTTGAGGATCTTCGTCTCCATCTCGGACAGCGGCACCGTGGTGAACCGCACCTGGTTGGCCGTCGTCTGGCGGTGTATGAAGGTTTCGTTCAGGGGGGCGGAGAGCATCCGTTCGGCATGGGTTGCGGTCGTTTCGATGAAATATCCCAGCACATTGTTGTGCTTGATCTTCAGGCTCTGGACGCCGGTCTGGGTCACATAATCCGCCTGCATCCGCGCGATGACCCCGCGCCCTTCGTCGCGTAACTGCCGCGCTTCGTCGAGATCCGCGTCATGGCCTGCCGCGATGAACCCGCCGTCGCGGGCCAGGAGCGGTGGCTCGGCAACGAGCGCCGCGTCGAGAAAGGCGACGAGGTCGTCATGGCCGACGAGCGCTCTTGCCGCCTCACCCAAACGCGCGGGTGCGTCGCCGGTGAGCCGCCCGGCGATCCGCCCGGCCTCGGCCAGCCCGCCCCGGATCGCCGCGAGATCGCGGGGCCCGCCCCGGTCGAGCGCGAGGCGCGACAGGGCCCGGTCAATGTCGGGCACCTTTTTCAGGTCGGCGCGCAGCGCCTCGGCCAGACGTGTCTCGCCGGCAAGGAACCGTACCGCGTCGAGCCGCGAGCGGATTTCGGCCAGATCGCGCGACGGCGCCGAAAGCCGCCGCTCCAGCAGCCGGCCGCCGGCGGCTGTCACGGTTCTGTCGATGGCCGCGATCAGCGAGCCTTCGCGGCCACCGGACAGGGATTGCGTGATCTCGAGGTTGCGCCGGGTCGAGGCGTCGATCTGGACGCTGCCCCCTAGCGCTTCCTTCACTGGCGGACGTAGAAGTGGCAGCTTGCCGCGCTGGGTCAGGTCGAGATACTCGACGATGGCCCCCATCGCGGAGACCTCGGCGCGGTCGAAGGTTCCGAACGCGTCGAGCGTGGCGACTTCAAAGAGCGCGGAGAGCCGCTTTTCGCCCCCCATGCTGTCGAAGGAACCACGTGACAGCGGCGTCATCGCCGCCCCGGACTCAGACACTATTCCGGCACAATCTGCTTCTTTCGTGTCGCTGACGAGAACCTCGCGCGGGGCAAGCCGTGCAAGCTCTGGCGCCAGCCGCAGCATCGGGCAGGCGATCACCCGGAACTCGCCGGTAGAGATGTCGACCCAGGCCAATGCCGCCTCGTCCCTGACCTCGGACCAGGCGGCGAGGAAGTTGTGGCGCCGCGCCTCGAGCAGGCTTTCCTCGGTCAGCGTGCCGGGCGTCACCAGCCGCACCACATCGCGGGCCACGACTGATTTCGAGCCGCGTTTCTTCGCCTCTGCCGGGTCTTCCATCTGTTCGGCGATGGCGACGCGAAAGCCCTTGCGGATCAGCGCGAGAAGGTAGCCCTCGGCGGAATGCACCGGGACGCCGCACATCGGGATATCCTGCCCCAGATGCTGGCCGCGTTTCGTCAGCGCGATATCCAGCGCCGCCGCAGCCGCCTCGGCATCGGCAAAGAACATCTCGTAGAAATCACCCATCCGGTAGAAGAGGAGCGCGTCCGGGTAGCGCCCCTTGATCTCCAGATACTGCGCCATCATCGGCGTCACATTGGCGTCGGCAGACACGCGCACCCCCTCGGACCTTCCGGGCGACCCTACAAAACCGGTCCGGCGGGGAAAAGCGGCAAATCCTTTGGATTGTGACGATGCGGAAGGAACGATATGACGGCAAGGCTGCGAGGAGGATCAGGGCCCAATGTCGTCGAAGAACCGTGTCACGCCGGAAGAGGCGCTCGCCTATCACCTGAACCCCACGCCGGGGAAGTATGAGATCACCGCCTCGAAGCCGATGGCAACGCAGCGCGACCTGTCGCTGGCCTATTCACCGGGCGTCGCGGTTCCGGTCCAGGCCATCGCCGATGCGCCGGAGACCGCCTACGACTACACGACGAAGGGCAACATGGTCGCCGTGATTACCAACGGCACCGCGATCCTCGGCATGGGCAACCTCGGCGCGCTGGCCGCCAAGCCGGTGATGGAGGGCAAGGCCGTGCTCTTCAAGCGGTTCGCCGATGTGAACGCCATCGACATCGAACTGGATACCGAAGACCCGGAGGAGATCATCAAGGCGGTCAGCCTGATGGGCCCGACCTTCGGCGGCATCAACCTCGAGGACATCAAGGCGCCCGAGTGCTTCATCATCGAGAGCCGGCTGAAGGAGATCATGGATATCCCGGTCTTCCATGACGACCAGCACGGCACGGCGGTGATCTGCGCCGCCGGTCTCATCAATGCGCTGGAGATCTCCGGCAAGAAGCTTGCCGATTGCAAGGTCGTGCTCAACGGGGCGGGGGCGGCCGGTATCGCCTGTCTCGAACTGATCAAGGCGATGGGGGCGAAACACGACAACTGCATCATGTGCGACACCAAGGGCGTGATCTGGCAGGGCCGCACCGAGGGCATGAACCAGTGGAAATCGGCCCACGCGGTGAAGACCGAGGCGCGCAGCCTTCAAGATGCAATGCGGGGCGCGGATGTCTTCCTCGGCGTTTCGGCCAAGGGGGCGGTGACGCCGGACATGGTGGCGTCGATGGCGCCCAACCCGGTGATCTTCGCGATGGCCAACCCCGATCCCGAGATCACGCCGGAAGAGGCCCATGCGGTGCGCGAGGACGCGATCGTCGCGACGGGCCGCTCGGACTACCCGAACCAGGTCAACAACGTCCTCGGCTTTCCCTATCTCTTTCGCGGCGCGCTCGACATCCACGCCCGCGCCATCAACGACGAAATGAAGATCGCCTGCGCCGAGGCGCTGGCCAAATTGGCGCGCAAGGATGTGCCGGACGAGGTGGCGATGGCCTATGGCCGCAAGCTGACATTCGGGCGCGACTACATCATCCCGACACCGTTCGACCCGCGTCTGATCCACGTCATCCCGCCCGCGGTGGCGAAGGCCGGGATGAAGACCGGGGTTGCCCGCCGGCCGATCATCGACATGACGGCCTATGAGCTCAGCCTCAAGTCCCGCATGGACCCGACCGCCTCGATCCTTCAGGGCATCCATGCCCGCGCCCGACAGGCGCAGGCGCGGATGATCTTTGCCGAGGGCGACGACCCGCGCGTGCTGCGCGCCGCGGTGGCCTATCAGCGCGCCGGCCTTGGCAAGGCGATTGTCGTCGGGCGTGAACCGGACGTGAAGGAAAAGCTCTCTGCCGAGGGGCTCGGCGACGCCGTGAAGGAGCTTGAGGTGGTGAACGCGGCGAACACCGCCCACCTCAATGTCTACAAGGAGTTCCTTTATAAGCGGCTGCAGCGCAAGGGCTTCGACCGGCACGACATTCACCGGCTGGCGGCCCGCGACCGGCACGTTTTTCCCGCCCTGCTGCTCGCCCACGGTCATGGCGACGGGTTGGTGACCGGAGCAACGCGGAAATCCGCGCATGTCCTCGGTCTCATAAACCACGTCTTCGATGCGCGGGCCGAAGATGGGGCGGTCGGCATAACGGCTGTCCTGCACCGGGGGCGCATCGTCTTCATCGGCGATACGCTGGTGCACGAATGGCCCGACGAGAACGACCTTGCCGACATCGCCGAACGCGGCGCCGCCGTGGCGCGCGGTCTCGGGATCGAACCGCGCGTGGCGTTCCTGTCGTTCTCGACCTTCGGCTATCCGGTCTCCGAACGCGCGACCAAGATGTACGAGGCCGCGACGGTCCTCGACCAGCGCGGCGTCGATTTCGAATACGAAGGCGAGATGACCGTCGATGTCGCGCTCAACCCGGTGCAGATGGCACATTACCCGTTCTGCCGGCTGACCGGTCCGGCCAACGTGCTTGTGGTTCCGGCGCGACATTCCGCGTCGATCTCGGTGAAGCTGATGCAGGAAATGGCCGGGGCGACGGTGATCGGGCCGATCCTGACCGGCATCGACAAGCCGATCCAGATTTGTTCGATGGGATCGACCGTCAACGACATCCTCAACATGGCGGTGATCGCCGCCTGCAAGATCGGGCGATAGCCGCGCGGTTCGCCGCCCTCAATGGGCGAAGGCCGCCTTGTCGCCCCAAAGCTCGCGCACGCGCTTGTCGCGGCCGCAGCCGGCGCGGTAAAACTTGTAGGCGGACGACTGCTTTTTCGGCCCCGCGCGGGTCAGGACGATATTGCTGCCCTTGTAGTAGTCCTGATGATAGTCCTCGGCCTTCCAGAAGGTGGAGGCTGGCAGGATCGGTGTCACGATCTTCTTGCCGAGCGCCTGGGCTGCTTCCTTCTTCGCAAGCTCGGCGACCCGCTGCTGTTCGGCGTCCTGGACGAAAATCGCGGTGCGGTAGGTGTCGCCCCGATCGCAGAACTGCCCTCCCGCATCGGTCGGATTGACCGAGCGGAAGAAGAAGTAGAGCAGCATGTCATAGCTGACCTTTCTGTCGTCGAAGGTAATCTTGACCGCCTCGTAATGCCCGGTCCTGCCGGAGCTGACCTGCTTGTAAGTCGGGTTCTCCGTTTTGCCTCCGGTATAGCCCGAGACGACCGATTTCACGCCCGGCACGGATTCGAAGTCCGACTCCACGCACCAGAAACAGCCGCCGGCAAGTATTGCGGTCTTGGTGGCGGCCATGGCGGGCCCGGCAAGAAGCAACAAGGCGAGGATCAGTCTGAACATGGCGGCTCTCCGTTTTGCGCGAGAAAACGGAGAAGTGACGCGCAGGACAACTCATCTTAGCGTGAGGTCACGCAATTGTGGTCTGCGTGCCAGCCGCGCGCCGCGCCTGACGCGGCGCGAGCCTTACCGCGCCCGACGGGCGTTCCGCGTCGCGATCAGCTTCAGGCGCAGCGCGTTCAGTCGGATGAAGCCCTCGGCGTCCTTCTGGTCGTAGGCGCCGGCATCTTCCTCGAAGGTGACGTGGGCCTCGGAATAAAGCGACTCATCCGACCAGCGGGCGACGGTACGCGCCGAGCCCTTGTAAAGCTTCACCCGAACGGTGCCGGAGACGTGTTCCTGCGACTTGTCGATCAGCGCCTGAAGCATCTCGCGCTCAGGGCTGAACCAGAAACCGTTGTAGATCAGCTCCGCATAGCGCGGCATGATGCTGTCCTTCAGGTGCCCGGCGCCGGCGTCGAGCGTGATCTGCTCGATCCCGCGGTGAGCCTCGAGAAGGATGGTGCCGCCCGGCGTTTCGTAGACGCCCCGGGATTTCATGCCGACGAACCGGTTCTCGACGAGATCGAGCCGCCCGACGCCGTGCTTGCCGCCCAGCTCATTCAGCCGGGTGAGGATCGTGGCCGGCGACATCGCCTCGCCGTTGATCGCGACGGCGTCGCCCTTCTCGAAGGTGATCTCCACCATTTCCGGTTGATCGGGCGCGGCTTCGGGGTGGACGGTGCGCTGATAGACGTAGTCGGGGGCTTCCTGGCCGGGGTTCTCCAGAACCTTGCCCTCGGACGAGGTGTGCAGGAGGTTCGCGTCGACCGAGAACGGCGCCTCGCCGCGCTTGTCCTTGGCGATCGGGATCTGGTTTTCCTCGGCGAACTGCAAAAGCCGTGTGCGGCTTGTCAGATCCCATTCGCGCCACGGCGCGATCACCCGGATGTGCGGGTTGAGCGCATAGGCCGAAAGCTCGAACCGTACCTGATCGTTGCCCTTGCCGGTGGCGCCGTGGGCGACGGCATCGGCGCCGGTCTTTGCCGCAATCTCGACCAGCCGCTTGGAAATCAGCGGCCGCGCAATGGAGGTGCCGAGCAGGTAGAGCCCTTCATAAAGCGCATTCGCCCGGAACATCGGAAAGACGAAGTCGCTCACGAATTCCTCGCGCACGTCCTCGATATAGATGTTCTCGGGCTTGATCCCCAGCAGTTCCGCCTTCTTGCGCGCCGGATCCAGTTCTTCCCCCTGGCCGAGATCGGCGGTGAAGGTCACGACCTCGCAGCCGTATTCGGTCTGCAGCCACTTGAGGATGATCGAGGTATCGAGGCCGCCGGAATAGGCGAGAACGACTTTCTTCGGGGCGGTCATCGGAAACTCCATCTGCCAGAGGCAATCGCGCCGCGATTAACGGAGTTTCAGGCCAAGGGCAAGAAGCGCCCGAGGCTGGGTCACGGTCGGCGCGCGGGGTGAAACCCGCGCGCCGCGCTGGGGTCAAAGGCCGAGTTCGCTGCGAAGGTAGTCGAGCGCCGGTTCCGAAAGGACGCGCCCGTTCGACGCGCTCAGAAGCGCGTCCTCCTCAAGCGTCTCGGCATCGGCGAGCGCGGTCTCCGCATCGGTCAGGGCGGATTCGGCGTCGGTGACGGCATCGGTCGCGTCGGTGACCTCGGATTCGAGCGTCGCGCGTTCGGTCTCGAAGGTTTCTGCCGCAACCCGCTCATCGTTCAGTGCATTGACCTGATCCTGGTAATCGGGAGCGGCCGAATCGAGGCCGGCGATTTCCGCGTCGATTTCCGCCGTGGTGCGGCCGGCATATCCGTCCTCGAGCGCCTGAAGCTCCGCTTCTTTCGCCGCGAGCGCGTCGGTCGCATCGGTAAGCGCACCGCTCGCCGCTTCCAGCTCGTCCGCCGCAACGATGGTGCCGAGCGCGGCATCGCGATAGGTCGCGATGCGCCCGACCTGACTTTCCGGGTTCGCATTGGCAAAGGCGGTCTCGCTTGCGTGGTATGCGTTGAGGCCCTTCAGTTCCGACGAGAGCTTGCCGTGCGCGTTCGGCGGCGGGACGGCCGTATCGGTCAGGCTTGCCTTCTTCGCCGAAGCCGCGCCCTTCGCACTGCCGCCGGATTTGCCGGATTTGCCCCCGCCTTTTCCTTTACCGCCCTTTTGGTCGCTGTCGTGCCCACCGCCGTTGCCGCCGCCGTTCCCGCCCTTCGCAAAGGCCGGGGACGCGCCGAAGTCGGGCACGATCGGGGCGAGCGGGCCAAGGATAAGCGCCGAAACGCCCAAGGCCGCGAGAAATGTGTTTTTCCGTATCATGTTCCAAACCCTCCGATACGCCGCACCCATGGGTGCCGCAAAAGTCGGGTACAATTTGTCCGCATTTTCATGGCGTAAGTAAGGCAGGCCGGAAGTTTCGGTCTTGAACGGCATGTTGCCGCCCGACGGCTGAGTGCGGGGCCGTTGCACAGCAGTGCCTGCCTGGCACCGTCTTGGCCGGGGAGGGCGGCTCGCCCATTTGGTTTGAACATTCCGCAAATCTACCTACTCTCGCCGGGACAGGCAGGGGAGGTCAGACATGCCCGTTATCGAACGCATCGCGCACTACGGCGCGGACCTTTCGGCGATCCGGCAGGATTTTCACGCGCATCCCGAGATCGGCTTTCAGGAGGTACGGACTTCGGCCAAGGTCGCCGCTTATCTTGAAAGCTGGGGGATCACGGTGACGCGCGGCATCGGCGGCACCGGTGTCGTCGGGGTGCTGGAGGGTGCGCGGCCGGGTCGGTCGATCGGGCTCCGGGCGGACATGGACGCCTTGCCGATGGACGAAGAAACGAACCTGCCCTACCGCTCGACGACTCCGGGCGTGTTCCACGGCTGCGGCCACGACGGCCACATGACGATGCTGCTCGGTGCCGCGCGCTATCTGGCCGAGACGCGGGACTTCGCCGGCCGCGTCGTCTTCATCTTCCAGCCGGCCGAGGAAGGTCTTGGTGGCGCGCGGGCGATGCTGGCCGACGGGCTTTTCGAGCGGTTTCCCTGCGACGAGATCTACGGTCTGCACAATTCGCCCTACAGCGCCCATTCGCGGGTCAGCGTCCGGCCCGGCCGGGCGCAGGCGGGCGCGGCGTTCTTCGATATCGTGGTCGTGGGGCGGGGCAGTCACGGCGCGATGCCGCACATGGGCGCCGATCCCGTCGCGATCGGCGCGGCGCTGGTTGGCGAGGTGCAGAAGATCGTGTCGCGCAATGTCGATCCGACCCATGCCGCAGTCGTCTCGGTGACGGAATTCCACGCCGGGTCGGCCTACAACGTCATCCCCGCGCAGGCGACGCTGCGCGGCACGTTCCGGTTCATGGAAACCGCCGCCGGCGACCTGATCGAGGCGCGGCTGCGCCAGGTTTGCGCGGGGCTCGCCGTTACGCATGAGGTTCGGATCGACGTCGATGTGCGGCGGGTCTTCGACGTGCTGGTTAATGATCCCGACCGCGCCGAAGACGCCATCCGGGCGGCGCGCGACATCGTCGGCGACCGGGCCGCGACGGATGCCGAAGTGACCATGGGGTCCGAAGATATGGCCGACCTGCTGCGGGTGGTTCCGGGCGCCTTCTTCAACCTCGGCCACGACGGCGGCGTGCCGCTGCACAATCCGGGCTTCCTCTTCGACGACACGATCCTTCCTGTCGGGGCGAGCATTTTCGCGCGCATCGTGGAAACCCGCAGCGGCTGACCCCGCCGTTTCCTGCATCGAAATTTCCCGCGCTGATCCGGGGCCGGACGCCTGTGCGCGCCGGCGTCGAGATTTTTGTTGACAGAATCGTCGCCTTAAACATAGTTCCATAAATCGGAACAGTTGATCCATAAAATGGAACAGCGCTGGCAATGACGATCCTTCAGAACGCGGCAGATGTTCTCAGGCTCTTCGGGGCCGGATGCACCGAACTCACGGTTTCCGAAGTGACGACGCGCCTCGACATGCCGAAGGCCAACGCCTCGCGGCTGATGAAGGCGATGCGCGAGGCCGGTATTCTCGAGACGATCGGCGATACCCGGCGCCACCGGCCGGGCCGGCTGATGCTCGACCTCTCCGCGGCTTTCCGCCGGTCCTCCGGCGTGATCGGCAAGGCGTCCGAAGTGGTCGCCGGAGTGACGCAGCGGTTCGGCCATACCGGCTACGTGACCCTGCGAGAAGGGCTTGAGGTCACCGCAGTCGCGGACTTCCCCGGAACCAACGCGCTGCGCGTGGTCAGTAACATCGGCCGCCGTCTTCCGGCCGCAAAAAGCGCCACCGGCCGGTCGCTGCTGGCGCGGTTGCCGGAGGCGGAGGTGCGGGCGCTTTACGCCGGCCAAGCCGACCTCGACGTGTTGCTTGTCAATCTCGCGGCGGTGCGCCGCCAAGGCTACGCCTATTCCAGCCAGGAGGCGACGCCCGGCGTCGATTCCATCGCCATCGCGGTCGCGGACCCCGCCACCGACGAAGCGGTCAGCCTTTGCATCGTCTACCCCCATGCGGTGGTCGACAAGGCCGGCCATGCCGAAATGCTCGACGCGCTCGCCTCCGGGGCGGCGCGGATCGCCGAAGAACTGGGTGACACGGCGTTTGTCACCCCGAAGACTTGAAGAAAGGACGATTCGAATGACCACTTCCGAACCCCGCTGGCGCGTCGGTTTCGACATTGGCGGGACCTTCACCGACTTCGTGCTCTACGACCGGGAGACGGCCAGTGTCACGCTGCACAAGAGCCTGACGACCCCGCACGATCCGTCGGAGGCGGCGTTGAAGGGGCTCGGAGAAATCCTGTCGATGCGCGGCATCACCCATGCCGACCTGTCCGAGATCATCCACGGCACCACTCTGGTCACCAATGCGATGATCGAGAGGAAGGGCGCGCCCGTCGGGCTGATCACGACGCGGGGGTTCCGCGACATTCTCGAAATGGGGACAGAGCAGCGCTACGACATCTATGATCTCTTCGTCGCCTTCCCCGATCCGATCGTCAGCCGCGACCTGCGGCTGGAAGTTGACGAGCGGGTGACCGCCGCCGGAAAGGTGGTGATTCCGCTTGATGAAGCGGCGGTACTCGCCGCAGCCAAGGCTCTGGTAGCGCAGGGCTGCGAGGCCGTCGCGATCGTCTTCATGCATTCCTACGCCAATACCACGCACGAACGTCGCGCGGCCGAGATCGTGCGGAAGGCCTTCCCCCGCCTCGCCGTGTCAATCTCCTCCGATGTCGTCGCCGAGATGGGAGAGTTCCAGCGCACGGTTACGACCTGCGCGAACGCCTATGTGCAGCCGCTTACCCATCGCTACCTGACCAAGCTCGAAAAGGCGCTGACCGCGCAGGGCTTTGCCGGCCCGCTGCGGCTGATGCACTCGGCGGGCGGCCTCGTCTCGCTCGAGACGGCGCGCGATTTTCCGATCCGGCTCCTGGAAAGCGGCCCGGCCGGCGGCGGACTTGCCACCGCGCTTTTCGCCAAGGAGGCGGGGCTGAAGGATGTGATTTCCTTCGACATGGGCGGCACCACGGCCAAGGCTTGCATGATCGAGGACGGCCGCGCCGAAGTGGCCCCGATGATGGAGGCGGCGCGGGTGCACCGCTTCACCAAGGGGTCCGGCCTGCCGATCAAGGCGCCGGTGATCGAGATGATCGAGATCGGTGCCGGTGGCGGGTCGATCGCCGCGATCGACGAGGTCGGTCTTCTCAAGGTCGGCCCGCATTCGGCCGGGTCCGACCCGGGACCGGCCTGTTACGGGCTTGGCGGCCGGGAACCGACGGTTACCGATGCCAATCTCGTGCTCGGCTACTACGATCCGGGGTTCTTCCTCGGTGGGCGCATGACGCTCGATCTTGCCGCCGCGCGCACGGCCATCGAACGTGTCGCGGCACCCCTCGGCCTTACGGTCGAACAGGCGGCGCTCGGCATCCACAAGGTCGTGGTCGAAAGCATGGCCTCGGCCGCGCGCGTCCACCTCGTGGAGCGTGGCAAGGATCCGCGCGACTACGCGATGGTGGGCTTCGGCGGCGCCGGCCCCGCCCATGCCGTCGACGTCGCGCGGGTGATGGGTGTGCGCTCCGTCCTCATCCCGCCAGCCTCGGGCGCGGCCTCGGCGCTCGGCTTCCTTGCCGCGCCCTTGTCGTTCGAGGATGTGCGCTCGCTCCGTGTCGGGCTGGCGCCGGGCTTCGACGCGGCGTCGGTCAACACGCTGCTGCGCACGCTGGAGGAGGAGGGCCTGCGCCACCTGCAACGCGCCGGAACCCGCCGAGCGGATGCAATCGTCGAACGCAGCGCCGACATGCGGCTGGTGGGCCAGATGCACGACATCTCGGTGCCGCTGCCGGGTAACGACCTTGGCGAGGCCGACCTGCCGGCGATCCGCGCCGCCTTCGTTCGCGCCTATTCCGCCCGCTACGCCGAGCCCTTCGAAGGGGCACGGTTCGAGGCGGTCAACTTCCGCGTCCGCGTCGCCGGGCCGACCCCGAAACTGGCACTGACCGGTGCCGCGGGGGGCGGCGATACCGCGGCGAAGATCAAAGGGCACCGTCAGTGCTGGTTCGAGGAGGGCGAATTCAGGACCGCCGTCTACGACCGCTACGCGCTTCAGTCGGGCGACAGGATCCAGGGGCCGGCGATCATCGAGGAACGGGAATCGACGACGGTCATCGGCCCCAGCGACAGCGTCGCCATCGACGACAGCCTGAACCTCTGCGTCACGCTCGGCGCGATCCGGGCGGCCGAGGCGCTGGTGACGGCCGAGATGTCGCGCACCGACGCGGTGGCGCGGATCCAGTCCGATCCGATCGGGCTCGAGATCATGTGGTCGCGCCTTGTCAACGTAGTCGAGGAGATGTGGCTAACCGTGTGCCGCACCGCTTTTTCGCTGGTCATCGCCGAGGCGCAGGACTTTGCCTGCGAGTTGCTCGACAAGGACGGCGAGACGCTGGCCCACAGCCCCCGCGCGATGCCGGTCTTCAACCTGACCCTGCCGCGCGCGGTGAAGGCGCTGCTGGAGATCTATCCGGCCGAAACACTGAAGCCCGGCGACGTTCTCATCACCAACGATCCGTGGCTGTGTGCCGGGCACCTCTTCGACATCGCCATCGTGACGCCGGCCTTCCGCGACGGGCGGCTTGTCGGATTGATGGGCACCGTCGGCCATGTCTCGGATATCGGCGGCACCAAGGATTCTCTCCATGCCCGCGAGATCTACGAAGAGGGACTGCAGATTCCGCCGATGAAGCTCTTCGACGCGGGCGTGCCGAACGAAACCCTGATTAGTCTGATCCGCCAGAACGTGCGGAACGGCGAGCAGGTTCTGGGCGATGTCTTTTCCTTCGTCGCGGCGAACAAGCTCGGCGCAGAGCGGCTGCGCGCTTTCATGCACGACTACGGGATGCACGACCTCGGCGCGCTGGCCGAAGTGGTGCAGGGTCTGTCGGAAAAGGCGATGCGCGATGCGATCCGGGCGCTTCCCGACGGTGACTACCGCTCGACCATCACCAACAACCCGCTGGGCGAGACGATCACCTATCCGGTGCTGGTAAAGGTCGAGGGCGACAGCATCACCGTCGATTTCGACGGCGCACCGCCGCAACTGCCGCAGGGCGGTCTGAACGCGACCCTGA
This sequence comes from Rhodobacterales bacterium 32-67-9, assembly GCA_002280515.1. GTDB lineage: Bacteria > Pseudomonadota > Alphaproteobacteria > Rhodobacterales > Rhodobacteraceae > Albidovulum. The sequence continues at coordinate 101,058 of NCEA01000008.1, forward strand.
ACTACACCGCCGCGCACGCGACCTATCCGCTGAAATGCATGCTGACACCGGCGGTGCGGGGCAATGCGGGCTGCTACCGGCCGTTCACGGTGAAGGCGCCGGAAGGCTCGATCCTTAACCCGGCCTATCCGGCATCGGTAAACCTCAGGACCCGAACCGGCTGGTATATCGCGCCGAACATCTTCCGCGCCCTGGCCAAGGCCGCGCCGGACAAGGTGCAATCCTTCACCGGACTGGCGGTCGCCGCCAACATCTACGGACAGGACCGCAACGGACAGTTCTATTCCGACATGCTCTTCTGCGGCGGTGGCCAGGGCGGGGCCGACCGCAAGGATGGGCATTCCTCGCTCCTGTGGCCGACTTCGGCCGCCAACACATCGGTTGAGTTGATGGAAAGCCGGGTGCCGGTGCTGGTGATCGAAAAGGCCTTCCTTGCCGACAGCGGCGGCGCCGGCAAGTGCCGTGGCGGCCTTGGCCAGGTGGTCCGGTTCCGCAAACGTGACGAGGACGGGCTGGAAATGCTGGTCTCGGTCTATCCCGAAGGCGTCGACAACCCGATACCCGGCCTCTTCGGCGGTGAGGCGGGAGGTGGCGCGCGCGGGCTGGTGCAAAGCGCCGACGGACGGCTTCTGCGCGATTGCGGCACCGGGGCGCTTGTCTCGCTCTATACGACGGATCAGGTCGTGGAGCTGGTCCTCGGCGGGGGCGCGGGTTTTGGCTGCCCGGACGAGCGCGATCCCGAAGCGGTTGCCCGCGACCTCACCCGGGGTTACGTGACGCCCGATCACGTTCAGCGCCACTATTGCAATACCGCCGTCCCTGCGGGAACACCGGCGGAACCGGAACCAACCACGGTGTGGGCCTAGGCCCGCGCCGGCCAATAATGACAAACGAAGATATCCAGCGAGGAGTAATCACATGACAACCAGCACACAGTTCACCATCTCCCGGCGCGGGCTTCTGGCCATGGCAGGGGCGGGACTTGCCGCGACGAGTTTCCCGAACCGCCTTTTCGCGCAGTCGGGCAGCAACATTCTGATCATCGCCTCGGGGCAGGATATCCCGAACTTCGACCCGCATACCGCGACGGGCTATTCCGCCTCGTTTTTCATGCGCAACATCTACGATCCGCTGGTGCGCGTCGCCGGCAACCCGCCAGAGCCGGTGCCTGCGCTCGCCGAAAGCTGGACGATGAGCGCCGATGGCCTGACCTATACGTTCAAGCTGAATGCCGGGGCGAAGTTCCACAGCGGCAACCCGGTCACGGCCGACGACGTGGTCTATTCCTTCGGCCGCGCGCTGGCGCTGGCCAAGGGGAATTCCTGGATGATCCGCGGCATCGTCACGCCCGAAGGCGTCACTGCCGTCGATGCGGGCACGGTCGAGTTCAAGCTGGCGACGCCCTTTGCCGCCTTCCTTCAGGTGCTGCCGTGGATCTTCGTGGTCGAGAAGTCCGCGGTCGAGGCCAATCTTGGCGCCGATCAGGGCGAAGGCTGGCTGATGACGAACACCGCCGGCTCCGGCCCCTTTCAGGTCGTGCGGTTCGAGGTTGGCACTCTCTACCACCTTGCCCGCGTGGCCGATGCCTGGCAGCCGGGCGGCGGCAACCTCGACGGCGTGATCTGGCAGATCGTGCGCGAGACGGCGACCCAGCGGCTGATGCTGCAACGGGGCGAGGCGCATATCGCCGTGGACCTCACATCGGAGGACATGGATGCGCTGAAAGACGCGCCGGGCGTGGTGCGGGTGATCGAGCCCGAATACCGCACCTTCTCGATCAAGATGAACACCGAGAAGGGGCCGCTTGCCGACGTCAACCTGCGCAAGGCGATTTCCTACGTTACCAACTACCAGTCGATCCTCGACGCGGCGGGTTATGCCGACCTGATGACCGGCCCCCTGCCGAACGGCATCCTCGGCTTCAACCCGGATCTGGAGGTCTACCGGACCGATCTGGAGAAGGCCAAGGAATACATGGCCAAGACCGACAAGCCCGAGGGTGGTTTCACGCTGAAGATGGTCCATGTCTCGGGGCTGGAACAGCAGCGGCGCTGGGCGCTGATCATGCTCGACAGCCTCAAGCAGTTGAACATCGACCTTGAAATCCAGCCGCTGAAATGGCCGGACATGGTTGCCGCCTGCCAGTCGCCGGAAACCTTCCCCGACCTCTTCCCGGTCTACCAGACCGCCAACTACGGTGACCCGGACAACATCGCCTTCGCGGCCTATCATTCGTCGCGCAATGGCGGCTGGCAGAACGCGGTCTACCACAACCCCGAAGTCGACGCCCTGATCGAGGCCGGCCGTGCCGAGATCGACCCGGCGAAGCGGGTGGAGATCTACGGCGAGTTCCAGAAGAAGGTGGTCGCGGATGCGCCCGATATCTTCGGCCTCCTGGAACGCCGCAAGCTCGGGATGCGGGACAGCGTGAAGGATTACCACTTCACGCCCGTGGCCTCGAACGCGATCGAGGCCTGGCCGCTCTCGCTCTGAGCGGCCGGAATGGGCCGGACGCAATGCTCCCTGCGTCCGGCCGTTCTTTGAGGGAAAGCGCCTGACATGCTCTACTTCATCCTGCGGCGGATCGTCCTGCTTGTCCCGGTGGTGATCGGGCTGACGGTGATCATGTTCGCCATCGCGCGCCTTCTGCCGGGCGATCCGGTCGCGCTGGCGGCGGGGCCGAACGCGACGCAAGGTGAGATCGAGGCGCTAGCGCACGAGTTCGGATTGGACCGGCCGGTCTGGACGCAGTATTTCACTTATGTCGGCGGTCTTCTGCACGGCGATCTCGGCACCTCGCTGTTGACTCGGCGCCCGGTTGCGGCGGATATCGCCGCCTATCTGCCGGCGACGCTGGAACTGGTGATTGCCGCGATGCTGATCGCCGTCGCCATCGGCATTCCGCTGGGCCTTGCCACCGCCGTGTGGCGCAACCGCTGGCCGGACTACCTGAGCCAGGTGGTCGCCATCGGCGCGATCTCCATGCCGCGGTTCTTCCTTGGCCTTCTCTTGCAACTCTGTTTCGCGATGTGGCTGATGTGGCTACCGCTCGGTGGGCGATTGCCGATCATCGTCATTCCGCCACCGAGCGTCACCGGGTTTCTGACAATCGACACGCTGATCGCTGGCGACATGCATGCCTTTTCCATGGCGATGCGCCACCTTGCCATGCCAGCCATCGCCATGTCGCTGTCGCCCCTGGCCACGATCATGCGGATGATGCGGGCCTCGACGATCGAAGTGATGAACCAGGATTACGTCACGACCGCGCGCGCCCTCGGTTTGCCACGCGGCAAGATCATCCTGAAGTATGTCGCCCGCAACGCCATTTCGGCAACGCTCACGGTGATCGGCCTCTATTTCGGCTGGCTCCTCGGCGGCACGGTCCTTGTCGAGACGGTGTTCGACTGGCCGGGGCTGGGGCTTTACGCGACCAAGGCGATCATCTCGCAGGACATGATGCCGGTGATCGGCGTCGCCCTTGTCATCGGCCTGCTGTTCGTCGCCGCCAATCTTGTCATCGACCTGCTCTACGGGGTCATCAACCCGAAGGTGCGCTACTCATGACCGAGACCGTGCAGACACCGCAGACCGAACCGGCGCGGCAGGGTAACGACCGGATGCGCCGCGCGTTCTTCCGGTTCCGCCAGAGCACGCTGTCGATGGTCGGCGCGGGCATGGTTGCCGTGGTCCTTTTCTTCACCGTCTTCGGGACCATGCTCGCGCCCTATCCGGACCATGTGGCGGGCGGGGTGGAGACTGCCGCGCGGTTTCAGCCGCCGTCGGCCGGGCATCCTTTCGGCACCAATGAGCTTGGGCAGGACGTGCTGTCGCTCGTCATGGCGGGCACCACGGTCTCGGTGCTCGCCGGCTTCGGCGTTGTGCTGATCGGCTCGGTCATCGGCACGCTCGTCGGCTCGGTGGCGGGGTTCGTCGGCGGCTGGGCTGACGAGGTGCTGATGCGCCTGACCGATCTCACCTTGACAATCCCAAGCCTGATCCTCGCCATGGCGATCGCGGCGGCCCTTGGACCCGGCTTCGCCAACATGGTGATCGCGATCTCGCTGTCGTGGTGGCCGGGGTACGCCCGACTGGTGAGGGGCGAGGTGCTGGCGGCGCGCGAAGAGGTCTACGTGACCGCTGCCCGCGCGATCGGCGCGAATCCGGCACGCATCCTCTTCCGCCACATCCTTCCCAACGTCGTCTCGCCGATCATCGTGAAGATGTCGCTCGACATGGGGTTCGCGATCCTGACGGTGGCGGGCCTTGGCTTCATCGGCATCGGGGTGCGCCCACCGACGCCGGAATGGGGTACGCTCCTGTCGCTGTCGCGGTCCTACATGCCCGACTACTGGTGGACTGCGATGGCACCCGGCATGGCGATGTTCCTCGCGGTTTTCGGCTTCAACCTGCTCGGCGACGGGCTGCGCGACATTCTCGACCCGAAGGCGAGGCGCTGACATGGCCGGGCCATTGCTCCGCATTCGCGATCTGCACCTGACGATGACCAGTTTCGACGGCGCGGCGCATGTCCTGAACGGCATCGACCTGACTGTGCAGCGCGGCGAGATCTGGGGCCTTGTCGGTGAATCGGGCTGCGGCAAGTCGCTGACGGGCCTGTCGATCTCGCGCCTCGTGCCGACGCCGCCGGCGCGCTACATCAGGGGCGAGATCCGATTCGAGGGGCGCGACCTCCTGCAGCTGCCAATGCGCGAGGTGCAGACCCTGCGCGGCAAGCGGATCGGGATGATCTTCCAGGACCCGACCACCAATCTCAACCCCGCCTACCGGATCGGCGAACAGCTTGTCGACGTGGCGCTGGCGGCGGCCAGCCACGATGCCTCGGTGCTCGACTGTCCGGCGGACGCAAGCCGGCGCGAGAAGCGCCGCGCCGCGCGGCGGCTGGCGGGCGACATGCTGGACCGCGTCGGCATCCCCAACGCCAAGGCGCGTCTTGACAACTATCCGCACGAGTTCTCGGGCGGGATGCGCCAGCGGGTGCTGATCGCCATGGCGCTGATCGGCCGGCCCGACCTGCTGATCGCCGACGAACCGACGACGGCGCTCGATGTCTCGGTGCAGGCGCAGATCCTGAAGCTCCTCAAGGGCACGGTGGCCGACCACGATATCGGCATCATACTCATCACCCACAACCTCGGCGTGGTGGCCGAGACCTGTTCGCATGTCGCGGTGATGTACGCCGGCAATATCGTCGAAAGCGGCCCGGTCGAAGAGGTGATCGAGCGGCCCGCCCATCCCTATACGCAGGCGCTGATGGCGGCAATCCCGACCAAGCAGTCGAAGCGCGGGACGCTCAAGGGGCTTGGCGGATCGGTTCCGAACCTCGTCTCTCCGCCGCCCGGCTGCCGTTTCGCGCCGCGCTGTCCACTCGCTGTCGCCGAATGCACGCAGGCGCTGCCGTCGGCGGTCGAGGTCGGCACCGCGCATCACGCGGCGTGCATCCGCGTCACCGGGACGGAGGTAGCAAGCGATGTCTGAACCGATCCTCCAGATCGAGAATGTCTCCAAGACCTATGGCGCGCGGCGGACGCTTTTTGGCCGCACGGCAGAGGTGCAGGCGCTGAAGGACGTGACCATCGCCGTCCACAAGGGCGAAAGCTTCGGACTTGTCGGCGAAAGCGGGTCGGGCAAGACGACGCTGACCCGGTCGATCCTGCATCTGGAGACGCCGAGCGCCGGGCGCATCCTGTTCGAGGGGCAGGACCTTGCCCGGCTGTCACCCGCCGACCTTCGGCGGCTCAGGGCGCGGGTGCAGATCGTGTTTCAGGATCCCTATGCCTCGCTCAATCCGCGCATGTCGGTGCGCGATATCGTGACCGAACCGATGCTGGTCCATCACGACATCCTTGGCCTCAGCCGGACCCAACGCACCGACCGCGCGGCCGAACTTCTGTCGCTTGTCGGTCTCGGCCCGCAGCACCTTTCGCGCTATCCGCACGAATTCTCGGGCGGTCAACGCCAGCGGATCTGCATCGCGCGTGCGCTCGCCTCGGGGCCGGAACTTCTCCTGCTGGACGAGCCGACTTCGGCGCTCGACGTGTCGGTACAGGCGCAAGTCCTCAATCTGCTCTGCGAGCTTCAGGACCGGCTCGGGCTGACCTATGTCTTCATCAGCCATGACCTCGCGGTGGTGCGCTATCTCTGCAACCGCGTGGCGCTGATCTACCGCGGTGAACTGGTGGAGGAGGGGGCGACCGACGCGATCTTCGACGCCCCGAAAAGCGCCTATGCCCGGATGCTGATCGGGGCGATGCCGGAAGCGAGGGTGCGCCGCGAGGTCTCGTGAACGGAGCGGCTGAGGGTCGGGATCATGCCTGCCATTCCCCGAGCCATTGAAATTGACTGCCGACGAAACTCGGCTGTGGTAGAGTTAGGAGCAGGTTCTTCGGGGCCGTACCTGCCTGCCCGCGTCGGAATGGAAGAGTCCGAATTCGTTGCGAATACCCTCGAGCGGAAAATTCGCCGCGGCCGCTTCGCCAACGGCGATCAGCTTGACAGCGAAGGCGGACTGATGCGGCGCTTTTCCGTCAGCAGCAATACCGTCCGGCGCGGGCTGGAGATGCTCGCGGGGCAGGGTCTGTTCACGACGCGGGCCGGCATAGGTTCCTTCGTGACCTATGACGGAACGACGATCGACAGCAATCTCGGCCGAACCGGATGCTGACTGATCTGCACCTCGTCCCGGCGAGGATCGTGTCCCACGGCGTGGTGTAGCTGGCCATGAAGATCGCCGCCATTTCGGGCGCGGGCCTGCTTGATCAGCGCGCCACGACGGGCAGGCTGATGA